>JASJPE010000042.1:0-19998 GCA_031426895.1 Thiobacillus sp. | reverse complement strand
TGCGGCGCTGGAACCTAAATCCAGTGCGTCTACCAATTCCGCCACTCTCGCGGCTTGACCGTAAAACCTGCGACCAATAAGTGTAATATAATCAATGCGATGCTGTCACCTAACCCGACCCGGCATCCACCCTAAGTCATTATTCCCATTCCGTTTTTTTGTTGCCGGTGCCGGTCGAACACTACGAAAACTTCCCTGTTGCGTCCTGGTTACTGCCAAAACGGCTACGCCGACCGGTAGAAGCTATTTACCATTTTGCACGCAGCGCGGACGATATTGCCGACGAAGGCGATGGACTTCCCGCTGAACGTTTGGCTCTGCTGGACGCATATCGCGCCCAACTGGAACGCATCGAAAACGGTGACTCACCGGACGATCCCGTGTTCGGCCCGCTAGCCGAAGCCATACGCACCCACTCCATCCCGCTCGCCCCGTTTCGCGACCTGCTGTCGGCCTTCGCCCAGGACGTGGAAAAAACCCGCTATGCTGACTTTGGCGAAGTCATGGATTACTGTCGCCGCTCGGCCAACCCGGTGGGGCGCTTGATGATGCATTTATACGGCGACCATGATCCGCGGCACCTGGCGTATTCAGATGCCATCTGCAGCAGCCTGCAGCTCATCAATTTCTTGCAGGATATCGCTGTTGATTACCAGAAAGACCGTGTCTACCTGCCACAGGATGAGCTGGCGGCCAACCACGTCAGCGAAACCCAGATCGCCCAGGGCGACACGCGCGGCATGTGGCACACCATGATGCAAAAACAGATTGAACGTACCCGCAAGCTGCTGCAGGCTGGCGCGCCACTCGGTCGGCAACTCAAAGGGCGCATCGGGCTGGAACTGCGCATCACCATCCTCGGCGGTGAAACCATCCTGCACAAGTTGCACACCGACCCCGGCTGTGTGTTCCACAACCGCCCGGTGCTCACCAAAAAAGACTGGATAAGCATGCTTGGGCGAGGGCTCTTATAACCATGGACGCTCATCAATATTGCCAGGATCGCGCTGCCGCCAGCGGTTCCAGCTTTTATTACAGTTTCGTCTTTCTGCCGCAGGACATGCGTCGCGCGATCACGGCGTTTTATGTACTGTGCCGTGAACTCGACGACGTAGTAGATGAATGCAACGACCGCCAGATTGCCGAGGCCAAACTTGATTGGTGGCGCGAGGAAATCGCCCGGTTTGCGACAGGCGCACCTGAACACCCGGCAACCCGTGCACTGCTTGATACCCCTCAAGGCCGCAATGCGCCCCCTGCCCTGTTGCTGGAAATCATCGACGGCATGGCAATGGATCTGGGTGATCTGCGTTACCCCGATTTCAAATCGCTCAACCTGTATTGCTATCGCGTAGCGGGCGTGGTGGGTGAAATCGCTGCAGCCATCTTTGGCGGCGAGCGCAACGAGGACGACCGCGCAATCCGCCGCTACGCCCACGAACTCGGCCTTGCCTTCCAGCTCACCAATATTATCCGCGACGTAGGCGAGGACGCACGGCGTGGGCGCATTTACCTGCCGCAGGATGAGCTGGCCCAGTTCAACGTGCGCGAGGCTGACATTCTCAACGCCGTGGATACGCCCGAATTTCAGGCATTGATGCAGTACCAGTTTGACCGCGCCAGCGCCTGCTACGACCGCGCACTTGCCGCATTGCCTGCTAGCGCACGACGCAGTCAACGCCCCGGGCTGGTGATGGCTTCGATTTACCGTACATTGCTGGATGAAATCCAGCGCAGTCACTTCCCCGTGCTGCGTGCACGCGTGGCACTCACCCCCTTGCGCAAGCTATGGCTTGCGAGCAAAACCTGGCTGTTTCCGTGACGGCTGGTTTGAACAAGCCCGGTGTCGCCGTAATCGGAGGGGGCTGGGCCGGTTGCGCCGCCGCACTGACGCTGGCCGAGGCGGGTGTCAGGGTCACGCTCCATGAAGCCAGTCGCACTTTGGGCGGGCGAGCGCGGGCGGTCGAACTTGATGGCCATTCACTCGACAATGGCCAGCACATTCTGCTTGGCGCTTACGAGCAAACTCTCCAGCTGATTGATCGTCTGCATCCCTCTGCAACACAAAGGGGCGTGTGGCGTCTCCCACTCACACTCAATCAGCCACCGGATTTCAGCCTGGCCTGTCCACGACTGCCTGCCCCGCTACATTTGCTTGCCGGACTGCTGGGGGCTCAAGGACTGAACTGGCGCGAAAAGCTGGCCGCCACTCGCTGGGCCCACACACTGCTGCATGACACCCGCTCGCCAGGTCAACAAACAGTCAGCCAATTTACCCAGACACAGCCAGTAAAGCTCAACCGCCTGTTGTGGCACCCACTGTGTATCTCTGCACTCAACACCCCTCCGGAAACAGCCAGCGCCGCCGTGTTCCGTGATGTCATCCGTGCAGCCTTTGGCGGACGCACACATCACAGTGATCTCCTGCTGCCACGCCAGGACCTGACCGCACTGTTTCCCGCCCCTGCTGCCGCGCGCCTGATCGAGCTTGGCGGCGAAATGCGCCTGTCGAGCCGTGTGACCGCGCTCGATGCCAGAGCGGATGCCGTCACGCTGACCACACGCGACGATGCAAATCACTACAGCCACGTCATCATTGCGGTCGCACCGCAACATCTACCCGTGCTGGCGGCACAGGTCCCCGAACTCGAAGCCATCGGCCGCGATGTGGCCCGCTATCAGTACCAGCCCATTGCCACAGGCTACGTGCAATATGGCGCGGATCTCCAACTCGACAAGCCGCTGTTTGCCCTGGCCGATGGCCCCGCTCAGTTTGTATTCGACCGCGGCCAAAGCCATGGACAGGCTGGACTGATGGCCTTTGTTGCCAGCGCCGCAGACAATTTGCCCGCGGACTGGCTGGACTCGGCCGAAGCTCAATTAAAAAGAATCGCCCAACCTGGCGCCCCACGCTGGCGTAAAAGCATTGTCGAGAAACTGGCGACCTATGCCTGCGTACCCGGCATGGCACGCCCCCCCGTCCACACCGCGCATCCGCGCATTTTTCTGGCCGGCGATTACACCGCCGGCCTCTACCCCGCCACACTCGAAAGTGCAACGCAGAGCGGAGTACAATCGGCCGGCGCATTACTTCAACAGCTATGAAAGACTATCTCCCCCGCCCTGACCTCCTCGAAGGCCGTGTCATCCTCGTTACCGGTGCCAGTTCAGGCCTCGGCCGCGCTGTCAGTCTGGCATACGCGCGCCACGGTGCCACGGTTGCCCTGCTCGCACGCGATGCAACAAAATTGGAAGCCGTTTACGATGAAATCGTGGCCGCTGGCGGCCCGGAACCGGCCATGTTTCCCTACGACCTGGCTGCCGCCGACGATCGCAGCCTGGAAACCCTGGCAGGCACCATTGCGCATCACCTGAAGCGGCTCGACGGGGTGTTGCACAGCGCCCACCAGTTTTACAACCTGACGCCACTGGAACTGCAAACGCTCGATCAATGGCAGACGCTGATGCGGGTCAACCTGATAGCCCCTTTTGCACTCACCCGTGCCTGTCTGCCACTACTCAAACAAGCGCCAGACGCCTCGGTGGTGTTCACCGGAGAAACCCACGGCCATCAGCCCGCGGCGTATTGGGGGGGGTATGCCGTAGCCAAATCCGGACTGGAAACGCTCACCCGCATCTGGGCCGACGAATTCAGCACGAACGAAAACATGCGCTTCAACACGCTGATACCCGGCCAGGTGGCCACCACCTTGCGCTCGCGTACCCATCCCGGGCTTTCACCGGAAAGCGTGCCCAGCATCAATGATCTGATGCCGTGGTATCTGTATTTGATGGGGGCGGACAGCCACGCTGTGCGTGGCCAGATTATCGAATGCCAAACCTGATATCCAGGTTGTCATGAAAATCGGCCGTTACGAAGTTCTCGATGAAATTGGCCATGGTGCGATGGGTACGGTCTATCGTGCACGCGACCCGTTGATCGAACGAACCGTTGCCATCAAAACCGTTCAGATTGCCCAACTCCAGCAGGAAAGCGCAGACACCGAATCGCGCTTTCTGCGTGAAGCGCAAAGTGCCGGCCGTTTATCGCACCCGAATATCGTGACCATTTATGACGTGGGCGAATCTGACGAACTCGCCTACATCGCCATGGAATATCTGCCTGGTGCGACCCTGCGCAAGCTCATGGACAAGGGCCCCATGCCGATCGACCTGGTGATCGACACGATCACACAGATGGCTGAGGCACTTGCGTTCGCACACGAACACGGGGTCATCCATCGCGATATCAAACCTGCCAATGTGGTCGTCACGGGCCAGCATGGACGAATCAAACTCACCGATTTCGGCATTGCCCATCTCAGCAACAGCGACCATACGCACGCCGGGCAAATGTTGGGCTCGCCGCGCTACATGTCGCCCGAACAGGCAATGGGCCGCGAGATCGATGGACGTTCGGATATTTTTTCGCTCGGCGCGGTGCTTTATGAAATGATCACCGCCCAATATGCGTTCGACGGGGACAGCCTGCCCACCATTCTGTATCGCGTGATCAATGAGGTGCCCGTGCCTGCTGCTTCCCTGCGTTCAGGGCTTTCTGACGGACTGTGCAATCTACTGGCACGCATGCTTCAAAAAAATCCTGCTGCCCGGCCCGATGCCCGCGCACTTCTGGATGACCTGCACACGCTTGCACATGCCACACCCCTTACGCCAACACCCACTCCACCCAATCACTCAACACGTTTGTCACCCACCCGGACATTCGGCACGTCCTTGGCCGTACTGCTGTTGATAGGGGCAGGATTTTTTGTCATCAAGCATTTTCCAGACAAGCCTCAAAACGTTGTACCTGTCCAGATACAACCGGCAGTCCGCAGCCCTGTATCAGTAGCAGCTCCAATTAAAGCTGCTACTGATACACCCGCCAAAGTCACGCCTCAGACCACATCTATCAAGCCAGATGCGTATCTCGCAGGCCTTGACCGCAAGCGCGTCGAATTACGCATCAAGCGTACCGAACTGCTACTCGATTACACCGACCGCCATCCCGATGTCGTGCAGATTGACCGGCAGCTCGAACTGCTACACCTCGAACGTCGCCGCTATCTGCGGCAACTCGAGAACAAACAGAAAAACTGAACTGGCTACCAGTTGGTCTCGCGCTCAGCCGTAGCCGATACTTTGTGTATGCTGAGATCGGCGCCATTGAATTCAGCTTCTGCATCCAGACGCAGTCCCACAAACTGCTTCAATACACCGTACACAACCACACTGCCAATCACAGCTACCGTCACGCCGCCCAGCGTGCCGATCACCTGCGCAACCAGGCTGACGCCACCGATCCCGCCCAAAGCCTTGGCGCCGAAGATCCCGGCAGCAATCCCGCCCCAGGCACCGCACAAGCCATGCAGCGGCCACACGCCGAGCACATCGTCAATTTTCCACCGGTTCTGCGTCACCATGAACATCCACACGAACAGCGCACCTGCCACCACGCCGGTCACCAGCGCACCCAGGGGATGCATCAGATCCGAGCCTGCGCACACTGCCACCAGACCCGCGAGTGGGCCGTTATGAATAAAGCCCGGATCGTTACGGCCAATCACCAGAGCAGCCAGCGTGCCGCCCACCATGGCCATCAATGAATTCACGGCAACCAGACCCGACACCGCCTCGATCAACTGTGCAGACATCACATTAAAACCAAACCAGCCCACTGTCAGAATCCAGGCTCCCAGCGCCAGAAACGGGATATTGGATGGAGGATGTGCCGAAACCAATCCGTCCTTGGTATAACGCCCACGGCGTGCGCCCAACAGCAACACAGCGGGCAAGGCAATCCAGCCGCCTACCGCATGCACCACTACCGAGCCGGCAAAGTCGTGGAATTTAGCGCCGGTAGTGATCTCAAGCCAATTCTGGATACCATAGTTGCCGTTCCAGACAATGCCTTCAAAAAAGGGGTAGACCAAGCCCACCAGCGCGAACGTCGCGGCCAATTGCGGATTGAATCGTGCGCGTTCAGCGATCCCGCCCGACACAATGGCCGGAATCGCCGCAGCAAAGGTCAGCAGAAAAAAGAATTTGACCAGGTCATAGCCGTTTTTGGCAGACAGCACTTCGGCACTGGAAAAGAAACTCACGCCGTAGGCCACGCTATAGCCGATGAAGAAGTAGGCAATGGTCGACACTGAAAAATCCGTCAGGATCTTGACCAGGGCATTGACCTGGTTTTTCTTGCGCACGGTGCCCAGTTCAAGAAAAGCAAAGCCGGCATGCATGGCCAACACCATGATGCCGCCCAGCAACACGAACAACACGTCACTACCTGTTTTCAGCGCTTCCATACATGAGCTCCCATTGAATGCGGGCTAAATATAAGCAAGCCGCGTTCCTGATGCTTAAGTAATTGTTTTCAAAAGGTAGATGACTCGATACCCTGGCTCAATTGCACCAGATTGGTGCATTCGATAATTTTGCGCGCCATTGTGGTGCCGTTACTTATTGTCGAGTGGCTTGATTTCAGACTGGCCGGCTTCAATACGGTCAAGCTCCTCATCCATATCGGACTCCGACATGGGTGTGTAATCGTCCAAATCCGCAGGTTTGGGCTTGGTAATCATTGATGCGACAACGATGCCCAGTTCATACAGAATCCACAGCGGGACGGCGAGCATGAACTGCGAAATCACATCGGGCGGCGTAAATATCGCGCCAATGACAAACGCACCGACGACGACATAAGGCCGGATCTCGCGCAGCTTGGCAATCGAAACCATCCCCATTTTCACCAGCAACACCACCACCACCGGAACTTCGAAGGTGATGCCAAACGCCATGAACAGCGTCATCACGAAATCGAGGTACTTGCCGATATCCGTCATCACCGCCACGCCTTCGGGCGCCACGCCAACGATGAAACCGAACACAATCGGAAACACCAGGAAGTAAGCAAAGGCCATCCCCAGCAGGAAGAGAATCACGCTCGCAACGACCAGCGGCACGCCAATGCGTTTTTCATGCTGATACAGACCCGGCGCGACAAATGCCCAGGCCTGATAAAACACCCAGGGCATGGCCAGTAAAAACGAGGCCATCATGGTGACCTTGATCGGCACGAAGAACGGCGTCGTCACTTCGGTCGCAATCATCTGCCCCCCCTTGGGCAAGGCAGCCAGCAAGGGCTTGGCCAGCAGCGCATACAAATCCTGCGCCCAGGGAAACAGGCAGATGAAAATCACCACCACCGCAATCACCGCGCGCAACAGTCGATCCCGCATTTCGATCAAATGCGAGATAAAGGAGTCCGGAACTTCACTCATGGGGTTGTTCCTGCTGTTCCGTCACGCGCGGGTTGCACCACGGCAGATGGCGTGTGCTCAGCCGCATTCTGATCGGGCTCGTCGAGCGGCAGACTTTGCTGTGGCGTAGGTGGTATCTCAAGCAATTTCGTGTCCGGTTCGGCGGTGGAATGTTTGTCTTCCGCAACGTCCATCATGGACATCGCCTTGCCGATATTGTCCGTCTCACTGCGTAGATAATCATCCACCACGGACGCCTCCTGCTCGACACCTGACACCGCCGACTCAACCGACGACTTGAAGTCCTGTCCGGCACGACGGAGTTCATCCATCTGGATTTCCTGACTGATATCCGATTTAACGGCCGACACGTAGCGCTGCATACGTCCATACAGATGGCCTGCTGTACGCGCCACTTTAGGCAGACGTTCAGGACCAATGACGATCAGCGCAACAATGCCGATGACGAAGAGTTCAGAAAAACCGATATCGAACATAGTTGGAAACAGGGCTCAAAGGCAAATCCAGGTAAAACGCACATCACGTTGTTCCCGGCCTTCCTGCCCGTGTTCTCAGGAGTGGTGTTTGTCCTTCACCTCAACGTCGATGGTGCGACCTTCCTTATCAGCACTGTCGCTGATCTTGGGCCCATCTTCCTTCATGCCTTCCTTGAATCCCTTGACCGCACCGCCCAAGTCGCTGCCGACGTTGCGCAGTTTCTTGGTACCGAAAATCAGCAACACCACCACCAGAACAATCAGCCAATGCCAAATGCTAAAGCTACCCATGGTCATTCTCCTTATAAATCAACCTGGCTGCGGAGGACGGGATCGCCCCCGCCGAATACATGTACGTGAATATGAAAGACTTCCTGACCGCCACCGCGTCCGGTGTTGATCAACGTCTTGAAGCCTGCGTCGAGTCCCAATTCCCTGGCCAAACGTGGCGCCAGCAGCAGCATCTTGCCGAGTAGTTTTTCATGTTCCGGCGAGCAGTCAGCCAGCGAGGCAATATGCTGCTTCGGAATGATCAGGATATGCACCCGCGCAAACGGATGAATGTCGTGAAACGCCAGCACATCATCGTCTTCATAAACCTTGCCGCACGGCAACTGGCCCGAAGCAATTTTGCAGAAGATGCAGTCACTCATGTCGATTCGCCTTTTCCACCAGACCAGACAAGCCTTCACGGCGCGCCAGTTCGTTTAGCACGTCTGACGGTTTCAGGCCCTTGTGCGCCAGCAGCACCAAGGTATGAAACCACAAATCGGCGACTTCATAGATGATCTTGTCGGGCTGGCCATCCTTGGCAGCCATCACGGTCTCAGTTGCTTCCTCGCCGATCTTTTTCAGGATGGCGTCGGTGCCCTTTGCGTACAGTTTTGCCACGTAGGAACTATCGGCGGACGCCAGTTTGCGCGCTTCGAGCGTTTCGGCAAGGCGGTCCAGAATGTCGCTCATTTACGGTAGATCTCGTTCGGGTTTTTCAGCACCGGCGTAGTTGTCACCCAATGGCCATTTTCCAGTTTCTGAAAGAAACAGGAGCGCCGTCCGGTGTGGCAGGCAATCCCACCCATCTGCTCAATTTTCAACAGGACCACATCGTTATCGCAGTCCAGGCGGATTTCGCTGACATTCTGCACATGGCCGGACTCTTCACCCTTGCGCCACAATTTCTTGCGCGAACGCGACCAGTAGACCCCGCGTAAAGTACGAGCGGTCTCTTCCAGGGCCTCGCGGTTCATCCATGCGACCATCAGGATTTCACCGCTGGCAGTATCCTGCGCAATGGCCGGAACCAGTCCTTGCGCATCCCATTTGACAGCCGTCAGCCAGTCACTCACAGGCGAACCTCGATGCCATGCTGCTTCATGTAACGCTTGGCTTCCTCGATGCTGTGCTCGCTGAAGTGAAAAATGCTCGCCGCCAACACTGCATCGGCACGACCTTCTTTTACGCCATCGACCAGATGCTGAAGATTACCCACCCCGCCACTGGCGATGATGGGGATATCGACCGCATCGGAAATCGCACGGGTCAGTTCCAGGTCAAATCCGCTTTTGGTGCCATCGCGATCCATCGAGGTAAGCAGCAATTCACCCGCACCGAAGGTTTCCATTTTTTTTGCCCACTCGATTGCATCGAGTCCGGTAGCGGTACGGCCGCCGTGGGTAAAGACTTCCCAGTGGTCGCCCACGCGCTTTGAATCAATCGCCACCACGATGCACTGGTTACCATACCGGTCAGACGCGTCTTTCACCAGTTGCGGGTTATTGACGGCAGACGTATTGATACTGACCTTGTCCGCCCCGGCATTCAGCAGACGCTGGATATCGGCCACTACGCGCACTCCGCCGCCCACGGTCAATGGAATAAACACTTCCGATGCCACTGCTTCGATGATGTGGAGTATCAGGTCACGATTATCGGATGACGCGGTGATATCAAGAAAGGTCAATTCGTCCGCGCCTTCCTCGTTGTAGCGCCGCGCAATTTCGACCGGGTCCCCGGCATCTTTCAACTCGACAAAATTGGTGCCTTTGACCACGCGGCCGTTGGTGACATCAAGGCAGGGGATGATACGTTTGGCTAACATGGCTGCTCTGATTTCACATCAAACCCCGAACACACCACCGGCCAGCTCATCCGCCAGTTTCTGCGCCTGAGGGAAGTCGAGCGTGCCCTGGTAAATCGCACGACCGGTGATCGCGCCGATGATGCCATCCTTGGCGACAACGGACAGCGCTTTAACATCATCAAGATTGGTGACGCCGCCACTGGCAATCACCGGAATCGACAAGGCTTGCGCCAGCCGCTGCGTGGCCTCGATATTGACGCCGGTCAGCATGCCGTCACGGCCGATATCGGTGTAAATAATAGCTTCCACGCCATATCCTTCAAAGCGTTTGGCCAGATCGATCACGTCGTGACCGGTAATCTTGGACCAGCCCTCAACCGCTATCTTGCCGTCCTTGGCGTCCAGCCCAACCATCACATGACCGGGAAACGCGTCGCAGGCCTCATGCAGGAAACCGGGGTTTTTGACCGCAGCCGTGCCGATGATGACGTAACGCACGCCATCGTCGAGGTAGCGCTCAATGGTGGCGAGATCGCGTATCCCGCCGCCCAATTGCACCGGCATGTCATCGCCTACGGCTTCCACGATGGAACGAATCGCCTCGTCGTTGATCGGCTTGCCAGCAAACGCACCATTGAGGTCGACCAGATGCAGGCGGCGCGCGCCCAGGTCTTTCCAGTGGCGCGCCATGGCTGCCGGATCTTCGGAAAACACGGTGGCCTTGTCCATTTCGCCTTGCTCGAGGCGCACACAGTGGCCGTCTTTAAGGTCGATTGCGGGAATGATTAGCATGGTCGTACAGTAGAAAAATTAGGCGCAAGCAGCGCCGGTCATATCGCAGGCAGTTTCAGTCTCACCTGGATTCCAGGTTACAAAATTGCCCAGCAGCGTCAATCCATCATTACCACTTTTTTCCGGATGAAACTGAACAGCAAAAATATTCTTGGTCGCCACCGCACAGGTGAACGGGAACGGGTAATGGGAAAATCCGGCAATCACCTCAGGCGACGTTGGCTGCACGAAATAGCTATGCACAAAATAGAAGCGCGCGCCTTCCTCAATGCCTACCCACAGCGGATGGGGGCCCGCCTGATGCACGTTGTTCCAGCCCATGTGCGGCACCTTCAATTTATCGCCGGCCGCATCGTGCATCGCCTCACGCGGAAAACGCTGCACCGTGCCAGGCAGAATCCCTAAACAATCGGCACCGCCTTCTTCACTATGCTCGAACAACACCTGCAAACCCATGCAGATACCCAGGAACGGCTTGCTATGCGCCGCATCGATGATCACCTGGCGCAAACCACGCGCATCGATTTCGCGCATGCAGTCGGGCGCCGCACCCTGCCCCGGGAACACCACACGCTTGGCCTCGGCAATCACCGATGGATCGGATGTCACCACTACGCTCGCTGCCGGTGCAACGTGCTCGATTGCTTTGGCAACCGAACGCAAGTTGGCCATGCCGTAATCGATGACAGCGATATCAACGCTCACAAAGCGCCTTTCGTCGAAGGCAGCACATCGCCCATGCGCAGATCAGGCTCTACTGCCATGCGCAGCGCCCGGCCAAACGCCTTGAAAATCGTTTCGGCCTGGTGGTGCGCGTTGATGCCACGCAAGTTGTCGATGTGCAGCGTCACTCCGGCGTGATTGATAAAACCACGGAAAAATTCCAGGAACAGGTCGACATCGAATTCACCAATGCGTGCACGGGTGTAATCGACGTGGTATTCCAGACCCGGGCGGCCCGATAGATCAATCACCACGCGCGATAGCGCCTCGTCGAGCGGCACATAGGCATGGCCGTAACGGCGAATGCCTCTCTTGTCGCCCAATGCCTGCGCAAAAGCCTGACCCAGCGTAATGCCCGTGTCTTCCACCGTGTGGTGTGCATCAATGTGCAGATCGCCCTTGGCCTGGATATCCAGATCAATCAAACCATGGCGTGCGATCTGATCAAGCATGTGATCGAGGAACGGTACCCCCGTGGCGAGCGTGCTGGTACCGGTACCGTCGAGATTGAGGCTGACCGTGATCTGGGTTTCCAGGGTATTGCGGGTAACTTGGGCGGTGCGCATGGCGTCTGAAATTAAGGCTGTAAGGAGATTCTAGCAGGCCACAATCGCTTTCAACGCGTCCACCAGTGCATTACATTGCGCATCGGTGCCTACGGTGATGCGCAAAAACGGCGCAATGCGGGCCGGGCGCGTGAAATGGCGCACGATAATACTGCGCTCACGCAGTGCCGCCGTCAGTGCAGCGCCGTCATGCGCAGAGTGACGCGCAAAAATGAAATTGGCTGCAGATGGCAGCACTTCAAAGCCCATTTCCGCCATCTCGACAACCAGGCGGGCACGGGTGGCCACCACCTTGGCGCAAAGCGATTCGAAATAAGCGTGGTCTTCCAGCGATGCCAGTGCCCCTGCCTGGGCAAAACGATCCAGCGGATAGGAGTTGAAACTGTCTTTCACCCGATTCAACGCCTCGACCAGATGCGGCTGACCAATGGCATAGCCGACCCGAAGGCCTGCGAGTGCATGCGACTTGGACAGGGTGCGCGTTACCAGCAATTGCGGATAGCGCGCCACCAACCCAACCGCAGATTCACCGCCAAAGTCGATATAGGCTTCGTCGATCACGACAACGGAGTCGGGATTACCTTCAAGCAAGCGCTCGACCTCACCCAAGCCCAACAAGCGTGCAGTCGGCGCATTGGGGTTGGGGAAAATCACACCGCCATTTGGAACCAGGTAATCGTCCACATCAATTTCGAATGATTCGGTGAGGGGAATCATTCGATAGTCGATTTCATACAGTCCGCAATACACCTGGTAAAAGCTGTATGTAATGTCAGGAAACAGAATCGGCTGATCATGCTTCAGCAACGCCATGAATGCATGTGCCAGCACCTCGTCGGAGCCGTTGCCGACGAACACCTGATCGACACTCACCCCATGGTAATCGGCAATACCCGCACGCAGCCGATCCGAATTGGGATCGGGATACAGCCGCAAGGTGTCGGTGGCTTCCGCACGCACAGCTTCCAGCACTCGCGGACTGGGCCCATAAGGATTCTCATTGGTGTTGAGTTTGATCAGATTGGCCAACTTGGGCTGCTCACCCGGCACATAGGGCGTCAGTCCATGCACCACGGTGCTCCAATACTGACTCATTGGACTGGCTGGCTCATTTATGGATCAAACGGTATTCAGCGGAACGCGCGTGCGCCTGCAAACCCTCGCCATAGGCCAGCGTGGCAGCGATCCGGCCCAGTGTCTGCGCGCCCGCCTGCGACACGTGAATCAGGCTGCTGCGCTTCTGGAAGTCATAGACCCCCAGCGGCGACGAGAACCGTGCAGTACGCGAAGTGGGTAGTACGTGATTCGGGCCAGCGCAATAGTCACCCAAGGCCTCGCAGGTATTCTTGCCCATGAAGATAGCGCCCGCATGGCGCAATTTCGGCAACAGCGCGTCCGGATCAACAATCGACAGTTCCAGGTGTTCCGGCGCAATTGAATTCGAAATGGCCGCAGCATCATCAAGGTCGCGTGTCTTGATCAATGCGCCACGGTTAGTCAGTGACGTGCGGATCACTTCGCTGCGCGGCATCTCGTCGATCAGCTTGTCGATGGCTGCCGCTACCGCATCCAGATAGGCTGCATCGGGCGACAACAGGATCGACTGGGCCATTTCATCGTGCTCAGCTTGCGAAAACAAGTCCATAGCCACCCATTCCGCGGGGGCGCTGCCATCGGCAATCACCAGGATTTCCGACGGGCCTGCAATCATGTCGATACCCACGGTACCGAACACCCGGCGCTTGGCAGCGGCCACGTAAGCATTGCCCGGGCCCACAATCTTGTCCACCTGCGGCACGGTCTCAGTACCGTAAGCCAGCGCTGCTACCGCCTGCGCCCCGCCAATGGTGAACACACGGTTCACACCGGCAATCGCGGCAGCCGCCAGCACCAATTGATTCTGTTCGCCACCCGGTGTTGGCACCACCATGATGAGCTCGTCAACACCGGCCACTTTGGCGGGAATTGCATTCATCAGCACGGATGAGGGATACGCGGCCTTGCCGCCCGGCACATACAGACCTACCCGATCAAGCGGTGTGATCTTCTGGCCCAGCACCGTGCCGTCATCTTCAGTGTATGTCCACGAATCCTGGGTTTGTTTCTCGTGATAACGGCGCACACGATCTGCTGCGGCTTCCAGCGCCAGGCGGGTATCGGCCGGCAATCGTGTGAGTGCGTCCTGCAACTGTGCCGCTTTCAATTCCAGGCTGGCCAGTGAGACCGCAGGCAAACGATCAAAACGCTCGGTGTACTCGAGCACCGCAGCGTCACCCCGCCTTTTTACATCATGAAGAATCCCGGCAACGGTCTGTTCAATGGCAGCATCGGCAGCATCGTCAAATTGCAACAATCGGGCAAGACGCGCCTTAAAATCAGGCTGCGTGCTATCAAGTCGGGTGAGCGTAACCACAGGAATCCATCTCCTAAAACGTGGTGGCAATTGTACCGTTTTTTGGTACCCTGCCACGCTTGACCTGGGCCTGCCAAACAATAACCATACCCATTCGGCAGGTTAGACAAAGTCTAAATTATTGATTACCATTAAGCGCATGCATTACACACGCGACAATATGGCCGATCTTCTGCGCGGCCACGACATCAATCCGACCCACCAGCGGATCGAGATTGCGCACGCCTTATTTTCGCGCCAGGAACACCTCTCGGCTGATCAGGTAATGGCGATCGTCAACACCCGCCACTCCGAGACCTCCAAAGCCACGGTCTACAATACGCTCAAGTTGTTTCTGGAAAAAAGGCTGATACGGGAATTGATTGTTGACCCCAGCAAAGTCTTTTTCGACCCCAACACTATCCCGCATCATCACTTCTACGAAATCGACAGCGGCAAGCTGTTCGATATCGATGCCGAACAGGTGCAGATCACCGGTCTGCCGCCACTGCCAGACAACATGGTGACCGAAGGCATCGATCTCATCGTACGCGTCCGCCGCAAAAGCTGATTTCATCTACCCGTCCATGAAACGGGTTCATATCGCCCCCACTTTGCTTGATGCCCAACTGGCAGCCGATACCCTATCCAGCCTGGGGATCCTCGTACACATCTTTAATGCCAACGCCGCCGGTGCCCTGGGTGAAGTGCCATTCATGCAGGCTCAGCCTGAAGTGTGGGTTGACGATGATGCACAGGAATCGTGTGCGCGTGAGGCATTGGCAGGATTACATGAGGCAAGGCCGCGGGACGAGAAAATCTGCCCACATTGCAACGAGTCCAATCCGGACAATTTCTTGAGCTGCTGGCACTGCAGCAGAGCCCTCCCGGACTGACTCACCGGGAATCAGGACGCCGGCAGGTCTTGATTCAGCGAATCGAGATGCGTCTGGTACTGGCGCAAAAAAATCCGCTCCAACTCGTCGATTGCATCAATTGCTGTCACGCCGTGTATCAAATGACGGGTCATCTGCCCAGACGCTTCATGAAAAATCTGGTTGCGCTCCAGCATCGGGTAGGTCTGCATCAAACGCTGAATCGCTTTCACGACATTTTCCTGCTCTGGACGCGGAATCAACAAAGGTTCGCTAGGCGGCGCCGAAGCCGCTTCTGCCCCTTCCTTGCCCGCCAGAAAATCGGCGTAATCCAGCAAAGCCTGCTGTCGTGATTCCGATAATGCCCTGAAAATGGACAACAGGCGCTTGCTGTCACGCATCGGCGGTGTGCCCTTTTGCCGGATGTTTCTGTGGAGTAGTAGCGATATTGCATTGCTGGAATTTGTTGTCGACGAAGCTAATGAATGCGTCGAGCAGCTTGCTGCGGAATTTTTCCGGTGCATACACCATGGTCAGCTCACGCGTCAGCCTGGGTTCCAATTGCACTGCAACCAGAGTACCGAGCTGGATTTCCTTGTTGACCGTGGACGCAGACATGATGGCCACCCCGAGATTGGCCTCGACCGCTCCCTTGATTGCCTCGCGGCTCCCCAGTTCCATCTCGATATGCAGATCATCCGGGTTGACGCCATTGTTCTTGAAGAAATCGTCTACCACTTCGCGTGTGCCCGATCCATGCTCGCGTGACACGTAGGGCTGCTCGGCAATCTCGCGTGCATTCACACTCCCACGCGAGGCCATTACATGATTGGGCGAGCAAATCATCACCAGTTCATCTTCGCAGCATGCCAGCGTCGTCAAAATAGGGATGTGCGATGGCGCCTCGATCAGGCCGACATCAAGCGAATGGTCTGCCACCTTGGCAGCCACGGTTTCCGAGTTGGCAACGGTAAGCTGCGCCTGTACTTGCGGGAAACGCTGCTTGAACTCACCCAGAATACGCGGCAACAGATATTCGGCAATGGTCGTCGATGCACCGATCATCAATGGCCCGGTTACCTGACCCGTCAACTCACCCACCCGTGCGTCCATCTCTGCCGTCAAGGCGAGAATACGTTCGGCATAGCCCAGCACCAGGTCTCCGGCAAGCGTCAGAGAAATCTTGCCATGGCTTCGTTCAAACAGGCGGGTATTGAAGTGCTCTTCCAGCTGCTTGACCTGAAAAGTCACGGCAGGCTGGGTCATGTATAGAGTGTCAGCAGCCTTGGTGAAGCTGAGCTGCTTGGCAACGGTGTAGAATACTTGAAGTCTGCGGTCGGCCATAAATCCCCGTCCCCGGGTCAGAAAAGTTTTTTATTCAACCACAAACCCGCCCGTGTTGATACCTTCCCGATACCAAGTTGCTGTAATCGCTGAGCTTTCGCTCGCACCACAGACTATCCGCCACACGGCATCCCGCCGACCCTGATCGGACGGCCACATGAACCGCGCGTTTTATATCATTCTGATGGCGCAGTTCCTGTCCGCACTGGCTGACAACGCCCTGCTATTTGCCGCCATCGGCCTGCTGGCATTTTTCTCGGCGCCCGAGTGGTTCTCACCCCTGTTGCAAACCGTTTTTGTGATTGCCTACATTGCACTGGCACCCTTGGTTGGACCCTTTGCGGATGCCCTGCCAAAAGGCCGGGTCATGCTCATCGCCAACGCCGTCAAATTTGTCGGCTGTCTCACCATGCTGTCTGGATTGCATCCACTTCTGGCCTATGCAATTGTCGGTGTGGGTGCAGCCATGTATTCGCCGGCAAAATACGGCATCCTCACCGAACTGCTGCCCCCCAATAAACTCGTGGTTGCAAACAGCTGGATGGAGGGCACCACGGTTGCCGCCATCGTGCTCGGTGCCATTATTGGCGGCGCACTCATCAACCCGCAACTGGCCGAAAGCCTCCTCACCAACTTCGGTTTATCGGCCCTGGTCATCGCGCCAAAGTTTGCCATCATCGCGATCACCGGCCTGTATCTGGGCGCCGCCATTGCCAATCTGTTCATCCCGCGCCTGCCTATCGATCACAAGCTCCCAAGCAAGTCACCGCTCTATGTGCTTCACGATTTTGTGCACAGCTTCAAGCTGTTGTGGCGCGACCCACTCGGCCAGGTCTCTCTGGCCGTCACCACCCTGTTCTGGGGGGTTGGCGCCACCCTGCGTTTGCTCATCATCGAATGGGCCGCGCTCAACCTGAAATACAGCCTGAGCCAGGCTACGCAATTAACTGCCGCCACAGCCGTGGGTATCGCACTGGGATCGATCCTGGCCGGAAAATATGTTCGCCTCGAAAGTGCAATTCGCACCTTGCCTGCCGGCATTGCCCTGGGTATGGTACCTATCGCATTGATCTGGGTTGACAGTCTTATGCCGGCGCTTTTTTTGTTGACATTGATTGGCGTGCTGGCGGGCTTCTTCGTTGTGCCCATGAACGCCCTGCTACAGCATCGCGGCCACCTGTTGATGGGGGCCGGCCACTCCATCGCCCAGCAAAATTTCAATGAAAACATCAGCATACTGATGATGACCGGTGCCTATGCCTTGATGATGCGCGCCGACTGGCACATCCACACGGTAGTCTGGGTGTTTGGCCTGTTCATCACCAGTGTGATGAGTGTCATCTGGATACGGCATCGCAACGATGTCGTGCACTAAGGAAACTCCGAACACATCCTGTAGCGATGTCGTCAGAATGTGTGACCGGATTTATTCAAGGCTTCTTATTAAACAAACCGGATGTACCCGAAGCAGATTGAGTTAGCGCAACACCCAGCGCTCACGGCTACTTCGTCGTATCGGCTCCGCCCTGTGATTTCACCACGCTCATCGCCCCGGCAATCAGCGTACTGATGTCGGCCATGTTGGATGGCACGATCAAGGTATTGCCCGTTTTGGCTATGCCCGCAAAGGCTTCGACGTATTTTTCAGCCACTTTCAGGTTCACCGCCTGAATTCCGCCCGGCAACTCGATGGCACGCGCCACCCGGGCGATCGCTTCGGCATTGGCGACGGCAATGGCCTTGATCGCCTCAGCTTCGCCCTCGGCGACGTTGATAGCTGCCTGCTTCTCGCCTTCGGACTCCTGAATCGCTGCATTGCGTTCGCCGGTGGCAATGTTGATCTGTTCCTGCATGCGCCCCTCGGATGAAGCAATCAGTGCACGCTTTTCACGCTCGGCCGTGATCTGACGTTGCATGGCGTGGAGGATTTCCTTCGGCGGAGTCAGGTCCTTGATTTCATAGCGCAGCACCTTGACGCCCCAGTTGGTCGAGGCTTCGTTGAGCGCCATCACCACCCCACGGTTAATGTCATCGCGCTCTTCAAAGGTGCGGTCCATTTCCATCTTGCCGATCATCGAGCGCAGCGTGGTCTGCGCCAATTGCGAAATCGCCGCGATATAGTCGCTCGCGCCGTAGGACGCCATTTTGGGATCGGTTACCTGAAAATACAGAATGCCGTCGACTGACAACTGCGTGTTGTCACGCGTGATGCAAATCTGGCTCGGCACATCAAGCGGAATTTCTTTTAACGAATGTTTGTAGGCCACATCATCGATAAATGGAATGACCAGATTGAGGCCAGGCACAAGTACCGCGTGAAACTTGCCAAGACGCTCAACCACCCAGGCATTTTGCTGCGGTACCACCCGCACGCCCTTGGCGACAATGATGCCAATCACAATAAGAATTACCAGCGCGACGATATCCATCTATTTCTCTCCTTGTTTATATGCCCGGAATGGGTTATTCGTTGCCCAGAACCAGCGTGTTGCCTTTGACCGCGCGAATAACAAGTGGGCGAGTGCTGTCCACATCGACCGACTCAGCTTCTGCATCCCACACCGCGCCCCGGTATTTGACATGTCCCCGCCCTGCCTGCCAGGACTCGACCAGTACGTTCTGTCCGATGTCCATATCCTGCACCGTGGACTCCGGGTGATCGGTGGTGCGCTTCCAGTGGCGCAGTGCAAGGGTGCCCAGCACCGCAATCACGCCCGCCGTCAGCAATTGTGTCACCAGGCCCGCGCCCAGCCACGCAACCACACCGGCTACTGCCGCGGCCACGCCGTACACCAGCAGGTAAAACGTTCCGCTGGTAAGTTCTACCCCCACCAGTACTGCCGACACAACCCACCAAACGATATACGCCTGCATCTCATCTCCTAATAATCACGGGGCGATTCGCCAGTTCGTCCGGATTATGCACGCCAGGCGGAAAATGCGCCGCCAGCAACGCGCTAATCTGTTCGATTCCATTCACTGCTCCGCGCTCAAAATCACCTTGCCTGAACACGGCTTCCATGGATTGCGCCACAGCCTCCCATGCGGCCGTATCTACCCGCGTGGCAATGCCTCGATCAGCCACGATTTCAATGTCGTGATCAGCCAGCAGCAGATACACCAGCACGCCACTGTTGTGCTCGGTATCCCACACCCGCAAATTGGAAAACACTTCAACCGCACGCTCGCGGCCATTCATGCCACGCCACACTGCGGATGCAGGGAGGCTGTTCTCAATGGCAAAACGGATTTCGCCATTGTGTGCGGTTTCGCTGCCGCGAATCGCAGCCTCGATCGCATCGAGCGTAGCTTGTGGAAACGTGCGCTTCCACGCCCAGGGGGGCATGAAAAGATGTTTAAGCCAGCGCCTGAAATTCACCATGAACCTGATGCCCCCCCGCCGCCGAATCCCCCGCCACCGCCACCCCAGGAACCACCGCCCCCCAATCCCCCGCCACCGCCAC
>JASJPE010000041.1:0-37650 GCA_031426895.1 Thiobacillus sp. | reverse complement strand
TCTACACCGCCACCGTCTACAACAAGGGCGCGGAAGTCATCCGCATGATCCACACCCTGCTCGGCCGCGACGGCTTCCGGCGCGGCATGGATTTGTACTTTGAGCGCCACGACGGCCAGGCCGTCACCTGCGAGGATTTCGTCGCGGCGATGCAGGACGCGAGCGGGGTCAGCCTCGTGCAGTTCCGCCGCTGGTACGCGCGCGCCGGCACGCCGCGCCTGCATGCCACCGGCGCGTGGGACGCCGCGACCCAGCGCTACACCCTGACATTGACGCAACACCTCACGCCGACCGCGTATGAAAAACGGCTGGCCGAATCAGGGCAGGTGATCGTCGATGGCACGTTGCACATTCCCGTCGCGCTCGGCCTGGTGTTGCCCGACGGCCGCGATGCGCCGCTGCAACTCGCCGGCGAGTCCAAGGCCGTCGGATCCACACGCGTGCTCTCGCTCACCGAGCCCACGCAGACCTTCGTCTTCGAAGGCATCTCCGCCGTACCCGTCGCCTCGCTACTGCGCGATTTTTCCGCACCGGTATTGCTTGAACTTGAGCAGACCGACGCCGAACTCGCGCACCTGATGGCGCACGATGCCGACGCCTTCAACCGCTGGGAAGCCGGGCAGCGACTGGCAACGCGCATCCTGCTCGCCGGCATTGAAGCACAACAACGCGCAGCGTTTCCGCGTCCCCCTCTCCCGCAAGCGGGAGAGGGCCGGGGTGAGGGGAGCACTCAGGGCGGCGCGGGCACGGACTGGATTCCCGACGCCTACGTCACCGCCTGTGGCCGCGTGCTCGACGACGGTTTGAACAGCGACCCCGCACTCGCCGCCGAAGCGCTCAACCTGCCTGCCGAAGCCGTGCTCGCCGAAGCCGTGGTTGCCCAAGGCGACACCATCGACCCCGAAGCCATCCACACCGCGCGCGTGAATCTGCGCCGCCACCTCGCCGCCCGTCTGCGCGACAAACTCGAAGCCGTGTGGACCGCCCTCACCCCCACCGCCGCCTACGCTCCCGACGGCGCGCAGGTTGGCCAGCGCGCGCTGCGCAACGCCTGCCTCGGCTATCTGGCGGAAAGCGATGCCGACTATCTGAAAGCCTCGGTCGTGCCGCGTCTCACCGCCCAGCTCGCGGCTGGCGGCAACATGACCGACGAAATCGCCGCGCTGGCCACACTCGCCAACCTCGACCTGCCTGAAAGAGAAACTGCACTCGCCGATTTCTACGCGCGCTGGCAAACCGAAGCCCTGGTCATCGACAAATGGTTTGCAGTGCAAGCCACCTCGCGCCTGCCCGGCACCGCCGCCCGCGTGCGCGCACTGATGCAGCACCCCGCCTTCGACCTGAAAAACCCCAACCGCGTCTACGCCCTGATCCGCGGCTTCTGCGGCGCCAACCCGCGCCACTTCCACGCCGCCGACGGCAGCGGCTACGCCCTGGCCGCCGATGTCATCAGCGAATTGCAGGCCATGAACCCGCAGGTCGCCTCACGCATCGCCCGCAGCTTCGACCGCTGGCGCCAGTTCGACGCTGGCCGGCAGACGCACGCGCGCGCCGCGCTTGAGCGCATCGCGGCGGTCGAGGGACTGGCGAAGGATGTGGCGGAGGTGGTGGGGAATGCGTTGAAGGACTGAGTGCGGGGGTTAGTGTGCTGCCCGTACAAGGCGAAGTGCGCGGTTGGCTTTCGGCCAAACAGATTCTTGTTGGCTGAATTGTTGCTGGCTGCCATCGACCCCAAGAGACAGTGGAGCGTGCACGTCGAAAGACTGTTCAGTGGCAGACAGCAGCTATCCGTAAACGGACGCCAATTGGTTTCAAGCCTTAAAATGATGGCAATGGATTCGTGGTCAATTCTATTCCGAACCCGACCCCTTCGATTTTCTTGACGTGATGTTAGTGCACCGACGGCTCGGACAAGATGCGGAATGATGTTTTTTCTACAGATTTGTTAGGGCTTACCAGTGAACGTTGTTTGCGGCATCTACGGTTACCAGATCACTTGTCCAATCGATCTACCCGGTCTGAGGATCGAGCCGCGCACTAGCGACCACCAGCAGGCCAAGCGATGGGCAAGGGATCTCGACAGTTACCAACTCACTGCCATATTGAAGGGAACGTCGATATCCGGCGACCTCCTCTTCAACCTCGAAGCGATACTGTCCTTTGTTGAACACCTCGATGTGTTGATCTCTTCACCAGAAGAGCAGACCAGCGAGGATTCCTTCGCCCAGTTTTCCCCGAGTATCACGACACACCGAAGAAGCAATGGTGGCGGAGCGGTCATCAGAGAAGACGCCGTTTTTCGGTCTTCCCGAAGCATATTCATTTCGAAGGCTCTTGATCGGCTCCAGGATCAGCGGTTCTGTGATGCAACACAGTTCAATATCTTATTCTTCAAATGCGTTGAAACGTTTCGTCAGCGCAAGCCGTTTGTCGAAGTCTCGTACTTTCTACTCTATTCGGGCTTGGAATCCTATGCCCGATCTGTAATTAAAGATCGATCCTCAAAGAACTCCTCGATACCGATCTACAAACTCCTCACCCGTGCTGAATATGGGTTTGATGTTCATCAGGAGCTTAATAGTTCTGGCGAAAAGCGCAGAGCAGTAGCTACATACACTTGCCTTCGGAATGCACTCTTCCACAATAGCGAGTTAACAGCCATCGCCAAAGATGAGAAAGGGGCCGAAATAAAGCTCGAGATGAATGATTACCTATTCAATATCTGGCAGCTTGTTTCGCTAGTCATATTGAAGGCTGTTGAGTTCGACGACGGTCACATTAACTGGAATAGCTGGATTGACCGGCAGCCATTCAAATGAGCGCTCCCAATTCAAACGTTGAGGGCTACTTAGGATCAGCTACCGGACTTCCACATAGAACACTTTGACCGTCTCTTCCTAGCCGGTTGCAGTCAGCCATAGTTGGCTGTCACGTTTCAAACCCTGTTCGCCTTGAGATAAGCCTCAAGCTTCGCCAGATGTTGCTTGCCTCCCTCGATGGCGCCGTATTTCTCGACCACCTCGTCGCGGGATTCTTTACTGGGAAAAAGCTGGCGCAGCGTGATCAGGGTGCCGCTGCCGGTTTCCTGCAGGGTGATGCAGGTCTCGAACCATATCCGTTGACCATCACCGTGGTCGAAAACCAGCCTGGACGGCGGGGTAATTTCCTTGAACACCGTGTGGTTGGGGTAGCGGGTGCCGTCGGGCCCGACCATCTCGAATATCCACGCGCCGTCCACCCGGAAATCCATGGTCACCTTTTCGTTCCTGAAGCCGTCCGGGCCCCACCAGCGGTTCTGGTGTTCGGGCTCGGTCATGGCTTTCCAGACGAGTTCCCGGACAAATGGCACTTCGCGCTGAAGGATCAACTCACATTCGTTTTCGCTCGGTTTCATCGTTGCTTTCCTTTAGTGATCCGGATCGTGCGGGGCTGCATGATCAAATGCCTTGCTTGACCATGGCGACCAGTTGATCGAGCGCCACGCCCCAGCCTGCTTCAAAGCCCATGGCAGCGTGCATCCGGCATCCAGCCTCGTCTGCATGTATGACGGTTGCACGGTAGCGCGTGCCATTTTCGCCATGCGGGGCCATTTCGACCTTGGCAGTGAACATGAATTCGGCCGATTCATCGCCGCAGGGGGCATTCATCAATGCAGGCCGGAATCCGGGCAACAAGGCGTTGGTCCAGACAAGTTTTTCGTTTTTGACCGTTTCCAGGTAGCAGCCGATATTGGGGAAGGCCTTGCCTTCGGGCGACTGCATGGTGGTGCGAAAAATCCCGCCGGGGCGCACATCGACTTCGGCGTCGATCGTCTTCCATGGCAGGGGGCAAAACCATTGCTTGATCAACTCGGGTTCTGTCCAGGCCCGCCAGACAAGCTGGGGAGGCACATTGACGATGCGCTCAAAAGTCAAATCCAATTTGTTGTTGAAGTTCGTCGTCATCTGTTTTCTCCTTGGCTGTGGGCTGGTTTCGAGCGGATCGCGTGGCGGGCTTGGGTTTTTTGGGGCTAGTGGCTGCTTGGGCTTGCGTTTCAGCACTTCTTTTGGCCTTGTCCGGCGTATCGATTGGCTTGCTTGCGTCTGGACTGGTCACCATTTCCTGTGCGGGCCTGGCCGCTGATTCACTGGCGTGCAGTTCCAGCAGATAGGCATCCAGACGGTCCAGGCGTCCTTCCCACAGTTGCCGGTACTGTTCAATCCAGTCAACCGCTTGCTTGAGTTGCTCGCCATCGATCTTGCAGGGGCGCTGTTGTGCATGGCGGGTCTTGATCAGCAAGCCCGCTTTTTCCAGCACTTTGATGTGTTTTGAAACGGCGGGCAGGCTCATCTTGAATGGCACGGCAAGCTCATTGACCGAGGCCTCGCCCTGCACCAGACGCGCCAGCATCGCCCGACGCGTGGGGTCTGACAGCGCAGCAAAGGTCATGCTCAGGGTGTCTGTTGCAGGGCTCATTCGTATTTTCTCTATCGGTTAATTAACCTTTTGGTTAAATATAGGACGAGGCTTGGCATTCGTCAACGCCAGCGGCTTGCGTACTTGTTCAGCCCTCCGCCACCACCCCCAGCACAGCCTCGCCATAGGCTTCCAGCTTCTTCGTCCCCAGCCCGGATATCTCGCCCAGTTCCGCCAGCGTGGCGGGGCGGCGTGCGGCGATTTCGCGCAGGGTGGCGTCGTGCAGGATGACGTAGGCCGGCACGCCTTTTTCGTTGGCGGTTTCGCGGCGCCAGGCACGCAGCGACAGGAACAGCGGATCTTCGTCGTCGTGGACGCCAGCGCCAGAGCTGGGCGCGAAGCGGGATTTTTTGCTGCGTGCCGGACGCACTTCGATGGCACGCAGCATGACGGTTTCTTCCCCCTTCAACACGGGCTTGGCGGCAGCGGTGAGTTTCAACGCGCCGTAAGCCGTGTGATCGACTTCCATCAGGCCGCGCACGACCAGTTGCCGCAACACCGCGCGCCACACCTTGTCGGTCTGGCTGGCGCCAATGCCGAACACGCTCAAATCGGCGTGGCCGAATTTCTCGACCTTCTCGGTTTTTTTACCCAGCAGCACGTCCAGCACATGCCCGGCGCCAAAGCGCTGGCCGGTACGGTACACCGCTGACAGCAGCTTTTGTGCGGCTTCGGTACCGTCCCACAGGGTGGGCGGGTTGATGCAGACATCGCAGTTGCCGCAGGCTTGCGAGGCCTCACCGAAGTAACTCAATAGCGCAACGCGGCGACAGCTGGCGGCTTCGCACAGGCCAACGAGGGCATCGAGTTTGCCGTGAGCGCTGCGCTTGTGCGCATCTTCGGCGTCGTTTTCGTCGATGAAGCGGCGCTGCGTGACGACGTCCTGCAAACCCCACGCCATCCAGGCTTCGGCGGGTTCGCCGTCGCGGCCGGCACGACCTGTTTCCTGGTAATAGCCTTCGACCGAACGCGGCAAATCCATGTGCGCGACGAAGCGCACGTCGGGCTTGTCGATGCCCATGCCGAACGCGAGGGTGGCAACCATCACCACGCCATCTTCACGCAGGAATTTTTCCTGATGGCGGCGGCGGGTGTCGTTATCCATGCCGCCGTGATAGGCCAGCGCGGTATAGCCTGCCTGCTTGAGTGCGTCGGCAGTTTCTTCGACTTTTTTGCGGGTGCTGCAATACACAATCCCCGCCTCGCCTTTGTGGGCAGCCAGAAAATCGAGCAACTGGCGGCGCGGTTCGGTTTTTTCGCTGATGTGGTAACGGATGTTGGGACGGTCAAAGCTGGCGACGAATACTCGCGCGGCGTGCAAGTCGAGCCGGGTGAGGATTTCGGCACGCGTCGCGGTGTCTGCGGTGGCGGTCAGCGCAATCCGGGGGATGTCGGGAAAGCGCTCGTGCAGTGCCGACAGGCCCAGGTATTCCGGACGGAAATCGTGCCCCCACTGCGACACGCAGTGCGCTTCGTCGATGGCAAACAGGGCGACCTGCGCCTGTTCGAGCAGACTCTGGAAGCGCGGCGTGAGCAGGCGTTCCGGCGCGACGTAGAGCAGCTTCAACTGGCCGGTGGCGAATGCGCGCTCGACCTGCATCGCCGTCGCGTTATCCAGACTCGAATTCAAAAACTCGGCAGCGATGCCCAGTTCTTTCAGCGCAGCGACCTGATCCTGCATCAGCGCGATCAGCGGCGACACCACCACCGCGCAGCCCTCGCGCAGCAGCGCCGGAATCTGGAAACACAGCGATTTGCCGCCGCCGGTGGGCATCAGCACCAGCGCGTCGCCGCCCGCCACCAGGGTATCGACGATGGCGGCCTGTTCGCCGCGGAATTCGGCATAGCCGAACACACGGCTGAGCAGGCTTGAAGGAGTATCGGGCATGGGCTCTTGACGGCCTGTTCTGGTGAACGGGCAAGGAAAACAGGGGGTTACATCAGATATAATTGTGTCACGTTTTGCCTGGTTCATTGACCCGACACCACGGTTTGCCGCAAATGCCCCGGGCGTTCGCGCATCCGTGCCACAGCAATGGCCCAATCCGGCCCCAAGATCCTATCCTTTTCTGAAGTTGACCATGAATAACGAAACCAACGCGCCCGCTCTCGACGAAAACCAGATCATTGCCGAGCGCCGCGCCAAACTCGCCGCGATCCGCCAGCAAGGCATCGCCTTCCCCAACGACTTCGATCGCCGCGACTACGCAGGCAAGCTGGCCGCCGCTCACGGCGACAAAGCCAAGGAAGCGCTGGAAGCCGAAGCCGTTGAGGTGCAACTGGCCGGCCGCATGATGCTGAAGCGTGTGATGGGCAAGGCCAGTTTCGCCACCCTGCAGGACATGAGCGGGCGCATCCAGGTCTATCTCTCCAACGACCTCACCGGCACTGAATCGCACGATGCGTTCAAGCACTGGGACCTGGGCGATTTTCTGGGTGTGATCGGCACGCTGTTCAAGACCAACAAGGGTGAACTGACCATCCAGGCCAAGTCGATCCGCCTGTTGTCGAAAGCCTTGCGCCCGTTGCCGGAAAAATTCCACGGCCTGGCCGATCAGGAACAGCGCTATCGCCAGCGCTACCTCGACCTCATCACCAACGACACCGCGCGCGAGACCTTCAAACGCCGCTCGAAGATCATCCAGGCAATCCGCTCCTTCATGGTCGAGCGCGATTTTCTTGAAGTGGAAACGCCGATGATGCACCCCATCCCCGGCGGCGCGGCAGCCAAACCGTTTGCCACGCACCACAATGCGCTCGACATGGAACTGTTCCTGCGGATTGCTCCGGAGTTATATCTCAAGCGACTGGTGGTGGGCGGTTTCGAAAAGGTGTTCGAGATCAACCGTAACTTCCGCAACGAAGGCCTGTCGACGCGCCACAATCCCGAGTTCACCATGATGGAGTTCTACGAGGCGTATCGCGACTACACCTACCTGATGGACACCACCGAGGCGATCATTCGTGCTGCCGCCATTGCAGCCACCGGTTCGACCGCGGTGACCTATCAGGGCCACGCCATCGAGCTCGGCAAGCCGTTCGACCGCCTCACCATTGTTGAATCGATCCGCAAATACAACCCGGCCTATACCGTCGAGCAGTTGAACGATCGTGACTGGCTGATCACCCAGTTCACCGCGATGAAAGCCAAGTTCCGGCCGCAGGATGGTCTGGGAGGATTGCAACTTTCCTTCTTCGAGGAAACTACCGAAGCGCTGTTGATGCAACCCACCTTCATCATCGATTACCCGGCCGAGGTGTCGCCGCTGGCGCGCCGCTCCGACAGCCAACCCGACATCACCGAACGCTTCGAGCTGTTCATCACCGGCCGTGAAATGGCGAATGGCTTTTCGGAGTTGAACGATGCTGAGGACCAGGCCGAACGCTTCATGGATCAGGTGCGGCAGAAGGAAGCCGGCGACGAGGAAGCGATGCACTACGACGCCGACTTCATCCGTGCGCTGGAACACGGCCTGCCGCCCACCGGCGGGTGCGGCATCGGCATCGACCGTCTGGTCATGCTGCTGACCGACTCGCCGAGCATCCGCGACGTCATCCTGTTCCCGCAGATGAGGCGGGAAAGTTAAATGAGCCCGCAGATGCGGCGCGAAAGCTGAATCCTTCGATGGGACAATACGCGCTCAAGATCGGTTTGTCGGCGCTGGTACTGGTCATCATCGCCGAGACGGCCAAGCGCAGCACGTTCTGGGCGGCGGCTCTGGCTTCATTGCCCCTTACCTCGCTGCTGGCCTTTGTCTGGCTGTACCTCGACAACGGCGACACCCAAAAAATTGCCGCGCTCTCTTACAGCATTTTCTGGCTGGTGCTCCCTTCTCTGCTTTTGTTTGTGCTGCTTCCGCTATTGCTGCGCAGCGGACTGGGGTTCTGGCTGAGCCTCCTCACCGCCAGCGCCGCCACTGCACTGGCCTATATGGGCACGATCAAACTGCTGTCCCTGTTCGACATCAAGCTTTAGCTACATAGCACCCAATTCAGATTCAGGCTTCACGGACACTTTAAGCCGGGCGCGCTTCCGGTAAAATCAGGCCTGCAAACCACTCTACTCTTAGCCAAACCACCATGACTGATACGCTCAACACCCACGATTCCTTTACCTCCGGCAAGCGCGAAATCCAGTTTGCCTCGCTGAAAAAACTCGAAGCCGCATTGGGTGTATCGGTTGCACGTTTGCCGGTATCGATCCGCATCGTGCTGGAGTCGGTGCTGCGGAATTGCGACGGCGTGAAGGTGACGGCCGAGCACATCAGGCAATTGGCAAACTGGCAACCGAACACCCACCGCACCGAAGAAATCCCCTTCACCGTGGCACGGGTAATCCTGCAGGATTTCACCGGCGTACCGCTACTGGCCGACCTCGCGGCCATGCGTTCGGCCGCTGCGCGAGCCGACAAGGACCCGAAAAAAATCGAGCCGCTGGTACCGGTGGACATGGTGGTCGATCACTCGATTCAGGTCGACAACTTCGGCACCCCGGATGCACTTGATCTCAACATGAAGATTGAATTCGAACGCAACCAGGAACGCTACCAGTTTCTGAAATGGGGCATGCAGGCTTTCGAAACCTTCAAGGTCGTGCCGCCTGGCGTTGGCATCGTGCACCAGGTGAACATGGAGTACCTGGCACGGGGCGTGATGGAAAAGGATGGCATGGCCTATCCTGACACGCTGGTCGGAACCGACAGCCACACCACCATGATCAACGGTCTCGGCGTGGTGGCCTGGGGCGTGGGCGGTATCGAGGCCGAAGCGGCGATGCTCGGCCAGCCGGTGTATTTCCTCACGCCGGATGTGGTGGGCGTGAACCTCACCGGCCGCACCCAACCCGGCATCACGGCCACCGACGTGGTCCTCACCATCACCGAAATGCTGCGCAGCGCCAAGGTTGTCGGCAAGTTCGTCGAATTCTTTGGCGAAGGCGCGGCGGCCCTGCCGGTAACCGACCGTGCAACCATCGCCAACATGGCGCCAGAATACGGCGCCACCATGGGTTTCTTCCCGGTTGATGAAGCCACCTGCCAGTATTTCGCCGCGACCGGTCGTTCGACTGCGCAGGTCGATCTGATTCGCGATTATTACCAGGCACAGCAGCTGTTCGGCATTCCCAAAGCGGGCGACATCGACTATTCGCAAAACCTCGCGCTGGATCTTTCCACGGTCGAACCGTCCATCGCCGGCCCCAAGCGTCCGCAGGATCGCATCGCGCTGTCTGCCGTCGATTCCACTTTTGACATGCTGATGCAAAAACCCAAGGATCAAGGCGGCTACGGCAAGACGGAAGAAGACCTGCGCCGTGCTTACCCGGTCGAAGGCGGCGGCGAGTTGCGCCATGGCAGCGTGGTCATCGCGGCCATCACTTCATGCACCAACACGTCCAACCCCGGCGTGATGATCGCCGCCGGTCTGCTGGCCAAAAAGGCGGTTGAACTCGGCCTCTACACCCCGGCCCACGTCAAAACCAGCATGGGTCCTGGTTCTCGCGCGGTGACCGAATACCTGAAAGCGGCCGGCCTGCTGCCCTATCTTGAAAAGCTGGGATTCGGCGTGGTCGGCTACGGCTGCACCACCTGCATCGGCAACTCCGGCCCGCTGCCGGAAGCCATTGAAAAAACCATGCTCGACAATGATCTGGTCGCCTGCTCGGTCCTCTCCGGCAACCGCAACTTCGAGGCGCGCGTACACCAGAACGTCAAGGCCAATTTCCTGATGTCGCCGCCACTGGTGGTCGCGTTTGCGCTGGCCGGACGCGTGCCGTTCAACGTTGAAAAAGACCCGATCGGCGCCGGCAAGAATGGACCGGTCTATCTGAAAGACATCTGGCCGAGCAACGAGGAAGTGGCCGCACTGCTGCACCATTCCACCGATGCCGGTGCCTACAGGAGCTACGCTGACGTCGGCGCCAACAACCCCTTATGGGACGGTGTCACCGCCCCCGGCGGCGCGGTGTACCAATGGGACGAGGCCTCAACCTATATCCAGGAGCCGCCCTTCTTTATCAAAGAAACCGTTCCCAGCCCGCTCATCAAGGGCGCACGCGCGCTGGCGATTTTTGGCGACTCCGTCACCACCGACCACATCAGCCCCGCCGGCGGCATCAAGCCCACTTCACCGGCCGGCGCCTACCTGACCGAACACAAGGTGCAGAAAGCCGATTTCAACAGCTACGGCGCGCGCCGCGGCAACCACGAAGTGATGATGCGCGGCACCTTCGCCAATGTACGGATCAAGAACCTGATGGTCCCCGGCTCCGAAGGCGGCGTCACGCTCAAGGACGGCAAGGAACAATCAATCTACGACGCGGCCATGCAATATCAGGCTGAAGGCATGCCGCTGATGATCTTTGCCGGGGAAGAATACGGCACCGGCTCCAGCCGCGACTGGGCAGCCAAGGGCACCACGCTGCTGGGTGTGAAAGCCGTCGTGGCCAAGAGCTTCGAACGTATCCATCGCTCCAACCTGGCCGGCATGGGCGTGCTGCCCTGCCAGTTCAAGGATGGCGTCGATGCATCCACACTGAAACTTGATGGCAGCGAAACCTTTGATCTCGAAGGCACTGAATCCGGCATCGTTCCGCAGCAGGACGTCACGCTGGTGATTCATCGCGCGGATGGCAGCACAGAGCGCGTCGCACTCAAACTACGCATCGATACGCCGATTGAAATCGAGTATTACAACAAGGGTGGAATTCTGCCGTTTGTACTGGGCCAGTTGATGGGTTGAACCTGTCGGCTTGCGTCTCGGCAGCCATGACGCTCTGATGGAGGGCGCCAGGCTCAATCCAGTGGTGCGCCCGGGTTCCAGTTTGAGCAGCACCCTGTATCGGAGAGTGTCAGGTCAACTCGACGCCCCGGTCCGCCTGCCTCACAACGAAGCAAAGCTCACAGAAGAAAACGTCAGCATGATCGGCGCCTGGATAACCCTGGGCGCAAAAAACTGACCCTCCGCCCGGAACGGGCACACCCTTTGTCCGGTATGTTCCTCGCCAAGGGGGATCAAAAAACAAAACGCTGCGTGAACAGTTCACTCACCTTGTCAGGCGGCAAGGGTTTGGCCACCACATAGCCCTGGATTTCATCGCACCCCTGCTTCTTCAGAAACGCCACCTGCTCGACCGATTCCACGCCTTCGGCCACCACCCGCATATTCAACGCATGCGAGAGACGAATGATGGCGTTGGTGATTTCGGCCCCATCACTGTCCGTCAGCACATCGTCGACAAAGCTCTTGTCGATTTTCAGCGTGTCAATCGGCATCCGTTTCAGTTGGCCCAAATTGGAGTGTCCCGTGCCAAAGTCATCGATATAGACGTGGAGTCCGCGTCGGCGCAGGGCATCCAGCATGTCAAACGTGCGCATGGGATTTTCCATCGCGGCGCTTTCGGTCACCTCCAACTGCAGATAAGCGACATCCATGCCGGTATCGTTCAGGATGGACTCGATATCGTCGATCAAACGCGCGTCCGAAAACTGACGGGGAGACAAATTGACCGCCACCGGGGGCGGGTTGAGACCGGCATCACGCCAGAGCACCCATTGTTCACATGCGGCTCGTATCACCCAGCGACCCAGCGGCAAGATCAGGCCCGTTTCTTCTGCCACCGGAATAAACTGGTCGGGCCAGATAATGCCGCCCGAATTCGGGAGCCAGCGGACCAGAGCCTCCAGCCCCACTACCTGCCCGTTGGCAAGATCCACCTTGGGCTGATACACCAGCACCAGTTCTTTGCGCTCAAGCGCCCGACGCAGACCGGTCTCCAGGTTCAACTGCTGCTGAGCAACCGTGTTCAATTCATCGCTGAAATACTCAAATCCGCTGCGCCGTTGTTTGGCCTGGTACATCGCCAGATCGGCCTGACGCAGCAGCGTGTTGGCGTCCAGACCATCGTCCGGATATACGCTGATGCCAATGCTCGCGCCAATGGCATAGCGGCGCTGTTCCAGCTTGAATGACTCGGCCAGTGCCTTGATCAATTTACGCGCAACCCGGCTGGCTGCGCGTGAGGCTGGCGGGTGGCTCAGGACGACGGCAAATTCATCCCCGCCCAGCCGGGCGACAAAATCATCCGCACGTAACTCTGCATCCAGCCGGTTGGCCACGACACGCAACACCTGATCGCCCACCTCGTGCCCCTGCGAATCATTGATGTGCTTGAAACGATCAAGATCGATGAACAGCAGCGAGACCTGAAGTTTTTCACGTTGCGCGCGTGCCAGGGCATGCGTCAAAAAATCCTGGAAATACGAGCGATTGGGCAGGCCGGTCAGCGGATCATGGTTGGCCAGCATGTCGAGCCGCATTTCAGAGTAGCGGCGCTCGGTCAGTGCGGACGACACGAACAGCCCGCCAAGCGCCATGGTCACCATGCTGATTTGCAGGCCAAAAATGTCTCGCGGCGTCGTGGCGACAGTAAGTCCACCAAAGGAAATCACGCCCACGCCCAGCACAATGAGCGCCGACAGGAATATGGCCAGGCTCGCGCCGGTAACCGAAAAACGCAGCGCCGCCCACAGCACGCCCGGCAACAAGACAAACAGGACAATTTCGGCCGGCCGCAAGAGATCGACGTACTGCATCATCAACCGCGTCAGCAGCATCATGCCGAGCAACAACACCAGCCCTTCCAGACGCGCGCCCTTGTTGGTGGGCAGCAAGTCCCAGCGGGATGCCGTCAGCAGAAGCGGGGCAATGAGATAGACGCCCAGCAAGTCACCCAGCCACCATACCCAAAGGCTCCGGAGCACCATGCTTTCCGGCATGTCGCCCAAGGCATGCAGACTGAACACCCCTACTCCGGCATTGACCGCACACCCCAACGGAGCAGCGATCAGCGCAAATTTGGTAACACTGGAGACGTAATCGAGAGAAGGACTGAAGGGCTGCAACAGATAGCGCGGCAAGTAGCCGATAACTGTCGCCCCGGCTGCCGCGCCCAGCGCCAGACTAAATGCGCCCGCTGGCGGCAGAAACAGGCTGTTGACCGCAAGCGAACCCAGCAGCACGCCCACCACCCCGGCTGCGCCAAAGCGCAGGCTTGCCATGGCCCCGATGCCTGCTGCCAACCAGACAACTGCAACGACATCGGCAATATAGGAGGCAAGTTTGAGACTGACCCAACCGGCGAATGCATAGGCCAGCGCGGTCAGGCCGACGATCAGCGCAAAGCGCCTTACTTCAGCAAGAGCAGGCAGCGCCAATCGGGACAAGATATGAAACCGGTTTAAGCCACAGGATCCAGTTCGGCGCGCACTGACTCGAGTGCGTCCTTGAGCGTTTCTTCGGACAAGCCATTGAGTTGTTCCGCCAGCATTTCAGCTGCGTCGATGGTGTCCGTTTCATCCGGCAGGCTATCTGTGTCGAGATTGGCCACAAATACCGCGGCCGCGCCGGTTACTTGCAACAGTTGGCGACGTTCATTCATCAACATTTCAACTTCATCGCGCAACAGGCGGACTTCGTCCTCTTTCATGGCATTCAGGCTCATGTGTGTCTCCGTATCGTTAGTCTGTTCAGCCAAACAGGGTAAGCACCCCGGTGTAGCCATATAAGCGGTTATAAGAGATTTCACCATTGGCGAAAAAACCCACCAGTGGAAAATCGCCCAGGGTGTCTCGTATCAAGCCCAGTTCACGGTTCGGCGCGCCAAACATATGTTGGCCACGCCCCAGGCAGGAATAATACACGCCGCCCCGGATCGGCGCGTTCAATTGTGCCTGGATGGCCGCAAGCATCCGTAACAGGTCATCTTCTGCCGTTTGCTGGTCACGACGGCAAAACAGCAGGTCGTCTCCTGCCTCGACGTTCTCGCCAACAGCAACCAGATGATTCTGAGGGTCAACACCCAGAATATTACGCACCAGATAATCACCGGTATCCGACCCACGTACCGGCAAGCCGATATAAATGTAGCCCGCCGCACGCTTTAGATCGCCTGCCAGCACCTCGCCAATTTCCTCCTTCATCACGTCCAGTGCCGGACGGTTATCCAGACTCCCAATGATGTTCTTGTTGGCCGTGGTGATGCGGTGACGCGGACCTAGCGGAGAGATGCCTTGTGTCAGCCGGGTAGCCAGTTTCACCCGGTCGCTGAACAACACACCGGACAGCCCGCCCCTGACCACGCCATCACTGATCTGCGCATTTTCGCCGCGCGAACTCGACAGCCCGCCCACGACAAAGCCACTCGCAACGTGCTCGCTCAGGCTTTCAATCAACTCCTGAATGCGATTATTGGCCGGGTCGCCATGCACCACAGCGAAGTAGGCTTCCGAGGATTGTGGATCGATATCCTGTGGTACACGTGCGAGCGGCAGCATACTGAAATCGGCTAACGGGAATTCGCCCAGCATCACGGCCAGCGCGGGTTCCTCCAGGTATTCCACACCCGTCGCACACACGCCCAAGCCTACGCTGCCCGTCCAGTGGGACACCCCGGTCGCGCTTTTGAAGAAGGCCAGAACCGCATCGATCTCGCCCACAAAGGCGTCCGACACGTAAAGAAACCCCAAGGTTGCCGAAGCAGGAATCGCGCCCAACTGCGTTATGCATGCCTGTGCCGCAAGGGTCCAGTCAGAATTGCGGGCGTGAGCCGATTTAAAGGGCGTTGTCATAACTGCCGGTCTGAAGGCCCGGCCAAGCACGTAAACACGGGGCCAAACAGCTGGCCCGCGTCAGCCGTGCCATCCCGATTGCCCATTCAGCCTGCATCAGTAGCCTGTCTGATCGCTGTGTGGCAGATCACCTTCACCAAAGAAATTCCACAACAGATGTGCAATCACTTCAGGCGCAATCACTGTGTGTTGATTATGGGTTTCCTGAAGGCCTGTCCGCAGTTTTCTGCGCAAATCCGGGTCGCCAGTCAGGTCAAAAATAATGTCGACCTTGGCTCCCATGTTCACCACATCCAGAGCGTTCTGAAACACTGGCACCTTGTTCTGGCTAAAACCCAATACGACGGGCGACTCCAGATTACGGTGCGCAACAGCAACAATTTCCACGTTGACATGTTCTTCCTGAATTTTTTCCAGAAAATGCTCGGCGAATTTTTCACCCACTTCTCCCAAACCCAACAGCGCGACTTTGACAACATGACTCATGGAACGACTCCTCGTATCGGTTATGGTTGGCAACAGCAGACAGGCTGTTACGTACGCTTGCCCAACCCCAAATCACCGGGGCACTCTCAGGTGCACTGGGCGCGCGCCTCAAGCATACGGCCCCTGTCAGCACCTGTCGATACCGATCAACGCCCCATATTTCACTTTGATCACACTGCCCAACCCGGCCAAGCTGAGCGATACTGGAAAAAGTCAGTCGCCAATTTGCATGGTCATGTCCAACAGCACCCTCTATCCGCCCATTACGCCCTACACCAGCGGCATGCTGGAAACAACCGCCATCCATCGACTCTATTGGGAAACCTCCGGCAATCCCGAGGGTATTCCGGTGCTGTTCGTGCATGGTGGTCCAGGCTCGGGCACCTCGCCCGGCCAGCGGCAATTTTTCGATCCTGCGCGTTATCGCATCATTCTGTTTGATCAGCGCGGCAGCGGTCGCTCAACGCCACACGGCGAACTCACCGACAATACCACCCCGCATCTGATCGCGGACATGGAAGCGCTGCGTGCAGAACTTGGCGTCGACACCTGGCTGGTGTTCGGCGGCTCCTGGGGGTCAACCCTGGCACTTGCCTACGCCCAAACCCATCCCGAACGGTGCCGCGGACTGGTGCTGCGTGGCATCTTCCTTTGCCGGAAAAGCGAAATAGACTGGTTTCTCGATGGCATCCGTGCCCTGTTTCCCGAGGCGCAACGGCAGTTGGCGGAATTCATCCCGCCAGCAGAACGCCATGACCTGCTCACGGCCTATCACCGCCGCCTTGTTAATCCCGATCCGGCAGTGCACCAACCCGCCGCCTATCATTGGGCCACTTTCGAAGCATCCTGCTCTACCCTGCTGCCGAACCCCGATCTTGTCTCCGCATTCGGCAGCGACAAAACCGCGTTATCGCTATCGCGCATCGAAGCGCATTATTTTGTGAACAATATTTTCCTGCCCGACAACAGCCTGCTCGATAACGTCGACCGCATCCGCAATATTCCCGCCGTCATCGTGCAGGGCCGATATGATGCCGTATGCCCCATCGTATCGGCCGACGAACTGGCGCGTGCCTGGCCCGAGGCGCGCTATGTGATCGTGCCGGATGCGGGACATTCGGCATTCGAACCCGGCATCGCACGTGAACTCGTTGCCGCTACCGACACGTTCGCCCAAACCGGACTCTTCACCTGACATGACACTTTCGCCCCACGTCTTCGATGCCAACGCAGACAACTTCAACCGCCTGGTACTGGAAAATTCTCACAAGGGTCCGGTGCTGGTGCATTTCTGGACCCCCAAGGCCGGCCCCTGCTTCATCCTGATGCCGCGACTGGTCAAGCTTGCAGCCGAATATGGCGGCAAGTTTCTGCTGGTAATGTTGAATGCCGACGAACTGCCCGAACTGGCACGACGCTTCAGCGTGAACTCGGTGCCCACAGTCAAGTTTTTCTGGCGCGGCGAAGTCGCCCACACCATACACGGAGCCGATCCCGACAGCAGTTTCCGTCAGGTTCTTGACCGTTTCATCGCGGGTGATGCCAACCGCGCCCACGCACTGGGTGTGGCTGCGGGGCTTGCCGGCAATAGCCAGCAAGCCCGCATGCTGCTCGCCAACGCCGCAATGGCCGAACCCGACAACCTCGCCATTCCACGTGATCTGGCCAAACTGCTGTGGGCTGAAGGAGACGGTGAACACGCTTTGAAACTGCTCGACAGCTTGCCGCCGGAAGCGCGCTCGGAACCCGACATCGCCCACCTGTACGCGCATTTGACTCTGGCTGAAACCGCCCGGCAGGCACCACCGCTAACCGAACTTGATGCGCACCTCGCCCAGCACGCGGACGATCTGGAGACGCATTTCCAGCGTGCTGCGCGCTTGCTGGCCGCAGACGATTTTCCGGGGGCAATGGATACCCTGCTGCTGATCGCCCGTACCGACCGCAGCTTCCGGCACGACATCGGACGACTCAGCCTGCTGGCATTGTTCGATTTGCTGGGCAACACTCACCCGCTGACCCGGCAATACCGCCAGGCTTTATCCGAAGCACTGCATTGAATTTTAACCACCCCGCCTTTGCACCCTATCAAGCGTTGATCGGGCGACTGGATCTAGCGCGCACCCGACCCTCGCTGGAGGCGCTCAACGCCTTGGCGGCCACCCTCGGAACGACTCAGGCACGCAGTTTGCCGCTGAGGTTTTTTGCACCCGATGGCCGCCTGTCTGCTCGTGATTACGAAACCCACATTCTACAAACTGGCCAGGTTCCAACCCGGCCCGATACCTGGCACGACATCCTGAATGCGCTGGTGTGGTTACGATTCCCCCACTTCAAGAGCGCGCTCAATGCTGCTCATGGCGAGGCCATTGCACTTGAAACCGACTCCCTGCGGGGTCGCCGCCGTGACGCGCTAACAGTGCTGGATGAATCGGGAGTATGGGTCATCAGCCGCAACCCGGCTTTGCCGGAGTGGCTGACGCAGCGGGCCTGGCACACCCTGTTTTGGGATGATCGACACCAGGTCGAGACTGCAATGCAGTTTGTGGTAGTGGGTCATGCACTGCTGGAAAAAATACTTGCGCCCTATCCGTCCATCACCGGAAAGTGCCTGATGCTGATGTCGGACAAGCTCGATCCTGACGCTGCGGAATACCTTGCGGTCGCAGCGCTCGCTACAATCAATACACCACGCCAGCTCGCACCACTACCAGTACAAGGAATCCCCGGCTGGGACCCTGGCAACGCACATGCGGATTACTACGCCAATCAGGACGTCTTCCGCCCGGCACGCGGCCTAGCCTGATGTCTCTCTCAAAAACAGTTTGCTAAATCAGCCTGCGGCTGCGGGTAGCTCGCCCCCTGCCACCCACGACTGCGCCATATCCAAATCATCGAACAACCGGATATCCGCCGACATGAAAAAGCGGTTGATCCACATGCTCCACGTCACCCACTCGTCGTCCGACAGGATCGCGATACGACCAAAATCATTTTTATGCTCGCGAGAAAACTTGATCTCTTCCCACGCCACATCCACGCTGTACGACAACATATCCCGCAGATCAAACAGCACATTGACCACGCCCTGAAACTGGATGCCGTGGCACACCGCCTGCTCAAATTCACGGTAATCCTCCAGCGTGAATTGACCCATCACGTTAACCGCAATCTGGTTGTCTCTGACGTCGAGGTTGATCATGAATATCTCCTGTAAATTAAGTTCTCTAACTATAGCGAATCCGGGCTCGAAGGGGCGGATGCGCGCACCGCCAGTATGCCTGCCGACGCCACCACAACCATGCCTATCCACGCCTGCATGGGCAGTTGTTCCCCGAACAACAACACGCCATACACTGCCGAAAATCCTACCGTGGTATACGCCAACGCACCGACGATGAGCGTCCGCCCGCGATGGTAGGCACGCGTTAACGCCAGCTGCGCCAGCGTGGCGGTTATGCCAATTCCAATCAGCCACGGCCAGTCTTCGGCTTGCGGACGATGAAAACCTGCCAGCGCCATCCACGCGCCTCCCCCCAGGGTCGCGAGCAGCGTGAAATAAAACACGACCCGCCATTCCGGCTCGCCCAATTTGCCGAGTTGCTTGACATTCACATACGCCACTGCCGCCAGCATGCCCGACACCAGCCCAGCCAGCGCAGGAAGCCAGGCCTGATCCTGCACCTGAGGTCGCAGCAACAGCACGATCCCGACGAATCCCAACAGCACGGCCCCCACCAGCCCGCGCCCGTGGTGTTCGCGCAACCACCAGGCCGACAATGCCGCCAAGAACAGTGGCGCTGTGTAGTTGAGCGTGACTGCGGTTGCCAGCGGCAAGCGCGCAATTGCGTAAAAGAACAACACCAATGCGGTAAAACCCGACAGCCCCCGCCAAAAATGTGCGCGCAAGTGATGCGTGGCAAGCGGTGCCAGTAGCTGGCGGCGTGTGATGGCGATCATTGCCCAGATCGCAAACAGCCCGAATATTGACCGATAGAACACCAGTTCAGCTGGAGAAAAATGAACCGAGGCATGCTTGACCTGCACCCCCATCAGCGCGAAAAGCGCAGCGGCGACGAGCATCCAGCTTGATTTCATAATGGACAGTTCATGGCAAGTGAATCACCGCGGATGGACGAAAAATGGATGGGGTGCGCCGCCCTTTACACATGTAAAGCATGCTCATTTGAGAAGTCAGTTGCTTTCCCGGCACAGGAAAACAGAAGCCACATCATGCCATCCCCGGCGACAACCGATACGACACGTATCTTGCTGGCGCCCTGCAACCTGTAGCCCACGTTGGAGATTGCACCGCAGGCGTGCCGGCAAAATTTAACATGGACGCCGACCCGGGAGGCGCCACCGCGCCGAATTTGTTAAAATGTCGGGCTTTGCTTCTGCCCGCTTCCATTACCATGGCCAAATCCCGCGCCGCCGCGCCACCCAAAGACTACGAATCTGCATTGGCAGAACTCGACACCATTGTGAGTGAAATGGAAGCAGGCCAATTGCCGCTGGAAGCCTCGTTATCTGCCTACAAGCGTGGTGCCGAATTACTGCAATATTGCCGACAGCAGCTGGTCGATGCAGAGCAGCAGGTGAAGATTCTGGAAAACGGCGCCTTAGTTGATTTCAAGGCGGCGCAACCCTTCAAGACCGAAGACACTGATGACTGATTTTGCAGCCTGGACACAGGCATGTCAGGCGCGCATGGAAAGCGTATTGTCCGAGTGGCTCCCGCCTGCCCATATCACCCCACGACGCCTGCATGAAGCCATGCGCTACGCGGTGCTGGGCGGCGGCAAGCGGGTACGCCCCCTGCTGGCGTTTGCTGCAGGCGATGTCACCGGTGCAAACATCGAGCACGTCCAACACGTGGCAGCGTCAGCCGAACTGATCCACGCCTATTCGCTGGTGCACGATGACATGCCGGCAATGGATAACGACGCTTTACGGCGCGGCAAACCCACAGTGCACGTGGAATTCGACGAGGCCACCGCCCTGCTGGTAGGCGATGCACTGCAAAGCCTGGCGTTTGACATTCTTGCTGCTCAACCGCCAGGCCTTGATGCAAACAACGCGATCAAGATGGTGCAGCTTCTGGCGCAGGCCGCCGGATCGCGTGGCATGGCAGGCGGCCAGGCCATCGATCTGGCCAGCGTAGGCAAACCGCTCGACCTGACCGAACTCGAATTCATGCACATCCACAAAACCGGTGCGTTGATCCGCGCTTCGGTTCTGCTGGGGGCACAGTGCGGCACGCTGGACGACGCAACCGAGGCGGCGCTCGACCACTACGCAAAATGCATCGGCCTCGCCTTCCAGGTAGTGGACGACATACTCGACGCCGAGACACCCACTGCCACGCTGGGCAAGACCGCCGGCAAGGATGCAGCCGACAACAAACCCACCTATGTCAGCCTGCTTGGCGTGGCACGCGCACGTGAGCTGGCGCAGGAACTTCGCGCTGATGCGCACAAGGCCCTGGCAGGTCTGGGGGCCCCGGCCGGGCGCTTGCGCCAGCTGGCCGATTTCGTGGTCGAGCGAACATTCTGATATGACCACACCGTTGCTCGACACCATCCATTCGCCGGATGACCTGCGCGCCCTGTCGCCAGCCGAACTGCCGAAACTGGCCACCGAACTGCGCACCTTCCTGGTGAATTCGGTCGCCGAGACAGGTGGCCACCTGTCATCCAACCTCGGCACGGTGGAGCTCACGCTTGCACTGCATTACGTATTCGATACGCCGAACGACCGCATTGTCTGGGACGTCGGCCATCAAACCTACGTCCATAAAATCCTCACCGGCCGCCGTGAGGCCATGGCCCACCTGCGTCAAGCAGGCGGCATTGCCGGTTTTCCGCGCCGCGCCGAAAACGTGTTCGATGCCTTTGGCACAGGCCACTCCAGCACCTCGATCTCGGCTGCGCTCGGCATGGCCCAGGCCTTCCTGCAAACAGGCTCAAAGCAACGCGCCGTGGCAGTCATCGGCGACGGCGCCATGACCGCCGGCATGGCATTCGAAGCCCTGAACAACGCCGGCAATACCGATCTGCCCCTGCTGGTGGTGCTGAACGACAACGACATGTCGATCTCGCCCAATGTCGGCGCATTGAACAACTACCTGGCGCGCCTGATGTCGGGACGCTTTTATGCCGCTGCACGCCGCGCCGGCGAGAAAGTGCTGTCTGTCGCCCCCCCAATCCGCGAACTGGCCAAGCGCGCCGAAGAGCACATGAAGGGCATGGTGACGCCCGGCACGCTGTTCGAGGAATTCGGCTTCAACTACATCGGCCCGATCGACGGCCACGATCTCGACGTGCTGCTGGATACGCTGAACAACATCAAGCAACTCGACGGTCCGCAGTTTTTGCATGTGGTCACCCGCAAGGGAAAAGGCTACGCGCCCGCCGAAACCAATCCCTGTCTGTATCACGGTGTATCGCGCTTTGACCCGACAACCGGCGTCAGCGAAAAAACCGGCGGCAAGCCCAGCTACACCCAAGTATTTGGCGACTGGCTGTGCGATATGGCGGCCGCCGATTCGCGCCTGGTCGGCATCACGCCAGCCATGCGCGAAGGCTCGGGACTGGTGCGTTTTTCCCAGGAATTCCCCAAGCGCTATTTCGATGTCGGCATTGCCGAACAGCATGCACTGACCTTTGCCGCCGGCCTCGCCTGCGAAGGCGTCAAACCGGTAGTGGCGATTTACTCGACTTTCCTGCAGCGCGCTTACGACCAGCTGATTCACGATGTTGCGCTGCAAGGCCTGCCTGTCATGCTGGCGATCGATCGCGCCGGGCTGGTGGGTGCCGATGGCCCCACCCACGCCGGCAGCTTCGACCTGTCCTTTCTGCGCTGCATTCCCAATATGCTGATCGCAGCGCCGTCAGACGAGAATGAATGCCGCCGTCTGCTGAGCACGGCATTTCTGCATGATGGTCCGTCCGCCGTGCGCTACCCGCGCGGCAGCGGCACAGGCGCCGTGATCGAAGCCGGCCTCGAACCGCTCGAAATTGGCAAGGGCGTTTTACGGCGCGACGGCCACGACGTCGCGCTCATTGCCTTTGGCAGTCTGGTTGCACCGGCACTGGTCGCAGCAGAGGCACTCGATGCCAGCGTCGCCGACATGCGCTTCGTCAAACCGCTGGATGTGGACCTGCTGCAGGAACTGGCACGCACTCACCGCCTGCTGGTGACACTGGAAGAAAACGCCGTGGCGGGTGGTGCCGGCGCGGGCGTAGCCGAAGTGCTGGCCGCACTGGGCATTTATACGCCTATTCTTAATCTGGGTTTGCCCGACACCTTCATCGACCATGGCGACCCCGTCAGGATGCTGGCCGATTGCGGTCTGGACGCCACAGGAATCGAGCACAGTGTCCGCCAGCGGATAACCCTGTTACCCCACAAGGGGACTCCGACTTTCTAAGGGCTAAAGCCCTTGAAAAATCGTATGCCCGAGTAGTTTACTCAACTATTACGACAGTTTATACTCAGTCTAAACTGTACTTAGTTAAGCCGACATCACCACAAGGAGCCTGCCATGAACCAGATTTGCGATACAGACTGTATGCCGGACGTACAAAACTCGGCCGACACACGGGAAATCGCCATCAACAAGGTCGGCATCAAGAGCATTCGCCACCCCATACGCGTAGCCGACAAGAGTGATGGTGTTCAGCACACCATCGCCAACTTCAACATGTATGTGTACCTGCCGCACAACTTCAAGGGCACGCACATGTCGCGTTTCATCGAAATTCTCAACACGCGCGAGCGCGAGATTTCGGTCGAGAACTTCGAGGGCATGCTGCGTCAGATGGTCAAGCTGCTGGAAGCCGAATCGGGCTATGTTGAAATGACCTTCCCCTATTTCATCAACAAGTCCGCGCCCGTCTCCGGCGTGCAAAGCCTGCTGGATTATGAAGTCACGTTTATTGGCGCCATCGAAAAGGGCCATTTCACCCACACCACCAAGGTGCTGGTGCCGGTAACCAGCCTGTGCCCCTGCTCGAAGAAGATTTCAGATTACGGCGCGCACAACCAGCGCTCGCACGTAACGGTCACCGCAAAAACCAATGGTTTCCTGTGGATTGAAGACCTGGTGCGCAAAGTGGAAGACCTGGCCTCATGTGAGTTATTCGGCCTGTTGAAACGTCCCGACGAAAAATGGGTTACCGAGCGCGCCTACGACAATCCTAAATTTGTCGAAGACATCGTGCGCGATGTGGCTGCCGCGATGAACGCCGAACCCCTGATTGATTCCTATATCGTGGAAGCAGAAAATTTCGAGTCGATTCACAATCACAGCGCCTATGCCCTGATCGAGCGTGACAAGACTAAAAAATAAGTCACACCATTCCAAAAAACAAGGCCTGCCCATGCAGGCCTTGTTTCATTCAAACCGCATCAATAGCGCTGTGTCAGCGTCATCGTCTGCCCATCGCGCCGCATTTCCATGCGATTCAGAAAACTCATCCCCAGTAGTGACATATTCAGGCCCGTCTCGACAACCATCCCGTCCACCTGATTCAGCGTGATGCTGCCGACCTTGACTGTGTTGAAGGTAACGCGCCAGGCGGGCACCACACCGCCCGCAGTGCTCACACCGACAGCCTGACCTGATCGATAGTCCAGCCCCATGCGTTTGGCTTCAGCCGCATTGATGGCAATGGACGTTGCGCCGGTATCGACCAGAAAGCTGACCGGATAGCCATTAAGCGACCCAGCTGCGGCAAAATGGCCGCGCGCATCGGCCGTGAGCGAAATGCTCTGGCGTTCGCCTGTTGCGGGGCCGCCTGCAAACGATTGCCCCATGGAGAGGGTGCGCGGCTTGCCATCGACATCGAAACTGGCACTGCCGGAGTCGGCCGAAATCAGTTTGACTCCCTGCACCACCTGCCCGACGCTAAGCGTACGCGGCTTGCCGCCATCGATACTGACAATGGCCTTGTCCTTGAACAGGCCCATAACCGACACACTCGCGGCCAATGCGGAGGTGCATGTCAGCCAGCCTGCCGCTATCATGACCACCGTTGATTTTTGTTTGAGAGACATCATGCATCCTGTTCTGATTTTTCGGCATTCCCCCATCGAGGGGCCCGGGTATTTCACCACGTTTCTGGATCGCCACGGCATACCCTGGCAACTGGTACGCATTGACGCCGGTGATGCGGTCCCCGACAACCTTAACGGCGTTTCCGCCCTGTGCTTGATGGGCGGGCCGATGAGCGTCAATGACGATCTGCCCTGGATTTCCTCTGAATTGGCCTTGATTCGTCAGGCCATTGCTGCTGACATCCCGGTGATTGGGCACTGTCTGGGCGGGCAATTGATGTCCAAGGCACTGGGCGGAACAGTGGGCCCCAATCCAGTCAAGGAAATCGGCTGGGGGAATGTCAGCATCACCGACGCCGACACAGCACGCCCCTGGTTGGGTGAAGGTTCTGCTCCCATGCTGGCCTTTCACTGGCACGGCGAAACCTTTGCCCTGCCGCCCGGCGCGGCCCGTATTCTGGAAAGTGCGTACTGCGCCAACCAGGCCTATGTGCTGAATGACCGCCACATCGCCATGCAATGCCACGTCGAAATGACGCCCGAACTCATTGCCAGCTGGTGCGACCACGGCGCGCCGGAAATCGCTGCCAGCAACAGTCCGGGCGTGCAGTCTCCCGAATCCATTCAGATGGACATGCCTGCACGCACCGCCCAGCTACACCAATTGGCTGACAAAATTTATTTCCGCTGGATTCAAGGGCTTACCCGATAATTGCGTTTGGGTCTCGAAAACAGGCTGGACAGGCTTTTCTCGCAGGGTAGGATAAACGCCGGAGTCACATCCAGCCTTTAAGGCCGCATCTGAGCACATCAATTCGAAAAATGGAGGATTTATGCAAAATGTCGACTATGCCAACTTCGATTTTGGTGAACGTCTAAATGGTTTTATTCATGAAGTGATGAATTTTGGTGGCACCCCGCGCACTGAAGGCGATCTTTCCGAAGGCCAGAAAGTTTTTGTGCGTGCAGTCAAACGTGAAATGGTCAAATATGCCGACCCCAACCGCCACGGCTACCCCCACAATCTGCTGGAGCAAATGGAGGCATTCACCCGTACTGTGGGCGATCTTCATAATTCCTATTTTGATTCGGGCATGCGCAAAGTCAGCGACTGCCTCTACAACCGCTGGAAAATGCTTTACGAAGAAACCAAGAAACTGGCAGCCGCTGGTGGCGACACCAAGCCTGCCTGGGTCGACGTTATTAAGACCGAGCAGTCCGATATGCCCGCCTTTTTTGATGCGTAACAAATTGATTTAAATAAAGAAGCTCTGAATTTACGAGCTTTTTTATTTTTTAATCAATATCAAACCGGCTTATCCTCAAATAAAAATAAAGCATTATTCAGGCGCCACCCCAGGTGCTATGCTGCTCAGACACTAAATACCCCCATTAAGTCCAAGGAGACAGCATGTCCAAACTGGTACGCCCACACGGTGGTGGCGAACTCAAACCCCTGTTGCTGACGGGCGACGCACTCGCCGCTGAAACGACCCGCGCTGCCTCGCTGCCCAAAGTCAAAATGTCTTCACGCGAAACCGGCGACCTCATCATGATGGGGATCGGCGGCTTCACTCCGCTGACTGGTTTCATGACCCATGCCGACTGGCAGGGTGTATGTGACGGCTACAAGATGGTCAATGGCCTGTTCTGGCCGATTCCGGTCACCCTCTCCACCGACGAAGTGAGCGGTCAGAGCATTGCAGTTGGCGCGGAAATCGCACTGGTCAATGGCGAAAGCGGCGAAATCATGGGCACCATGAAAATCACCGAAAAATACGCCATCGACAAAGCTCACGAGTGCATGCAGGTCTACAAGACCACCGATATCGAGCATCCCGGCGTCAAAATGGTGATGGAACAGGGCGCGATCAACCTCGCTGGCCCGGTCAAGGTGCTGTCCACTGGCGGCTTCAAGGAAGAGTACGGCGATCAGTTCATGACCCCCGCCGAGACCCGGGCCCTCTTCGAAAAAATGGGCTGGTCCAAGGTTGCCGCCTTCCAGACCCGCAACCCGATGCACCGCTCGCACGAGTACCTTGCCAAGATTGCCATCGAAACCATGGACGGCGTGCTGATCCACTCCCTGCTGGGCGCGCTGAAGCCAGGTGACATTCCCGCAGAAGTCCGTTCCGAAGCCATCAGCACCCTGGTCGAAAACTACTTCGCTCCCAACACCGTGATCCAGGCAGGCTATCCGCTCGACATGCGTTATGCTGGCCCGCGCGAAGCTCTGTTGCATGCGCTGTTCCGCCAGAACTATGGCTGCTCGCACCTGATCGTTGGCCGTGACCACGCAGGCGTGGGCGACTACTATGGTCCATTCGATGCACAGAAGATCTTTGACGAGATCCCCGCTGGTTCGCTCGAAACCACCAATATGAACATCGACTGGACCTTCTGGTGCAACAAGTGTGGTGGCATGGCTTCGCAGCGCACCTGCCCGCATACCAAGGACGACCGCATTCTGTTGTCTGGCACCAAGGTTCGCGCGATGCTGTCCGAAGGTCAGGATCTGCCCGTCGAGTTCAGCCGCCCCGAAGTCGCCAAGGTGCTGCAGAAGTATTATGCCGGCCTGAGCGCCGAGCAGAACGTCAAGATCGAGTTGAAAGGCCACTCGGCTGCATGATTTTCCCGGGCGGCAACGATGCCGTCCGGGATGTCCCTTGATAACGAGAGTTGTCTGACAGGGAAATGGTTTTAGGACACGAGCCTACCGGAAGCGGATTCGCGAGTCGCCCCGGCCAAGGACGGGTTCAGTTCTAATCGGACCGCGACGGACGCGGAAGTTGTTAGCTAACTACTTTAAGGAGATTGTAATGCCAACCTATGTTCGTACCGACAAGTGCGATGGCTGCAAAGGTCAGGATAAGACCGCTTGCATGTACATTTGCCCGCACGATCTGATGAAGCTGGACAAGGACGGTTCGGAAACCGGCCATGCCATGCGCGCATTCAACCAGGAACCCGAGCAGTGCTGGGAGTGTTATTCCTGCGTGAAGATTTGCCCGCAGCAGGCTATCGAATGCCGTCACTACGCTGACGTCGTGCCGCTGGGTGGCATGGTGCAGCCGCTGCGTGGTTCCGATTCCATCATGTGGACGATCAAGTTCCGTAACGGCGTGCTGAAGCGCTTCAAGTTCCCGATCCGCACCACGCCCGAGGGCTCCATTGACTGCTACGGCGGCAAGCCCATGCCCAAGATGGCTGACATCGAAGCCATTGGCTCGTTCACCCGCGACATGATGGGTGGTTACCGCGCTGGTAACCCTGCCGAGCTGATCCGTAAGTAATCCAGATTTAATTGAAAGAGGTGTGAAATGGCTGGAGAATTTGGTAATCCCGAAGTTATCCAGGAGGAAGTAGACGTCCTCCTGATCGGCGGTGGCATGGCATGCTGCGGCGCCGGCTACGAAATCATGCGTTGGGCTGATGCAGCCAAGGCAGAAATGGGCATTGATCTGAAAATCAAGCTCGTCGACAAAGCTGCAATGGACCGTTCCGGCGCTGTGGCGCAGGGTCTGTCCGCAATCAACACCTACATCGGCTCCGAGCAGGATCCCGCTGACTACGCCCGCATGGTCTCCAACGACCTGATGGGCATCACCCGCGACGACCTGGCCTATGACCTGGGCCGTAACGTGGATGACTCCGTGCACCTGTTTGAAGAGTGGGGCCTGCCCATTTGGAAAACCGACGAAAACGGCGAGCGTCATGATGGTGCCCAGGGTCTGCCCTCACTGAAGGACGGCGGCAAGCCCGTGCGTTCCGGTAAATGGCAGATCATGATCAACGGCGAATCCTACAAATGGATCGTTGCTGAAGCCACCAAAAAAGCACTCGGCATGGATCGCATCGAAGAGCGTATCTTCATCGTCAAGCTGGTTAATGACAAGAATGATCCCCAGCGTATTGCTGGTGCGGTCGGCTTCTCGACCCGCGACCATAAAATCGTGGTGTACAAGGCCAAGGCGATTCTGCTGGCTGCCGGTGGTTGCGTGAACATCTTCCGTCCGCGTTCTGTCGGTGAAGGTACCGGCCGCGCTTGGTATCCGGTGTGGAACGCAGGTTCGACCTACGCGATGGCTGCTGAAGCTGGCGCCGAGTTGACCATGATGGAAAACCGCTTCGTGCCCGCCCGTTTCAAAGACGGTTACGGCCCGGTTGGCGCATGGTTCCTGCTGTTCAAAGCCCAGGCAGTCAACGCCTACGGCGAAGTCTACATGGTGAAAAACAAGGAACTGCTGAACGACTACCCTCCCTATGGGCAGGCTGCCGTTCCCGCATCGTGTCTGCGTAACCACCTGATGCTGAAGGAAATGAAAGAAGGCCGCGGCCCCATTTACATGGACACCGTGACCGCTTTGGCAAAACTGCGTGAAACGCTGACCCCGCGCGAAGTGAAGCACCTGGAAGCTGAAGCCTGGGAAGACTTCCTCGACATGTGCGTCGGCCAGTGTGGTATCTGGGTGGGCGAGAACATCGAGCCGGAGAAGAAAAACTCCGAACTCATGCCGACCGAGCCCTACCTGTTGGGTTCACATTCCGGCTGCTGCGGCATCTGGGTGTCGGGCCCGACCGATGTGGGCGCGCCGACCTCGGAAGATCATGCTGACGCAGACAAGATCCCGGCTCACCTGCCCAAGGGCTGGAGCTGGGGCTATCGCTCAATGACCACGGTCAAGGGTCTGTTCACCGCCGGCGACGGCGTGGGCGCATCCGGCCACAAGTTCTCCTCCGGCTCGCACGCCGAAGGCCGCATGTGCGCCAAGTCCATGGTCAAGTACTGCATCGACAACAAGGACTACAAGGTCGAACTCGATACTTCCGTCGAGCAGCTGGTAGAAGAAGTCTACAAGCCGGTGCGTACCTTCCTGGAGCACAAGGACTACACCACCGCTATCGATGTGAACCCCAACTACATCACGCCCAAGATGCTGCAGTTCCGTCTGCAAAAAATCATGGACGAGTATGTTGCGGGCGTAGCGACTTACTACACCACCAATGCAAACATGCTGGGCGTGGCGGAAGAAAAGTTGAACATGCTGAAAGAAGACGCCGAGAAAATGCGTGCAAAAGACCTGCACGAACTGCTCCGCGCCTGGGAAAACTACCACCGTGTTCTGACGGCGGAAGCCCACATGAAACACATCCAGTTCCGTCAGGAAAGCCGTTACCCCGGCTTCTACTACCGCATGGACAAGAACTTTGTCGATGAAGAGAATTGGCATTGCTTCGTGAACTCGGTCTACGACAAGACCTCCAAACAGTGGAACTGCTTCAAGCGCGCCCACGTGGATATTGTCGACAAGTCCAAGCTGTTCAAGCCCGCTGCTCACTAATTATTTAGTCAGTCAGTGAACTCCGGGCGCCGTAAGGCGCCCGGTTTTTTTCCACAACAGAAACCAGCAAGACCAACAAGGTTTAGCATCCTGTCGAAAACGCGTACCCTAGTGGCCTGAATTAAGAACAGCGTCCTGAATCAGAAACAACGCTTTCGACTGTGTGTTAGTGAATGTGGGGCGTGCCCCGGAAGGTAGCAAGAAATGAATGAAAATGATTTCAAGGACATGATCGACGACTCCCCATTTGCGGGCAGCCCGGTCAAACCCAATATGCTGGGGGAAAACACCTCGTTCCAGTTCCGTTGCCATCGCAACGTCAAATGCTGGAATGCGTGCTGCAGCAACATCGATATCCCGCTGACCCCCTACGACATTCTGCGTCTGAAAAAGCGGCTGGATATGCCGTCTGGCGACTTCCTCAAGCAGTATTCCATCCCTTTCGAAATGGACAAGGACGGTATGCCCGGCGTGAAGCTGAAGCCGGTTGACGAAGGCACGGCGTGCCAATTCATGACCCCGGAAGGATGCGGTGTCTACGAAGACCGGCCGACCGCGTGCCGCTACTACCCGGTCGCCCTGCTGACCATGCGCCGCTCCGACGAATACGTCGATCGCAGCGCCTACGCCATGGTCAAGGAAAAGCACTGCCTCGGTCATTTAGAGGACAAGACGCAAACCATTGAACAATACCGCACCGAACAAGGCGTGGCCGAATACGATCAGAAGGCACATGCTTGGCGCCAACTGATCGTCAAACGCAAGTCGGCCGGCCCCGCTATTGGCAAACCCACTCCGGTTTCCAACCAGCTGTTTTTCATGGCGAGCTACGACATGGATCGCTTTCGCGCCTTCATCATGAGCCCCAGCTTCAACGAAACCTATAACATACCCGTCGAAATCATGGCGTTGCTGGTGGCCGACGATGAAGCCTTGCTCGACTTTGCTTTGAATTTTTTACGGCACGCACTATTCGGTGAAGACTTTATCGAACAGCACCCGGGTGTGTATGAAAAACGGCTGGAACGCAAGCGTGCTTTGGCCGCGCAGAATCAGGAAGCTGAGTTCCAGAAGAAAATGGCCATTGAGGATGACAAGTACTCTAACGAGAATTAAGTCTATGCGATTCCCTGCGCTCATCCTGTTCGCGTTGTCAGCCCTGTGCCCTCCCGCTGTGTTGGCGCAGGTCACGCTTAACAAGTGCATCGACGCGCAAGGGAAAACCACCTACAGCAACCAGCCTTGTCGCAATGCGCGCGAATCCCGCACGGTGGAAATCGATCCTCCACCCATCCCCGATAAGCCTCACGTGCAGATCGCACCCACACCGCATGCCGTTTCAACACCAGCAAAGTTGATTCCAGAACCCGCCACAATTCAGCTCGAAACCAGGCAGATTGTGAAAAGCACGGGGCCCTCCGGAAAATCAGCTCAGAGCACATCCGCCAAGCAATGCGACTCGCTATCTGACAAGCTCGGCAAGGCGCTCGACAAGATGGATCAGGTGCGCCGCAAGGGCTACACACTGGAACAAATGAACAAGTGGAACGAGGAAGTCCGCGAACTCGAACGAAAAAAACAGCAATCAGGCTGCTTCTGACGCACTACTCCGAAAGCCACCCTGACCATGAATGCCCGCACCCTTGACCCTGCCCACCACCTGATAGAAAAAGAACCCTATTACGAAGCGGTTGGCGAAGAAATCCAGTTGTTTGAAGCAGCCTACCGCCAACAAATTCCGGTACTGCTGAAAGGCCCCACCGGCTGCGGTAAAACGCGCTTCATGGAACACATGGCCTGGCGACTGAAGCGCCCGCTGATCACCGTATCCTGTCATGACGACCTCACCGCCTCCGATCTGGTCGGCCGCTATCTGGTCAAAGGCGGCGAAACCGTGTGGGTTGATGGCCCACTCACCCGCGCCGTGCGCTGTGGCGGCATCTGCTATCTGGACGAGATCGTCGAGGCCCGCAAGGACACCATGGTGGTGATCCACCCGCTAGCTGACGACCGCCGTACCCTGCCAATGGAAAAACTCGGCCAGACCGTTGAAGCCACGCCCGAATTCTGCCTCGCCATCTCCTACAATCCCGGCTACCAGAGCGTGCTCAAGGACTTGAAGCAATCCACCCGGCAACGTTTTGTTGCGCTGGAATTCGATTACCCATCTGCCGCACTTGAGCGCCGCATCGTCGCCACCGAGTCCGGGGTCTCTGAATCCATCGCCGACAACCTGGTGCGCTTTGCGCAGATGACTCGCAACCTCAAAGGCAGTGGACTGGAAGAAGGCGCCTCCACCCGCCTGCTGGTCCATGCCGGCAAGCTGATCGCTGACGGCGTAAGCCCGGTTACCGCATGCAAAGCTGCCGTTGCCCAGGCAGTCACCGACGATGCCGACATGCTCAAAGCGATTCAGGAACTCTCCTCGTCCATCTTCTGATGGCGTCGCTTTAATTATGGCGTTGGCGCCGCTTACCTCGACCGGAATGGAGGCCGATCTCCATGTCTGGCTGGAAACCGAATTCACCTATTTCAGGGTAGAGGAACTCGCCGCCGAACTCGCCACACTGGCCCGCGATGAGCAGGACTTCATCCTCGGCTGGATACGCCGCATTGCCTCCACCCACATCACACTTGCCTGGCAATTCGGCCGTCGCGCCCCGGCCCTGCTCCCCCGCATGGAACGGCGTTTACTCGAAGCTTGGGCAGTGCATACCTGCGACATATTCGATCGCACCGGCCTGCAAAACGCGCTCAGGATCATGGAGCAGGTCGACAGCTTTGACGAGACCCAACATCAGAACGATGCCGCCGGCGCATTGTTCGAGGATATCGCACCCATTCTGGGTAACTTTGTCTGCGGCCTTTCCGGGCGTCGCCTGAAACTGGAAGAAGGTGACGCCGCCTGGACCGATGGCGAGCGCATCGTGTTGCCGCCGCTAATTGCCGCGCACCCGAATCTGGATGACAACTTCCAGCTTGCCAAAGCCACCGTCGCCCTGCTTTGGGCACAGACCCGTTTCGGAACCCTGCGTATTGACTATGCTGGCGTCGCTGCCCGCTATGCCGATCCCGAACGCGCCCTGACCCGGCTTTACGCACTGGAAACACTGCGCCTGACCTCTCGCATCAAACGCGAGTTGCCGGGGCTGCACCGGCAGATGCAATACTTGCGTACGCAACTGGATCCTGCCTTACCCCCAAGCTGGCACGCATTTGAAGCCACGCTTTCCCATCATGAGGCCACACAGGATGACAGTCTGGCTCTGCTGGATGCTGCTTACGCAGAAACAGACTGCCCGCAGTGGAGTGATCAGGGCTGCCTGCGCCCGGATGCGATTGCCGCCGCACGCACCGCCCGGCTGGACAAGGAAAAGGCCCGCCTGCGCATCAAGCTGGCCGAGCTGCTGGACGAACACAAAACCAATCAAGGCAATCCGAAAACCGCACCAGACATACCGCCCGAGTTGAACGTGGAACCACGCGACGAAAACGGCCAGCTCGATTTCGAGATCACCCTCGACGACGCCCCCATCGCGCCTCCCGACGGGGTCAAGCAACTCCTCACATCGGTCTATCTGGACTTTGGCGAGATTCCTCCGGACTACCTGACACCAGCCGGTGACGGCGAGTACGATCCGAATCTCGTGTTCGACCAGCCGGAAGACGCCGACGCAGTATGGCAAGGCACCTATCACGAGAAAGGCGCCGAACTGTATCCCGAGTGGGATCATGGCCGCCAGCATTACCGCAAGAACTGGTGCGTGATGCGGGAGAAAACCGTGACCCCGGCCTACGATGATTTTTATCGCGACACGCTCGGCAAGCATGCCGGCCTGGTCAGGCATCTGCGCAAGAAATTTGAAGCACTGCGTGATGAAAACCGGCTTGAGAAACGGCAAACCCAGGGCGATGAAATCGATCTCGACGCACTGATTGAAGCACTGGCCGACGCACGTGACGGCAGCGAGATGAGCGACCGCCTGTTCATGCACACACACCGCGCTGAACGAAACATCGCCGTCGCTTTTCTGGTCGACATGAGCGGCTCCACCAAGGGCTGGATCAACGAAGCCGAACGCGAAGCACTGATCCTGTTATGTGAGGCCCTGGAATTGCTGGGCGACCGCTATGCGATCTATGGTTTTTCCGGCACCACCCGCAAGCGCTGCGAACTGTTTCGCATCAAGACTTTTGACGAGCATTACGACGACGAGGTGAAAGCGCGCATCTCGGGCATCCGCCCGCAGGAATACACGCGCATGGGCTTTGCCTTGCGCCATATGACCAAACTGCTGAATCAGGTTGAAGCCAGGACCCGTGTGCTGGTCACGCTATCCGATGGCCGGCCGGATGATTATTTTGACGTTTATCGTGGCGTGTATGGCATCGAGGATACGCGCATGGCGCTGCTGGAAGCCAGCCGCACCGGGATTCATCCCTTCTGCATCACCCTCGACCGCGACGCCCGCGATTATCTGCCACACATGTACGGGGCAGCGCGTTATGTCATTCTGGATGACGTGCGACAATTACCGGTCAAGGTTACCGACATTTACCGGCGTATCACGACATGAGTTTGGATGAACTGAAAATAGGCTATTTCTACAGCAATGGTGCCTATGGCCGCACCTGGGGAGTGCGCCAGTTGGCCGATATCCGTATCGACCCCGAAACCGGCGAAAAGGTGCTTCACTTCAAGGGAATTGCCGGCACCTGCCGCCGCAAGAAAGGCCACTGTAGCCCCGTGGAATTCGCGCGTTGGGCCAAGTATCAGGTTGCGCTGGTGGAAAACGACTGGAAACGTGTGAGCAGTGACGAGATTACGCTTGCTGAATCACAGGAATATTAATCAACCGTTGGCGACCCGGCTGCGGGTTCATCCTCGACAGGTCGCGCAACTTGCGCGCCAAGATAGTCCATGATCGCGTAAGTCAGTGCGCTGCAGCCCGTTCCATCCAGCGCCGAAATCGCAAACACCGGCCCCTGCCAGTCATAGTCTTTTATAAACTGCTCAACCACGGCCTTGCGCTCGGTCTCGTCCACCATGTCGATCTTGTTCAGCACCAGCCAGCGCGGTTTTTCATACAGCGCCTGATCGTATTTCCTCAATTCCTCAACGATGGCACGCGCCTCGTGCACCGGGTCACCGGCCTCCCAGCGCGGCGAAATATCCACCAGATGCAGCAGTACCCGCGTACGCTGCAAATGCCGTAAAAACTGGTGGCCCAGGCCTGCTCCCTCTGCCGCGCCTTCGATCAACCCGGGAATATCAGCAATGACAAAGCTGCGTTCACTATCCACCCGCACCACGCCCAAGTTGGGCGCCAAAGTGGTGAATGGGTAATCGGCCACCTTGGGACGAGCCGCCGACACGGCGCGAATGAAGGTCGATTTTCCTGCATTGGGCATCCCCAGCAAGCCCACATCAGCCAGCACCTTCAACTCCAGCGCCAGCTCCCATTCCTCACCCGGTTCACCCAGCGTGTGCTGACGTGGCGCACGATTGGTACTGGATTTGAAGTGCTGGTTACCCAGGCCGCCCTTGCCGCCCTTGGCCAGACATATCGTTTGATCGTGCTCAGCCAGATCAGCCACCACTTCGCCACTGTTGATATCGGTGAATACCGTGCCGACCGGCACATGAACGATCAGATCGTCGCCACCTTTGCCATAGCATTGCGCACCACGTCCGTTTTCACCTTTTTGCGCCTTGAAAATGCGCTTGAAGCGAAACTCGACCAGGGTATTGATATTGCGATCAGCCACCGCAAACACGCTGCCGCCGCGACCACCATCACCGCCATCCGGCCCGCCCTTGGGAATATATTTTTCACGGCGAAACGATGCACTGCCGTCGCCACCCTTGCCGGCCAGCACTTCAATTTTCGCTTCGTCGATAAATTTCATATTGGACCCAACCTAATTAACCCTGCAAAACAAAAAAGCCCTATCCGGGGACAGGGCTTTTTGGCTGTCGAGTTGAACTCAGTTCAAATCAATTCAGGCTGCGACCGGCTCGATGCGAACCATTCTGCGACGGGCAGCACCCTTGATCTCGAATTTGACCGTACCTTCAGCCTTGGCAAACAAGGTATGATCCTTGCCGATACCAACGTTGTCACCGGGATGGAACTGGGTGCCGCGCTGACGCACGATGATGTTGCCAGCCAGAACCAGTTCGCCGCCGTAGCGCTTGACGCCCAGACGTTTCGATTCCGAGTCGCGACCGTTACGTGAACTGCCGCCTGCTTTCTTGTGTGCCATATTTCGTGCTCCTTATGCCGTAATGCCGCCGATTTGCACTTCGGTGAAGTGCTGACGATGGCCCTGGCTCTTGCGATAATGCTTGCGACGGCGCATTTTGAAGATCTTGATCTTGTCGCCGCGAGCCTGGTTCAGCACTGTGGCTGTAACCGTGGCGCCACGCAACATGGGCGCGCCCATCTTGATGTCGGCACCATCGCCCACCATCAGCACCTGGTCAAAGGTAATCTCGCTTCCGATTTCACCGTCCAGCTTTTCAATTTTAAGTTTGTCACCGGCGCTCACGCGATATTGCTTGCCGCCGGTTTTGATGACTGCGTACATGGGGGTCTCCAACCAATTCGAACCCAGGAAAGCGCGAGATTGTAGCGGGGTCCATGACACAAGTCAAACCATTCAGCAGGTCATTTTGAAGATGCGTCCGGTCGTGAAAAACCGCCGCAGGGCTGCTACCATTGCGGGCTTAGCCAACAACCAGCCTGAATCGTGTCTCTGGAGAGCCTTCAATCCTATCTGGCCGACGACATGCATGCCGTCGATCAAGTCATCCGCCAAAGCCTGTATTCCGACGTGGTGCTCATCCGCCAGGTTTCCGAATACATCATCAACAGCGGCGGCAAGCGACTGCGCCCCGCGCTGGTGCTGCTGTCGGCAGGCTGCTTCAATTACCAGGGCAAGGCACATCACGAACTCGCTGCCGTCGTGGAATTCATCCACACCGCAACACTGCTGCATGATGATGTCGTCGACGAATCCGAACTGCGACGTGGCCGCGAAACCGCCAACGCACTGTTTGGCAATGCAGCCAGCGTACTGGTCGGTGACTTTCTCTACTCGCGTGCCTTCCAGATGATGGTCGGCGTCGACAACATGGAAGTCATGCGCATCCTGTCGGACGCCACCAACACCATTGCCGAAGGTGAAGTGCTGCAGTTGCTCAACTGCCACGATCCCGACATCAACGAAGACAATTATCTGCGCGTCATTCGCTACAAAACGGCCAAGCTGTTTGAAGCAGCGGGCCGATTGGGCGCTGTTATTGGCGGCGGCACAGAAGAAGAAAAAAATGCGCTGGCATGCTATGGCATGCACCTCGGCACTGCATTCCAGTTGATCGACGACGTGCTCGATTACTCGGGTGACTTTCTCAAAACCGGTAAAAACATCGGGGACGACCTTGCCGAAGGCAAACCCACCCTGCCCCTGCTCTATGCCATGAAGCACGGCACGGCAGAACAGGCTGCCAGCATCCGTCAGGCAATTGAGCACGGCGGCCTCACCGAATTTCAGAGTGTGCTCGCCGCCATCAAGGACACGCGCGCCCTGCAATACACGCGTGAGGCCGCGCAACGCGAAGCGCAAACCGCCAATGCAGCTATTTCTTGCTTGCCTGATTCAAATTCCAAATCAGCTTT
>JASJPE010000040.1:0-5002 GCA_031426895.1 Thiobacillus sp. | reverse complement strand
CGTCGGCATCGGCGGCGTGCTCGAACCGGTTCAGGCCAACCCCACCATCATCGGTGACAACTGCTTTATCGGCGCGCGCTCCGAAGTGGTGGAAGGCGTGATTGTCGAAGACAACGCAGTCATCTCGATGGGCGTGTACATCGGCCAGAGCACCAAGATCTACGATCGCGAAACCGGCGAAGTCACCTACGGCCGCATCCCTGCCGGCTCGGTGGTGGTGTCCGGCAACCTGCCGTCCAAGGATGGCAGCTATAGTCTGTATTGCGCGGTGATCGTGAAGAAGGTCGACGAAAAGACCCGCTCCAAAGTCGGCATCAACGAACTTTTGCGCGGCATCTGAGCCCATCCTGTCATTCTGGACAAAGGAAACTGCCATGAAACGCACACTCATCGTCGCTGCACTGCTCGCCACCAGCCTGGCTGGCTGTCAGGAAAACCCGGTCTCCGGCCGCAAGCAGTTGGTGCTGGTGTCGGAAGAACAGGCGCAGGCGTCGTCGGCCCAGGCCTACACGCAAACGCTGAGCGAAGCGCAGAAAAAGGGCAAGCTCAGCACCGATGCGGCGCTGAATGCCCGCGTCAAGCGCATCACCGACAAGCTGATCGTGCAGGCAGGCGGCATGTACGCGCCGAGCCGAAGCTGGAAATGGTCGGTGGCCGTGATCGACGAGCCCACGCTCAACGCCTGGTGCATGCCTGGCGGCAAGATGGCGATCTACACCGGCATCATCGACAAGCTGAAACTCTCCGACGATGAAATCGCCCAGATCATGGGTCATGAAATTGCCCATGCGCTGCTGGGCCATGGCCGCGAGCGCATGTCGCGCGCCCTGGCCATGCAGGGCGGCATGGTGCTTGGCTCCATCGTCGCCGGGCAGGATCTCTCGGCATTGGGGCCGGTTGCAGATATTGCACTGACCCTGCCCAACAGCCGTACCGGCGAATCCGAGGCCGACCGCTACGGCATCGAACTCGCCGCCCGCTCCGGCTTCGATCCGCGTGCAGCCGTGCGGCTGTGGGAAAAAATGGGCGCAGCCAGCGGCAACGGTCCGCCGCAGTTTCTCAGCACCCACCCTTCGCCGGATAACCGCATTCAGGCGCTGAACGCACTGGTGCCACAGATGATGCCGATTTACGAGAAGTCACGTTGATGAATACGCATTCCATGCCGAGCCCCGACGAAAAACTGGCCAGCCTCAAAACACTGAGCCATGTGATCTATGCTGTCTATGCGTTGTCGCTGTTTTCCGGTGTCCCTGCCATCGTCGGCATCGTGCTGAATTACCTCAAACGTGAAGATGCCAGGGGCACCTGGCTGGAAAGCCATTTTCGCTGGCAGATCCGTACCTTTTGGTTTGCGGTGTTGTGGACCATCCTGGGATGGATCACCCTGATCGCGCTGGTGGGCTGGGTGGTGCTGGGCGTGACCTATGTTTGGGTGATCTACCGCATCGCCAAGGGCTGGCTCAAGCTTAATGACGGGCTACCGATAACAGGGTGAGCCCGGTTGTCTGGACGCGGGCTTCGTGCCGGGCATCAAACGATGGCTTGCCGGTTGTCCAAAACAAAAGAGCAACTAGACTGCGAAGTGCGTAGCCAGGCTAGTACGACAACCCATAAGGTTGCGTACATGTCGAGACGCGCATCCGCGCGCCGAGTGCGCGAAGCGAACCGCAGCCATAGTCGTTCTATGGCGAGGATGAGCGACAAAGCAATCGGTGATGCGGGGCGCGTCGAACATAGCGAAACTTATGGGTTGTCGTACTAGGCACACCAACCGGTTCATTCTCAGGGAGCATATAAAAATGATCATCCGTACCGTTTCACTGGCACTGGGCTGCGCTGTTCTGCTGGCAGGCTGCGCCACCAAGGACTACGTCAACGAGCAGGTCGGCAGCCTGAACAAGCGCATGGACGGTGAAATGAGCCAGTCCGCCGCCCTCCACCAAAGCCTGGAAGGCCGCGTCAACAACCAGCAAACCGCGATCAATGACCTGTCGCGCACCGCGCAGGAAGCACTCGACCGCGCCAATGCCGCAGGCAAGCTGGCAGAAGGCAAGTTTCTCTACGAAACTGCTCTCTCCGGCACGGTTGCCTTCAAACCTGACAAGAGCGTGCTCTCTGCCGATGCGGAAAAAATGCTCGACGACTTTGCCGCCAAGATCAAGGCCGACAACAAAAACATCTACATCGAAATTCAGGGCCACACCGACAGCATCGGCGCCCCCGCCGCCAACCTCGCACTCGCCCAGGCTCGCGCCGAAGCCGTGCGCCGCCACCTGGCCATGAGCGGCCGGATTGCCCTGCATCGCATGAACGTGATTTCCTACGGTGAAACCGCCCCGGTTGCCAGCAACATGTATAAAGCCGGCCGCGCTCAAAACCGCCGCGTTGCACTGGTGGTGCTGCAGTAAGCAGACACTGCAACCAATAAAAAACCCGGTAGAGGCCGGGTTTTTTATTGGTGAGCCCTGCCTTCACGCAGGGCTCACGCGCTGATGCGCACCTCGGTCCCTTCCTTCACCAGATCGAACAGTTCCGCCACATCGGCGTTTTTCATGCGGATGCAGCCGTGTGATGCCGGGGTGCCAAGCTTGTGCTCTTCGTTGGTGCCGTGGATATAGATATAGCGGTTGTGCGTATCCACCGTGCCGCCCTGGTTCTTGCCCGGCTCCAGACCTTCCAGCCACAGAATGCGGGTCAGGATCCAGTCACGGCCGGGATACTCGGCATCCAGTTCGGGGGTCCAGACTTCGCCCGTGGGCTGACGTGACTTGAAAGCCGAACACAGCGGTGCAAAGGCACCGATTTTTTCGGCGATACGGTGTCGCCCGCGTGGCGTGCAATAACTGTCGTTTTCCTCGCCCGCCCCGTTGGCCGCGGTGGAAACGGGATACTGGCGAATCAATATATCGCCATCCGGATACGGCTCCCACAGATACAACTGCTGCAGCCGCATATCCACGTCGATTACCAGATCGCTCATTGCACCACCTCCTTTTTCTGCTGACGCCGCGCCTCGAAAAACCCCGAGATCATCGCCGCGCAATCGTCTGCCAGCACCCCGCCCACAATCTCGCAATGATGATTGAGCCGCGGCTCGGCAAATACGTTCATGATGCTGCCGTGCGCGCCGGTCTTGTATTCCTTTGCGCCATACACCACCCGCGCCACCCGTGAATGCAGAATCGCCCCCGCACACATCACGCACGGCTCCATCGTGACATAAAGTGTGCAGCCCACCAGCCGGTAATTCGCCACCCGTGCCGCTGCATCGCGCAACGCCATCACCTCGGCATGCGCCGTGGGGTCGTGGCTGGAAATCGGCTGGTTGAACCCGCGACCGACAATTTCGCCGCCGCATACCACCAGCGCACCCACCGGCACCTCGCCCGCTTCCCGGCCCTGTTGGGCCAATTCCAACGCGGCGCGCATGTAATCTTTATCTGTCATCACATATCCAGCGGGCTTGTCACCCCGCGTCCGCCTTTATTCAACACATGGGTATAGATCATCGTTGTCGCCACATCCTTGTGGCCCAGCAGTTCCTGTACTGTCCGGATATCGTAACCCGCCTGCAGCAGATGCGTGGCAAAGGAGTGCCGCAACACATGCGGCGTCACCGGCTTATGAATACCCGCTGCCCGTGACGCCTCGCGCACGGCACGCTGCACACTGGTTTCATAGACATGATGCCGCCGCCCAACACCGGATCGCGGATCAACCGAGCGCACCGGCGAAGGGAAAACGAACTGCCAGCCCAATGACCTGGCTGCATTGGGATATTTCACGGCAAGCGCGTCGGGAAGATAAACTGCCCCAAAACCCGCTTCGAGATCGCGCTCATGCAGCGCACGCACCTTCACCAGATGTGCCGTCAGCGGCAGAATCAGATTTTCCGGTAACACCGTCACCCGGTCCTTGTTACCCTTGCCCTCGCGCACGATGATCTCGCGGCGGCTGAATTCCACATCCTTGATGCGCAACCGCAATCCCTCAAGCAAGCGCATGCCGGTTCCATACAACAGCCCGGTGATCAACCCCATCGTTCCAGACATCTCGTTCAACAGCGCGCGCGCCTCAACCTGAGTCAGCACCACCGGCAGGCGCTTCGCCGACTTGGCAACAACAATCTCATCCAGCCAGGGCAACTCGACCTTCAGCACCTCACGATACAAAAACAACAGCGCAGACTTGGCCTGGTTTTGCGTTGAAGCCGAAACCTGTCGGTCCACCGCCAGGTGCGAAAGAAAATCCCTGATCTCTGTCGCCCCCATTTCTACTGGATGGCGCTTGTGATGAAACAGAATGAAACGCCGCGCCCAGTCGACATACGACTGCTCGGTACGCAGGCTGTAATGGCGCAACCTGATTTCTGCGCGCACCCGGTCGAGCAGCTTGGGAGAATCCTGAGAAACAACCTTAACTTCCATCCACCAAATTTTAGGCCTGTATAAAAATCATCTCAAGCCAATACATCAATGTTTTCTTATGGATGCGTTCATATTGTTGATTTAGACGGCACTCCAGATTAAAGTTGAAGCCGTCTAAATTACGTTAGAGCCCGTTAATGTTTATACGCATTACATCGCTAGGTTTAGGATTGCTGGCATTGTCAGCGCCAATATTTCTAGCAATGTTTGTAGCGGGAGTTTTAGAGCCCTCGCGCCCCTTAGCCATCACATACTTATCAACCTACATATTGATTGGTCTATGTTTATCGCTTGGTTATTTTTGTGTTGCTGTCTTTGCATATCGGTTAGCAACCTTTTCACCTGGTGTTCGCTACGCAGTTTCATTCCTGCTCACTTTGCCATTGATATGCGCGCTATATTTTGCAATCAGCACTCATGTAATGTTGTTTGCCGCAGTATGTGTATTTATAAGCATCTACACCACGTGGCTTTTTACCGCATGTATATGGTCAGGCTCTAACTCATCATTCAAGCGGGACGCTAACCTTCCCCCAAATTAGTTGACACCTCCATCTAACCGATTGGAGGTG
>JASJPE010000039.1:0-14240 GCA_031426895.1 Thiobacillus sp. | reverse complement strand
CCTGCCATAACGGATCCACCGCCACCGGCAAGCCGACCAGCCACATCCCGACGACAAAGTCCTGTGATACCTGCCACAAGACGACGGCCTGGACCCCCGCGACCTTCAGTCATACCGGTGTGGCGCCAGGCACCTGTGCGACCTGTCACAACGGGATGACTGCCACTGGCAAACCGACCAGCCATATCCCGACCACAGCCGTGTGCGACACCTGTCACAAGACGACGGCCTGGATCCCCGCGACCTTCAGCCATACCGGCGTCGCCCCGGGCACCTGCTCGACCTGTCATAACGGATCTACTGCCTCCGGCAAGCCGACCAGCCATATTCCGACCACGGCGGCCTGCGATTCGTGCCACAGGACAACTGCGCCGTGGACGACCGTGACCATGAACCACACTGCAGTCGTGAGTGCCACTTGTGCGTCATGCCATGGCGGGGCTTACACGGCGGCTGGGGCTACGGCCAAACCGACGAATCACATTCCGACGGCTTTGGTGGGGAACAAGGACTGCAAGGCCTGCCACACCAGCACTAGCAGCTGGTCGAGCAATATGGATCACAACAATATTGTGACCGGCTGCAAAACCTGTCACGCCAGCGGCACCAGTTACCTGGGCAGCATGGAGAAAAAAAGCGTGACACACGAATCCAGTTCTGGCACCGATTGCTCCCAGTCCGGCTGCCATAGACCTCTGGGAAACAAAGGGGTGGCCTATGTCAAATGGGATTAAGTCATTGGCCGGCTGCCTGTTTGAACGGCCTGGGGACTATTTGGGTCGGTTCCCCTTAGGAAACATGGACAATATTCAGCAATCAAAACAGGATACATATGTTCTTTACATCTAGAAAAACGCTGGTGGTGGCGCTGATCGGTTGCAGTGTTCTGGCAATCAGTCCGCAATCTGCGATGGCGCGCATTCTGGACGAAATCCAGGTTCAGCCTGACAATTTTGAAAATGTCATTCAGCTGCAATTCAATGCCCGGATCCAGTTTTTACGTGCGGTCCCGGTCGGCAAGAGCAATAGCATCCTGGTGTATTTCAAATTGGTGCAAAGCGACGATCTGAAAGAAATCAAGTCGATTGAAACGCTCCGGTCCAAACCCTTTGAGCAGCTTCCCGGGGTGACGGCGACCTTTGACCCGGAGACTGAACAGACCCAAAAGCTGACCCTGCTGATTGGCAAGGACAAGATGCCCGCCAAGGTCACGGTACGTGCCGGGGCGAATGGCCGTAGTGTTGTCCTGATTTTTGGCGACAAGCTCAGAAAACAAACGCTTGTTTCGGATAGCAAGCGTTATGCCCTGACGCTCTTGAGTTCGACCAGCAAAAACGAGTTGAGCGGCAAAATCATCCCCCGTGAGTTTCAGGATTACGATGTTTTTACGTCGCAGCAGACCCGTGAAGGCAAGACGCTACATGAATTGAACCTGGGCTACTTTGCCACGCCTGAACAGGCGGAACAGGCTCGCGCCAAGCTGTTGGCCCAATTTCCGGAATCCGGGGTGACCGATCTGCAGAAGCGCAGGCAGGAAATGTTGGCTGCCGTCTCTGCCAGGGCAAGGCCCGAGCCAGGTCAGGTGCAGGCACCGCTACCCGAAGTGGCGGACCAGGCGTCAGCGCTCATGCCCAGGGCGCAGGAAGCACTCAATGCGGCAAATTACGAACTGGCTATCAACAGTTTCAACCAGATATTGTTGTTGCCGCCCAATACCTATTCGCAGGAGGCGCAGGAACTGATCGGCCTGGCGCGAGAACGTAATGGAGAATTGGCCAAAGCCAAGGCGGAATACGATCTTTACCTGAAATTATTCCCGGACGGGCCAGGCGCGGATCGGGTGCGTCAGCACCTTGCCCAATTGAAAGTGCCGGCTCCAGGTGCGCGCAAAGTCAAAGTCCGGGATGCAACCGTTGTCAAAACCGTTTCCGGCAGTTTTTCCCAGTTTTATTACGGTGGCCAATCGCAAACGCAAACCGCCTTCAATACCCTTGGCGTACCGGGAACTTCATCGATTTCGTCTACCGACCAGTCAGAGCTGAGAAGCCAGCTCGACCTCAAAGGCTTATACCGGGATGGCGATGCGGATCAGAAATTGGTGTTCCGGGGGGATGACACGCGCAGTTTTCTCGATACGCGCCCAAATCGGAGCCGTGTTCTGTCGGCTTACTATGACTACAAAGGCTACCAGAACGGATTCAGCGCCAAAGTGGGCCGCCAGACCCCGACATCCGGCGGCGTACTCGGCCGTTTCGATGGTGCCCAGCTGGGCTACGAATTTGTGCCTGACTGGCGTGCCAATGTGGTTGTGGGCATGCCCGTGGATTTCCCTTCTCTGGAAACCGACCGCAAATTCTGGGGGGTGAGCTTGGACGCGGACAGGTTGACCGAGCACTTGCGCGCCAAGACCTACTTTATTGATCAGACCGCGGATGGCATCGTGGATCGGCGTGCCGTGGGGCTGGAGCTGGGGTTTACTGCCACGAGTGGTTCCGTCAGTACCCTGCTGGATTACGATGTGAGCTATGGCGTGCTCAATATTGGCACCGTGCAGAGCAACTGGCAGTTTGAGGGGGGAACCAGCTACAACTTTGGACTGGATTATCGCCGCTCGCCGCCGCTCACCACCACGGCTGCCCTGTATAACGCTGCGGTGACAGGTATGTCGCCGGTTCCCGTCAGCATCAAGCAATTACTCCAGACCAAGTCCGAGGATCAGATTCGCACTTGGGCGCAGGGTGCGAGCGCCATTTCCAAGTCGGCCACGGCGGGATTCCTGACGCCGCTGAATGAAACCTGGCAACTGGGTGGTGATTTCAGCTGGGCCAGTACGGGCGCGCTACCCGGTCAGACCCTGGATGATGGAACGGTTATTCCACCTACGCCGGCCACCGGAAATATTTACACGGTTGCGTTGCGTACCATCGGCTCCAGTCTTTTGACGGCGAATGACGTGCATGTGTTCAATCTGTCTCTAAACCAGGGTGACACCTACCACGGTGAAATGCTGGTCTACAACAACACGACCCGGCTGGGCCCTTGGACGCTTGAGCCCTCGCTGAAATACTATCAGCAGCAAACCGACCCCAATACCGATCTGGTTCGCTGGACGCCCGAGATTCGTCTGACCTATAAGCGGGAAGGCAGCAACCTGTCTCTGGAGGCCGATTACACTTTTGAACACTCGACAGAGACCGCGCCCGGCGACGAGAGTATCAGCCAGCAACACTTTTTTTATGTGGGCTATCGCTGGGATATCTAATGCGCCCTGATGTATCGCGGATTTGAGCGCATGTTCTACAGGAAATGGAAATGACAGGTTTTTTGATTTTGGCGGGCACCATGATTGCCCTGGGTTTGGCATTTGTCTTGCTGCCATTGACGCGCCAGCGCAAGGCGGAAGGCGGTATGCCGCATTTCCAGTCGAATGTGCTGATTCATCGTGATCAGCTCAGGCAATTGCAGACCGACCGGGACAATGGCACGCTCAGTGCAGACGAATTCGAATCCGAGCAAACCGAGCTGGGCAAGCGTGTGCTCGAAGATGCGCTGGCCACGCTCAAGGATCGCGCGCCGGTCAATACGAGTTCGAATGGCCGCTGGGTGGCGATCATGGTTGCTGTATTGTTGCCGGCGTCGGCGGTGGGGCTTTACCTCAAGCTGGGTTCGCCTGCGGCGGTCGCCCCGCTGGAACCCATTCCGGTTGCTGCCACCGCGGCCCCCCAGGGTAGTCCGCATAGCATGTCTTTCGAGCAGATCCGGGCCAGTGCGGACGAACTCGCTGCGCGACTGAAAAACAACCCCGGAGATGGCGAGGGCTGGGCCACGCTGGCCCGTTCCTACAACGTGCTGGGTCGTTTTCCTGAGGCGGCTGTGGCCTATGAAAAAGCCGCCGCACTGCTGCCGGCCGATGCCCAGTTGCTGGCGGACTATGCCGATGCGCTGGCCATGTCGCAAGGCCAGAAGCTGGACGGGAAACCGCTTGAAATCATCAAGCGGGCCCTGAAAATCGACCCCGCCAATCTGAAAGCGCTGGCATTGGCCGGCACCGCGGCTTTCGAGCGCAAGGATTACCCGGGTGCCGTCGGCTACTGGGAAAAGGTGGTGCAGACTGCGCCCGCCGATTCGGAATTTGCACAATCGATCGGGAGCAGCCTCGAAGAAGCCCGGGCTCTGGCTGGCGGCAGTCCGGTGGCGGCGCTGCCCACGATCATGCCGCCCAAACCTGCGCCGATGGAGCGGGCCGCGGGGTCGGCCACCATCAGCGGGACGGTGAGCCTGGCCCCGCAACTGGCCGCGAAGGTCAAACCGAATGACACGGTCTTTATCTTTGCGCGCGCCGAGAAAGGCTCGCGCATGCCGTTGGCCATCCTGAACAAGTCTTTTCGTGAATTGCCCATGCCATTTACGCTGGATGATTCCAGCGCCATGGCACCCGGCATGAACCTTTCGAGCGCAGGCCCGGTCATGGTGGTGGCCCGCATTTCCCGTTCGGGTAATGCGACTCCGCAAAGCGGTGACCTGGAAGGGATGATTGGACCGATCCGTCCGGGGAGCAAGGACGTTCAGCTGAAAATTGACAAGGTATTGCCTTGAGCCGGGGGCGTGCTTCGCCCGGGTAGTAAAGGATTGATGTCATTCCACTTGGAAATGGGTTAAACAGGAAACATGGCTTTCCCTTCATTCAAGCCTCGCACGGACTCCGGTCCCATCGCACCGCCCCTGTCTCTGGTGATGGCGGTCCGGAGACTGCTACGCCCGCTGGTTCGTCTGCTGCTGTCTTTCAGCGTGCAATATCCCTATTTGGCCAATCTGCTGAAGCTGACGTACGTTGAAGTGGCGACCCGCGAATTTCCGCTGGATGATCGGCCGCAAACGGATAGCCGCGTCAGTCTGCTGACCGGCATACACCGTCAGGACGTCAAGCGGCTGCGCGGAGAAATGATGGCGGATGCGCCACCGCCAGCTGTCGTTTCCCTGGGGGCACAACTGGTTTCACGCTGGTTGGGTGAGACACCTTATCTGGATGCAAAGGGCCGTCCCAAACCGCTGCCACGGCAGGCGGCGCAAGGGGGGGATGCCTCGTTCGAGCGTTTGGTTCAGACGGTCAACAAGGATATCCGGCCACGTGTCGTTCTGGACGAGTGGCTGCGGCTGGGCGTAGCGGAACTGGATAACCGGGATCGGGTGGTGCTGCGGACCGAAGCTTTCATCCCTGTACACGGGGTGGAAGAAAAGCTTTTTTATTTTGGCAAGGTGATCCACGATCATCTGGCGGCGAGTGAGCACAACCTGACCGCGGGACAGCCTCCCATGCTGGATCAATGTGTCTATTTCGATCAGCTCACCGAACAGTCGGCGGAACAGCTGGCCGACTATGCGCGAACCTTGGCTGGCGAAGCCATGCAGGCGCTGAACCGCAGGGCGCTGGCGTTGCAGCAGGCCGATGCAGCGAAGCCGGACGCCACCCACCGCATCAACTTTGGCCTGTATTTTTATCGCGCAGACGAGGCGCCCACACGGAAGTCGTTGCCATGATGAAAAGACTGTTTTCCTTTTTGTTGCTGGCTGCAATGAGCGCTGGCGTGTGGGCCAACCCCTGCGCAACGGGTGGCCGTCCTTTCCCCGTCGATGGCGGAACAGGCATGGGCGGCACCGGCTTGAAATCCGGCCAGGATGATGGCTCGGGCATGGGGGGAACCGGTCACCGGGATGGCAGCGGCGCTGGCGGAACAGGCCAGCAAGCACACACCGACGGCGACGGCAGTGGCACCGGCGGAACGGGTGTGGTGGGCATCATCACCGGATTCGGAAGCCTCTGCGTGAATGAACTTGAAATCCACTACGACGCAAAAACCCCGGTTTCGGTCGATGGACAATCCAGTCGTGCGGATCAGCTGGCAGTGGGGCAACTGGTTGCCGTGCGAGCCGAAGGCAAGGGCGTCAATCTGCGCGCCAGCCAGATCCAGGTACGCCACACCCTGGTGGGACGTGTCGAGACCGTGAATCAGGATGGCCGGCTCAAGGTTTGGGGGCAATGGGTCAGCCCGCCCTTGATGTCGCGAGTTCAGCCCGGTGAACGGGTAAAAGTCAGCGGTTATCGTACTGATTCAAAGCATGTCGTGGCCAGCCGCATTGATCCTGCGAAGGCGGGCGATCCGGATGTGCTGACCGGCGAGGTGGAGTGGGCCCGGTCGGGCGTGGCGTTGGTGAATGGTGTGCGCATCCGTTTGCCGGATGTGGGCGAGCGGCTGAAGCCGGGCCAGGAAATCCGCGTCAGCGGCAGGCCGGAAGCAGGCGGGTTCAAGGCGGAAAGAATTGAACTCGATGGTTTGAGAGGTTTCATGGACAAGCTGGACCGCCTCAACGTGAAAGACAAGATTCATCCGTCCAGCCAGCCAGGCAAACTGAAGGTCGGCGGGATGGAATTCAGTCTGGGTGCGAATACAAGCGTCAAGGGAGGCAACGTCAAGGAATTGCGGCCGGGGCAGTTGGTGAAAGTGGAAGCGCGGCAGCAGGGTGGCCGGGCAATTATCGAACGCATTGAAATTCGTGACGAAGACAGCGAGCATAACCGCGAAAAATCAGATGGAGCGGCCATCCTGAATAAACCGCGAGGTGACGCGCATGAAAAGCACGATTCCAGTGACGCCTCGGAGCCGGAAGCTTACGAAGACCGCTTGCAGCAGGAGGCCGAGCGCACCAACGCTGACCGCAAGGAGCGGCGTGAGCATGATGCGGAGGTCGAGCGCGCTGAAAAGGCTGAAAAAATTGAGAAGCCGGAAAAAATCGAGCAGCTAGAAAAGGCAGAGAAACCGGAAAAGATAGAGAAGCAGGAAAAGATAGAGAAAGTGGAAATCGAACGGATCGAGAAGCCGGAAAAAATCGAGAAACCGGAAAAGATAGAAAAGCCGGAGAAACCGGAAAAGCCCGAGAAAATTGAAATCGAACGGCCAGAAAGGCCGGAGTATGACGACTAGTTTTTGAACTGCATTGGCTGGGCTACTGAATAATCATCCACACCTGACTGGCCAGGAGTCCTGCCAGCAGCAATGCAAAAATGCCCAGCCAGCGGTTGCGGGTGTGCTGCTGGCGCAGCATGAGCGTCAGGCCGGCTTCCAGTTGAGCCAACCGGTTTTCGTTCAACGCATGGTGCGCCAGTCGTGGCAGCTGCGGTAGCAGGGCCGCCCATTTGGGGGCTTCGGCCTGCAGATTCTTCACCAATGCACGCCAGCCCATCTGCTCGCTCATCCAGCGTTCGAGAAACGGCTTGGCGGTTTTCCACAGATCCAGTTCGGGATCGAGCTGGCGGCCAAGGCCTTCGATGTTGAGCAGGGTTTTTTGCAGCAGCACCAGTTGCGGCTGGATTTCCACGTTGAAACGGCGCGACGCCTGGAACAGCTGCAACAACACACGGCCGAAGGAAATATCCTTCAGCGGGCGGTCGAACACTGGCTCGCATACCGCGCGCACCGCCGCTTCGAGTTCGTCGATGCGGGTGTCGGCCGGCACCCAGCCTGATTCCAGATGCGCCAGCGCCACGCTCTTGTAGTCGCGGCGGAAAAAGGCGAGGAAGTTGCGCGCCAGATATTGTTTGTCGACTTCGGTGAGTGTGCCCATGATGCCGAAATCCAGCGCGATGTATTGCCCGGAATCGGGCCGCACCAGGATGTTGCCGGGGTGCATGTCGGCATGAAAGAAGCCGTCGCGGAACACCTGGGTGAAGAAGATTTCGACCCCGGTGGCGGCGAGTTTGGGAATGTCCACGCCCGCTTCGCGCAGGCGCTCGACCTGACTGACCGTGATGCCGTCCATGCGGTCCATCACCATGACGTCGCGGCTGCAGTAGTCCCAATACACCTCGGGCACGATCAGCAAGGCCGAATCCCTGAAATTTCGCCGCAGCTGCGAGCAGTTGGCGGCTTCGCGCATCAGGTCGAGTTCATCTTCCAGGTGTTTTTCGAATTCGGCTATGACTTCGCGCGGGCGCAGCCGTTTGCCGTCGGCGAAGAGTTTCTCTATCAGGCCTGCTGCGGCATAGAGCAGCGACACATCATGCGCGATGACCGGGGCGATTCCGGGGCGCAGTACTTTTACTGCGACGGCGGTGCCGTCATGCAGGCGCGCGAAATGCACCTGCGCCACCGAGGCTGATGCGACCGGCGTGACCTCGAATTCGGCAAAGACTTCGGCCAGCGGCTTTTTGTACGCAGTTTCCAGCGTGGCAATGGCCTGGCTGGAGGGGAACGGTGGCACCTGATCCTGCAGTTGAGCGAGTTCGTCGGCGATGTCGAGCGGCACCAGGTCGCGCCGGGTCGAGAGCATCTGTCCGAATTTGACGAAGATGGGCCCGAGAGTTTCCAGGGCGCGGCGCAAACGCACACCGCGCGGTTCGTTCAGCGGCCGCCAGAACAGCGTGGCACGCACCAGCCAGCGCAGCGGGCGCACTCGTTCGTGGCCGAGAAAAAACTCTTCCAGCCCGAATCGCAGGCCGACGGTGAGTATGCGGATCAGGCGGAACAGTTTCATGTTGGGTGGGGGGCGGCTTCCATTAAACGCAGGCGGGCCTCCAGCCGGGCGGCGCCATCGGCGAGTGCATCCACGTCACGGTTGAAGCGTGCCACGTCGACGCCGCGCGCCATCAGTTCGGCTTCTTCCACCATGTACTCGCTGGCATTGATACCGAATGCGGAGACGGCCTGGGCGGCCTGGGCCAGGGCTTCCTGTCCCAGTGTGTGAATACGATGTGCGGCGATGTTGCCAACGTGCGGGGCGAGGTCGGCTTCGACATCCCAATCAAGCTGTTTGAAGACGCGGTCGAGCGTGGCGAGCAGCGCCGGGTCACCGCTGTATTCGGCGTGGCGCAGTGCTTCACGGCCGAAGAATGGCAGGCGGGCGAAGAGCGCGGCGGTGGGCTTGATCACGGCGTCAGGCGTGTCCGTCACTGATTCTGTCAAGCAGCCATCGTCAGCAATGCGGAAATCGAATTGCGCGAGCGTCAGGTCGAAGCGCACGCTGCACCCGGCGTGACGCAGCAGCGCCTCGGTCGCGCCGGGCGATTGCTGCAGCAGGTGATTGAGGCTGCGCTCGATGAGCCCTGCAGCAATCAAACCTTGAAGCCCTTGTGCAAGGCCACCACGCCGGCCGTCATATTGTGATAGCTGACCTTGGCGAAGCCGGCGGTTTCCATCATGGTCTTGAGTTCTTCCTGGCCAGGGTGCATGCGGATCGATTCGGCCAGATACTGGTAGCTGTCGGAATCCCTGGCGACCAGTTTGCCCATCAGTGGCAGCAGCTTGAAGGAATACAGGTCATAGGCTGGTTCCAGTGGCTTCCATACCTTGGAAAACTCCAGTACCAGCAGACGGCCGCCGGGCTTTAGCACCCGGTTCATTTCGGCCAGCGCCTGGTCCTTGTGCGTCATGTTGCGCAGGCCGAAGGCCACGGAAACACAATCGAAATGGTTCGAGGGGAACGGCAGCCGTTCGCCATCGCACTGCACGCTGGGCGGGGTTTTACCCTCGTTCAGCATGCGGTCGCGGCCTTCGCGCAGCATGGAAAAGTTGATGTCGGTGAGCAGCACGGTGCCGGTCTCGCCGACTTCCTTCAGGAACAGCCGGGTTAAATCGGCTGTGCCGCCCGCCACGTCGAGCACGCGCATCCCGGGCCGCAAACCCGCCTGGGACACGGCAAACCGCTTCCACAAGCGATGCAGGCCAGCCGACATGAGGTCGTTCATGATGTCGTATTGCGAGGCTACTGAATGGAACACCTCGGCGACCTTGGCGGCTTTTTCGGATTCGGCAACCTGTTTGTAGCCGAAGTGGGTGGTTTTATCCATGGCGGGCGGAATATGAGGGAAACCCCGGAATTCTACCAGTGCGCGGACAGACAAGCGTTCGCCGGGACGAGTCCTTGTCATAAACCGGTCATGTAACCGTCATAGTATGCTTGTTAACGCATAGGCATGGAGGCCACATGGCTGCCAATATTTTGCTGGTCGAAGACGAACCCGGGATTCAGGAACTGCTCAAATTCAACCTGTCGCAGGCGGGCCATCAGGTCACGGCTGTGGGAGATGCCGAGCATGCGCTGACCTATCTTAAAAACGCCTTGCCCGACGTCATCCTGCTTGACTGGATGTTGCCCGGCCTGTCGGGCATTGATCTGTGCAAACGGTTGCGCAGCGATGAGCGCTACCGCCCCGTCCCCATCATCATGCTGACCGCGCGTGGCGAAGAGCGCGACAAGGTGCTGGGGCTGGATACCGGCGCGGACGACTACATGACCAAGCCGTTTTCCCCGCGCGAACTGGTGTCGCGCATCAAGGCCGTATTGCGCCGCCGGGCGCCGCAAATGACCGACGAGCCGGTGGAAGTCAACGGCCTGAGGCTCGATCCTGGCAGCCATCGCGTGCAGGGAAACAGCCAGTCGCTGGAACTGGGCCCGACCGAATTCCGCCTGCTGCACTTTTTCATGACGCATCTCGAGCGCGTGTATTCGCGCACCCAGTTGCTTGATCAGGTGTGGGGCGACGATGTGTTCGTGGAAGAACGCACGGTCGATGTTCATATCCGCCGCTTGCGTTTGGCGCTGGAGCCTTCCGGCCATTCCGAGCTGATCCAGACGGTACGCGGTTCGGGCTATCGCTTTTCGGCCGAAGTGGGATAATTCCCCAACCTTGATTTCATTGGGCGGCTGAATATATATGGGTTTCTGGTGGCGGCCACTGAGTGTGCTGGCCAGCGTATTGCTGGTAGCGCTGATTTTATGGGCAGGGTCAGGCTGGATCGCCGCGCTGGGATTTCTGGCGGGCATTCAGGCATTTGTGGTGCTGCGGCGCCTGTGGCAGGAATTCCGCCTGGCGCGCTGGCTGGAAAACCCGGATGAAGTCGATCCGCCTGATGCCACAGGCACCTGGGGCGATATTTTCTACCGCCTGCAGAAACTTCAGCGTCGCCAGCGCACCAGCCGCAGCGAACTTACCAGTGCGCTCGAACAGTTCGAACACGCTGCGCAGGCCGTGCCGGATGGCATGGTCATTCTCAACCGCAGCGACCAGATCGAATGGTGTAATCCCGCCTCGCGTAAATACATGGGGCTGGATTGCGAACGCGACCGCGGGCAGTTCATCCGTTATCTGTTGCGGCAGGCCCATTTCCTGGAATTTCTCGATGCAGCGGATTATTCGCAGCGCCTGGTGTGCAAATCACCGATCAATCGCGAGATGACCTTGTCGCTGCAACTGGTGCCGTTTGGCTCAGCACAAAAACTGCTGGTTGCCCGCGACGTCACCGACCTCGAACGCGTCGACGCCATGCGGCGCGACTTTATTGCCAATGTCTCGCACGAGCTGCGCACGCCGCTCACCGTGGTGGGCGGGTTTGTCGAGACCCTGGCCGATGCCCAGGAATTGCCGGCCAGCGAAACGAAGCGCTATTTTGATTTGATGCTGGACCACACCCGGCGCATGCAGCATCTGCTGGACGACCTGCTGGTGCTGTCGCGGCTGGAAAGCGATGACCATACGCTCAAGGACGAGACTGTCCATGTTCAGGATTTGGCGAAAAGCCTGAAATCAGAAGCTGAATCCCTGAGTCGCGGCCGGCATCAGGTGAATCTGACAATCGACAGTGCCGCTAATCTGAAAGGCGGTCTTCAGGAAATCCGCAGCGCCCTTAGCAATCTGGTGTCAAACGCCGTGCGCTACACCCCCGAAGGCGGAGAAATCACCCTGGCCTGGCGCGAGCGCAATGGCGAAGGCGTCTTTTCCGTGACCGATACCGGCGAAGGCATTGCCGCCGAGCATATTCCGCGACTGACCGAACGGTTTTACCGGGTCGATCGCAGTCGCTCGCGCGAAACCGGCGGCACCGGGCTGGGCCTTGCCATCGTCAAACACGTGCTCACCCGCCACGGCGCGCGGCTGGATATCCAGTCCACACCCGGCAAGGGCAGCACGTTCTCCGTTATTTTCCCCGTCCAGCGTGTCCGTCAGCCCAAGGAGCCGGAGGGCGATAACGTTATCCCGTTCAGGGAGCGCGAGCAAGCTGCCGGTTGAGTACCGTGGTGAGTTGCGCCGCCAAGTCGGTCGGCGCTGCATGTGGCGTGTCCCGCAATTTCGCGCCCCACACCGGATTGGGGAAATGCGGATCATCCTCAAAACGCGGGATCACATGCCAGTGCAGATGCGGCACCACGTTGCCGAGCGAGGCCAGGTTGACCTTGTCGGGCGCCAACACCTCGCGCAGCGCGGCTTCAGTAGCGAACACCACGCGCATTAGCGCCGTCTGATCGGCGGCTGACAGGTCGGTCATTTCCTTGACGTGGGCATTCAGAATCACGCGCAGAAAACCCAGGTAATCCGGCTCGTCGGCCAGGATCACGCGGCAGAACGCGTCCTGCCACAGCACCGTTTCGCCATGCATGTCGCACAAAGGGCAATCAGCCATATTCTGCTCCGCAAAAGACAACGCCCCGCATGATGCGGGGCGTTGTCTTGGGTGGCAAGCCGTGATTCAGCTGCGGCGGCGCGCGCGCCAACCCACCAGCCCCAGGCCAGACAGCAGCATCAGATACTCGGCTGGTTCCGGCACGCTGGTTACGTTGTAGGTTTCGCCGGAAGCAAAGCTCGCCGTCGCACCCTGGGGCAGTGCGATGTTGACGAGATTGGCGCTATTGGAGAAGTCGAGCGTGGTGGCGCCGGTGCCGTCCTTGGGCAGGGAGCAGGGATCGTTGCTGATGCTGAATGAGCAAAACGATTCAATTCCATTACCTAACACTGATGCGTTAAGGCCACCGATCAGGTAAAACGCCTCACCATAGGTAAAAGTGAGTGTGCCGGTCAGTGTGATATTGATGTTCTGATCTGTGCCTGGCGTAAGAACAAGGTCATACGTCGGGAATCCCATACCCAAGTCACCACCAAGAGAACTAATGGGGTCAATTAACGCGGGGATACCGAGATCAGGTGGGGACGATATGATCGGTTGCCCGAAATAGATGGAGGTGTCGTTGTAAGGTGATGCACCGAGTAAATAACTAGTGATAGGGGCGACTGCATCCATAGGCCAAGGTTGGGGATTGCTCTGAATCGTATTGAAATAGATCAGATTGCTGGTGAGTTGGCTGGGATGGACACTACTCGTACCCAAAGCATATGCAAGTGATCCGACCGCCGCCCCAACATCGACGGTTCCATTTAAGCGTACTGAAAAAGAGGCAGTCCCAGTACCGTAGCCGCCAGTAATCGTGACCTGATCGTACCAACCCGAGAAACTGTCCACGCTGAGAATGTTGGTGGGTGTCGTGCTTACGCTCACGAAAGCATGGTTGCTGCTTAGCGTGGTGTTTGCCGAGGCTATGTAGCCTGCACCGGTTATTTGAGCAGTTGCGCCCGGCGTTACAGTGACATCCAGCAGCTGCGTATAAGTAAGGTCGACAGTAAAGAAATTGGTGGTACCAACATCGGCAGCCGCCGAATAGGTTTCGTACGTCGGCAGGTCAGCGGCCGCCCAAGTCGAAACGGCACAGGCGATCAATCCAGCGGCAAGCCGCGGTAATTGCGTATTCATTATTTTCTCCTCCAAGAGCCCAAGTTTTTGTTTTGATGTTGATTTTGGCTCTCCGCAGGGCGACAGACTAGCACGGCGACTTTTCCGGAGCAATCGCGCCCGGATATCGCCAGCGGGTTGGGCCACAGGCTTACAGCAGTACGCGCTCGACGCCGCCGTTGCCGACTTTTTCGATGTAGCGTTCCATCCAGTCTTCGCCCAGCAGTTTTTTCGCCAGTTCGATCACGATGTAATCCGGTGTAGTGCCGGTGTCGTCGCTATAGCGCGCTAAGCCTTGCAGGCAGGACGGGCAGCTGGTCAGCAGTTTGACCGGCTGGTTGCCTGCGCCCAATGCGGCGACGCCGGCCCGGATTTCCTCTTCCTTGCGGAAGCGGATCTGGGTGGAAATGTCCGGGCGGGTGACGGCCAGGGTGCCGGATTCGCCGCAGCAGCGGTCGGACAGTGTCACGCCGCCGCCGAGCAGCGCGTTGGCGACTTTCATCGGTGCGTGGGTCTTCATCGGCGTGTGGCAGGGGTCGTGGTAAAGGTATTTCTCACCACTCACCTCGTTGAGCTTGATGCCTTTTTCCATCAGGTATTCGTGGATGTCGAGCAGGCGGCAGCCGGGGAATATTTTCTCGAATTCGTATTTCAGCAACTGGTCCATGCAGGTGCCGCACGACACGA
>JASJPE010000038.1:0-15485 GCA_031426895.1 Thiobacillus sp. | reverse complement strand
GCCCTTTCACGGCGGTAACCGGGGTTCGAATCCCCGTGGGGACGCCACCTTACCTTTGGTAAGACACTCAATATCCAGCCCATTCCGGGTTGTAACAAAACTCACAGTGCAATCACACTTGCTGCATTTATGCAGTAGGCATTTTTGCGCCCAAAATACGCCCAATATATTGGCGCCCCGAAGACGAATCGAACGTCCGACCTACCCCTTAGGAGGGGGTTGCTCTATCCACTGAGCTACCGGGGCGTGGCGCGCATTCTACCGAATACCCTGGTGTTTGCCGAAACATCTGCCGCCACACAGGGTGCAGAAGACGGCTATCATGCATTTCAGGAGAACGCATGCTCAAAATGATACTAGGCGGATTGGCTGCGGTATTACTACTGGCCAGTGCGGTGATGTGGATGTTGAGGCCCGGCCCCCAGCGACTGGAGGGCAGCGCAGCGCCTGATTTCGACTTGCGGGATCAAAACGGCCAGGCTCATCGTTTAAGCGACTACGCCGGACGCTGGCTGGTGCTGTACTTCTATCCCAGGGACGACACACCTGGCTGCACCCGTGAGGCCTGCCGCTTTCGGGACGATATCGGCGTGATGGGCAACTTGAACGCAGCCGTCATAGGGATCAGTGTCGACAACACCCAGTCACATGCCGAATTCGCCCTTAAATATCAATTGCCGTTTCCGTTGCTATCCGACCCGGATGGGCACACGGCTGCAGCGTACGACAGCCTGCTGAATCTGGGGGTCGTGCGCTTCGCCCGTCGGCACACGTTCATCATCGCGCCGGATGGCCGAATTGCTGCACGCTTTGACAAGGTCGATCCAGCCAACCATTCCCGGGAAGTGGCTAGCGTACTGAGAACGTTGCAGCAGTCCGGAATACCCCACGCGCTGCCGCCAACCAGCCCATCGCAATCATGAGTTAACCCACCTCATGCCTCTACATCGCGAATTCTCATTTACCACCGGCATGGCCTTTGCCATGCTGATCGCGCTGATATGCGGGCTGGCATTAAATGGACTATTGCAATTGCAAACGCTGGGCATGCAGATAAACACGGTGGTTGAGCAACACAATCGCAAGATTGATCTCATCACCCAAATCCAGGTGGCAGCGCATATTCGAACTGACAGCCTGTTTCGCATGGCATTGGAGGATGATCCATTCGAACGCGATGCGCTGTTCATGGAATACAACCGCGCCGGTTTTTTGGTGGGGAGCGGACGTAATGCCCTGCTCAAAATGGGGCTGACCGCTGAGGAACAACGCAGCTTTGACGCCCAGAGCCGACTGATCAGCGACATTGAGCCAACTCAGGAACGGCTTGTCGATCTGCTCGCTGCCGAACGCAACGCAGAAGCAAACCGGATACTGGTGCATGAAGCCATTCCACTCCAGAAAGCTTTCAACCTGCATCTGGCCGACATGCGCAACCTGTACCAACAAGCCAATCTGACTGCCCTGCAGCAAACGCAGCAAACCTATCGGCACACCTTTCTCCTCACCCTGATATTCGGCATCGCGGCAATTGTCCTGGCGCTGTTGATTGCCTGGCGCACGCTACGAAAACTGGGTTTGAAATCACAACTACTGCGCGAGCAGTTGGTGGAGCTTCAACGCTCACGCCAGGCACTACACGAAGAGGCCACGCATGATTCACTTACCGGGCTCTCCAACCGGCGACTGTTTTATGACCGGCTGCAACAAGCGATCCGCCACGCCCATCGCTACGGCGGCAAGGTGGGCATCCTGTATGTGGACCTGGATCATTTCAAGGAAATCAACGATCTGCACGGCCACCATGTAGGCGACGCCGTGCTGACCGAAGTGGCAAAACGCCTCACCGCCAGCATTCGTGATTCCGATTCAGTCGCGCGTCTCGGGGGTGACGAGTTCGTGGTGTTACTCGAAGGCGTGCAAGGGCGCACAGACCTCCTCGCCGCCACGCACAAGATCGAGCAGGAGTTGAATGCGGATACCAGCTTCTACGGACTCGATGTGGAAATCGCTGCCAGCATCGGCCAGGCACTGTACCCGGACGACGGCGATGATGAAGACGCATTGATTCGTGCCGCCGACGCGGCAATGTATCGAATCAAGTCAGGTACCGAGTCCGAACGCCAGGCCAGCCTGCCCTTCAGTGAGGTTTGAGATGAACCTCGCCGCGCTCACGGCGTGCCTTGGCACCCCAAATCCACACATACTGCACGCCGGATATCACGGCAATAACGAACACGCTGACAAACAGCGATGTCAACCAGGTGTCCACTGCCAACAATCCGCCCAGCCCCGCCAGCACCACGGTCAACAACACGAACTCGGCAAACATGTGCGTCTTGCCCAGCCAGGTTGGATGAATGTCCAGATGCCCGGCCAGCCCCCGGTAGCTCAATGCGCCCAGCACGATAATGCTGTCGCGTAGCAAAATGGCCAGCGTCACCCACAGTGGAATCGCCCCCGCCTGCGTCAGCATCACCAGGGTCACCACACCCAGCGCCTTGTCGGCGATAGTGTCGAGCGCAGCGCCCAGTTGCGTCATCTGATTGAGCCAGCGCGCCAGCAGGCCGTCGATACCATCCGAGACTGCCGCCGCCAGGAACAACCAGCACGCGGCCTCCCAACGCTGCTGCAGAATCAGCCACGCCACACCCGGCACTGCAACCAGGCGCAGCACACTAATGATGTTCGGCAGATTGAGAACGCGCTCACGCATGCCTGAACATTAGTCAATTAACGGGCTGCCTGGCAAGTTCCTCCCACAGCTTGTCGAGCCGCTTGGCCGACACGGGGTAAGGCGTTTTCAGTTCCTGCGCAAACAGCGAGATGCGCAATTCCTCCAGTTGCCAACGAAAATCATCCAGCGCGGCGGGGGCTGCGCCCATGACTTGCGAACGTCGCGCCAGATACTTGTTCTGCAGCGTCAATACGTTGGCCATGCCACGCGAATCGCGCTGCTCGGCTGCGGGGAGCTTTTCCAGCCGCTTGAGAATGCCGCGCATATACCGGGGCAGATCTTTCAAATGCGTCCACGGCGTAGCCGTGATGAAACCGGGGAAAACCAGCGCCGCCAGATGAGCTGTTTCATCTCGCATGGCGGCAACAAACTGCGGTTTGGCGCTCAGGCGCGCTGCTACCTGGGCGTGCAAATCCAGTATCTCGGCCGCGTCACGCAGCAGCGCCTGTTTGACGACTGCAATGCGCGGCTTGGCGCGTTCTTTCTGCTTGTTGAAGGCTTTTTCGGTCCGGGGAAGGTCGTCCTCGCCCAGCAGTGCACGGGTGGCGATGGCGTCGGTCAATTCCGTACGCAGCACATCGGCACTCCCGAAATTTCGATACTTCATCGTCAGCGCAGTTTCGCGCGCCAGATCCTTGTCGAGCTGCTTGAACTGCGCGGCCAACGCCAGTCTGAGCAGCCGCACCACGCCACGCCTGGTTTCCTGCCCGGCGGTTTCCGCGGTATCGAGCAGCCTCAAGTCAACTGCCTCGCCGGTATCGACCAGCGCCGGAAAACCGATCAGCTCGCGCCCGCCACGCGAGAACTTCACCTGTTCTGGCAAATCGCCAAACGACCATCCAGTCAGACCAGTCTGCTCGAACCCACCTTCATCGCTCTGGCTGCCGTAGGTAATACTCGCCGCCCCACCGAGTTGCTGCCGCAGTCCAACCAGATCACGGCTACTGGCAAGTTCCTGTCCGCTGTCGTCCACCACCCTAAGATTCATCTGCAGATGCAGGGGCAGCTCATTCGTCCAGTCTTCGTGCCGGATATCCGCACCGGACTTTTTGCGGATAAAGGCAGCCAGCGCATCGGTCAACGTCTGCTCACCGGGCTTGGCCACACTCAAGAAAGCTGTCACCGCATCGGGTAACGGGATCAGGGGACGGCGCTTGTCCTTGGGCAGGGACTTCAGCAACAGGGTGAGTTTCTCGCGGATCAGGCCCGGCACCAGCCAATCGATCACCGCCAGTTCCACGCGATTGAGCAGGTAGAGCGGCAGCGTGAGTGTCACGCCATCAAGCACATGGCCGGGTTCGAAGCGATAGGTGAACTTGCACGTCACCCCGTCCACCATCAGCGTTTCCGGGAATAAATTGTGATCGGCACCGAGGCCCTCGCCCAGGATGTCATTGCGCTGTAAAAACAGTGCCATCGGATTCGTAGACTCGACCTCCGCACGCCATTTTTCAAACGCCGCGCCGTTGTGAAGGTCAGCCGGAATACGCGCATCGAACACGCGAAAAATACGTTCCTCGTCCAACCACACGCCTGACTTGCGCGCCTTGTGCTCAAGGTCTTCGATCTCCTTGATCAACGCGCGATTGTGGGTAAACCACGGGGCCAGGGTGTCGTAATCGCCCGCAACCAGCGCGCCACGGATGAACAGCTCGCGCGACAGTTCCGGGTCGATGCTGCCGTAATGAATCTTGCGCCGGGGCGCCAGTGTGATGCCATACAGACTCACGCGCTCGAACGCCACCACGCGCGCGCCGTCCTTCTCCCAGTGCGGCTCGATATACATGCGCGTCAGCAGATGCTGGCCCGCCGCCTCGATCCATTCCGGACGCACCTCGGCGACGGTGCGCGCAAGCAGCCGACCGGTGTCGGTGAGTTCGGCCGCCATGATCCATTTCGGACCCTTCTTCGCCAACGCCGAGCCGGGGTGGATCGACAGCTTGATGCCGCGCGCGCCCTGGTAATTGCCTTCGCCCGGTTTGGCGCGACCTTTCGCGTCATCGGATTTGAAGCCGATATTGCCCAGCAAACCGGTCAGCAGCGCCTGATGGATCGCATCGTATCCGGCGTCTTTCTCATTTTCACGCAGGCCCAGTTCACTCGTCTGTGTATGCAGCTGACTATGGATATCACGCCATTCGCGCATCCGTCGTGGCGACAGAAAATGATCCTGCAACAGCGTCTGCAACTGACGGTTGGTTTTTTTGCGCTGCACCTGCTCCTCATACCAGCGCCACAGCTTCAGCCAGCCCATGAAATCGGAGCGCTCGTCGGCGAACAGCTTGTGTTTTTCATCCGCGGCTTGCGCGCGCTCCATCGGCCGGTCGCGTGGATCCTGCACCGACAGGGCGCTGGCGATGATCAATACTTCGCGTACGCAACGCTGCTTTTCCGCCGCCAGCAACATGCGCGCGATGCGCGGGTCAAGTGGCAGCCTGGACAGCTTCTTGCCGATGTCGGTGAGCTGTCCCTGCTCGTCCAGCGCATGCAATTCGGCCAGCAATTGATAGCCATCGGTAATCAGTCGCGTACTCGGCGCATCGATAAAAGGAAACCCCACCACATCACCGAGGCCGAGCGATTTCATCCTCAGGATGACGCCAGCCAGCGACGAGCGCAGCAGTTCGGGGTCGGTGAAGCGCGGGCGATTGCCAAAATCCGTTTCGTCGTACAAACGGATGCACACGCCATCCGCCACCCGTCCGCAACGGCCGGCGCGCTGGTTGGCCGATGCCTGCGAGATTTTCTCGATCAGCAACTGCTCAACCTTGTTGCGCGCCGAATAGCGCTTCACCCGCGCGTTGCCGGGATCGATCACATAGCGAATGCCCGGCACGGTGAGCGAGGTTTCCGCCACGTTGGTCGCCAGCACGATGCGCCGCAGCTCCCTGGTCGGCTTGAAAATTGCATCCTGCTCGGCCACCGACAGGCGAGAAAACAACGGCAGGATTTCGGTACCCGGCGGATGATGCTTGCGCAACGCTTCGGCCGCATCACGGATTTCGCGCTCACCCGGCAGGAACACCAAAATGTCGCCGGATCCGAGGCGCGCTAGTTCATCGGTGGCGTCGAGGATGGCAGTTATATCGCTTTGGGCATCACGTTTGCTCCCTCCCCCGCTACGGGGGGAGGGTTGGGGATAACCAGCGACTTGCCCGCTAGCGGGCTTAGTCGATTGGTTAGCAGCTCTATCAGAGGGCTTGCGTGCCTCCGCATCGTCTTCTCGCTCGATGGGCCGCCAACGGATTTCCACCGGATAGGTCCGCCCCGATACCTCGATCACAGGCGCATTGTTGAAGTGTTTTGAGAAACGTTCGGCATCAATGGTGGCAGAGGTGATCACCACCCGCAGGTCGCTGCGCTTCTGCACCAGGGTTTGCAGATAGCCGAGCAGGAAATCGATGTTGAGACTGCGCTCGTGTGCCTCGTCGATGATGATCGTGTCGTAGCGCGAGAGCAGCGGATCGCTCTGGCTTTCGGCCAGCAGGATGCCGTCGGTCATGATCTTGATCGCGGTGTCGTGACGCACGGTGTCGGTAAAGCGCACCTTGTAGCCGACCAGACCGCCCAGCGCCGAACCCAGTTCATGCGCGATACGCGTCGCAACCGAACGCGCGGCAATGCGGCGCGGCTGGGTACAGCCGATCAGCTTGCCCGGCTTTATGCCAAGCTCCAGGCACATCTTGGGAATCTGCGTGGTCTTGCCCGAGCCGGTTTCACCACACAGGATCACCACCCGGTTCTTTTTCAGTGCCTCAAGAATGTCGTCGCGGCGGGCACTGACCGGCAGGTCGGGATAGGTGATGTGCAAGGCTGGGGTCAAAATTCAAAAGGCGGATTGTCCGCGAAGAACGCAAAGAAACACGAAGAAAACCAATCATTTTTCCGGGCGCGAACCGGGCCGGGCTCTATCGCCTGTCTTCGCGCATCTTCGCGTCCTTTGCGGACAAAGGATTTACCGGTTCTGGATGTACTTGGCGTCATCAAAGGTTTCCAGCCAGGCCGGCCGATAGACCGCCATGATGGTCACGACCATGCCGGTCAAAAAGGCCTCAGACCAGCTGAGCAGCAACGCGGCATAAGGGGTGTAATGGGCCAGCAGATAATCAAGCGGGTATACGCCGGCCAGCGCCATCATGGCCGTCGTTGCCAGCCCGATTGATGCCACCGCCAGCGCCGCGCCAAAAAATCCGTTGCCAAACACATAAATAAAGAAATGGTTCGGCAGAAGACGTTCCAGCAAGCGGAACACGCTCCAGCTCACGGCGGCGGGCAACACCGCTTGCAGCAGCGCGTCGAGCCCCAGCGCCATCAGACTGCCCCGTCCAAACACGACATTGATCGACAGAACCAGGGCACCCGCGAAGCTCGCACGCCAGAAGCCAAACATCAAGGTCAGGGCCGATAGGCCATACAGGTGGAACGTCAACCCTGGCCTCACTCCGGTGCGGATTTGCCACAGTGCCAGCACCACCACGGTCGCCCCCAGAAACAGGTTCATCTGCCGGGGTTCAGCCAGCCTGCGCCAGTCGCCCGACATCAGCCAGCGCCAGCCCAGAAAAGCCAGCCCCAGCCAGCCAAGCACATACAATGAGTGCGGAAGGACAAGCGCGGTAAAATCCATGCACGGATTTTACGCGATGCCCCTGCCCGCTGCCGTACCCTGTATTGAGTCCTTGCCATGCCGCCAAAAAATCAGAACGCCCCGCTCGACGATGACGATATCGCCACCCTGGCCGACCTCATCGATGACGCCGCCTCCCGCACTGAAGAACCGCTATCGCTCGAAGGTCTGGATGGATTCATCACGGCCCTGCAATGTGCGCCTCACCCTATAGCCGAAGCCGATTATTTACCCGTGCTATTCGGGCAAGCCGATCCAGCCGCACTGTTTGCCGATGCTGCCGAATACAGCCGCTTTCAGGGGTTGATGTCACGCCGCTGGAAAGAGATTGCACGTGCGCTGGCCGCCCCGATCGATAGCCTGACCGATCCCCACGCGCTGTCCCCGCTTATCATGGACTGGGAAGGCATGCTCGACGACATGCCCAGGCAGGAAGCCGACGAGCTCAGGGCCGATGGCGTGCCGCCTTATGCCAGCATCTGGGCATCCGGATTTTTGCAGGTGGTGGAACACTGGGAAGACGACTGGACGCTACCACCCGACAGCAAGGACGAAGCCTTTGTCGATGAATTGCTCGACCCGCTCTATGTGCTGATGACGCCGCCTGAAGAATGGACCGATGAAGAACACCAGACCAGCCGTGAAGATTATGTCGCACTGGCGATCTGGAGCTGTTATGAGCTGCGCGAATTCTGGCGCGACCGTGGCCAGGCTCCACGCAGCTAATACCCCTTGAATCTTGTAACTTGAATCTTGTAACTTGCAGCTTAAAAAATGAATCTCGTCCTGTTTGATCTCGACAACACGCTCCTTGCTGGTGACTCCGACTACGAATGGGGTCAATTCCTCATCGCCAAGGGCGTAGTCGATGGCCCTCATTACGAAGCCAGGAACAAGGCCTTCTACGAGGATTACAAGGCCGGACGGCTCGATATCTATGCTTTCCTCGCCTTTGCCCTGCATCCGCTGGCCACCCACCCGCGCGCGCAGCTCGACGCCTGGCACGCCGAATACATGGACACACGCATCCGGCCGATGATTACCCAGGCCGCGCGCGATCTGGTGAAACGCCACCTCGACGAAGCCGATCTGGTCGCCATCATCACCGCCACCAACAGTTTCGTCACCGGCCCGATCGCCCGTGAATTCGGCATCCCTCACCTGATCGCCACCGATCCGGAAGAAATCAATGGCCATTTCACCGGTGAAGTCGCCGGCACCCCCTGCTTCCGCGAAGGCAAGGTCATCCGCCTCGAACACTTCCTCAAAGACCACGGCACGCGGCTCGATGGCCTTAGCAGCAGCTGGTTCTACAGCGACTCGCACAACGACCTGCCACTGCTGGAAATCGTCCAGCACCCCGTCACCGTTGACCCCGATCCCGCGCTCAGGGCCCGCGCACTGGAAAAAGGCTGGCCGGTGATGTCACTTCGGGGAGCGTGACGCACGCCCTGTGGTCCCGGAGACCCACCGCCCGGGTATCGGTTTGCGGACCCTCCGTTTCTGAGTAGTCAATTCGTACCAATATTTCAATATGATGGAATAAACCGTATTTATCGTTCGTCTCCTAGGGTACGAGCCTCGGCTGAGGGTTCGATAACCGTAACGGAGGAGAATCAAATGAAAAAGCAACATGCAAGGGAGGGGCTGGTCAAGCAATCCAGTGCCCACAACACGCGCATCAAGACGCTATGCGCGGTGATGGGGTTTGCCGTGGCAAGCATGATTCCTGCGGCAGCACTTGCCGGAGGCACGACTACTACAACAGGCGGGTCTGGCGAGGTCACCCTGATCCAGACCGGCGACATCCACGGTCACCTGGTGCCCCGGCCTAATTTGCGCAGCGACGCCCTCGGCTACCGAGGCGTCAGCATGGAAGGGGGCGTGGCACGCATGTACACCGTCATCAAGGCCCTCCGCGCCCTGGCCACTAAAGACGGAGTAAACCGTTCACTCCTGCTCAATACCGGCGACACCCTGCAGGGATCGGGCGAGGCCCTGTTCAGCCGCGGCCAGGCCATGATCGACGTGCTCAATAACTTCGGATTTGTGGCCCACGCCCCCGGCAACTGGGACTTCCTGTACGGCACGGCCCGCTTCGAGGAAACCTTCAAGGGTACCGCCGCTACCGCGACGACCCCGGCTGTTCCGCCGCTGGCAAACTGGAATGCCCTGGGATCCAACCTCTATTACACTAACCAGTTTGACGACACCGCCCTATGCGGAAGGACAGCCACGGATCCTGCCACCGGCACCGTGCGGCCGCTCAAGCGCGTGCTGCCGACCTACATCATCAAGCAGGTCGGCAAGGTGAAGGTCGGCATCGTCGGCTTCACCACGGCGCGCGCCATTGCTGCCGTCGGCACCTCCGTCACCAATAATTACATGTTCACTGACGGCAAGTCCGAAGTACCCTGCTTCGTCGACAAGCTGCGCAACGTTGAAAAGGTCGACATGGTCGTGATGATGTCCGAGATGGAAATGGCGCGTGACATCCAGATCGCCGAAACAATCTCCCCCAGCCCGGACGTGATCCTGAATTCGGACATGCACGAGCGCACCACTGCCCCAATCGTCGTTGACCACGCCGACGGCACCAAGACGCTGATCGTGGAGCAGGGGCAGGATGGCACCGTGGTTGGAAACCTCAAACTGACGGTCAAGAACGGCAAGATCACTGGCTGGAACTACAAACAGATTGTTGTGGCCGAAGGGATCCCGGCGGACAAAACCATTGCCGCCAAGGTTGCCAAGGCCCGCGCACCCTTTGTGGCGAAAACCTTTGTGCCCGGCCAGAAGGTGACGATCGGTGGCAACACCACGGTACTGCTGCGCCCGGTGGATGAGACCATCGCCTTCACAGAGGTGGATCTGCACCGCTCCAACTTCGTGGATGAGGATATGCCCGGGGTAGTCGAGGGCACCTCGCATAACCTGATCGCCGATGCCATGACCGCTGTGTCCGGAGCCGAAAGCTCATCCATCCGTGGTTTCCGCTATGGCACCCACGTCCCGGCAGGCTGGCCCATCACCATGGAGGACATTTACCACTATGTGCCGATCGCGGCCAAACTGGGACGGACCACCAAGGCGTGCGGCGCCGACCTGAAGTTCGCGATCGAGCAGTCTACGCAGGGAACGTTTGCGTCCGATCCCACCCTGTGGGCCGGTGGCTGGATGTTCGGCTACAACGGCGTGAGCTTCGACGTTGATGCCTGCGACGGCCTCCTGGGCGCGACGCCGGTGCCTGTCAACGGACCGACCCTCGCGCTGCCTACCCGGCCCTGGGGCACCAACCGTGGCAGCAATATCAAGGTGAACGGCGTGCCGCTCAAGGACATGGACATCTACGACAGCCGTGCCACCCTTACCGTAGATGGGGTCTCCAGTCCCAACCCGACCTACCAGCAGTGCTTGAGTTCGACTGGCGGACCGGCCTATGACGGTTACAAGGTCGCTGGCTACTGGTATGCGGACGACAAGACCACCATCAACAACTGCAACCCCTGCCGCGGTCGCCAGGTTCAGGTCGTCAAAACGGATGGTTCGGTGGTGCAGGTCGCAGGACCAGGTGCACCCGCCACGCTGCCCCCAAGCGAAGAGTTGATGGATATCAGCGAGGCGGTTGTTCAATACCTGCGTGTAAACCTGGGTGGAACGGTGACCGAAGCCAATCTGCCGATTCACCGCCTCACCGTGAAGCGTCTGCCGACCATCAATCCCCCCGGCTATAACTTCAAGATGATTCAACCGCTCAAGGGCGCCTCGGCGGCAACCTGCCCGGCACTGTAATCAATAAGCCGTTTTACAAGCTCCACATTCAGCCCGGCGAAAGCCGGGCTTTTTTATGTGGCCAGGTTTCATGGTTGTCGGCCGAACGCAGCAGCGAACCCCTGCCACGCTATCGTATCCCCACTACGACTTGCCCTTGCAATCAAAGCAAGCTACCGTTTGACCAGCCAGTGCTCACGCTCCATCATCAACGCAGTCCCCACATCAAACAACCTGACAAGCAATATCTATTGACCCCCATGCCCTCCTCTTCCGACACCCTTGCGGACAGCATCGCCCACCAGCGCGAAGCGCTTAAAACCCTGCTGCGCGACCCGCTGGCGCAAGCCGCCCAGGCATGCAGCCAGGTCTGGGGCGATCGCCAGCGCCTGAATGCCGCCCTCACCCAGGCATGGGCGCAGTTCCCCATCGGCAAATACCTGTATGCCATGGACACCCAGGCCATCCAGATCAGCGACACCATCAGCCGCGACGGCGCAGTGGCAATCGACCTCGGCCGCAACCGCGCCGACCGCCCCTACATGAACGAGCGCGTCCCCAGCGAAGGCTTTCTGCTGTCGCAGGCCTACATCAGCCAGCGTGCCAAACGCCCCTCGCTCACCGCCATCCAGATCGTGCGCGATTCCCAGGGGCGCGTGCTCGGCTTTGTCGGCGCCGACTTTGACCTGCGCAACCTGCCGCTCACCAACAAGCTCTATGACGAACCCACCCACTGGCGGCAAATCAAGGGCGACCCCGCCATCCGCGGCACCGTATTCCACCAGACCCGCAGCGACAGCCAGATGGACATCCATCTCGACACCGTGCTGGGCGTGCTCGAAGAATTGATGACCGAACGCGGCGTATTTCACATCATCCTGCACTTTTCCAGCAGCCGCGCCATCATCTGGCTGTTTGACGACCCCTACCGCTACCGCCTGCTCGACATCGACGCGCTAACCGATCCCAATACCTGCCTGGCTTACCCCAAACGCAGCTATCCCGCCGACGCCCTGGTTCCGCGCGACCAGATCCGCGCCGTACTCAAAGGCCTGCGCGAGTTGCGTTTCATGGACGAAATGTTCTACCTGCGCAGCGGCACCCTCAATATCTTCAATGGCGTCGTCGGCCTCACCTTCTCGTGCGACGGCTCGCATTACTTACCGTGGGACGAGTTTTTGAGCAAAGGCTATGATTTCTGGGCGAGCGGACAACCTGGCGGGGCAACAGTGTCCGGTCTGATCGAAACACCTTCTACCCCCCTCGGGCAGCGCTTTTAAAAAGCCTCTTACGTATTCAGGGTTGAAGTGCACGCCATCCACAGCGGATAATGCGCCATTCCCCCGGATCGCCAGCTTTGGAAACCTACATCCTCATTCTCATCTCCACGGTGTTCGTGAACAACATCGTGATGGCCAAGATTCTCGGCCTGTGCCCGTTCATGGGCGTGTCGAAAAAGCTGGAAGCCGCCATCGGCATGGGGCTGGCGACGACGTTCGTGCTGACGCTGGCGTCCGGCGCCAGTTATCTGATCAACGAATACCTGCTCGGCACCGAACTCTTTTACCTGCGCACGCTGTCATTCATCGTGGTGATTGCCGGGATCGTGCAGTTCACCGAAATGTTCATCAACAAGACCAGTCCGGTGCTTTACCAGGTGCTGGGGATTTACCTGCCGCTGATCACGACCAACTGCGCGGTGCTGGGAATTCCGCTTCTGAACGTGCAGGCGCAGCACGGTTTTGTCGAATCGCTGTTCTTTGGCGCGGGCGGGGCGATCGGCTTCACTCTGGTGCTGATTCTGTTTGCCGGCATCCGTGAACGGCTCGACACCTGTGACGTGCCCGCCCCGTTCAAGGGAACCAGCATTGCGATGATCACCGCAGGGTTGATGTCACTGGCATTCATGGGCTTTTCCGGGCTGGTGAAATAATGCTTGCCGCCCTTCTGGTCATGGTCGGCATCGCCGTCGTCGTCGGCCTGGTCCTCGGCTGGTCGGCCATCCGCCTCAAGGTGGAAGGCAACCCGCTGGCTGAAAAAATCGACGCCATCCTGCCGCAAACCCAATGCGGGCAATGCGGCTTCCCCGGCTGCCGACCCTATGCCGAGGCCATCGCCAAGGGCGAGGCCGATATCAACCAATGCCCGCCGGGTGGCGAAGAAGGGATGAAGAAACTGGCGGATCTCCTGGGCGTAGATCCCAAGCCGCTCGACGAAACCCACGGCACGCCCAAGCCCAAATCGGTGGCCTTCATCGACGAGCAGATCTGCATCGGCTGCACGCTGTGCATCCAGGCGTGTCCGGTCGATGCGATCTCGGGTGCCGCCAAGCAGATGCACACCATCATCGCCGCCGAATGCACCGGCTGCGAACTCTGCCTGGCGCCCTGTCCGGTTGACTGCATTTCAATGGTGCCGATCGCCGAAGACCTGCCACACTGGAAATGGAAGCATCCGGTCGTCATGATGAAGCGCGTCGCATGAGCCGCGCACTATTCAAATTCAAGGGTGGGGTACATCCCCCCGAACACAAGGCGGAGTCAAGCGCACAACCGATTCATTCGGCGCCCCTGCCCAGGCATCTGGTGATCCCCCTGAACCAGCACATCGGCAATCCGGCCAAGCCGGTGGTCAATGTCGGCGACCGGGTCAAGAAAGGCCAGATGATCGCAGCGGCCGATGGTTACATCTCGGCGGCCGTGCATGCCTCGTCCTCGGGGACGATCACCGCTATCGACATGCAAGCGGTTCCCCATATTTCCGGTCTGCACGACCTGTGCATCACCCTCGAAACCGATGGCCGCGATGAGTGGACCGAACGTACCCCGCTCGACTACCAGGCCATGGCGCCAGCCGAACTGCGCATGCAATTGCGTGACATGGGTCTGGCCGGACTCGGCGGCGCGGTATTTCCCAGCGCAGTCAAACTCGACCCCGGCGCAGCGCATCCTTGCCCCACACTGATCATCAACGGCGGCGAATGCGAGCCGTGGATCACCTGCGACGACTTGCTGATGCGTCACCATGCCGATGACATCCTGCAAGGCGTGGCCGTGATGCGGCACCTGCTGGGCAGTACAGAGATTCTGGTCGGCATCGAGGACAACAAGCCCGAAGCCATCGCGGCGATGCAAGCTGCCGCCGCCCGGATGGATTTCGAAGTGGAAATCGTCACCGTACCGGCGCATTACCCCGGCGGCGGCGCCAAACAGATGATCCAGGTGCTCACCGGCAAGGAAGTGCCCTCCGGCAAGCTATCCACCGATATCGGCATCCAGGTATTCAACGTCGGCACCGCCCATGCGCTGGCGCGAGCAGTGCATCATGGCGAGCCGTTGATTTCACGGCTGGTCACCGTCACCGGCCATGTGCAGCGCCCGCAGAATTTCGAGGTGCTGATCGGCACCCCCATGCACACGCTGATCACGTTGGCTGGCGAACGCAACGGCACCACCGGCGTGCTGATGGGCGGTCCGATGATGGGGGTGCCAATGCCCCATACGATTCCACACGGGCTTCAGCCCGTAGTGGATCGGAGTCCCCTTGTGGGAAATCTGGTTGTGCCGGTAGTCAAGGCCACCAACTGCATTCTGGTGAAATCGGCCGAATTGTTCCCGCCGCTGCCGCGCGCCTTGCCCTGCATCCGCTGCACCCGCTGCGCGGATGCCTGCCCGGCCGAGCTGCAACCGCAGGAACTGTTCCGCTTTGCCAAGGCCGGCGATTTCGGACGGGCCCAGGAATACCATCTGTTCGACTGCATCGAATGTGGCTGCTGCAGCTACGTCTGCCCCAGCCACATCCCGCTGGTCGATTACTATCGCTACGCCAAGAGCGAAATCTGGGCGCGCGAAAAGGAAAAACGCGCCTCCGACCTGGCACGTGAGCGTCACGAATTCCGCCAGTTCCGGATCGACCGCGAGAAAAATGAAAAGGCCGAGAGGCTCGCTGCCAAGGCGCAAGCCGCACGCGTGAAAGCAGCGCTGGATCAAACACAACAGGCCGAAATCACCGCCACCCCAGCTGAAGGCGCGCCCCCCAGCGAAGTCGATGCCAAGAAAGCCCTGATTGCCGCCGCGATAGCGCGGGCACAGGCCAAAAAAGCCGAAGCCGCACCGAAAAACACCGACAACGTGTCGCCCGACACCCAGCGCGAGATCGAGGAAATCGAGGCACGCCGGGCTAAAATCCGGGAACTGGCGCACCAGCCGCTGAAATCCGAAGATAAGAACTGATGCAATGCTATTCACTTAAGGAAACGCTGATTTATTCGTCTCACCGGCGAAAGCCGGTGTCCAGTGGGTTGATTTCACTGGATTCCGGCTTTCGCCGGAATGACGAAAGTGGAATAAATCA
>JASJPE010000037.1:0-4268 GCA_031426895.1 Thiobacillus sp. | reverse complement strand
TGACGATGATTAATGTATATATGACATCCCTTGCACAGTTTGATTTTTGTAATATTCCTGATTATAGTTTAGAAGTAGTGAGTAGGGTTATATCTGGTTTGGAGTATGATATAATAGATGGTTTGACTAGTGGGATGAGTATAGGTAATATGGTTAAGTTTAGGGAGTATATAGCCTGCCACGCTGAGCGGGGAGGGTAAGTGATATGGTAAGGGCGTACAACAAGAAATTAAGTCGTGAAGATGAGATAGAGAGGTTGAGGGGTATAATAGAGGATTCTGAGCGTGTTGAGGCTGAGAATTTATTATACATAGAGGAGTATAAGCGTAGTCATTTATGGGAGTATTTTAATAGGTTTAGTTGGCAGGACAGGTGTTTGGAGTTAGCCAGGGGTAAGATGATAGTGTTAGCGCCGGCCCCGAATGGTATAGGAAAGACCACGTTGATGGTTAATATATTGATGTCATGGATATGTGGATATGAGGGTTGGTTTGAAGTTGATGCGGGTTATTCTGGTGCGGTTAAGGTTGGGGACAAGTGGTATAGGGGGTCGTCGTTAGGTATAAAGCCACCTGTCAGGTTAAGGGTAACTGGGGAGGATTGGAATCATCATTTAGGGCAGGTTGTAGTGCCTGAGATGAAGAAGTGGTTTTCGGTTGATGAGTTTGATACTAAGAGGAATACGAGTGGAGTTGAGTATTTTTGGACGCATAAGAGTAGTGGTTCTACGCTGGAGTTAATGACGCATGACCAGGACATAAAGTTATTTGAGTCTTGGCGTGGGCATGGTTGGTGTGCGGATGAACCTCCGAAGTATGATATTTTTAAAGCTATGTCGAGGGGGTTGGCGGAGAACAGGGGCAAGATGTTTTTTGCGTCAACGCCGTTGAAAGAGGCGTGGATGTTGGATGAGTTGATACTTAAGAATCGTAGTGATGTTGGAGTAATGAAGGATTTGACGTTATTTGATAATGAGATTTCTTTTGAGAATGATGTTAAGATACTTGATGATATTGGGGTTAGTGGTAAGGGGGGTAAGTATTGGCGTGAGTGTGAAGGTGAGAAGCGTCATTTTTTTGATTTGTTGTTATATAAAGATGATTTAGGGGTTGAAGCCGAGAAATATATAAGGGGTATTGCTCGTATTCAGGATGATATTGATAAGAAGATAATGGATTTGATATTTTTGAAGCGTGCGAAGGATACGTCTATTGACGAAAAGCCTTCCAGATTTTTTGGTATGTTTAAGAAGTTAGTTGGGTTAGTAATTAAGGAATTTAATAATGGGGTTCATATAGTAAAGGGCGATGATGATATACCTGTTAATTGGATAGTAACATTTGAGATTGACTTTCATCTGGGTAAGCCACATGCGATTGTATTTTATGCATGTAGCGAGAGGAACATTCATTACGTGATTGATGAAGTGTGGGAAAATATGACTCCGGAGGAGATTGCTGATTTTATTATTAGGAAGAAGGTTGTTAATGGTTGGAATATTAATTATGGTGAGATAGACCCGTTAAGTAAGGGTGATGACAAGTATATGAAGAACAGGGATGCTGATGCTGTTGATTCTTTTACTATAATTGAGGAGAAATTAGATAAATACGGAATTGAGCTTGGGGTAGCGTCTAAGGATAAGAGGTCGGGTATTAGCAATATAAAGTCATGGCTTAAAGGTGTCAACAGGATACCGATTCTCTATTTTTTTGATACTCTGCGAAGTGTTAATGATAATGCTTATGGGGTTGTTTATGAGTTGCAGCGGTTGTGTTATGATGAGAATGGTATGCCGGAGAAAGTAAACGACCATTTTATTGAGTGTTTGTACCGTTACACGCTGGCCAATGTTGAATATAAAGAGAAGAAAGAAGATTTATTTTCTTATAAGGAATTTGCGCCTTGTGGTAAGGAAAGTTGGATGCTATGAAGAGAACTGAAGAAGATATTCTTTCTAATGCTAAAAAGGATTTTAAAAGGTTATATGATAATAATTTTCACAATTTTGAGAGATGCAGAGATAATCTGAAATTTGTTTATGACATAGGTGAGGGGCAATGGCCGGCTGGTTTAAAAGAGGAGCGGGAAACTGATGGCAGGCCGTGTCTGACGTCAAACAAGCTCAGGAAATTTGCAGCAGCGGTAGCTAATTCTGAGAGAGACCAAAGGACAGCCGGTAATGTTATCCCTGTAGATGATGAGGGAGATGTGGAAACCGCAAGAATATACAGTGGTATAATACGATATATAGAGCATAATTCAAATGCGCAGTTGGTTTATACTAATGCTGGTGAGCAAGCTATAGCTGGCGGGTTTGGTTGTTGGCGTATAAAGTCAAAAGAGCTGACGGATTCTTTTGACCAGGAATTGATCATTGAGGGATTAAAGAATCAGTTTGCGGTATTGCTTGACCCTGACGGCTGGTGCGGTTTTATTACCGAGAAGATGACTAAGCAGGAATTTAAAGACAAATATCCTGATGCGGAAGAAGAAAATATTGATATTGACAGTGAATATTTTAATAATTGGTATGATAACAATGATAGTGTATTTGTAAGGGAATATTTCTATAAAGATAAAGTGGATAAAACAATAGTTCAGGTAAGAAAAATAGATTTATCCACTATGATGCCTGAAACGGAAACGAAAATATTTGAACTCGATAATAACATTTCAGATGAAGAACTTCTTAAACAGGGATGGATAATAGATACCAGAAAGGACGGCAGCCAGTTTAAGAAAACGTCAAATGTATATAAAGTTAAATGGTCGAAGATAACAGGCTCACAAATATTAGAAAAAGGAGAATGGCCTGGTAAGGATATTCCTATTATTGAAGTTGAAGGTGATTGGGTATGGATGGAAGGTAAGTTATATAAGAGAGGCCTTATTGATGGCGCAAAAGACGACCAGAGACAGTATAACTATTGGAAGACAAGTATGACTGAAAGATATGCTATTGCCGTTAGGGCGCCGTATTTAGTAACGGCAAAAATGGTAGATGGATTTAAAAGATTTTGGGATGAAATGCACAGGAAAGTAAGAACATATCTTCCTTTTACTCCTGACAAGAACATGCCAGGGGGCCCTAGAAGGGAATTACCTCCTCAGATAAGTACAGGCGAGCGTGATTTACTTGAAATCTGTAATCGTGATATAGAGGATACTATAGGCAGGTATAAATCTTCTTTTGGCCAGTTAAGTAATGAACGTACAGGGGTGGCTATCAGAGAAAGAGCGGGCAGAAGTGAATTTAGTACATTCCATTTCCCCGACAATTTCAGGCGGGCAATATTAAAATCAACACGTCAATTAATAGATTTAATCCCGCATTTCTGGGATACTGAGAGGATACAAAGACTTGTTAATGAAGATGGGACTCAGGAATTAGCTAAAATTAATTATGAAGTTGTAGATGTAGAAACAGGAAAAAGATTTAAATTAAACGATTTATCTGTTGGCAAGTATGATGTAGTAGAGGATGTTAAGATAATGTCTACCAGGCGGCAGGAGCAGTTGATTGGTATGACAGCCTTGGCACAAGGCAATCCTCAGCTTGGAATACTCCTTGCGCCCCATATTGCAAAGATGCAGGATTGGGATGGCGCACAGGAAATAGCACAGGAGATAAATGAGTTTAAGGCACAGTTATTAGGAATAAAATCACCGCCCCCGGATGGGAGTGGCGGGGAAACATTACCACGCTAAGCGTGGGGAAGGAGTTTTATAATGCCAAATCAGTTAGAAGCTGAGGAAGTAGCAGAAGTAGAAGAAGGTAAGGTAACTATTGAAGATATAATGTCAGATATATCAGTTGCGGGTGTAACTGAGGCTGATACGGAATTAATTCCGGAAGAAGAAAAACAAAAGGCTGACATACTTAAGGCGAAACAAGGCACCCCTGTATGGCTTCAAAAGAAGATTGACAAGGCAACTTTAGAAAAGAAGATTGCTATTGAAGAATCCAGAAAATTAAGGGAAAAACTTGCAGAAATCGAAACGGAAAGGGTTGTGAAAAGCAAGCCAATTCCTCCGTTAGAGTCTAACTTTGATAGTTCTGAACTGTATCTGGAAGCAGCGGACAAATATCAGGATGAAATATTTCAGTATAATAGTACTAAAGCAAGAACGAAACAGCTTACGGAAGAGACTGAACTTAAAACAAAAGAAATTGAAGAAAAGTTTCTTTCAAACTCTGAACGTATGCTCGGTAAATATCCTGACTTTGACGAAGCTGTTGACAGTTCTGATTACAGGGGGTTGAA
>JASJPE010000036.1:0-18922 GCA_031426895.1 Thiobacillus sp. | reverse complement strand
TTGTAGGCGTGGAATTCCTCGCCGAAGATGAACTTCAGCAGGCCACCGGCCGACAGCGGACGCAACGGGTTGAACGCCGCCTTGTGCAGCAGTTTCTGGTCGGATTCGAAATCATCGAAATGGGCGCCGGAAATACGCGATACCGTGCCTTTGAGGCACAGCGCCACCAAATCCTCGTGCAGGCCCACGCCTTCGAACAGTTGCGCGCCGCGGTAGCTCGCCACCAGCGAAATGCCCATCTTCGACAGCACCTTGTACAAGCCTTTGTCCATGCCCTTGCGGAAATTGGACAAGGCTTTTTCGAGGTTGGGTTTGATCTCGCCGGTTTTGACGAATTCACCAATGACTTGATAGGCGAGGTAGGGATACACCGCCGTTGCGCCATAGCCGATCAGGCAGGCGTAGTGATGTGGGTCGCGCACCGTGCCGGTTTCCACCACGATGTTGGCGTTGCAGCGCAGGCCGGCTGCAATCAGCGCGTGGTGCACTGCGCCGACGGCAAATAGCGCGTGGATCGGCAGGCGATCCCTGGCGAGATTGCGATCGGATAGCACCAATATGATCTTGCCTTCACGCACCGACTTGATGGCACGTGCGGTCAGCGCCTGAATCGCGGCTTCGAGCGAGGTGGTCGCCGGGTCGTAATGCAGATCGAGCGGAACCGTCGTAAAGGCCGGGTCGTTCAGATTCAGCAATTTGCCGAACGCTTCCTTCGACAGCAGCGGGGTGTGTACTTCCACGCGATGCGCATGATCGGGGGTTTCGTGGAACAGGTTGCGCTCGCGTCCAAAGCTGGTGTTGAGCGACATGACGATGGCTTCACGAATCGGGTCGATCGGTGGGTTGGTCACCTGCGCGAACTGCTGGCGCAGGTAATCGAATGGCGAACGCACCTTCTGCGACAGCACGGCCATCGGCGTGTCGTCACCCATCGAGCCAATAGCTTCCGCGCCGTCCTCGGCCAGTACGCGGATGATCTGGTCGCGTTCTTCGAAGCTCACGTTGAAGAGTTTCTGGTGGGTCAGCAGGCTGGGTGCATCCATCACCGGCAAATCGGCATCCTGATGGATCGACAGATCAAGTTTGACCGCACCGGATTTCAGCCATTCGCGGTAGGGCTGCGCACCTTTCAATTCATTGTCGATGTCTTCCGGCATCAGCAGGCGGCCGGTTTCAAGATCGGCAGCGATCATCTGGCCGGGCTTGACGCGGCCCTTCTTCTCGACATTGGCCGGGTCGATCTTCCATACACCCACTTCGGAGGCGATGGTGAGAATGCGATCCTTGGTCAACACCCAGCGTGCCGGACGCAGGCCATTGCGGTCCAGCGTGCAGGCCGCGTAGCGGCCATCCGTCAAAACGATCCCGGCGGGGCCGTCCCACGGCTCCATGTGCATCGAGTTGTATTCGTAGAACGCGCGGATATCGGGGTCCATCGACTCGACGTTTTGCCAGGCCGGCGGAATCACCAGACGCAGCGCGCGGAACAAGCCTGTGCCGCCCATCACCAGGCCTTCGACCATGTTGTCGAGGCTCATCGAATCCGACCCCTTGGTGCCGACGATCGGACGAACATCGTCCATGTTCGGGATCAGCGGGGTCTCGAATTTCTGTTCGCGGGCGCGGCTCCAGTTGCGGTTGCCCTGCACCGTGTTGATTTCACCGTTGTGCGCCAGATAGCGGAACGGCTGCGCCAGCCGCCACTGCGGCCAGGTGTTGGTGGAGAAACGCTGGTGGAACACGGCCAGGCTCGACTCAAAACGTGCATCACTGAGGTCGGGATAAAACACTGGCAGGTTGTCTGGCATCACCAGACCCTTGTAGCTGATCACGCGGCACGACAGCGTCGGCAGGTAGAACACCGGGTCGGTCGGCTCAAGCAGCTTTTCGGCACGGCGGCGCGCGATGTAAAGCTTGCGCTCGAAGTCGTCTTCGCTCAAGCCCGCGGGGGCATTTACAAATACTTGCTCGATATGCGGCAGCGATTCCAGCGCCGATTCGCCGCACACGCTGGCATCGGTCGGCACCTGGCGGAAACCCGCGACGATCAGGCCCTGCGTTTCGAGTTCGGTTTTGAGTGTGGAACGTGCATGCGCTTGCGGTACCGCATCGCGCGATAAAAACAGCAATCCGGCGGAATAGAGCTTGCCCAGCGCAAAGCCCGCTTCGATGGCCACGGTACGCAGGAACGCATCCGGTTTTTTGAACAGCAGGCCGCAGCCATCACCCGACAGCCCATCGGCCGCAATCGCGCCGCGGTGCGTCATGCACGCCAGCGAGCCAATCGCGTTCTGTACCAGCGTGTGGCTGGGCTGATTGTCCATCTGCGCAATCAGGCCGAAGCCGCAGCTATCCTGTTCAAAATCGGGCGAATATAGCGTCCCGTCCAGCCAGCGTTGTCGATCCATGGTTCTGTGTGCTCAGGCAACAGCGGCCTGCCCACAGGCAAGCCGCAAAATTAAAGCGAAAAGTGCGGCATTTTAATCCCGTCCGGCGCTTGGGGCAATGTTTGCCCCTGTCAAAGCCATGTGGCTGAAAGGGTTGCGAACGGATCAAATCAGTAGATAACTGCCAGGCCGCATTTAAATTTGCGGTACTTGCAGGGAACGAAACCGGTTGTGAATTGGCGAAAGGGTTCCGGACTTGAATGGTCGGGCCGGGCAAAAAACAGACACGACCGCCCTAACAACTGTATTGATAACAAGAAATTAGGATTATTAGCTCTTAAATCTGATTAAAATCAGGAAAGCCAATTAAGTGAATAATCAGGAGCGGATTTGGAGGCGGAATGAAAAATTGGAGCGAGGCGAATAAATATACGTTTTACGGTGCGACATTTGGGTTGTGCTTTCCTGTCTTTTCCATACTGTTTTTGCTACTGGTAGAAAACTTTGGCACGGCAGGCACGCTGGTTGAAATTATCCGGCAGGCTCACAACAATGTGCTGTTGTATGTGATCGACACGGCGCCGCTGTTTCTGGGGCTGGCCGCGCGTATTGCGGGCGTTCGACAGGATCGCATCCGCTATTTCGCGGATTCGCTTGAACAGCAGGTTCATGACAAGACAGCGTCATTAAGCACCGCGCTCGATGAATCACGCAAAGCCAATGAATTGATCAGCCACATGGCCGATCACGATGCGCTGACAGGTTTGTTGAATCGCCGCCGCTTCCAGGACGCTCTGGATAGCTGGATGAAATACTCGGCACGATACGAACGTCAAGGTACCTTGCTGTTTCTCGATCTGGATAAATTCAAATTCATCAACGACACCTTCGGGCACGAGGCTGGCGATCATTGTTTGACCGCTGCCGCGGCATTGTTGAGCCGGACCCTGCGAACCACGGATATGGTCGCGCGCTGGGGTGGGGATGAGTTCGTGGCATTTTTGCCTGAGACGGCTGGAGTTCAAGCGCAACATGTTGCCAACAAGGTGCTCGCTGCATTTGCCCAGGCAAGCTTTTCTTTTGGCGAGGAAGCATTTCAGCCCTCCGTCAGTCTTGGCCTTGCCTCCGTGCCCGAACATACCCGTGACACGCATGAGCTCGTCATTTGCGCCGACGCTGCGATGTACGAAGCGAAAAAGGCAGGCAGGTGTTGCTGGCGGCTTTACGGAGGATCCGTACCGGAAATTCAACACGTGCAGGCGCATTTGCAATGGGAGGCGCGCATCCGTCGCGCGTTGAACAACGATCAGTTCCTGCTGTTGTATCAACCGCTGCTGAATCTCAAGACAAGCCAGACCGATGGTTACGAAGCCTTGTTGCGCATGGAAGATCGCGAAGGGCACCTGATCTCCCCCGGCCTGTTTCTGGAATCGGCCGAACGGGCCAATTTGAGTTCAGTCATTGATCTCATGGTGATCCGCAAAGCGCTGCGCAGAATCACGCCACTCGAACAATCGAGTCCGGGTGTCTGGGTATCGGTCAATCTTTCGACCAAAACGGTGCAGGATAAACATCTGGCCAATCAGATTGAGGCCGTGCTGCAGGAATACCCTGGCCAAAATGCCCAGCTCCGCTTCGAAATTTCCGAAATGACCGCATTGCAAAACCTGGGGAAAGTACGCGAAATCGCGGCCCAGATTAAAGCGGCCGGCTGCGCGCTGATACTGGATGACTTTGGTTTGGGATCAACCTCCATGCACTATCTGGAGGGATTGCCTGTCGATATGGTGAAGATACATCCGACGCTGATTCGCGATCTGGCGGACAAGCCGAAAACCCAGGGCGTTGTGAAAAACTTAACCGAAATGTTGCACGGTTTTCATCTGGAAGTGGCAGCCAAATCAGTCGAAGATCCGCAGTCACTGGACTTGCTGCGCACACTGGGAATTGATTATGCCCAGGGCTTTGCGATTGGCCGTCCGCTGGAATCAATTGAACAGGTGAGCGAAGCCGCCAAGGTTTTACGGGCGTAATCCGAACCCCGGCCCATATCTAAACATCCAACCCCGCGCCATGCGCGCGCAACCATTCCTTGCGCTCGCCATAAGCCGGCATCACCTTGTCTACCTCGTTCCAGAAGGCGTCGGTGTGATCGAGGTGGTGGAAATGGCAAAGTTCATGCACCACGATGTAGTCGATGATGGTTTGTGGCGCCATCATGCACTTCCAGTGAAAGGCCAGATTGCCGTTCGGCGAGCATGAAGCCCATCGATTGCCGAGTTCGCGGACGTCCACATCGCGCGGCGCAACGCCGACCTTGGGCGCGTAATAGTCGACGCGCTGACGGATACGCTCGCTGCCGCGCGCGATGTAGTAATCGCGAAAAGCAGCCTTGGCGGCTTCGATCTCGCCTCTTTCCACCAGATCACGCAGCATGCAGAAACGCCCGTTCTTGAGCAGAAGAGGTTCGTCTTGGTCGGCCACCAGTAGCAGGCGGTAAGACCGGCCCAGATAAAGGAATCCCTCGCCGTTGCGGTACTCGCGCAGCACTCGGGTGGCATTCAGATCGCGCCATTCGGCGAGGTTCTTGTAGATCCAATAGCGCTTAGCCTTGATCAGGTCTTCGATTCGTTCGTCAGGAACCGATCGAGGTGCACGGACAAGCACACGACCATCGCGCTCGATGACGATATCCGCCGTTGAGCGCTGGCTGCGCAACACCTCGTAGGCAATATCCTTGATTCGCGAGCCGCTCATTTGGTCAGCTCCGCATGGCGTTTCTCGGCCAGCTTCACGATCTCCACGGCGATTCGCTCATGCTTCCCGGTGAGCTGCGGGATATTGGCAAGCAGGATTTCCGTATCGATGTCACCGCGCAGCTTCTTCACCTCGTTCAGCTTTTTCCAGAAGTCGATGATGTCGATGGTGCTTTGCAAAATTTCCACGATGCGCGCCATGAGTTTCTTCAAAGGCGTCACTGAATCGGGCTGCACGTTGTCACCGTCAAAAGCGAGTTGCACCACGTAATCGTAAAAAGTCGTCGCTTCTTTGCTCAAGCCTTCCATGGCATCGGTGCGCCCTGCCATCGCCTCGTTCCGAATCTGCTCGTAGCCCTCGGCCAGCTCCTGCCAGTTGTTTTGGTGTTCCTGGATCAGCTTTTCCAGCTTCTCGCTCAGGCGCTTGTAGAAAGCAGGGTCTTCGTCGAAGTGGACCGTGCAGTGCTTGCGAATGGCGTGCTCCATCTCACTGGCCTTGGCTTCCGGGTCGCCCTGGGCGTGTTTCTGCACGTTGGCGATAAAGTCATCCGCCAGCAGTTCGATGGGCGGAATCCTGGGGTTGATCCCCAGTTCGATCAGGTGCTCGTTGATTAACGCTTTTACCTTCGCCCCCGCGTCCGCAATGTCGAGCGTATTGTCCTTGTAGCGCTCCTTGGCCATGCGTAACAGATAGCCAAAGCGCCGGGCCGGGCCGCGATACGGATGCCCCGCCTGATTGGGCAGGATCAGGTTCAGGCTCTGCAGGAAGGTCTTCAGGTACACATCGAAGTCGGCCCGCAACTTGATTTCCTTCAACACCCCAACTGCCGCATGCACCACGGCCACTTCCGCCTCGGGCGTGGGCAATTCGTCCCTGACGAAGGCATCGATCCCACTTACCCCAGCAGCGCGGAAGTGCTGCAACAGGCGCTCATAGCGCTCTTCCAGGATCGGCAACTCGGTCAGCAGGTTCTTCAACCCCTGCTGAATGTCCTGCGCGTCCTCTTTTGAGTAAATCGCCAACGCTGCCGCCAGGTGGTTGGCCAGGCCGATGTAATCCACGATAAAGCCGCGGTGCTTGTTCTTCGTCACCCGGTTAACCCGCGCGATGGCCTGCAACAGGTTGTGTTCCCTGAGCCGCTTGTCGATGTACATCACCTGCTCCACCGGCGCATCGAAGCCAGTCAGCAGCATGTCGCACACAATCAGGAAAGCGATGCCGGTGAGGTCCTTGTCCGGGTCGTCAAAGTCGAAGGGCTTGCAGAAGTTTTCCACCGCATTCCAGCGTTTGGCTTCCTTGCGCGCCTCCGTGATGACCGCCAGTTCATTGGTGGTGTCGGAAGAAACCACCACCACCGCCTTCAAGAAGGCGATGCGGCGCATCAGTTCAGTGTCCGGCTTCGGCTTGAGATTTTCGCTCTCTAGCCGCGTAGCCAATGCTTCACGAATCGACTTCTGGTAGCGCACCGCCGCCAGCTTGGAATGGCACACCACCTGCGCCTTGAATCCATCCGGCAGGATGTTGTCGATGTAATGGTTCACCAGATCGCGGGCAATCGCCTCGATGCGCTTTTCCGCTTCGAGGATGTCGCCGCTCGCGCCGTACTTCTTCTTGATGGCGAGCAGTTCCGCTTCGCTGCGCGTTTTGAACAGGTCTTCGAACTTGGTATCGAAGCCGTGCTTGTCCTTCAGCGCCGTGTCTGCAGTGCGGCCTTCGTACAGGATTTGCAGGGTCGCGCCGTCGTGCACCGCGTCCATCAGCTTGTAGGTGTCGATGTATTCGCCGAAGCGCTTCACCGTGCGCCGGTTGCCATGTTCCTCGGTAATCAGCGGCGTGCCGGTGAAGGCAATGCGCGTCGCATTGGGAAACGCCTCGAAAATGTTATCGCCAAAATCCGAGCTTTGCGTGCGGTGCGCCTCGTCGATCATCAGCAGGATGCGGTCGGACGGATTCACCACGCCGAAGGTCTGGCCGGATGGCACCGTGCCGTAACTCGCCAGCGCTTCCGCCACCATCAGCGGCAGTGCCTCGGCGCGCTCCATGAACTTGTGCACCATCACCATGTTGATGTCGGAAGCGTCGGTGGCAAGGTGCTCGCGCAGCTGATCCGTGCTGTCGATCACGTTCACCTTGCCGCCGATCAGCTTGGCGGTGTCAGCAAGCTGCACTTCCAGATCCACGCGGTCGTTGACTAGCAGAATCTTGAAATCCGCTAGATCGCCCGACGCGCGCAGCATACGCGCCACGAATACCATGGTGAGCGACTTGCCCGAGCCCTGGGTATGCCACACCACGCCCGAACGTTCTTCCATGGTTTTGCCCGTGCGCAGTCGCTCGATGATGCGATGGGCAGCACGGTATTGCTGGTAACGGCACACCACCTTCACCCGCTTGCCCGAATCCGTATCCATGAACACCGTGCAGGTGCGCAGCACATCCAGCAGGGTCGCGGGCGCGAGCAACCCCTGGATCATCCGTTCCTGTTCGCGTTCCACGCCCAGCGGCGGTGTGTAGACCCGATTGCTTTCCGGCCAGATGTCCTTCCAGGCATAAAAATGCTCGTAGCCCGAAGTCACGCTGCCATAGGTGGCCTTTTCACCGCAGCTGGAAATCAGCAATAGATTGGTGTGAAACAGCCGCGGCTCGCCTTCGCGCAGCCCGGCGGCGGCTGTGTCGGCGCGCCCGTTGCGGTAGCGCAGCAGTTGCTCGAACGCCGCGTGCATCGGGTTGGCCGTGTTCGCGTCGCCGATCTTCGCCTCCACCACCACCAGCGGAATGCCGTTCACGAACAGCACGATGTCCGGGATGATGCACTGCTTCACGCAGCCCGGCGTGTCGATGCGGAACTGGTTGATGGCGTGAAAAACGTTGCGCTCCGGGTGGGCGAAGTCGATCAGGCTCGCCACCGGGTCGCTCTCGCCCGTCACTTCGTTGCGGTCCACCTGCGCCTTGAGAAACAGCGCCTGCACCGCCTCGTTGGCTTCCAGCAGCGTGCGGTTCGGCTGGCGCAAAATCTGGTCGCGCAAGTCGTCGAGCTGGCGGTCGGTCAGCCAGGCCGTGCCGTCGGCGGTGCGGTTGATGTCGCGCACCGCCTCGCGGAACACCTCGGGCAGCAGCCATTCGCGAAAGCTCCCACGCCGGCTCGCCGCGGGGTCGGTGGGAATAAAACCCTGGCCCTGGTCGACCACCGTCCAACCCAGCGCGGCAAGCTGGTCGAGGAAGGGTTTTTCAACGTGGAGATATTCAGACACGGATCAGCCCTGCGCCACCGGCCCAAGCGCCTTGACGCGTTCGGCAACCAGCTGCGCAACCCGAACCAGGGCTTCCACCAGCGCGTCGTCCACATCCAGGTCGCCTTCGTACTCGGCGAGGTTGCGCTTGTTGTGCGCCTGATCGAGCACCCGCCATTGCGCCTTTTCCAGCCCGATCGTGTGCTCTAGGCACTGGAACACCAGATAGCGGTTCTCGGAACGGTAACCATTCCAGCGCAGCGCCGCCAGCGACAAGGCATGCGCCGCGTTGTAGGCCAGATCGAAACGGCTTTCGAGTGAAAGCGCGGCGTTCTCCGCATCACGCAGGCGCACCAGGCCCGAACGAACCAGGCCGTCGAATTCCGCCTGCGCAGGCGGTTCGGCTTTGAGCTTGCCGATTTTGACCAGGTTATCCAGCGGCGAGGAGGTCATCGTGATCTTCTGTCAGCCGGATGGTTTCGCCGGCCAGCACCTTGGTGAGAAATGGGTTGCCACTTGAGCGGCGGCGGTGGAATTCCGCCACGCTGTATAAGGTCGGACTGACGCGGCGCCCCAGCTGCTGCTCCACCGGTGTCAGCGCCGTATAGATCTGCTCCAGTGTCAGCGTGTCGGACACGATCAACAGGTCGATGTCGCTCTGTGCCGTGTCGCTGCGCTTGGCCACCGAGCCGTAAACCAGCGCCAGCCGCACCGCATCGCCGAGCGGCACCAGCGCCGCGCGCAACACCTCCGCCGGCCCCAGCGTCTTCGTCACGATGCCGCGCAACTCCTCGAAAATCGGCGCCGCCGGGTTGGCTTGGTAATGCTTCTGGCTGCCGAGTCGCGTCACCGTCACCAGCCCGCTTTCCACCAGCCGCTTCACCTCGCGCTGCACCGCGCCCGACCCGGCGCCGACCAGACCGATCAGTTCGTTGGTAAAGAAACTGCGCCCAGGCCGGCCAAACAGCAACGCCAGCACGCGCTGCTGCGTCGCCGAAAACAATGCATCGGCGATACCCGTGCGCGCCGGGGCGCGCGCGCGCTGCGCGGCGGCGGTCGGCTTGAGAGGCTTGGCTGTCTTCTTCATACCCATTTCGGGCATGTTAATACCCTTTTTGGGCATAAGGCAAGAACGCAATTGGCGAAAGCAGACAGATTCGAACGAGGGAATTCGGGTTTCCAGTCCGCCATATATTCAAACGCCCTCCCCCGTCCTCACGCTGGCGGTTCATCACCAAGCTTTTGCCAGAACGCGGGATCTACGGGCGTTCTGAAATGGCGGTTCGCGATGAAGTCTAGCCACGCAAGGCCTGCCCTACTTGCCGAGGATTCGACTGGCTCCTTCACGGGAGAGTCGGTGCGTGTCCTTTTCATATTGGCTCGCATCTCCTCGGCTGTTGGAGGTAGTTCCACTGGCGCCTCTGCAATGCCGCTTCCGAAATGTGCCGGCCCCCGATACATAACCTCGTCGGTTTTTTGATCGGGGTACCAGAGCTGGAAGCAAGTATCTTTCAGCGCATCCACGCGCAGCCCTACCAGGTGGGCATACACCTCATCTTCACCTAGTGCTGCGGCCCATTGAGCGACCGTCGCGACCATCCAAGAGGTCTCCTTAAGTTTGGTCATGTCTGCCTCCTCGTGATCGATCTCAAATGCCACTAGGTCGTCAAAGGAATCTGTCGAAATAGGAAACCACCGTCCGCTCCTGAATCCGAAAGTAAGGCGGCCGGTCAGCTCTTGCAGCCAGGCTTTTGCACACTCGCCTCGTTTGCTCAAGAAAAGAAGCATCAGCGCAAGGGAGATGTCGATGGACTGCCCGTCGTAGCAGGGTGATCCGGTACAACGGTGCGTCTTGAAGAATGCTTGCAGAGTATCAGCCACCGCCCTAGCGCCTTCGATGCGATCTTCATCCTTGGTGGTCATGCCCCAGAGTAGATGGCTCAGACCAATGCTTGCTAAAAGCCCAATCTCATCAAACACCCGCTCGGTGAGGAGTGCCGATTCTCGGTGGTATTTAGCCAGCGCGTCGTCGGTATGGAGATGGGGTTGGACCTTGTTGAAGTACTCCACCGTTGTGGTCAGATAAATATCGACAAGTCGCACGTAGCCACGAAGAATGCTTTGGCTCTCCATGAGATCCTTGCTTCGGATCGCGTCCCACGCCCATAGGAGCGTTCGCTCACAGGCGATAACCGCGCTGCGCAGATTATCTTCTTGGGCAGACCATCGGCACAGAATCCCTAAGGCGAGGCTCGTCGTGACCAGTGCTCGAAGACACTCCCGTTCGCTTTTCGTTTCCCCGGTGGCCTCGTCGAGGCCCCAAGCGAGAAGCGACTTTAGAAGCGCAAAAAAATGCTCCAGGTCGTAATCTGGCTCGCCGACAAGGGCGAGTGCGCGACGCAGTTGAGAACGGGCAGTAGCGGGAAGCGCATACTCATTTAGGAGGTGCTGTTCAAGATACGCTGCTACTTGATCACCGTTCCAGAACTCGTAGGTCCGACCGGGCTGCGTGTTTACGTCCGCGTATCCCACGCGGTTCTGTTCGAAGTCCTGCTTGAAATCACCGGTCGTGGCCACGATGATTTTCACAGGTAGTCCTGCATGTTCAGGGGCAACGTTATTGCGAAGATAAACGTCCTTTATTTCCTCCAAAGACGGGCGCACATCCTGCGGTTTTCCACCATCCCAGTCCCGCCGACCGAGATCTCCACGCTTGAGAGCGAAAAGCCACAATGTTCGTTGTCCAGCCTCGTCATCCCCTACAGCCGCGATATCTACACCCGCTTGCCTGACCCCCACTTGAGCTTTACTGAGCGGAAGAATATTCATTGCCAACAAAAGATCTGGGAGCAATACGTCAAACTCCCCCGACTCTCTTAGCATCCCAAGGTATTCGCGGATGATGAGCCTCATGGCGTATCTTTCTTCGCTCTCCGGTAGAGCAAGCGTTCGCGCGCCGCACCCGCAGGATCTGAAATTTCGCTTCTTGGTAAGGCAACAGAATGCGACATCTCTTTCAACTCCATGGGATCGGTGTACTGGCCGTTGATGGTCTGAAAGGTCCGCGTCCCCGCTTTTAGTGAAATGTGCGTTGTCATTTGACGCCAAATGGAGTTTTGGCTTGCCTCCTCGAACGCCTCATTTATTTTGCGCTGCCGCGCTTTGGAGAATTGGCGCATCTTCAATGAGGAAGGATGAAACTCCTTGAGGTCAGGGAGAGCGTCGAGCGCATCTAACCGTTCTTGCAACTCCGCGGTGATCTTGCTACAGAGCGCCTTTACCTCGTCAGTTTCGTTCTCCGAAGTCAGGCGCTCTTTCAGGTATTCGATCGTCTGGTACGGGTAGTCGTAACCGACTTGGTCTTGAAGGACGGAGGCGACGTACCCAAAAGTTCGGTCCTTCGCATCCCGTGTATGTACTAGCGAGAAGACAAGATGAATCTGCATCTCATCACCAACGATGTATCCCAGAATACGACGCAGAAGAAACCGAATCTCATCTTGAGTCAACTCATCGATGATTGCGGAGTCCAGTTCAAGGGATGTGAGGCCCTCAGTGCGCAGGCGCGCCATGAGCTTCTGTGCGACCTGTGGATACCGGCTATCGTTGTGAAGAAGCCATCCCGTCAGCGCGCGGCTCAAGGCAGTTGGCTGTTCTGCGAGCCGACGGACTGTTGATGAAAAGGATACTTCGAGGCCGACTTCATTGAAAGCGTCGCTGGGCTGTTTGGATATCCAAACGTTCATAAACTCAAGGGAAAGTGGCCCCTTAACCGGATCCCGCCCCCAGCCCATCAACATCATGTCGATGTGCGAGAGGATGCCCTTGTGCTCGGTTTTGGCCGAAGTCAGATGAAACACCAGCGTCAAAAACCAATCTTTTCCTCCGACCGTTTTCTCCTCCCTCCAGAGAAACCCGGAAAGTGCGTAAAGTGCTTCCGGTGCCGCCGTCTTACCAGCCTCGTCCAGCAAGCCGACGATCACGTTTTCATCCAGAGTTACCAGCCGGCTCAGTGTTCCGACAGCCGTTCCAAGCAAGGAGTGTCCGGGTGTTCGAAGGATATCAGTGCAGACTTGGATCGTTTCATTCAAAGATGCACGACGCGACGGATCACTGTAATCAGCCAACCCCAGAACATGAACGGACGGCCCGGCGATCATTGGATACGGCGACTTGCTCGCGGCCACAATCAAGGCAAAGCCACTTTGAAAATCATTCAGAAGCAAACCATGCAGCGAGCAGCCAAATAGGCCTGCGCTGCGTTCCTCGGAATGCTCTTCGTGTAACCGCTTAACTTCGCGAGCAACATCAGGGTGCTGGGCAAACCAAGCCTGAAGCTCCGGATACACCAACCCGCCAGCGAGGTCATTCTTGACGCTTTCGTAATGGCCGGCGAAAAACTGGAAGATTGACTCGGCTCGCGCGTCCTCGAGGTGAATGACAGCGCCTTCCAGCACATGAAGAACATCGAAGACACCGACGCCCGCTTCGATGGCCTGCCGTCCCCAGGAATACGCGTCGAGTTGACCACCATTGTGCAGGTGTGCAAGGACATGGCCAGAGACCATGTCCTTCTTCCCAATTTCCTTTCCAAAAATTTCATCCAAGCGTTCAAAACAAGCCTTGGGCGTGCTGGTCAGCAGCGGGCCTTCGGTGTGCAAGATGTATTGAGCGGCGGCCAGCACCATAGATGGCTCGCTGGCGAAGCGTAGACCCATCTCATCTTCGAACACTATGCCATCGCGGAGCGCAGGATCGAGCTCCGCGCGCATGGCCACATCCTCAATCAGGACAGGATCACCACCCGCGGACCAAATGTGCCAGGCGAGCGTAAGGAGTGACTGCGTCGCGGGGGTGTATTCCGTCATATTTAATATTTGGCTTCTTGGTAAACGCCAAACCTCGATACCACTTTCTTATGCGGCATTTTCGAGGCATCACGACTTTTGAGAATCTGAATCTTGTTGACTTCGCTCATGGAGATATTTCCGTGTTTTGAGCGTCTTCTTGAACGCGCACATGGCCCGTCAGAAGGTCGTGCATGAGGCCGTGTTTTTGAGTCTTCATTTTTCGCAATTCAAATGTGAAAGCACTAAGAACTTGTTGGGCCACTGTTATCTTGTCAGCAATCATTTGCTGTTCTTTACTTGTCGGCTTCGGAAGCAGGAGACACTTAAACTCAGTAAGAGAAACACGGGCCCGTGTGCCTTCAATAGTGATTCTTCGAATAGCGCGGCTACCGACAGTCGAATTCAGCAGACCCACCAAGAACTGCGTAACGACATCATCTGCGGGGCGTATTCTGATGACATCTTGTGTCACCACGGCTCTTTGTTCTTCTGCGTATGCAGCCGCTATACCGGGAGGGTCGCCAACTTTCGCGACCAGCACATCACCAAGCCTCACATTACAAACAAGAAGCTCGTTTGCTTTTTCCTCGGTTACATACGCGGTCGAAACTCGAATGTACCCATCATCCTTAATGTCCTGTACATAAATAACCACCACGCCGGAATCGGTCAGCTCGCTGGTCAGAAGATCACTGCCAAATGGGCCATTAACGAATCCGCCCGGACGCGAGGTGGAAAATGATAATAGTGGCGTGATCTCCCACTCCTTCGGAATCCACCCAAGCGGGGATTCTTCGTAAAGGTCAGGGGCTTGCTCGCGGGTAGGTCGGAGGTGGCCGTCGGGGGTGACGCCGCGGGTGAACAGGTCGTGTATCAGCCCAGCTTTGATCTGCTGATGCTTCGCAATCAGCGCCTCGGTTTGCTCTATCGCTTCGTCCAGCGTCGAGAGGATTTCTGCGATGCGGCGTTGCTGCCGCATGTCCTTCGGGAAGCGCAGCTTTAGTTTTGAGAGCGTTTGCTTATTGAGCGTGCTGCCTTTAATCGCAACGTCGGTGACGGCGTTGCGCGCAATAGGTGGCAGCAGGTAATAGAGAAAATTCCCATCGAGTGTTTGCGGCGCGGGAACAAAGGCTGCGATTGCCTCGTTGGTGAATAGGTCGCAAGCAGCAATTCCAGCGCGACCGATGGTGAGCTTAAAGCTCATCATCAATGTGCCACTTTTGACTGGTTTTACATTAGACGAAAGAACACCGAGCCTGGTAATACGCTCTTTAGTGGCCGAGACAAATCTCGGACCAAGATCAGCGATTGAAGCCCAAGGAAACCCCTCTGCGTTTTCGCTTGCCCAAAATGCAGGGACATCCCGCGATGGAGTTCCCCCAATTTCAATGCTTGCGAGGCGGCCAAGTGATTCCTCAGTCCACTCACTCATATCCCAACTCCACCAAAAACCCCTTCAGCTTCGCCGCCGCCTCGTCGCGCTTCGCCTCGATCTGTTTCGCCGTGACGGCATACTTGCCGTACAGGTTCTCCAGCGCGGCGATGCAGGCGCGCTGGTCGGCGCGCAGGTAGCCTTCATAAGTCTGCAACAGCAGGCGATGCAGGCGTTCCAGGATCACGCCCTTGGCTTCGTCGGTGCTGATTTTTTCGCGGGCGGCGGCGACGAGTTCTTCCTGCTTTTTCTCGGTGGCGCGCAACTCGGCTTTGAGCTGCTTGGCTTCGTCTTCCAGCGCCTTGTGGCGGGCGAGGCGTTTTTCGATTGCGTCGGCCTCGGCCAGGTAGGTGGCAAGCTCGTCCTTGTCGCCTTCCTTTTTGGCGAGCTTGGCGCTGGCCCGGGCTTCTTTCAGTTTGGCCTTGAGGGCTTTAACTTCTTCGCCGGGCAGCACGCCGCTGTCGTCGCTGTCTTCGTAATCCTCTTCATCGGCGGCGGCAAACAGGGCGGCGAGTTCGGCCAGGCGCAGGCGCTTCTGCTCCATCTCGGCCAGTAGGTCGGGGAATTGGCTGGCGAGGATGTCGGCGTCGGGGATCAGCTCCGGCCCCCAGCCGCTGGCGGCGATGGATTTGAGGTCGGCTTTGAGGTCGTCCACATAGCGGGCGAAGGCGCCGCGGATTTGGTGGCCGGTGAGCAGCGTATTGCCGGCGAAGGCTTGTTCGATGCTGGCGAGCAGCGCACGGCGCAGGGCGTAGACGTTGCCTTTCTGGCCATTGGTGGGTGCAAGGGCTTCGACCAGCGGCAGATTGGTTTGCCACCAGCTTTCCAGGGTTTGCAGGAAGGCGGCGTGAGCGGCGGCGACGCCGGGGTCGGTTTTGACGATTTCGGCGATGGCGCGGCGGTCGGTGAGTTCGGGGGTGAAGTCGGCGTAAATTTCCACCCCCCCTCCCCTGTGCTTACCCTCTCCCCCGGCCCCTCTCCCGCTTGCGGGAGAGGGGGGAGTAAAGCAGCGGTCGCGCAGGCCTGGATAGTTGTTCCAGTAGCGGGACAGCGCATCGATTTCTTCCACCGGAACGCCGCCGTGCAGGTGGGCGCGCACGTCGTGCGGCTCGGGCGGCGGGGCGTTGTCGACGTAGCGGCGGATGTTGCAGTTGTAGTCTTCGGCGGCGACTTCTTCCACCGGCACGCGGCGGGCGTAGGCAGGCACATCCGGCCCGCCCTGGGCGAGGCTGCGGTAGACGTGGACGATCTTGGAGATGTCTTCCGGGCGCAGGAAGTTCTGCGCCTTGCCTTCGCGGTATTCGCGGTCGGCGTTGATGAAGAGGATGTGCTTGCGGGTGGCGGCGTCTTTCTTGTTCATCACCAGCACGCAGGCGGGAATGCCGGTGCCGTAGAACAGCCCGGCGGGCAGGCCGATGACGGCCTCCAGCCAGCCGCGTTCGATGAAGTGCTTGCGCGCTTCTTTCTCCTCGCCGCCCCGGAACAGCACGCCGTGCGGCATGACCGTGGCCATCTTGCCGTCGGCCTTGAGCACGGCCAGCATGTGCTGCACGAACATGAGGTCGGCCTTCTTGCCTTTTTCGGGCATCCACACGGCGAAACGGCCGGGGTATTCGATGTCCTTCTTGATGTAGTTCTGGCTGAAGGGCGGATTGGCGAGCACGCGGTCGAAGCGCATCAGCTCGTTGTTGTCGGCCTTGTGCTGCGGGCGGCGCAGGGTGTCTTCCTGGCGGATGACGGCATGGTCGATGCCGTGCAGCAGCATGTTCATCTTGCAGATGGACCAGGTGGTGCCCATGCTCTCCTGCCCAAACAGCGACAGGTCGCGCGGGTCGCCGCCGCACTCGCGGATGTAGTCGCGGGTCTGGATCAGCATGCCACCCGATCCGACGGTGGGATCGTAAACACTCATGCCGGGCTGCGGGTCGACGATCTCGACCAGCGTGCGCACCACGTCCGCCGGGGTGTAGAACTCGCCCGCCTTCTTGCCGGCGGAATCGGCGAAGAACTTGATCAGGTATTCGTAGGCCGCGCCCAGCAGATCGGGGAACTCGAAGTTCTCGTCGCGCAGGGGGATTTTTTCGAAGTTCTGGATGAAGTTGGCAAGGGTGTCGTCGTCGAGCGTGCGGCTCCCGATCTTCTTGTTGAAGTTGATGCCCTTGAGCACATCCTGCAGGGCGTCGATATTGGCGTCTTCCAGCGCTTCGAGCGCCTTGTTGAGCGCGGTACCGACGTTGGTTTTGAGGTGGCGGATCGTCGACCAGTGCGCGTCCAGCGGAACAAAGAAGGTGTACTTGTCGGGATTGGCAAGCTGGGTGGCGATGATTGCCTCCGCCATGCCCTTGGCCTTGAGGTCTTTGGCGAGCTGTTCACGTTCCTGGTCGAACAGGTCGGACAGCCGCTTGAGGAACAACATGCCGAAGATGTATTCCTTGTACTCGGAGGCGTCCATGTTGCCGCGCAGGTCGTCGCAGGCGCGGAACAGCAGGCTGGAAAGCTGGCTTAGGGTGAGCTTGGTCATGCAGTCATACCGTGTGAGTGTTGCCCATTGCCACATTCAGCGCGCTTGGCGTCGAGCACAAGTGTATTCAACTGAGATTCCGCTCCCATTTTTTGGCCTTGTTTATCGTTTTTGGTGTGCGCAGCATCCGTGGATCTGGACGATGCCAAATCTCGCCACGGGTGTTTGTTTGACGAATCTTCGCATAACCAGACAGGCAGAAGGATGTCTTTGGGGATTTCAGGAGCTATGTACTCTGACTCTATTTCTTTGCCGAGGAGTCCGTACCCGATAGTTAGGGGCGCCCACAATCGATCTTGTTGGCGTTTGCAACCGAGGATAGGTATCGAAATAAAAAACCCTTGGCGTAATGCCAAGGGTTTAAATTGTTGCTCCGACATGGAACGATAACGTTGCGCTTTGATTTGGAACGATATTTTTGCATCGAGTGCAAAAATATGCTTCCTGTTCCACCAAAAATTAGGCCTCTATGAATGTGGTGGAGAGGAGGAGGATTGAACTCCCGACCTCCGCATTGCGAACGCGGCGCTCTCCCAGCTGAGCTACCCCCCCGACGCAGGCAATTATAGCGTTAGCGTTTGAAGGCGGGTAGAGCCGTCAGCCGCTTGGGTAGATTGGGCAGGTGGTGTGCCATCAACCAGCCGAGCAGAACGCCGCAGCTGTTGGCGAGGGCATCAAGCGAATCGGGCTGGCGTTGAGGGGTGAGGCCTTGCAGCAACTCGATGACAATGCCGAACAAGATGACGGCCACGGCGAGTTTCCAGCGGTTCCGGGTGATCAGTTGTGCCCACCAGAACATCAATACGGCATACCCCATCAGGTGAACGATTTTGTCTGAATGGGCGTGGCCGTCATCCAGCGTGGGCGGCATGAGCGACACCACCAGGGTGAGGCCGATGCCGAGCCAGCCGCCCAGCAACCAGAGGCGTTGCCAGTTGAGGGGGTGCCGGAAGGAGTCGGTCATGCCTGCTGTCTGGACGAGCGGTTTGCCCAGCGCAGCATCAGCACGCCGGCGATGACCATGGGCACCGACAGCCATTGCCCCATGGAGAGACCGAGCCCGAGCAGGCCCAGATAACTGTCGGGCTCGCGGGTGAATTCGGCGAGGAAACGGAAGCCGCCATAGCCGATCAGGAACACGCCGGAGATGGCGCCAACCGGGCGTGGTTTGCGGGCAAACCACCACAGCAGGACAAACAGCAGCAGGCCTTCGCCCATGAATTGATAGAGTTGCGAGGGGTGGCGCGCGATGCCGTCTGCCGCTTGTGGAAACACCATGCCCCAGGGCAGGTCGGTGGCGCGGCCCCACAGCTCGCCGTTGATGAAGTTGCCGAGCCGTCCAGTAGCCAGGCCTAGCGGCACCAGCGGGGCGATGAAGTCGGTGACGGCAAGCCAGCGCAGTTTGCGGGTACGGGCAAACAGCGCCATGGCGATGATGACGCCAAGAAAGCCGCCGTGGAAACTCATGCCGCCTTCCCATACCTTGAAGATGTCGAGCGGGTGAGCAAGGTATTCCATGGGCTTGTAGAACAGCACGTAGCCGAGCCGCCCGCCCAGCACCACGCCGAGCACGCCAAAGAACAGCACGTCGTCGAGCATTTTGGGCGACCAGGCGCTCCAGGTGCGGTTGGCGATGCACCAGCGTCCGAGCAGGATGAACTGCGCAAACGCGGCCAGATACATCAGGCCATACCAGTGGATGGCGACGGGGCCGAGTTGCAGGGCAACGGGATCGAATTGCGGGT
>JASJPE010000035.1:0-69539 GCA_031426895.1 Thiobacillus sp. | reverse complement strand
ACCGAGGCCGTGATCACCGTGCCCGCCTACTTCAACGACAGCCAGCGCCAGGCCACCAAGGACGCCGGCCGTATCGCCGGTCTCGAGGTCAAGCGCATCATCAACGAGCCGACCGCGGCTGCACTGGCCTTCGGCATGGACAAGAAGGAAGGCGACCGCAAGATTGCCGTGTATGACCTCGGCGGCGGTACGTTCGACATCTCGATTATCGAGATTGCCGAGATGGACGGTGAGCACCAGTTTGAAGTGCTGTCGACCAACGGCGATACCTTCCTCGGCGGCGAAGATTTCGACCAGCGCCTGATCGACTACATCGCCGAAGAATTCAAGAAGGAGCAAGGCGTCGACCTGAAGAAGGACGTGCTGGCGCTGCAACGCCTGAAGGAAGCCGCTGAAAAGGCCAAAATTGAACTGTCGTCGGCGCAGCAGACCGAAGTCAATCTGCCTTACATCACGGCCGACGCGTCCGGCCCCAAGCACCTGGCCGTGAAAATCACCCGTGCCAAGTTCGAAAGTCTAGTTGAGGAACTGATCAAACGCACCATCGACCCATGCAAAATGGCGCTGAAGGATGCCGGTCTCTCCACTTCGCAGATCGACGACGTCATCCTGGTCGGTGGTCAGACCCGTATGCCCAAGGTGATGGATGCGGTGAAGGACTTCTTCGGCAAGGACCCGCGTCGCGATGTCAACCCGGATGAAGCCGTCGCCGTGGGCGCCGCGATCCAGGGCGGCGTGCTGAAGGGCGAAGTAACAGATGTGCTGCTGCTCGACGTCACCCCGCTCTCCCTCGGTATCGAAACCCTGGGCGGCGTGATGACCAAGCTAATCCCGAAAAACACGACCATTCCGACCAAGGCGTCGCAGGTATTCTCAACCGCTGACGACAACCAGAATGCAGTAACCGTGCACGTGCTGCAGGGCGAGCGTGAAATTGCCACAGGCAACAAAAGCCTGGGCCAGTTCAACCTGTCCGACATTCCGCCCGCACCGCGCGGCATGCCGCAGATCGAGGTCACCTTTGACATCGACGCCAACGGCATCCTTCATGTATCGGCCAAGGACAAAGCCACCGGCAAGGAAAACACCATTCGCATCCAGGCCAGTTCCGGTCTGAGCGAGGAAGAAATCCAGCGCATGGTGCTGGATGCTGAAGCCAACGCGGCCGAAGATCACAAGGCAGTCGAACTGGCCACGGCACGCAACGCAGCCGATGGCATGATTCACTCGGTGAAGAAAATGCTGGCCGAGCACGGCGACAAAGTGTCGGCCGAAGAGAAAGAAGCGATCGAAGTCGCGCTGAAGGAAGCAGAAGAAGCCGTGCGCGAAGGCGACAAGGACACCATCGAAGCCAAGACCAATGCATTGGCAACCGCCAGCCACAAGTTGTCCGAGCAGATGTACAAGGACGAACAAGCCAAGGCCCAGCCGGGCGAGGCAGCCGGCGGCCCCGCCAATGCCAGTGACGCCGATGACAATGTGGTCGATGCCGAGTTCGAAGAGGTCAAGGACAAGTAAGCCATAAGCGGTAAGCGGTGGGCGGCAACCCCGCTCACCGCTTTTGCGTTTTCCGCTTTCTGCTCATTATTCACCGTTTACCACTATGTCCAAACGCGATTATTACGAAGTCCTCGGCGTCGCCAAAAACGCCTCGGACGAAGACATCAAGAAGGCCTACCGCAAGCTGGCCATGAAGCACCATCCTGACCGCAACCCGGACGACAAGGGCGCGGAGGATAAATTCAAGGAAGCCAAACTGGCTTACGAAGTCCTGTCCGACTCGGATAAACGCTCTGCCTATGACCAATTCGGCCATGCCGGCATCGACCAGCAGGCGGGAATGGGAGGAGGTGCAGGATTTTCTGACGCGTTCTCGGACATCTTTGGCGACATCTTTGGCGGCGGGGGCGGCGGCAACCGTCGCGACCGCGTCTACCGCGGCGCCGATTTGCGCTACAACCTGGAAATCGGTCTGGAAGAAGCCGCGCGGGGAACGGAAACCAAAATTCGCATCCCCTCACTGGAAGAATGCGGCTCCTGTCACGGCAGCGGTGCCAAGCCTGGCACCCAGCCCACCACCTGCACCACCTGTGGTGGTCACGGCCAGGTCAGAATCCAGCAAGGCTTCTTCTCGGTCCAGCAAACCTGTCCACGCTGCAGCGGCACCGGCAAAGTCGTCTCCGACCCTTGTACCAGTTGCCACGGTGAAGGCCGCGTCAAGAAACATAAAACCCTGTCGGTCAAGATTCCGGCCGGGGTCGACAATGGCGACCGCATCCGTCTCGGCGGAGAAGGCGAGGCCGGCGTCAACGGTGGTCCACCGGGCGATCTGTATGTCGTGATCCATCTCAAGGAACATGCAGTTTTCAAACGCGATGGCGACGACCTGCATTGCGAAATGCCGATCAGTTTCGCCGCTGCTGCACTTGGCGGCGAGCTGGAAATTCCGACACTGGATGGTCACGCCAAGATCAAGATTCCGGCCGAGACACAGTCGGGCAAGGTATTCCGCCTACGCGGCAAAGGCATCAAGGGTGTACGCAGCAACGCGCCGGGCGATCTGTTGTGCCACATGCTGCTGGAAACCCCCGTCAACCTGAGCGAACGTCAGCGCGAGTTGCTACAGGAATTTGAAGCCTTGAGTCCGGGGCGCAACAACAACCCGCGCGCGCAGTCGTTCATGGACAAGGTGAAGTCGTTCTTTAGCCAGTAAGTTGCTGCCAGATTGCCCGGGAAGTATTTCATCCCGGGCAATCTGCGTTTTATGGCTGGGCGGCTGCAAACAACCTGAAGAAATTCCTGGAACTCGCTTCGCCTACGGCTTCCGCCGTCATGCCCCGGACACGGGCAACTTCTTCCGCCACGTGCTTCACATAGCCCGGCTGGTTGGTCCGGCCGCGATGCGGGACCGGCGCCAGATACGGCGAGTCCGTTTCAATCAGAATGCGATCCAGCGGGATGGCCGCAGCCACTTCGCGCAGAGCTGTGGCGCTTTTGAACGTAACGATGCCGGAAAATGAAATATAAAAACCCTGCTCAATCGCCGCTTCGGCCACGGCCATGCTCTCGGTAAAACAATGCATCACCCCACCCGCTTCACCCGCCCGCTCCTCTCGCATGATGCGCAGGGTGTCTTCAGCCGCGGCACGGGTGTGAATCACCAGCGGCTTGTTGCAGGCGCGCGCTGCGCGGATATGAGTGCGAAAACGCTCGCGCTGCCATTCGAGATCGCCGGTCAGCCGAAAATAATCCAGACCGGTTTCGCCGATCGCCACGACTTTGGGGTGATCCGCCAGCGCGACCAGCTCTTCCACGGTAGGCTCGGTGCAGTCTTCATGATCCGGGTGCACCCCGACTGACGCGTACACGTTGGCATGCGCCTCGGCGAGCGCGCGGATCTCGGGAAATTTTTCCAGTTCCACGCTGATGCACAACGCGTGGCTTACCTGGTTGGCTGCCATCAGATCGAACATCTCGGGCAGCTTGTCGACAAGGTCGGGGAAATTGATGTGACAGTGGGAATCGATATACATGCGGTGCAAGTCAATCTGTTAAACCCTGCGCACCGCAGGAAAACGGTACTACATGGTATGGGTCGGTCGTACCGATTTTAACGAACCACCGAGCAAAACCTCAATCTTGTTTTGTGCCGCCTTGCCGCTCTCGTTGAAAGCAAACTGAACCCCCACGCCCTGGGTGCGGCCGCCATGCGCGCCTTGAGGCGTCACCCACACCACTTTTCCGGATACAGGCAACTTGGCGGTCTCTTCCATCAGGGACAGCAGCATGAACACATCCTCGCCCATTTTGTAGCTTTTATTGGTGGGAATGAATAACCCGCCGCCTTTGACAAAAGGCATGTAGGCGGCAAAAAGCGCGGATTTCTCCTTGATCGACAGGGAAAGCACCCCTGGTCGAACCTGTCCGGTAATGTCATTGGCTGCTGTGTTCATGGTTCACTCTCATCAATCAAACAAGTGCCGATACTGGATCAGCCAGGCTTCCTGCTGCAATGCCCGGTTAAGCGGATGAGTCAGCGTGCGGCCCGCTTCGGCATGCATTTTTGCCAGTGCCAGCAACTTCGCCAGATCCACCTGGGTTCCCAATTGTGCCAACACATCGGCAAAATCACGGTTGAACTGCACCCTGCCCTGTAGCCGCACCGCCAGCAAATCCCCCAACCATTTGTAGGCCACGGTATGCCAGGTCTGTGGCTTGATCGCTTTCCAGCGGTCAGCCAGGCTAACCGGGTCGAGTTGTTTCGGGCGCGCCAGTCCTTCCAACACGCTGCGGCGTTCATCCAGTTCGACGCCATCGGCCCAGTTCAGGGCATCCAGCGGTGCGCCGCCAGACAAAGCCAACAGGGTGGCGGCATCCTCGATCTGCTTGCCATTCAGCCACTGCATGGCCGTCTCAGTGGTCGGCAGGCCAATATCCAACCGTGTGCAACGGCTGCGTATCGTCGGCAACAAGCGCCGCGGCTGATCCGACACCAGCACGAACACCGTATTTAACGGCGGTTCCTCCAGCACCTTTAACAAGGCATTGGCTGATGCCAGATTGAGGCTGTCCGCCGGGTTGACCAGCACCACACGCAATCCGGCACGGTAAGTCGATAGCTGGACAAAATCGACAGCCTCGCGGGCCTGGTCAACCTCGATTCCCGTCGCCATTTTGACTTCGCCTTCCTTGCTGGTTTTTTCCTGCAGGGTAACCAGCCGAAAGTCGGGGTGCGTTCCCGCCTCGAACCAATGGCAGGCCGGACAACGGCCACATGCCCCGCCATCCGGTAACCGCGCTTCGCACAGCAGGGCCTGTGCCCAGGCCTGCGCCAGTGCACTCTTACCCACCCCACGCGGCCCAGCCAGCAGCAAGGCTTGCGCCGGTCGCGCCCGGGTCGACAGCAGTCGTTGCCACGTGGATTCCAGCCAGGGGTACGGTGCGTTCACGCAATGTCCTGCAACAATCGGCTGATTTCAAGCTGCAACTCGGCAATGCCATGACGCGCATCCAGCACCCGGATGCGGTCGGTCTCGGCCTGTGCTCGATCCAGATAGGCAGTGCGTACACGATTGAAGAAATTGTCTGCTTCGCGCTCGAAGCGGTCAGCCGTGCGTGCAGCCGAGCGGCGCGCTTCCGCCACCTCAGGCGGCACGTCAAACAGCAGGGTCAGATCGGGTTGGAAGCCGCGTTGCACCCAGGCTTCCAGTGCGGCAATGCGCGTCGTATCTATGCCACGCCCACCGCATTGATAAGCATAGCTGGCATCAGTGAACCGGTCGGACACCACCCACGCGCCACGCGCCAGTGCCGGCCAGATCAGCGCAGCCAGGTGTTCCTGGCGTGCGGCGAACATCAGCAGCAGTTCGGTATCGGCATCCATGTCGCGATGAAGCAACAATTCGCGGAGGTTCTCACCAAGCGGGGTTCCGCCCGGCTCACGCGTGACGATAACCTCGCGGCCCTGTTGCCGCAGCCAGTCGGCAACGAATCCAACATGCGTGCTTTTGCCTGCGCCGTCAACGCCTTCCAGCGTGATAAATTTTCCGGGTGTCGTCATCGTTGGTAGCGGTTCACTGCCCGATTGTGTGCCTCGAGCGTACTGGAAAAAACATGGGTGCCATTACCACGCGCCACAAAATACAGTGCATCGGTTTTGGCTGGGTTGAGCGCAGCCTGAATCGCCGCCTCGCTGGGCATCGCAATCGGCGTGGGTGGCAGCCCGGCACGGGTATACGTGTTGTACGGCGTGTCGGTTTGCAGATCGATCTTGCGTAAATTTCCATCGAAATGTTCGCCGAGCCCATAGATCACAGTCGGATCAGTCTGCAGACGCATATCCTGCTTGAGGCGGTTGAGAAAAACCCCGGCAATACGCGGGCGCTCGAATGCCGCACCGGTTTCCTTCTCGACAATCGATGCCATGATCAAGGCCTCATACGGCGTGCGGTACGGAAGCCCCGGTGCACGCTGTTCCCAGGCTGCCATGAGTTTTTCGCGCTGCAGGCGATAGGCGCGCCGTAATACATTGATGTCGGAGGTGTGCGGCGCATAAAAATAGGTATCGGGGAACAACAGGCCTTCAGGATGATTTTCTTCCGCGCCGATGGCTTGCATCAATTCGGCAACACTCATGTTAACGCTGTCATGTTTAAGCAGCGTCTGCGCCGCGAGCACCTCGCGCACCTCGCGCCAGTTCTTGCCTTCGATGAATTGCAGAATGGCTTGCGTGACCTCGCCGCGCTGGATTTTGGTATAGAGCTCCAGCGGCGTAAGCGGCTTGTCCAGCGTATACAAGCCGACCTTGAGGGTACCCGCCTTCCCCATCACGCGGCCGAGCAGCCAGAATACCTGCGCATTGCCGACCACACCTTCGCGCTCCAGCATCACGCTCAGGCTCCGCAAATGGGTGCCGGGCGCCACACTGAAGGTTTTAGGCAAAGGCTCAATGCTCAAGGGCTGATTGGCGTACCAGACGAGGCCGCCAGCTCCCACCAGCGACCCCAGGCAGGCAAGAAGGAGTCCTTTTTTAATCCACTTCTTCATACAAGGCGTTATTCAAGGTTGTTGTCCAGCCGGCAGGCGGCCAGGTTACGTCATCCAGCATGGCAATCCGGCGCACGCCGATCACGCTATTACAGATCATGACTTCGTCGGCTGCGAGTATAGCGTCTGGCAACAGCCGGCCAATATGGGTCGGGATATCCTGGCGTGCCGCCGCGCGCAGCAAACGTGCACGCGTCACGCCCGCTACGCCACATTCGGTCAGATCCGGTGTGAACAAAGTGCCTTCCCTAACCCAAAAAATATTACTCGTCACGCCACTGATCACTGCCCCCCTGTCGTCACACAGCAGGCCTTCGAATATCGCCGGGTCGTCCCACTCCGCGCGCGCCAGCACGTTTTCCAGCCGGTTCAAGTGTTTGACCCCTGCCAGCCGGGGCTGCCGACCCAAGCGTAGCGTGCACCAGCGTGCCACGATGTCCTGCGGTGCACCCGCACAAGCATGGGGTGGCATGGGCGCAGACATCAGCATACGAGAACACGGCTGGCCTGCAGGCGACGCGTAACCGCGTGTGCCCGTTCCGCGGGTGATCAGAATTTTAACGACGCCCTGCCCGGCTTCAGCCACCTGACACACTTCGCTGTGCAAAAGCGCTTCATCCGGGCAGTTCAGCTTCAGCGCCGCGCAGTCAGAGGCCAACTTGGCGAACTGATCCGCCCACCACACCGGTTGTTGGTCCTGCATGCACAGGGTACGGAATACGCCGTCACCATAGGCCAGACCGCGGTCCAGTGCGTCCACCACTGCCACGGCATCGCCATTAACGAGAATCATGCGGGATCGAGCGCGCGTAGCAGACCACGCGCCTTGGCTCGGGTTTCATCAAGCTCACGTTGCGCAATGGAATCGGCGACGATGCCGGCTCCTGCCCGGAACGCCAGTTCGCGGCCACGCAACAAAAAACTGCGAATCAGGATATTGAAATCGAAGCTGCCATCGTGATTGATATAACCAACGCTGCCGGTATAACTGCGGCGCGGCGACTGTTCGAGTTCACGGATGATCTGCATGGTGCGGACCTTGGGACAGCCTGTGATGGTGCCGCCAGGGAACACCGCGCGCAAGGCATCGAGCACGCTCATGCCCTGTCGCAGTTGGCCGCAGACGGTCGATTCAATGTGATGCACATGACGGTAACTGGCAATATCCATCAACGCCGCCACCTTCACGCTGCCGGGCTCGCACACCCGGCCCAGGTCGTTGCGCTCCAGATCGACCAGCATGACATGTTCAGCACGCTCCTTGGGATGCGCCTGCAGCCGGGCACGCAAAGCTTCATCCTCTTCAGGGTCTTCACTGCGGGGATGTGTTCCGGCTATCGGGCGGGTTTCCAGTACGCCGTCACGCCCCAGGCGAACCAGACGCTCGGGTGACGAACTAATGATGGACCACGCCCCCATCTGCACCAGCGCCGAAAATGGCGCGGGATTTTTCTGCATCAGTTGCTTAAACAGTGCCGAAGGCACCACGGTATCGGCGAAGCTGGCCTGCCAACCTCGTGACAAGTTCACCTGAAACACATCGCCCGCACGAATGTAAGCCTGAATACGGGCCACCCCCGCCAGAAAAACATCGGGAGCGTCTTCCTGCAGCGTGACCTGCTCAGGCAGCGGCGGAATAGTGGGTAGGGGCTGTGCAAGATCATCCGCCATCGCATCGACCAATGCGCGCTGCCCGGACTCAGCCACCAGCACGCAACGCCCGCTGCCGCGATCAAACAGAATCGCGGCCGGAATACGGGTCAGCCAGGCCAGTGGAAAATCGTCATCGTCGGCCATGCCTACGCTGGGTTCGAATACACCTCCCAGCTCATACGCAAGCGCACATAGCCAGCCACCCGCAAAGGGCAGCCCATGGTCGGATTGAATAGCTTGATCGAGCCTGATTTGCATCGCCGGATGCGACTGCAGGCCATGCAACCCCTCACTGGCAGTTACGCACACGGTGTTCTGTGGAAAGGCAAACAGCACGTCCCAACCGGACGCCCCACTGCCTGAAAACAAGCCCGGATAACGCTGCGGATTGGACGCCTGAAGCCCGATCAGATCAGGCCGGCCCAGGTGAGGCTGCAGCGGCCATTCCCGGATTTCCAGCGTATTCAAGGCAATCCGCAGCGCGCGTTAAACGCGCTTGAAAACCAGCGAACCGTTGGTGCCGCCAAACCCGAAGTTGTTTTTCAACGCCACGTCGATCTTCAATTCACGTGCCGTGTTGGCACAGTAGTCGAGATCGCACTCCGGATCTTGCGAAAAGATGTTGATGGTTGGTGGCGATATCTGATGATGCAGCGCCAGCACGGTGAACACGGACTCGACACCGCCGGCACCGCCCAGCAAGTGGCCTGTCATCGACTTGGTCGAGTTGATCACGGTCTTGTAGGCCGCATCGCCCATTGCAAGCTTGATCGCTTCGGTTTCGTTCTTGTCGCCCATCGGAGTCGAGGTCCCGTGCGCGTTGATATATTGCACCTGGTCGGCATTCACACCGGCATCACGCATGGCATTCTGCATCGAACGCTTGGGGCCGTCGGTACTCGGTGCAGTCATGTGATAGGCGTCGCCGCTCATCCCAAAGCCCGCCACCTCGGCGTAGATTTTGGCACCACGCTTTTTGGCGTGCTCGTATTCTTCCAGCACCAGCACCCCCGCGCCCTCGCCCAGCACAAAGCCGTCACGGTCTTTATCCCAGGGACGGCTGGCCGTGGCCGGATCGTCGTTGCGGGTTGAAAGCGCGCGTGCAGCCGCAAATCCTCCCAAACCCAGTGGCGACGAGGCACACTCGGCACCGCCAGCGACCATCACATCAGCATCGCCATGCTCGATCATGCGGGCAGACAAACCCACAGCGTGCAGACCGGTGGTACAGGCGGTCACAACCGCCAGATTGGGGCCTTTAATTCCGTACAGGATTGAAAGGTTGCCCGAAATCATGTTGATGATGGAACCCGGGATAAAGAAAGGAGAAATCTTCCTTGGCCCGGATTCCATCAGCAAGGTGTGCGTATCCTCGATCAGTGGCAGGCCACCGATTCCGGAACCAATGTTGATGCCGATGCGTTCAGCATTGGCTTCGGTAATTTCGAGTCCCGAGTCGCGTATCGCCTGAATGCCTGCCGCCATGCCGAACTGGATAAAGATATCCATACGGCGGGCTTCTTTCGGGTTGATATATTGCTCGATATCAAAATTCTTCACCTCCCCCGCCATCTGCGAAGTAAAGGATGAAGGATCAAAACGGGTAATCCGGGCGATTCCAGTGCGGCCTGCAACCAGGTTGTCCCAGGCTTCCGGTATGGTGTTGCCGACTGGAGAAACAATCCCCAGTCCGGTAATGACGACGCGACGTTTGGACAAAAGTCAGTCCTTTTTACAAGTGAACAATCAGCTCGAGTGGCTGTTGACGTAGTCAATTGCCTGCTGAACGGTGGTAATTTTTTCTGCGTCTTCATCAGGAATTTCGCAGCCAAACTCTTCTTCCAGCGCCATCACCAGTTCAACGGTGTCGAGCGAGTCGGCGCCCAGGTCACCCACAAAGGAAGACTCATTTTTGATGTCTGCCTCGTTGACGCCCAATTGTTCGGCGACGACTTTAGTTACACGCTGTACGTTATCCATTACCAATCCTCTCTTGAAATGTGGCTTCAATATGAATTTGAAGCCGGGAAATTAAAGCCGAACGATTTTACCAAACTTTCTGCTGCGATTACGCCATATACATGCCGCCATTTACATGCAGGGTCGTACCCGATATGTAAGCGGCAGCGGGGGAGGCAAGAAAAGCAACGGCCTGGGCAATATCTTCTGCCGAGCCCAGGCGTCCCAACGGGATATGGCTCAACAAGGCCTGACGCTGTGCTTCAGGCAGTGCGCGGGTCATATCGGTATCGATGAAGCCCGGCGCAACACAGTTGACCGTGATATTGCGACTACCCACTTCACGTGCCAGCGACTTGGTGAAACCCATGATGCCGGCCTTGGCCGCGCTGTAATTGGTTTGCCCGGCATTGCCCATCGAGCCGACCACCGAAGCGATGGAAATGATCCGGCCCGAGCGCGCCTTCATCATGGCGCGCAGCACCGCGCGCGACAGTCGGAATACCGACGTCAGGTTGGTCGCCATGATGTCGTCCCATTCCTCGTCTTTCATACGCATCAGCAAATTGTCACGGGTAATCCCGGCATTGTTGACCAGAATGCTGATGTCACCGTGCAGCGCGTTGATCGTGGTCATGACCGCCTCAACTTCAGCCGCACTGGTGACATTGAGGTTCATCCCGCTGCCCTTGATGTTGGCAGCCGCAAGGTAATTACCAATGGCTTCGGCACCCTTGTCGCTGGTTGCCGTGCCAATCACGGTTGCCCCGGCACGCCCCAGTTCAAGCGCGATGGCCTGGCCAATTCCACGGCTGGCGCCCGTAACGAGGGCAATCTGCCCTCCAAGATCATGGCCCAGCGCGATTTGTCCTTGCAGCATGTTGTCTCCTGTCATAGGTTCAGAGCAGCCTGCAGGCTGGCTTCATCCACCAGCGGCAAAGCGGGCAAACTGTCATCGATCCGTTTACCGAGGCCGGCCAGCACCTTGCCAGGGCCGCACTCGATCACATTCGCCATCCCTGCGGCTTTCAGTGCCTGCACGGTTTCAACCCAGCGAACCGGTGTATGCAGTTGTTTGGCCAGTGCTGCGCGTATCGCATCAGGTTCGGCATGCGTCAGCACATCGGTATTGTGTAACACCGGAATCGACGGTTCCTTGATCGCGATCGTTTGCAAATGCACCCGCAGCTTTTCGGCAGCCGGTAGCATCAATGCCGAATGCGACGGCACACTGACAGGCAGCGGCAAGGCGCGCTTGGCGCCCTTTTCCTTTGCCAGCACCATGGCGCGTTCCACTGCAGCCTTGTTACCGGCAATGACCACTTGTCCAGGTGAATTCAAATTCACCGCTTCTACCACTTCGCCTGCGGCCGCTTCTGCACACACGGCACGCACGGTATCGTCATCCAACCCCAGAATCGCGGCCATTGCACCGACGCCTTCAGGCACGGCAGCCTGCATGGCCTCAGCGCGGAAACGCACCAGTTTGATGGCATCAGAAAAACCCAATGCACCCGCTGCGACCAGGGCCGCATATTCGCCCAGGCTATGGCCAGCCAGCAACGCGGGTTGAGCGCCGCCAACAGCCCGCCAAACACGCCAGACAGCAATATCCGCTGCCAGCATGGCAGGCTGCGTATTGATAGTTTGATTAAGGAGATCAACCGGACCATCGGTCACCAGGGCCCACAGATCCTGACCGAGCGCATCCGAGGCTTCCGAAAAGGTGAAACGCACTTCAGCGCGTTCACCCCAGCCCTGCATCATGCCGACGGATTGCGAACCCTGTCCGGGAAAAACAAATGCCAGTGTTTTATTGTGGTCGGCCAAAACGTGATCCTTTAGTACTTGAGGAGCGCGGAGCCCCAGGTAAAACCACCGCCAAATGCTTCCATCAGCACCGTCTGTCCACGCTGGATGCGGCCATCGCGCACCGCCACGTCAAACGCCAGCGGCACCGATGCGGCCGAGGTATTGCCGTGGCCGGACACGGTTGTCACGACATGGTCCATGCTCATGCCGAGTTTTTTCGCGGTAGCGGAAATGATGCGGATATTGGCCTGGTGCGGCACCAGCCAGTCGATATCGGATTTTTGCAAGCCATTGGCTTCCAGCGTTTCATCGACAATGCGGTCAAGCGTGTTAACCGCCATCTTGAAAACAGCATTGCCTTCCATTCGCATCAGCGCAGGCTCAGTCATGCCGCTTGAGGTGCCCGTGGTGGTACGCAGCAATTCCTTGTGGCGGCCATCGGCATGGATGTGTGTGGCGATAATGCCAGGCTCGCTCGAAGCTTCTAGCACCACCGCACCTGCGCCATCGCCCCACAGGATGCAATTGCCGCGGTCATTCCAGTCGGTGATACGCGAGAGTGTTTCGGCGCCGATGACCAGCACATGTTTGGCCGCACCGGTTTTGATGAACTGGTCTGCCACCGACAAGGCATACACAAAACCACTGCAGACCGCCTGCAGGTCAAATGCCGGTTTGCCATTGGTCATGCCAAGCTTGGACTGCACGATGCAGGCCGTACTGGGAAACACCAGGTCGGGCGTCGTCGTGGCTACCAGCAGCAGATCGATGTCGTCAGGGACCAGCCCTGCCACGTCCAGCGCAGCACGCGCCGCTTGTGTCGCCAGGTCGCTGGTCAGTTCACCCTCGGCAGCAATATGCCGTTCACGAATACCCGTACGATCAACGATCCATTGATCGTTCGTCTCAACCAGTTTTTCGAGATCAGCGTTGGTGAGGATACGCGCAGGCAAATAGCCGCCCGTGCCAAGAATGCGGGAATAGGTCAAGCAGCCACCCGTTGCAAGAGTTGGATCTGGTCAGTAATGCGTTTCAGCACATTGTTACGGACTTCGTCGCTGGCGGTTTCGATTGCATGTTCAAAAGCAAAGCTGTCGGCCGAACCATGGCTCTTCACCACCACACCTTTCAGGCCCAGCAGGGTGGCGCCGTTATAGCGACGTGGATCGAGCCGTCGCTTGAATGCCTTTAACACCGGCAACGCAATCAGACCGGCGATGCGGGTCAGCAAATTGCGCTTGAATTCGGCACGCAGCGTAGTGGCGATCATCTTGGCCAGACCCTCGGACGCTTTCAGCGTCACGTTGCCGACAAAACCATCGCACACCACCACATCGGTCGTGCCCTTGAAAATATCGTCGCCTTCAACATTGCCGTAAAAATTCAAATGACTGCCGCGTAACAGTTCTGCCGCGCGCTTCACCATTTCATTGCCCTTGATGTCTTCTTCGCCAATGTTTAACAAGCCCACACTTGGATTCGGCTTGTGTTCCACCGCCGACACCAGCATCGCGCCCATAATGCCAAACTGCAGCAAATTCTCGGCTGAACAATCAACATTGGCCCCCATATCGAGCACCAGCGCGTGACCCTTGATGGTCGGCATCACCGCCGCAATAGCCGGACGGTCAATACCAGGCAGTGTTTTCAGAACAAAACGTGCGGTAGCCATCAAGGCACCGGTATTGCCTGCTGACACACAAGCGTCGGCCTCACCGGATTTGACGAGATCAATGGCAACGCGCATGGAGGAGTCTTTTTTGCCGCGCAGAGCGAGCGCGGGTGCTTCGTCCATTGCCACCACCTGACTGGCATGGCGAATGATCAGGCGCGGCCCGGACTGCGCACGGCACGCCTTGATCTCAGCCGCGACGATGTCCTGCGGCCCGACCAGAATCACATTCAGGTCGGGATGGCGCGCAAGACTGCGTATCACCGCAGGGACGGTGACATGGGGGCCGTGATCGCCCCCCATGACATCAATGGCAACGGTGATATTTCTCATACAGCCGGAAGGGTTGGCTGGATCAAACGCGCCAAACTCAAACGAATCAAAGCCAAATGGTTTGAATCAAAGCGTGGCGCACATGGAATTATTCGCCTTTGGCCTTGACGACTTGACGACCACGGTAAAAACCGTTGGGGCTGATGTGGTGACGCAGATGCGCTTCACCCGTGGTCGGCTCGACAGCCAGCGGCGGATTGGTCAGAAAATCGTGCGAACGATGCATGCCACGCTTGGACGGGGACTTTTTATTCTGCTGAACAGCCATTTGTTACTCCTTAAAATATCGTGGCGTCAAAATTTCGATGACGCCGAAAAAACTATTACCCCGTTTTAAACGGGGCATTCACCTTCTGCGTGCATGGGTGCCATCGGCAAACCAAGCAACACTTCATCTTCAACCAGTTCGACAAGACCCAAGCTCTCGCCAACCAAAATGGCATCACTATCGGGCATATCATCCAGCCGCTCCATCTCTGTCTCAGTACGCGCCAGATACACCGTACGATCGATCTCGATCGCATGCTGCATGCCACCCAGGCAACGCTGGCACGTCAGTTCCACCTGGCCATGCACTGTCAGCTTCAATGACAGGCTGCCCAGCTGGTCTGCCCGTCCCGTGACTCGACAGAACAGCGCACCTTGCGTAAATTCCTGGGCAAGACGCGGGAACTCAGACACATCAGACCGGGTTTCCCAAGTCAGTGCGTCCTTGCAAAAACGCCGGGGGTCGACCTCAATAGCTTGCAGCATGATCCATCCATCCAACAACGTACTGGGGTAACGCGCACAAGCTCAACATGACGCGCCCGGTTAAACATTAGCCCGAAATGATATGATTTCGCGTTCTTTTTGTCAAAGAAACCCCTGTCCACCCAACCTCAGGCGAGCCCATGATTAAGAAAATACTGGTCGCCAACCGGGGCGAGATCGCCGTCCGCATCGTACGTGCCTGTGCCGAGCTTGGTATCAAGTCGGTCGCCATCTATACCGATGCTGATCGGCACGGGCTTCATGTCAAAAAAGCCGACGAGGCCTACCACATCGGGAAAGACCCGATTCTTGGCTATCTGAACGCCCATACACTGGTCAATCTGGCCGCAGCATCGGGCTGCGACGCGCTGCATCCAGGCTATGGCTTTCTTTCCGAAAACCCCGATCTGGCGACCATTTGCGCGCGCCGCGGCATCCGCTTTATCGGGCCTTCCGATACGGTGATTCGCCGCATGGGCGACAAAATCCAGGCGCGCAATGCCATGATTGAGGCGGGCATTCCGGTGATTCCGGGCTCGGACCACAATCTGGAAAACGTCGAGGAAGCCCGCACGCTCGCCAATAAAATTGGTTATCCGGTAATGCTCAAGGCCACCAACGGTGGTGGCGGACGCGGTATTCGTCGTTGCGATAGCGAAGCAGAATTGCTGAAAAATTACGACCGGGTCGTATCGGAAGCCAGCAAGGCCTTCGGCAAACCCGAGGTCTTTGTCGAAAAATGCGTGGTGCGTCCCAAACATATCGAAGTGCAGATTCTGGGTGACACACAGGGCAACATCATTCATTTGTTCGAGCGCGACTGCTCGATCCAGCGGCGCAATCAAAAGCTGATCGAAATTGCCCCGTCCCCCCAGTTGACCGAGTCACAACGGCAATACATTGGCAAACTGGCCGTGCGCGCAGCCAAAGCTGTCGGCTACGTCAACGCTGGCACGGTGGAATTCCTGCTCGACAGCGACAACCAGTTCTTCTTCATGGAAATGAATACCCGCTTGCAGGTTGAGCATCCCATTACCGAAACCATTACCGGCGTCGACATCGTGCAGGAGCAGATTCGCATCGCCTCCGGTCTGCCGCTGCAATACAAGCAGGAGGAGATCAAACATCGCGGCTTTGCCATCGAATTCCGCATCAACGCCGAAGACCCGAAAAATGAATTCCTCCCCAGCCTGGGGCGTATCACACGCTATTACTCGCCTGGTGGCCCCGGTGTACGTGTGGATGCAGCGATTTACACCGATTATGTGATACCGCCCTATTTCGACTCCATGTGCGCCAAACTCACAGTATGGAATCTGAACTGGGAAGCCACCATCGCACGGGGTAGCCGTGCGCTCGCCGACATGCTGGTGTATGGCGTCAAAACGACGATCCCCTACTATCAGGAGATTCTCAAAAACCCCGAGTTCCGCAGTGGCCGTTTCAATACCAGCTTTGTGGATGAACACCCTGAACTCACCCAGTACACTGAAAAGAAACCGCCGGAAGTGATTGCTGCAGCCATCGCCGCCGCCATCGCTGCTCACCAGGGACTGTAATTTATGGCCAAAGTACACATCACCGAACTCGTCCTGCGCGATGGTCACCAGTCGCTCATCGCGACCCGCATGCAGACCGCCGACATGCTGCCGATTTGCAGCAAACTCGACCAGATCGGTTTCTGGTCGCTGGAAGCCTGGGGTGGCGCCACCTTCGACGCCTGTGTGCGCTTCCTGCGCGAAGACCCGTGGGAGCGCCTGCGCAAGCTGCGCAGGGCGCTACCCAACACGCGTATCCAGATGTTGCTGCGCGGGCAGAACCTGCTCGGTTATCGCAATTATTCCGACGATGTGGTGCGCGCCTTCGTGCAGAAATCGGCCGACAACGGCGTCGACGTATTTCGCATCTTCGATGCCATGAACGACCTGCGTAACCTGCGCGTATCGGTCGAAGCCGTAAAGTCCGCCGGCAAGCACGCCGAAGGCACAGTCTGCTTCACCACCAGCCCGGTGCACGACATCCCCTACTTCGTCGAGCTCGCCAAAGGCCTGGCCGAGATGGGCTGCGACACCATCGCCATCAAGGACATGGCTGGCCTGCTCACGCCCTACACCGCGTTCGAACTGGTCACCGCCATCCGTGAAGCCACCCAACTGCCCATTCATACCCACAGCCACGCCACCTCGGGCCTGGCGCACATGACACACCTTAAAGCGGTAGAAGCAGGCGCAACCATCATCGATACCTGCGTCGGCGCGTTTGCCGAGGGTGCCAGCCATCCCACCACACAAAGCCTGGTGGCCGCGCTTGCCGGCACCGAATACGACACCGGACTGTCGCTGCCGCGGATAGAAGAGGTCTCTGCCTACTTCAAGGAAGTGCGCAAAAAATACTGGCAATACGAATCGGCCTTTACCGGCACCGACACCCGCGTGCTGATCAACCAGGTACCGGGCGGGATGATTTCCAACCTCGCCAACCAACTCAAGGAACAGGGTGCCATCGACAAAATGGACGCTGTGCTCGAGGAAATCCCACGGGTGCGCGAAGACCTTGGTTTCCCGCCGCTGGTCACCCCCACTTCACAGATTGTCGGCACCCAGGCCGCATTGAACATAATGACCGGAGGACGCTACAAGTCCGTCACCAACGAAGTGAAGCTCTACCTGCAGGGCCGCTACGGACAGGCACCGGGCCACGTCAACGAAGAAGTCCGCAAAATGGCCATTGGCGACCTGGAAGTCACCACCTGTCGCCCAGCTGATTTGCTGGGCGATGAACTGGACAAGCTGCGCGGTGAAATCGAGAGCCTGGCCAAGTCCGATGAAGACGTACTGACCTACGCCATGTTCCCCGAAATCGGCAAAACCTGGCTGCAGGAACGTGCGGCAGGCAGCCTCAAACCTGAGTCGCTGCTGCCACCGGGTAATGCCGAGCAAGCCAATGCGCCGCGCTACGCCGCCGACGAATTCAAAATCACGCTGCATGGCGAGACCTACCATATCAAGCTGTCGGGTAGCGGCCATGCAGATGCCGCGCAGCGGCCCTACTTTGTATCGATTGACGGCGTCACGGAAGAAGTCCTGGTCGAAGCCTTGAATGAAGTTGCCGTGTCCACGGGCGGCGACAGCGCGCCGCGCAAAACCGCCACCGCAACGGCCGCACCCGGGCAAAAGCCACGCCCCAGCCACCCCGGCCACGTCACCGCCGCCATGCCCGGCACCATCGTCGAGGTGCTGGTCAGCATCGGCCAGAATGTCAAAGCCGGCGACGGCGTGCTGGTGGTCGAGGCGATGAAAATGGAAAACGAAGTGCAGGCACCGATTGCCGGTGTCGTCATCAGCATCTACGCCAAGAAAGGTGATGCCGTCACGCCTGACATGGCGCTGGTCGAGATCCAGCCCGAATGAATCTCGTACTTGCTTCCACTTCGCGCTACCGGCGCGAACTTCTGTCACGCCTGGGCATGCCGTTCGACGTGCTCTCGCCCGATGTCGATGAAACCCCACTGGCAGGCGAATCCCCCTCAGCCACGGCGCTGCGCCTGTCGAGACTCAAAGCACAGGCCGCCGCCGCGACCTGGCCCGATGCGCTCATCATCGGCTCCGACCAGGTTTTAATGCTCGACAGCGAGCAGCTAGGCAAGCCTGGCAATTTCGACAAGGCCTTTGCCCAACTGAAAAAAATGCAAGGCAAGGCCATGGTGTTCCACACCGCGTTGACCCTGCTGAACAGCCGTACCGGCCACACCCAGACTCGCGACGTACCGACTGTGGTGCACATCCGCTCACTCACCGATACTCAGATCACTGCGTACCTTGAAAAAGAGCAGCCTTACGACTGCGCCGGCTCAGCCAAAAGCGAAGCACTTGGCATTGCCCTGATGACACGCATGGACAGTCCCGACCCCACCGCACTGATCGGCCTGCCGCTCATGACGCTGACCGAGATGCTGCTGAATGAAGGCGTGGACGTGCTGACCTGGTCAGCCGCTTCCTGACATGGCCAGCGGCACCCTCTATCTGATTCCGGTACCGCTCGGGCCGGTCAGCCCGGATGCCTGCCTGCCGCCGGACACCCTCGCGGTCGCGCGGCGGCTCGAATACTTTGTTGTCGAACGCGCCAAAACCGCGCGCGCGCACCTTAAGGCCATGGGGCATCCGCAGCCGATCCAGGCGTTACAGATCGAAGAACTCAACGAACACACCACCGCCGCAGCAATTCCACCGCTACTGGCGCCGCTCAAAGCCGGGCATGACGTGGGACTGCTGTCTGAAGCGGGTTGTCCCGCCGTGGCCGACCCTGGCGCAGCGCTGGTTCTGGCAGCGCATCGCGAGCATATTCCCGTGGTGCCATTGATCGGCCCGTCGTCAATTCTGCTGGCTCTGATGGCTTCGGGCCTGGGTGGGCAGCGCTTTGCCTTCCATGGCTATCTGCCCGCCAAGGAACCCGAGCGCGGCCAGAAAATTCGTGAACTGGAGATCACTGCGCGGCGTGACAAGGCCACCCAGTTATTCATTGAAACACCCTACCGCAGCGTGGCGCTGATGGATGCACTGGCTACCACGCTATCGCCCAACACCTTTATCAGCGTCGGGGCGGATCTCAGCCTGCCGGGTCAGTTGATCCGAACTTGCAGCGCGAAAAGCTGGCGCGGGCAGACCAACGCGGTCAAGGATCGGTTGGTGGTATTCGGGATCGGGTGTTAAACGCCTAACCCCTTTAGCGGCTGCGCCGGTTCACCGCTGGCGACCTTTCACGCGGCTCAGCATCACCCGAGACATCCATGATGCGCACCTTGATGGTTTTGCCCTTCAACTTGCCTGCTGAGAGCCTGCGCTGAGCTTCGCGGGCAATCCCCTGCTCCACCGCGACATAGGTGGACGCGTCGGTGACGGTGATTTTGCCGATTTGTGCACTGGTAAAACCCGCTCCGCTGGTGAGCGCGCCCAGCACGTCGCCAGGGCGAATCTTCTCTTTGCGGCCGCCCAGGATCTGCAAGGTCGCCATCGGCGGCACCAGCGGTTCATCGCTGGCGGGTTGCAACTCGCTGAGCGGATGCCATTCCACCTCCGATCCCAGTTCCTGGACAATATTGGCCACACGCCGCATCTGGTTGGTGCTGGCGAGACTCAGCGCCCAGCCGTCCTGATCGGCGCGCCCGGTACGGCCGATGCGGTGGATGTACACCTCTGGATCAGGCGTGACGTCGACATTGATCACCGCTTCGAGCTGAGCGATATCCAGCCCGCGCGCGGCCACATCGGTCGCCACCAGCACCGAACAACTGCGGTTGGCGAATTGCACCAGCACCTGGTCACGCTCACGTTGCTCCAGTTCGCCGTGTAAGGCCAACGCATGGAAGCCCTGCTCGCGCAAAACATCCAGCAAATCACGGCATTGCTGGCGGGTATTGCAAAACGCCAGCGTGCTCACCGGGCGATAATGCTTGAGCAACAACGCCACCGCCTGCAAACGCTCATCGTTGCTGACTTCATAAAAACGCTGGCGAATCTTGTCGTTCTCATGCCGCTCCAGCAGTTTCACTTCTTGCGGCTGCCGCATAAATCGACGGCTCAATTCCGCGATGCCTTCAGGATATGTCGCAGAAAACAGCAATGTCTGGCGTTTGGCCGGGCATTGCCGGGCGATGAAGGCGATGTCGTCGTAAAAACCCATGTCCAGCATGCGGTCAGCTTCGTCGAGCACCAGCGTATTTAGCCCATCAAGGTTCAAACTTCCGCGTTGCAAATGATCCATGATGCGGCCCGGGGTCCCGACGACAATATGGGCGCCATGCTCCAGGCTCGCTATTTGCGGGCGCATCGTCGAGCCGCCGACCAGCGTCAGAATCTTGATATTTTCCACGCTGCGCGCCAGCCGGCGCAACTCCTGCGCCACCTGATCCGCCAATTCACGCGTCGGACACAGCACCAGCGCCTGCACCCCAAAAAATCGTACATTCAGATTGGTCAGCAGTGGGAGGCCAAATGCCGCCGTCTTGCCGCTGCCGGTCTTGGCCTGTGCAATCAGATCATGACCCGCCAGCGCGATGGGCAGGCTTGCTGCCTGGATCGGTGTCATATTCATGTAACCGAGCTGCCGTAAATTGGTCAGCATGGCAGGCGCCAGCGGGAGTTGGTCGAAAGACGCGCCGACAGCAGGAACGCCGGTGGGCTGGGGATGGGGCGAGGGAATGGGTTGATCGGTCATGCCGGATTATACGGGGGTGAAGTGAAACGCTGCCCGTGGCCACGAATCATGTATCACATAAGCATTAAACCACCCCCATGAGCCATTGTGGGTGTCATTGATGCCCCCCAGTTGGTTATCCCTACGGTCCCAAGCGCCCAACAGCCAAAATGGTACAAATAAACCATTGCTGATAGTACATAAATTAAAGTTCAAACCACGCCTGCCGTTACAACTAAAACCCAGTGTGCAACCCATTCAAACTGACAGTTTGGTGTGGTCTATACAAAGAAACTGGAACTTGATTGGGCAGCAACCATTCACATCTGTACGCAGCTCATTCGAGTCCTGTCGTGCCGCGTCTATATATTTTTACAGGAGGGTCATTGTGCGCAATGTTAATTACCTGAATACCCGGCAGCGCGTTGATACGGCCAGAGCACTTCACGTCGGTGCAAAGCAACAGCCCCCCCTGACGCCTCATTTACATGAGGCCCCGGTCACAGCGGTCATGCATGCTCTGGAAAAAATCAGTGACATCGTGTCCGATGGCTGCTTTTACGACCCAAACAACCTGACTCAGGACGAAATTCTGGCTTATGCCCTCGCGCTGATACGTGTACGAGAGTGTGCCGGAATGGCAGCAATGGACCGTTTAATGAACGCGTGTGACGCACTTGCCGTCACCGTATCCAGGCTGATCGAGGATCGAGCCAGTGCAAGCCATGCAAAATGTGAAGCCTTGACGCAATTTGTCACGCACGCCCGGGAAATGATCCTGGCATCGGCAAATCCCACAGCGGTATTTTCCAGTCTGCCTCGTGTCCGCCAGTAACATTTGGCTTGATGCCATCGTGCAACGGAATACGGCATCCTTCGCAAGGTCAAATCAATAATCTGTCGGGAACGTGACCTTCAGCTGACAAGTTGCAAGCTCAGCTGTTCATTCGTCCTGACTCTATTACGCTGATCTTCACGCAACCGCCATGGCGATGCGCTTATAGAGCGCCACGATGAGATCGGACTGGGTGATCATGCCTATCACCCTGTTTTTTTCATCAAGTACCGGGACATGATGCAGGTTATTCTCCGAAAGCTGGTGCACCAGTTCGGAGATAGGGGTATCAGCACGGGCGCTTGAGATGTTCGATGTCATGATCTGCCCGACCACTTCGGCTTTTTCCGAGTTTTCCCCGGGCGTACGCCGCAGCAATCCCTGCAAGCGTACCGCCAGTCCCGCTGCCGTCGTGTCGTCAAGCTGGCGCAGGAAATCAGCCACGGTGACGATACCGACCGGTCGTCCAAAACTGTCCACCACCGGCAAGGCCTTGATCTTGTGGGCGCGCAACAGGTTCCAGGCCTCCTCCAGTTCGGTGGCAAATCTCACCGTGACGATGCTGCGCGACATGATGTCCGCACAGGACAATGCCAGTTGGCGGTCGAAGGCATTGTCCACTGCAAGGTTGTAAAGCCTCACCAGTTCGTTTTCCTGCATGTCCACGTAGGTACCGATGGACTGGATCGCAGCGTCCAGATCGGCGTGCGTCAGACCGGCCCGGACTATCGGCGAAGCATCCCCCGTACGATGTACATTCTCCTTGTCCCTGACGCGACGGTAAGGATAGCTACGGCCCGGCATCAGGTTGTTCACCAGCAGCGCGGCAGCCAGAATGACCGCAACATTTTCCAATACCAATACAACCTCGCTGCCCGCGTTGGCCAGCCCCGGCGCGCCCGCCAGTGCAATAAACAAGGCCAGCGCGCCACCCGGCGGATGCATGCAGTTGAAACGCGCCATCAGCCAAATATTGCCGGCCACCGCTACCGCAGCTGCCAGCAGAGGGGTCGGCATAAGAAAAACGCTCAGGTAGGCTGCACTCATGGCCATGAGATAACCGCCGAACACCGACCACGGCTGGGCAAGCGGGCTGTGCGGCAAGGTAAAGAGGATGATCGCACTGCCACCAATTGGCGCGATGAGCCAGAACGAGGCGTCGGCATTGATGTGCAGCAACGCCCCCGCCAGACCCAGCCCAATCAGTGCTCCCAGTGCAGAGCGTGCACTTTCGGCGTACGAGAGTACCGGAGTATCGGCAACCAAACGGGTGCGGATAAAGGTTTTGAGAATGCCGAACCAGTTTCGACCAGAGATAGGCGGGGATTGCGACATATTTTATTTGGCCTGATCCGGTTTCACAGCGACCACGAGGTCTGCTTTTGCGCTAACGCTTCCACCAAGGGTGGTGGTGCTGCAAACCTGCAGCCCAAGGATTTCCTCTTCACGCATCCAGTTCAAGCCAATCAAGCCGCAGCGTCAACTGCTCGCCAGATTCCGTCTTCGCCATCAGCCACTCCGCCCCATCGCGGGTGTAGACATCCACTGGCATCAGTCGCTGATGACCAGGCTGGTCACCTACTATCACGTTTACTTCCAGCCATTGTCGCGTCAGCACGGCGAACTCAAGTCGCTCATGATCAGCACAGGCAATGGGCTGGTAGTCGTTCAACGCAGGACAACACCTGATTTTTCGAACGGTGCCCAGGCTTTTCCCAGGGTGACGCCCAAACGGCCGACAAGACGCTCAGCCAATCCTTCTTGCTGGGTATAGTCGACGATGTCTTCGGCCTTGACGACGTCGCGTGCGACCGATTCGACGGTACCCAGGCCATCGGACAAGCCGAGCTGGATGCTTTTTTCACCGCTCCATACCAGGCCGCTGAACATTTCTGGTGTTTCCTTCAGGCGCTTGCCACGACCTTCCCGCACCACGGCAATAAACTGGCCGTGAATTTCTTCAAGCATCTGTTTGGCAAATGCCTGTTGCCTGGGGTCGACCGGTGAGAAGGGGTCAAGGAAGCCCTTGTTTTCACCCGCCGTCAAAAGACGGCGCTCTACGCCGAGTTTTTCCATGGTGTGAGTGAAACCGAAGCCATCCATCAACACACCTATCGAACCAACCAGGCTGGCCTTGTCGACAAAGATCTTGTCGGCACCGGCAGCAACGTAATAGCCGCCCGAAGCACAGATGTCATCAACCACGGCATAGAGCGGAATTTGCGGATGCAAAGCGCGCAGACGCTTGATTTCGTCGTAAATCTGCCCGGCCTGCACCGGGCTGCCGCCGGGGCTGTTGATGCGCAGGATGACGCCCTTGGTTTTTTTGTCTTCAAACGCGCTCTGCAAGCTGCCAATCACCGAATCGGCGCTGGCTTCATCGGACGATATCACCCCTTGCAGATCAATCAGCGCGGTGTGCGCCTTGGGGATGGAAACGCCGTCTGAGCCAAACCATCCCGCCACCAGAAACAGCACAATAAAAAGGTAAAGGAAGCCGAGCGTTTTGAACAGAATGCCCCAATGGCGGGTACGCCGTTGCTCCTGTATGGCCGACATCGCCAGCTTTTCGAGGACTTCGCGTTCCCAATTCGGTTGTTGTTCGTTCATGTTGTTTCCGTTAAATAAATATGGCCGTCACGTTCGACGACCGGCACGGGAATCAGGCCGCGTCCGGCACAACGTCCGCCAACGCACTGTCCGTTAACCGGATGGTAGAGCGCGCCATGGGTGGAGCAGATCAAGTATAGCCGCGAGTCATCGAAGAATTCGCCTTCCTGCCAATCGAGCTCCACCGGTACGTGGCCGCACTGGTTGAGGAAGGCGTGCGGCTGACCATCAAAGCGCACCACGAAGGCAGGCTGCAGCTTGCCAAATCGGTTCATCTCGAAGCGCACGCCTTTGCCCTGCTCGGCGAGGTCGCTCGCGGCGCAGATCAGGCGTTCGCGTTCAGCCAAGCATGCACCTCGACAAAACTGTTCATCAGCGCCAGTGGCGCATGCGGACGGAGATCATCCGGTTCGTGTGCACCGTAGGTAACGCCCAGACTGGCAACCCCGGCATTCGACGCCATCAGCAAATCATGGCTGGTATCGCCGATTACCAGGGTTCGGGCCGGGTCAGCATCGAGTTCGTCGATGAGTTCCAGCACCATGGCTGGATGTGGCTTGGAATGCGTCTGGTCGGCGCAACGGGTGGCTGCAAACCAGGGCCCCAGTTTACTGACTTCGAGTGCCCGGCTAAGGCCATGGTGGCTCTTGCCGGTGGCCACGGCTAGCTGGAAACCATCGGCATGCAATTGCTGAATGCCGCTCATCACACCCTCAAACAGCGGAATATGGGCGTCACGGCCCAGATAATGGTGTCGATACCGCTCAACCAGCCTCGGATATTCATCATCCGGCAATTCTGGCAGCAGGGTTTGCAAAGCCTGGATCAACCCCAAGCCGATGATCTGACGCGAAGCACGGTCACTCGGGGTAGGCTGGCCAATATCTTCACAGGCACGCTGAATCGAATCGACAATCACGCCGGCGGAATCCATCAGCGTGCCGTCCCAGTCAAAAATCAGTAAATCAAATTGCTTGGGTTTGTTCATCATGGCGCATTCAATGTATCCAGAAAAGAAGCCAGGTCGGAAGGCAGCGGTGCTTCGACCAGCATTCTTTCACCCGAGATGGGGTGATCGAACACCAGTTTGGCGGCATGCAGGAACATGCGCTTCAGCCCCTGCCTGGCCAGCCGTTTATTTAGTTCAAAATCACCGTATTTGTCGTCGCCGGCAATGGGAAAGCCCAGATGTGAGGTGTGCACGCGAATCTGATGGGTACGACCGGTTTTCAGTTCCGCTTCCAGCAAGGTGAAATCGGGGAAGCTTTGAAGACGGCGAAAAATGGTGTGCGCCGTCTGGCCGTCTTCGCGCACAGTGACGCGCTTTTCACCGTTGTCGTCCACGCGCTTGTGCAATGGCAGCTTCACGTGCTGCGTAGGGTTGGGCCAGCGGCCAGCCACCAGCGTCAGATAGCGTTTCTCGATCTTGCCGTCGCGCATGGCCGCGTGCAGACCAACCAGCGCACGCCGTTTCAAGGCAATCATCAGGACACCCGAAGTTTCACGGTCGAGCCGGTGTACCAGTTCCATATACCGGCATTCCGGTAGTTCCAGCCGCATCTGCTCGATCACGCCGCGCGAAATGCCGCTGCCGCCGTGTACCGCCATGCCGGCGGGTTTGTTCAGCACGATCAGGGCGTCGTCGCGATACAGGATGTGGGGCACCAGCCGGATACCACCTTGCGGCAAATGGGTCGCCGGGGTGATGACGGGCGCCGCCATGCGCACCGGCGGAATGCGCACTTCGTCACCCAATTGCAGCCTGTAGCTCACCTCGACGCGACCGCCGTTGATCCGGACCTCGCCGCCCCGCACCAGCTTGTAAATCCGGCTTTTGGGTACGCCTTTCAGCCGCGCCATCAGAAAGTTGTCCAGGCGCTGACCATCCGCGCTGTCGTCAATCTTCACCCGCCGGACCGAATCTTTCTCTAAGTCATTCTTTTTCATATACACTATCTTCGGTTCAGGCCTTGTTTTGCCTGACCAATTGGACACCAAGCCGGTTACAACGCTCACCGGCAGCCGTCTACCCGGCCCGTCTGGATTCCTGCCGCCCAACTGACTTCAAGTTGGCACTGACAGTCGAAACCACCCGCCCCGCGCTAGTCGGCAAAGCAGCGATGTTATCAATGACGCGACCACAAGCATACGAAATCAGTATTCACGCCCGGATTCATTCCAGCGGGAATCGGAAAGACCACACCGGCCTGGCCGGTGACACTCTCCAGGAACAGGACACTTTAATCCATGCCATTTCACCCAACACACTGTGATCGCATGAACTGCCTGCGTTAATAAGCAGCAGTCTGGCCTGTCCCGTATGCACGCGCGCGGGAGTAAATCATGAAGCGCATGCTATTCAACGCAACCCAGGCGGAAGAACTCCGGGTTGCCATCGTCGACGGACAGAAGCTCGTCGACCTTGACATCGAGTCCGCCAGCAAAGAACAACGCAAAGGCAATGTCTACAAGGGTGTCATCACCCGCGTCGAGCCCAGTCTGGAGGCTGCTTTTGTAGACTACGGCTGCGAACGCCACGGTTTTCTGCCGTTCAAGGAAATCGCCCGATCCTGCCTGCCAGGCAATGGCCGTCCGCAAGATGCGCTGAAAGAAGGCCAGGAACTCCTGGTACAAGTCGAAAAAGACGAGCGTGGCAACAAGGGCGCAGCGCTCACCACCTATGTCTCGCTGGCTGGCCGCTATGTCGTGCTGATGCCAACCAACCCGCGCGGCGGCGGCGTATCGCGCCGTATTGAAGGCGAAGAACGCAACGAACTGCGCGACACATTGGCCCAGCTCGAAATTCCAGAGGGTATGAGCCTGATTGCCCGTACCGCCGGAATCGGCCGTACGGCTGAAGAGTTTCAGTGGGATTTGAACTACCTGCTGAGCCTGTGGCAAGCCATTGACGGGGCATCAACCTCACAAAAGGGCGCTTTCCTGATTTACCAGGAAGGCAGTCTGGTCATCCGTGCCATCCGCGATTATTTCTCGGCAGACATCGGCGAACTGCTGATCGACACCCAAGACATTTTTGACCAGGCGCAGCAATTCATGGCGCATGTGATGCCGGCCAATGTCCACAAGGTCAAGCTGTATCACGACGATGTGCCGCTGTTCTCGCGTTTCCAGATCGAGCACCAGATCGAATCGGCGTTCTCGCGACAGGTTAACCTGCCGTCCGGTGGCGCGATCGTGATCGACCATACCGAAGCACTGGTATCAGTTGACGTCAACTCGGCGCGCGCCACCAAGGGCAGTGACGTCGAACAGACTGCGTACAACACCAACCTTGAAGCGTCTGACGAAATCGCCCGCCAGATGCGTCTGCGCGACCTGGGTGGTTTGATCGTGATCGATTATATCGACATGGAAAACCCCAAGAATCAGCGCGAAGTCGAAAATCGACTGCGCGATGCGTTGCACCATGATCGTGCCCGCGTGCAAACCGGCAAGATCTCGCGCTTCGGCCTGCTGGAAATGTCGCGTCAGCGCCTGCAGCCTTCACTCGGTGAAACCAGTTACACGCCCTGCCCGCGTTGCCATGGCACCGGCCACATCCGCGGCACCGAATCATCTGCCCTGCACATCCTGCGCATCCTGCAGGAAGAAGCGATGAAGGAAAATACCGGCGCCATCCACGTCCAGTTGCCGGTCGACGTCGCAACCTTCCTGCTCAACGAGAAGCGCGTCGACATCCACACCATGGAAACGCGCCTCAAGGTCAATGTGGTGATGATTCCCAACATCCACATGGAAACCCCGCACTACACCATGACGCGTCTGCGTCATGACGAACTGAACCTGCGCGATGCCAACGAACCCAGCTACAAGATGGCCATCGTTCCAGAAAGCGAATCCGTCTACCAATCAGCCCAGGCCCCGGTACCCGCACGTCCGGAAGCTGCGGTCAAATCCATTGCACCACCACAGCCGGTACCGAGCGCGCGCCCGGTTGTCCCTGCTCAACCACAGGCGGAGTCCGGCCTGTTCGAGCGTATTTTCGGCTGGTTCAAGAAACGGGGTGATGACGCGCCTGCAAGCACTTCTGCAGGCACTGCCGAACCAACTGCTGCCATCGCACGTAGCGCGCGCTCCAGCGAGCCGCGTCGCGACCGCAAACCTGGCCAGCGTCGTGGCAGGGGGGATGGACGAGGAGAACGTAGTGAGCGCGGTGAAGGCCGTCAGTCTGAATCACGTCAAGCCGAGCCACGCCAGAGCGAAGGCCGCGCCGAACCACGTAACGGCGAATCGGCCAAGCCGCAGCGTCAGCCGCGCCAGCCCAAGCCGCGCCCCGAAGTTGAAGCCGCACCCCGCGCGATTGAAGTAGCCGACACCCCACGCGAAGCTGGGAGCGAAGAGAAGCGCGAGCCGCGCAGCCGCCGTGGACGGGGTAATCGTCGTCCGCGTGATGGCCGCCAGGAAGCTGCTGCAAATAACGGAGCCGATGCGTCACACGCTGTCGTGGAGACAGCCGGCTTTCACGCGATCATCGAAATCGCAGGCAAGCCCAAGGCTGCACCGGCACCTGTTGCCCCCACCCAGCATGCGCTGCAACTGGAAGCCGCCCCGGCAGCACCGCAAGCTGGCGCAGTGACAGCCACACCGGCAGCCGTCCTCGCAGAAATGGCAACCGGAACGGCCAACCTGCAACAAGTCGAAACTCAGGGTGCAGCAAGCAGCATCCATGAAAGCGGGGAAAGCAGCCGTCCACGTCGCCGCCGCCGTCCCTCGTCCAAGACTGAATCGGCACCTGCCGGTCTGATGCAGGTGGAAACCACCACCCCAACCAGCAGCCCGGTTGAGGCCGCAGATTCTGCTACGCCACATCCCACCCGCCGGCGCTCACGCCCGCAGGTGAACGATAGCCAGGAGCCGCTGGTACAAGTGGAGACGCAATCGCATTAAACCGCGACCGCACAACAACACGGGCCGCAATTGCGGCCCGTGTTGTTTGAAAAGCCGTCCGGCAAATTCGGAGGTCAGGTCCCTGAAGTTGCTTTCGCTTGCGTGTCATCCGTGATTTCCCGGATGAGCCCGCGCACCGCGTCCTCGATCATGTCCAGATTTTCCTCGAAGCCCTGCGGCCCGCCATAATAGGGATCAACCACATCAAGATTGGGATATTTTCGGCTGAACGACAACAAACGCCGGATCTTGCTGTGGTATTGCTCCGGCGCACGCCGGATCAGCTTGCTGTAATTGTCCTGGTCCATCACCAGAATGTAGTCAAAGACTTCAAAATCCGCATCCTCTACCTTGCGCCCGCGTAGCTGACTGATATCCACCCCGCGCCGGCTGGTCGCCTGCTGTGCACGCGGATCGGGCGATGATCCGATGTGGTAGGCGTGTGTGCCGGCCGAATCGGTTTCCACAACCCGTTCGAGACCAGCCTCCTGAACGGCTTTACGCAACACCCCTTCAGCCATCGGTGATCTGCAGATATTGCCCATGCAGACCATTAACACTCGCACTTTAGTCATGTTCTTCCACACCAAATAACACTCGTTTGAGTTCTCTCAACTGATCGCGAAGTTCCGCAGCTTTCTCGAATTCCAGATTTTTTGCTGCGTCCAGCATATCTTTTTCCAGCTTCTTGATTCTTTTGGTCAGTGATTTTTCATCCAGCACTTTGTATTCGGCCACGATCTGGGCGGCCTTGAGTTCCTGACGGCCCGCATCGGCATCGTATACGCCATCGATGATGTCCTTGATCCGTTTTTTGACGCCACGCGGTGTGATGCCGTGTTCAAGGTTAAACGCAGTCTGCTTGATACGACGACGCTCGGTTTCTTCCATTGCCCGCTGCATCGAATTGGTGATTTTGTCGGCATACAGAATTGCCGTGCCATTCAAATGGCGCGCCGCGCGGCCGATGGTCTGGATCAGTGCACGCTCGGAGCGCAGGAAGCCTTCCTTGTCGGCATCCAGAATCGTCACCAGTGAAACCTCGGGAATATCCAGGCCCTCGCGCAGCAGGTTGATGCCGACCAGCACATCAAACACACCTAGCCGTAAATCGCGAATGATTTCGACGCGCTCGACGGTATCGATGTCGGAATGCAGATAACGCACCTTGATGCCGTGCTCGGCGAGGTAATCGGTGAGATCTTCCGACATGCGTTTGGTCAGCGTCGTCACCAGCACGCGTTCGCCCACGGCGATGCGCTTTCTTGCTTCACTCATCAGGTCATCAACCTGGGTTCCTACTGGCCTCACCTCGACAATGGGATCAACCAGGCCGGTTGGGCGAACCAGTTGTTCGACCACCTGCCCGGCATGCTCGGCTTCATACTTGGCGGGCGTCGCCGAGACGAACACAGTCTGCGGCATCAGGCCTTCGAATTCCTCGAATTTGAGCGGCCGATTGTCGAGCGCAGATGGCAGCCGGAAACCGTAATCGACCAGATTTTCCTTGCGCGAGCGGTCGCCCTTGTACATGCCGCCAACCTGCGTCACGGTAACGTGCGACTCGTCAATGAACATCAGCGCGTCCTTCGCCAGGTAGTCGATCAGCGTCGGCGGCGGGTCGCCCGGATTGCGGCCTGACAGATGCCGTGAGTAGTTCTCGATGCCCTTGCAGAAACCCAGTTCAGCCATCATTTCCAGGTCGAAGCGGGTACGCTGTTCCAACCGCTGCGCCTCGACCAGCTTGCCGTTGGCGTAGTACCACTCCAGCCGCTCGCGCAACTCGATCTTGATCGCGTCGATGGCGCGCAAGATGGTGGCACGCGGGGTCACGTAATGGCTGGAGGGGAATACGGTGAAGCGAGACACCTTGGACAAAATCTGCCCGGTGAGCGGATCAAACAAATGCAGGCTTTCCACTACATCGTCGAATAATTCGATACGGACTGCAGTTTCGGCATGCTCAGCCGGAAAAATATCGATGACGTCCCCACGCACCCGGAACACCCCGCGCTTGAACTCAATATCGTTACGGTCGTACTGCATCTGCGTCAGCCGCGTAATGACATCGCGCTGAGCCATTTTTTCATTCTCACGCAGCAGCAGGATCATGCTGTGATAGTCGGACGGATCGCCAATACCGTAGATCGCCGACACGGTGCAAACGATGATGGTGTCGCGCCGCTCAAGCAGTGATTTTGTCGCGCTCAGCCGCATCTGCTCGATGTGCTCGTTGATGCTGGAGTCTTTTTCGATGAACAGGTCGCGCGACGGCACATAGGCTTCGGGCTGGTAATAGTCGTAGTAGGACACGAAATACTCAACTGCGTTTTCCGGAAAAAACTCGCGCATCTCGGAATACAGCTGCGCTGCCAGGGTTTTATTCGGCGCCATGACCAGCGCCGGGCGCCCGGTTTGCGCGATCACATTGGCCATGGTGTAGGTTTTGCCGGAACCGGTCACTCCCAGCAGGGTTTGATAAGCCAGCCCGTCTTCAATGCCTTCAATTAACTGGGCAATGGCAGTCGGCTGGTCGCCTGCCGGCTGAAACGGCTGAAACAAACGAAACGGGCTATTGGGGAAGGTGACGAACATCATGAACCCGAATATTTCATAAATTGGCGCGCGCCCTCGCTGGTCCTTTGTTCCGTATGGAAATTTTTCTCGGTCGGGCGTATGAATCACTACGCCCTCCCTCCAAAAATTCCCCTACAAAACAAAATCCTGCGCGATCATCACGCGAATTCATGAAACATTCGGGTTAAAATCGCGCGGCTTAAACTTGTCGATAGTAGCATCCGTCGCGGCCTTAAACCCCTACGACAGGTGCATGAAGGAATCACTGTGGAACTCTCACGCCGCGTACAGGCCATCAAACCCTCGCCCACCCTGGCTGTCACAGCCCGTGCCGCTGCGCTCAAAGCGCATGGTCGCGACATTGTCGGCCTGGGCGCTGGCGAGCCCGATTTCGATACGCCGCAGCACATCAAGGATGCGGCCATCGGCGCCATCAACGCAGGATTCACCAAATACACAGCGGTAGATGGCACCCCCAGTCTGAAGGCGGCGGTGATCGCCAAGCTCAAGCGCGACAACGGGCTGGACTACACACCCAAACAGATTCTGGTCTCGTGCGGCGGCAAGCAGAGCTTCTTCAACCTGGTGCAAGCCGTCATCAACGCCGGCGATGAAGTCATCATCCCGGCGCCCTACTGGGTGTCGTATCCCGATATCGTGATTCTGGCCGACGGCAAGCCGGTCATCGTCGAAGCCGGTATCGAGCAGGGCTTCAAGATCACCCCGGCGCAACTGGAAGCGGCGATTACGCCCAAAACCAAACTGTTCGTCATCAACAGCCCGTCCAACCCGACCGGCGCGGTCTATACCGGTGACGAACTCGCCGCACTGGGCGCGGTGCTGCGCAAACACCCCCAGGTACTGATCGCCTCCGACGACATGTACGAGCACATCCGGCTGGATGATGTGCCGTTCGTCAACATTCTCAATGTGTGCCCTGACCTGTACGACCGCACCCTGGTGCTGAACGGCGTGTCGAAGGCCTACTCGATGACCGGCTGGCGCATCGGCTATGCAGCGGGTCCGGAAGCCATCCTGCGCGCCATGACCAACGTGCAGTCGCAGTCCACCTCCAATCCCACCTCGATCTCGCAGGTAGCGGCCGAAGCCGCATTGAACGGTGATCAGGGCTGCATCACGCCGATGCTCGACGCCTTCAAGACACGCCACCGCTACGTGGTCGATGCGCTCAATGCCATCCCTGGCTTCAAGTGCGTGGACAGCGGCGGTGCGTTCTATGCGTTCCCCGATGTGCGCCCTGCAATCATGAATCTGCTGGCACGTGACGTCATCGAGGAAGGAACCGACATCGCCTTCTCGGAATATCTGCTGGAAAGCGCCGATGTCGCCGTGGTTCCGGGCTCAGCCTTCGGCGCCGAAGGCTACATCCGCCTGTCGTTCGCCACCTCGCAGGCCAATCTGGAAAAGGCGCTCACCCGCATCGCCGCTGCATTGGCCTAGCATCCCGGGCGTGGGGCAGGTAGGCTAGCGCCATGCGCATTCCCGCCTTACCTCCCACGCACGGCACCTTGAGCTGGCTGATTCAGCTTGCCTACACCACCTGGCGCCTGTTCAAGCAGAACGGTCTGCAGAACCATGCAGCGGCGACAGCATTTTATTTCCTGCTGTCCGCCACCCCGTTGCTGCTGCTGCTCAGCTACGCCCTGCAACTGCTGGGCGATATTGCCGAGAACTCGGTGCCTGCCACCATTCTGATGGCCGCGCTCTACAACCAGTTGCAACTGGAAAGCCTTACCACGCTCGGCTTCATTCCGCGCCAAACCCAGCTCGCCGCCGGCGGCGTCGGCCTGGTCACCCTGCTGCTGTCGTCGCGCGGGCTGGTCAACACCATGCAGGGCGCCTTCCGCATCATTTTCCCCGAGCAGACTAAACGCAATCTGGTCGTGTCATGGGTGTTGCCGCTGATCATCCTGCCGGTGCTGTTCCTGCTGATGGGGATGGCCGCGCTGGCGCAGGTGACGCTGAGCTTTCTGGCGCAGAACGAATTCATCGGCATGGGCAACGCGCGGGTGTTGCAGGCGCTCAACTCGCTGTTCGGGTTTGCCATGGTGTGGGCGCTGCTGTTCGCCGCCTACTGGCGGCTGCCGCGCCAGCATCCACGCGCGCGCATTGCCGCCGTGTTTGCGCTGACCGCCACGGTGAACCTGGGATTGTTGTTCGCACTGTTCGGTGCCTTCTTCAAGCTGGAGAACTATCACAGCCTGTACGGCGCGCTCGGTGGCGTGGTGTTCGTGCTGATCGGCGCCTATTTCGGTTTCCTGCTGCTGTATTTGTGGGCGCAGGCGCTCTATGCCTACGGCAAGGCCGACATCACCGCGCTGGAAAAGCTGTTTCTCGGCGGTAGTGGCGAAGGCGCCAGCAAGCTCGAAGGCTACGTCTTCAGCGACAGCCATCGCCTGCTGGAAAAATACGGCGAGGTCCACCCGGCAGGCCACACGCTGATTGAGGAAGGCGACGACTCGCGCATCGCCTATTTCCTCCATGCCGGACGTGCGCTGGTCTATAAAAACACTGAAGACGGCCGTCGCCGCCTGGGTGAACTCAACGAAGGCCAGCTGTTCGGCGAAATGGCCTACCTGCTGAACGAGAACCGCACCGCCTCAGTGGTGGCCGACACCGAGATCACCGTGCTGGCGCTGCCGCCACAGACCATGGAAGAGTTGATGCGTCATTCCGCCCCGTTGTCACGCCGCATCATCGACACCCTGTGCCAGCGGCTGGAACGGATGAATCTGGCGAACCCGGGCTGAATCACACAGCCTGATAAGTTGCCGAGGTACGCCATGTCCTTGCATTCACTTTACGTCGATCTCAATTCCTACTTCGCATCGGCCGAGCAGCAGTTACGCCCCGAACTGCGCGACAAACCCATCGGCGTGTTGCCGGTGATGGCCGACACCACCTGCTGCATCGCCGCCAGCATCGACGCCAAACGCTTCGGCATCAAGACCGGCACCCCCGTCTGGCAGGCCAGAAAGCTGTGCAGGGACATCGTGTTCGTGCAGGCGCGTCCAGCCGTTTACGTGGAACTCCATCACCGCATCGTTGCTGCAGTGGAATCCTGCACCCCTGTCAGTGCCGTGCTATCGATCGACGAAATGAACTGCGAATTGATGGGCCGCGACCGCGAAGAGGCCCATGCCATCGCACTGGGCAAGCAAATCAAGCAGGCCATCTACGATCATGTGGGCGAAGTACTGCATAGCTCGGTCGGCATCGCGCCTAACCGCTTTCTCGCCAAAACCGCGTCGAACATGCAGAAACCGAACGGTCTCACCGTAATTCGCCAGAACGAATTGCCCGAGCGCCTGTATGGCCTGAAACTGAGCGCCCTCACGGGTATTGGCCGTGCCACCGAAAAACGCCTGAATCAGTGCGGGATCCACAGCGTCCAGCAACTTTGCGCCGCCAGCAAGGCCACTCTGCACCAAGCCTGGGGGAGCATTGAAGGTGAACGCTTTTATGCCAAATTGCGTGGTGACGTATTGGAATCGGCCGCCACAAAACGTTCCAGCGTCGGCCATTCGCACGTACTCGCCCCGGAGCTTCGCGACCCCGTCTCCGCCCTGGCCGTATTGCATCGTTTGTTGCACAAAGCCGCTATGCGGATGCGGCATTACGGTTTTTGCGCAGGCGGGCTGGGCCTGCATCTCAGTTATCTACAAGAACGCGGCAAGCAATCAGCCCACTGGTCCGATCAAGTCCGTTTCTCACCGCATGCAGACACTTTTGCCTTCAACCAGACCCTCGCGGTGTTATGGCAACGCCGTCCCTCTGACCCGGCCCCGTTGCTCAAGGTGGGGGTCACCCTGTCCCACCTCATCGATCAAAACCAGATCACGCGCGATTTATTCGAATCGGACAATCAGCACGAGGAACTGAACAATGTGCTCGACCAGATCAACCAGCGCTATGGCCCCAATACCTTGTATTTTGGTGGTGCGCACAATGGCCTGGGGGCCGCACCCATGCGTATCGCCTTCAGCCACGTCCCTGAATTACAGGTAGAAAGTGCCGGCTGATACTTGACCGAAACGCGCGCCGACACTAGAATGCGCGCTCTCCTATTCCCCGATAGCTCAGTTGGTAGAGCGACGGACTGTTAATCCGCAGGTCCCTGGTTCAAGTCCAGGTCGGGGAGCCACGAATTCAAGCACTTAGGCCGCCTTAGGGGTGGTCTTTTTGCGTTTTATGGGTCTGTACAGGCCGCTCCAGGGCTCGGTATTAGAGTCACACGCTCATCCATCCACACGTCAAAGGAATCGACATGCAGACAGACCAAGTTCTAAGCCACTTGAAAAAACATGGGCAGCTTCTCGACCTGGAGATAGCATCAGCAACCGGGATTGCACTGTCTCAAGTACGCAAATCACTGGCTGACTTAACGGCACGCAAAGAAATATCCCAGTGCAGCGTCACCCACTTCAATGGCAACAAGCGTGTTGATGGGTTTCAGTGCAGGATTTCTGGCTATGTGCCGCCCGTAGCGCCAGGTCGAAAGGCCGGAAAAGTCACCTCATCCGACTAGAACGGGGTAGCCATTGAATGGCATGTCGGCATGAAGCGCCTCAAGGCCCGGACCGCCAGCGTCGGTGAACTCAAAAACGGACTCGGGCGCAAGACGTTTGCGCGCTTCGAGGATGTCGTAGCGGTCTAAGAGTCCAGCGGGTGATCCCTTCAGCGAGGGGTGATCCCAGTGGGTTTCAACCAATATCAGGAGCAATACCAGTGACCAACGCACAACGACGAGCAGCATGGCACGCCCGCCACAAGGCTGAAATGGATTCGCCACATAACGCAAATGTAGTTGATCCGTTACGTAACGACTGCAAGCCTGAGCCAACGCTCAGCAGCGCGTTCTGCCCCCATGAGGCTGGTGCGTATTACCTTGCTGCCGTGGGTACTGTCGGCACATTCAAGATGTTCGCCAAGGACTTCAAGCCGCCCGTTTACACCTACGGCATCACCACCATTCGTTTTGAATTGAATCCTGAAACCGGCAAATGGATCTGGTTTGATGGTGAGAAAAATCAATCCCCGCGCAAAACCCAGGAGGGTTGGCGTCTTGGCAGCAGACGGTTGCACGACACACGCGAAGGCGCAGAGGCCGAGCTTCAGCGCGAGATGGTCAAGAACGGCGACCGGGTGACCAAGGTGCATGACCTGCCCGACGATGTGGCTGCGCTGAAGAAGATCCGTAGCGTCAATCATCCAGACCGTAACCATGGCGCCGACTTGGATCTCTATCAGGCGGTAGTCGAGAAGCTGGACCGGATGCGCGCGGTAACCCAGTGAACCTGACCGAAGCCTGACCGAGTTCGTGTTAATTCGCAGGCTCAGATCGGGGAGCCAAATACGAAGAGCCTCGCAGCGAAGCGGGGCTTTTTCATTTCCGCTCAATCAAGGCCCAAGTAGGCATCGTGTAGGTTTGTTAGGGCCGCTCGCAAAACTGTCGGTTTTCTTTACAGTTTTTCAGAAATATCATCCCCTGGCCACGCAAGTAATTGATTTAAATAGCCCACAATGTAATGGCACGTTTCTTGCGTTTCATTTGGCGGCGTTGAGCTTGTCCTGTGGCTTGACCTGTCGCTTGAATCACAGGGTAGGGCGGGCGCTGCGGCGCCTGTTTTTCGGGACGGGTTGTTATGCGCCCCCCCCAGTTAGGGCATTCGCACTTCAAATTCGAATACTTTCTACAAGGGAGGAGTAAAAATGAAATTCACAATGACAAGAATTGCTGCACTGGCCGCCATGGCGATCACGTCTCCAGGCGCACACGCCGTGCTGACCAGCTTCAACACGCTAACCATTCAGAATGATGCCGTCACTTCGGTTACCGCCACGTACTCGACGAGCTTTTATGTTTCGAGCAATGGTCCACTGCTCGACTCGTTCTTCACCATGGGCGGCAGCACGACAAAGCAGGTGATTAATTCGCAGTTCGCCTATTTAGACAACGGTGCTGCCTTGACCCTGACGGGCGCCACCCAATCCAATATCGCTACAATCACCTCGTACGGAAAGCCTGGCAGCTTTGAAACCATCGGCACCGGTATCAGCATCCTGTCGGCCAGTGGCGACACGGCCAAGGTAGACATGAGTGGCTGGGTGCTGGATTGGGATGTCTTACAAGACATCCCACTGGGGACCGGGGCATGGGGTTACTACGCACCCGGCGTTCCCTACGTCAACGGGGTTGGCAACATTCTTTGCGATACAGGCTCCGGCTGCGCCGTCGGCAGCCACTACACCCTGAAATACGCAGCTGGCGTCCCAACCTATGATCCCTGGCTACCTTACAACCCGATCTACTTCGAACTGCACGGCACCGTGGGCGCGGTCCCCGAGGCTTCGACCTACGGCATGATGCTGGCCGGCCTGGGGCTGGTGGGGGCGATGGCACGACGCAGGAATCGCACCAAAGCTTGAATCACAGGATAGGGCGGGCGCTGCGGCGCCTGTTTTTTGGGGCGGGTGTTATGCGCCCCCCCCCAGTAGGGCATTCGCACTTCAAATTCGAATAATTTCTACAAAGGAGGAGTGAAAATGAAATTCACAATGACAAGAATTGCTGCACTGGCCGCCATGGCGATCACGTCTCCAGGCGCACACGCTGTACTGACCAGCTTCAATACGCTGTCCATTCAGAATGATGCCGTCACTTCCTATAACGCTACGAGTTCGAGCTTTTATGTTTCGAGCGATGGCCCCATGCTGGATTCGTTCTTCACCCTGAACGGCAGCAAGACACCAATAGGCATTGGTTACCAATACGCCTACCTATACAACGGTGCCGCTTTGACCCTGACGGGCGCCACGCAGTCCAATATCGCCACTTTCACCTTGTCTGGGATCTCTGGTAGCTATGAAACCATCGGCACCGGCATCATCATCCTGTCGGCCAGCGGCGACACGGCCACGGTGGACATGAGCGGCTGGGGAGTGGAGTGGAATGACATCATCACTCCGCTGGGCACCGGCGCATGGTCGACCGGCTACACCAGTGGCGTGGGTAACCTCACCTGTACCGTGGGTTCGGGCTGCGCCGCAGGAAGTGCCTACACCCTGAAGTACACCGCTAGTGTTCCGAACCCCGACCCTTGGCTTGTAACCAAGTACTACCTCGAACTGCACGGCACCGTGGGCGCGGTTCCCGAGGCTTCTACCTACGCCATGATGCTGGCCGGCCTGGGGCTGGTGGGCGCAATGGCCCGACGCAGGAGACAGGCTGAGACAAACGGTCGGTGAGTTTGCAGGAGAAGAACGGGAGTTGCGGCTCCCGTTTTTTGTGGCTGGCGCAGTTCAAATTCAGACAATTTCTACAAGGGAGGATTCACAAATGAAATTCACAATGACAAAAATCACAGCGGGTGTGGCGATGGTTGTCGCGGCAAGCAGTGCCCAAGCCACCCTGCCCAACTACATCCCCCTTAGCATCGAAAACGATGCCGTCACTACCTATGGCTTCAATCCCGCCAACTCTACAACCGAATGGTATGTGTCGAGCAACGGCCCCCAGGCGGATTCGTACTTCACCATGGGTGGCAGCAAGGCCAAGTTGGCGCTTGATACGCAGTACGCCTACATCAGCGGCACAGCCAACGTCCTCGATCTGAACGGCTCGATCGAAGGCACGCTCGGCACCTTTACCTACTATGGTGCCGCTGGTTCCAATGATTCAGGCAGCGTCGGCGGCCTCAGCATCATCTCGGCCAGCGGCGACACTGCCTCGATCGACATGAGCAACTGGAAGGTCGACTGGAACGGTATCCAGGACATCCCCATGGGCACCGGCGCCTGGTCGGCCGGCTACACCAACGGCGTCGGCAATCTCACCTGTTACGCAGGTTCGGGTTGTGCGCCCGGCAGCAGTTACACCCTGACGTACACCGCGACCGTTCCGGTGGGCGATCCTTCCGGCTTTGGCGGCGTCAAGTACTACCTCGAACTACATGGGACAGGCTGTACCCCGGAGTGCTTTCCGGTGTATGAGGAACCGATCATCCCGACAATCCCTGAAGCCTCGACCTACGCCATGATGCTGGCCGGCCTTGGGTTGGTGGGCGCAATGGCCCGACGCAGGAAGCAATCCGAAGCCTGAGTTAGGCAAGTTACAGGTTACAAACGGGAGCTTCGGCTCCCGTTTTTATTGGCTGTTCTTCCCCCTTATCACCATGACCTGGCCAGATAAAAACAAGAGCCTTCGGCGACGCTATGGGCTCAATAAACATGAAAGCGTCGCAACCCTACGGAAGCCCCGATTGGCCGCATTGGTCGTCGGGGCTTTCGCTTTTTTCTGACCTTCAAAAGGAGTCCCAATGTTCTTGATTGCAGTTGCAACAGCCCTTGTCTTCATCAAGCTCGGTGCCCTGTTTGTATGGGTCGACGTGCTCTCCCTTACTCTCAAGGCAATGTTGGCAACTGTCTTTGCCGTTGCGCTAACATGCAGGGAGTTACCTGCCCCCCCCATTTTTATTGGATCTCCAATGCGTACACTTCAAACTTTCATAGCAATTGCAGCAGTTAGCGTCAGTGTCCAAGTTCTGGCCGCGAATACGGAAACCTTACCATCTGGTGTAGTGGTGGCTCACATCAAGCCAGGCCAGGGTGCTTCGCCAACGGCAGATAGCGCGGTCCGCGTGCATTACCGTGGAACGCTACCGAACGGAACCGAATTCGATAGCTCGTACAAACGCAACGAGCCCGCTTCTTTCCCGCTGCGGGGAGTCATCCCTTGCTGGACCCAGGGCGTACAGAAAATGAAGGCGGGAGGCAAAGCCAGGCTCACCTGTCCGGCTGCTACTGCTTATGGCGCCCGTGGTGTTCCCGGCGTCATTCCACCCAATACCGAATTGACCTTTGAAATCGAGTTGCTGGGCATCGAGCGTTGAACAGCGCCATCAGGCAGACCAAGGTTTAGAACCATGCAAGAGACCCAGCCCAACAATCCACTCCACGGTGTCACACTTGAACAGTTATTGAACAAACTGGTTGCATTCTATGGCTGGGATGCGCTGGGGCAGAAAATCGGGATCCGCTGCTTTACCCATGACCCCAGCATCGCTTCCAGCCTCAAGTTCCTGCGACGCACCCCCTGGGCACGTGAGAAGGTGGAAGCGCTCTATCTCAATGGACTCGATGCGGAAAATGCTGGCGTACCGAAGCCTCAAGCTGATCATTGAAGCCGCGGCTGAGCAACGAATGGAAGGCATGGGTAATGATGGCTACAATGGACACAGCCCATCCCAAACTCAACCAATACTTTCACATGACAACCAAAATTGCGCGAAATGACCCGTGTCCCTGCGGAAGCGGAAAAAAATACAAGCAATGTTGTCTGGAATCACACAATCAAAATACGGCCAGTGCCCGCGCTGAAGCCTCAGACGTGGCAAAGGCGATGCAGATCGCCATCGCGCATCACGAGTCCGGCCGCCTGCTTGAGGCCGATGCCACCTGCAAGCACATCCTGGAAATCTCGCCCAACTACCCTGACGCGCTGCATTTGCAGGGGATGATTGCGTATCAGGTTGGCATGCTTGATGTGGCGGAGGTGCTGCTCAATAGCGCTGTCGCGTTTGGGCCCAAGAGTGCGGATGCGCACCATAACCTTGGCATCGTTCTGATGGCGCAGGACAAGCCCGATGAGGCACAGAAGCACTTCCAACAAACCGTTGCGCTTCAGCCCCGACACGGTAGCGGCCACTTCAGCCTGGGTAATGCCTACAAGGCCCAAGACAAGCTCGATGAGGCGATCAACAGCTATCAACAAGCCGTTTTGCTCACGCCCGACCACGCCCAGCTTCACAACAACCTCGGCGATGCGCTCCAGACGCAAGGCAAGCTGAAGGAAGCCATCGCCTGTTATCGCAAGGCCATCAAGATCAATCCGGGCCTGGCAGAAGTACATTACAACCTGGGCGATGTGCTACTGGAACAGGGCAAACGGGACGAGGCCATCGCCTGCTACCTTCAGGCAATCAAGCTTCGGCCAGATTACGTTGATGCGTATAACAACCTCGCCAACGCACTCAATGCGCAAAACAAGACAGACGAAGCGATCGTCTATTACCGGCAAGCCATCGCGATCAAACCGGATTTTGCCGAAGCTTGTCACAATCTGGGAAAAGTCTTTCTGGCACAAGGGCGGCTGGACGAAGCCATTGCCCTGAACAAACAGGCGCTCATGCTCAAGCCTGATTTTGCCGAGGCTTGCACCAGCATGGCGAACGCCCTTCTGGAACTCAACCGCCTGGACGAAGCCGAGGAATATGCAAAAAAAGGCCAGTCTCTTGATCCCGAACTTGCGGGCATCTGGAATAGCATGGGAAATGTATTTCAAGCCCAGGGCAAACTGGAAGAGGCCATTTCCTGTTATCAGCGCGCGCTTTCGATCCCAAAAGACCCCGGCAAGAAACCAGACAACGCGGCCTTCAGCAATCTGTTGTTCACCATGCAGTACGTCAATACTGTGACGCCTGAGGAAGCGTTTCGCGAACACCAGCAGTTTGCCGAACGCTATGAAACCCCGCTCAAAGCCGACTGGCAGCCCCACGCAAACAACCGCGACCCTGAACGGAAACTCAAAATCGGCTATGTATCGGCAGATTTTTTTTACCATGCCGTGGCGTTTTTCATTGAGCCCATTCTGGCTAGCCACGACAAATCGAAGTTTGAGATTCACTGTTATTACAACCGCAGTCGGTACGATGCCCATACCGACCGCATCAAAAGCTTTGCAGACCACTGGACGCCTTGCGTACACCTGGACGACGATGAACTTGCAGAACGCATTCGATCTGATGGCATTGATATTCTGGTGGATCTGTCAGGACACACCGGTTCGAATCGCCTGCTGGTTTTTGCGCGAAAGCCCGCTCCAATTCAGGCAACCTGGATCGGCTATGTTGGTTCGACCGGGCTGACTGCAATGGATTATCGAATCACCAATGCTGAAGTCGATCCACCCGGACTCACAGAGCGCTATCACAGCGAAACGCTGATTCGCATACCGGACACAGGCATTACCTATCGCCCGGAACCCAGCTGCCCGGCCGTGAATCCTTTACCTGCGCTCACCAGCAATACATTCGTCTTTGCTTCGCTGAACAATCTGATCAAGATCAATCGATCGGTCATTGCCTTGTGGGGCCGGATTCTTCAAGCACTACCCGACGCAAAGCTGATGCTGGGAAATGTCACCGACCCAGTCACCCAGAAACGCGTCATTGACAAGTTCAAGCGGGCAGGCATCTCTGAAGACCGGTTGATACTGTTGCCGCGCATGGCGTTCGAGGAATATCTGGCACTACACCACCAGATTGATGTCGCCCTCGATCCCTTCCCCTACAACGGCGGAACGACCACAATGCACGCGCTGTGGATGGGTGTTCCAGTCATTACGCTGACGGGAGACCATATGGTGTCACGCTGTGCGGTTCCATTGCTGTCGCGCGTTGGTCTGGATGCGTTCATTACCCATAGCGAGGAAGAATACTTTCAGCGCGCCATGCGATGTGCACAGGATGTGCCCGCCCTGAATCAAATCAGGCAATCCATTCGCGGGCGCATGGACGACGCGAATCAGAGCCCGCAAGTCGTGACTCGTCATGTGGAAAACGCCTATCGGAATATGTGGCAAAAGTGGTGTGATCAATAAACCGCGAGCCTTAACCCGGCCAGACACCCCGCTGTTATGGGTTAGCGTCAGTGCGCCGCAAAAAAAGGGTATCGCCACTGACAAAGGCCGAGTCATACAACGGGCTGCCGAGCAACTCATCGCCCACCCGCCGCGGTCCGTCGCCGAATGCCCAGACGTAGTCATCCAGCAGTAGCCAGCCGCCGCTTTTGAGAAACGGGCTCCAGGTCTCCACATCCTGACGGACATGGTCATAACGGTGATTGGCGTCGATGTGCAGCAGGCTCAACTGCCCGGTCACGGGAATACAGCCAAGCTCGGGGCTGTGAAGTTCTCCCGCGCGGATGGCAGCCCGATAGGCGTTGATCGCTGCCCCGGACGTTTCACGGATGTAGCCCACATTGCCCAATACCGCCACCGTACCCAGAAAAACCCGAAAAATGGTTTCGCCATTGATGTCAGGATTGCTTAGTTCGGTGTTGATCAGGGCCGCAGCCGAGCCCTGATCAGTCAGTTTGGCGGTATTCCAGGGGTCGATGCAAATCAGGTTGCCCAGGGTGTGGAAGTTGGCCAAATACCCCAGCGCAAATGCAGACCGACCATACAGGCAGCCGACTTCCATCAAATCCCCTTGAGGAAGCTGCCGTGCGATATCGCATAACGCGCGCAGCTTTCCGATATCCGAGTCGCCCGGCGTATTCAGAAACTGCCGGTGCAGCGCGGCATACCGTGCCGGCGACAGGGGCGGATGAAGATCTGGCTCTACAGCACTTGGGGACAGCCCATGATCCGAAGACATAGCGTCGGCCCATCTATCGTGCGGGAGAAAACGCTGCTGGATCGCCAACAGGGGATCGGGCCGGCAAAGCATAAATTGGTAGGATGCCGGCTGCGATACCAGCAGGTTTTCGAGATGGCGCCAGACCCCCTGATGGGGTGCGTACACTGTGGTTACCCCATATTCCGCCAATAATCCTTGCAGGGCATTGTCAAATTCCGGATCGGTAATAAAGGGCAACCGGGCGAAATGATCAACCGCCTTGTTCCCCTGGTGAGGCATGGCGGAACTGGCGCCCACCGTCTCCAGGCCAAGCGCCTGCGCCGTACGGATAAAAGCGTCCACATGATCGATATCAAGCGGGAAAATCAGGATCGTCTGCGGGTTCATCTTCAAGGGTTGGGTATGCCACGGTCAATGATTGGACAGCCATGTTCCCAGTCCAGGATGCATCTCAGGTCGTGCTCGCCCAGTTCCGCCCGAGCCAAAAATGGCGTATCGGCCATCAAAGTTGCCACGATTGCGTCTTTCTCGGATGGGCTGGGCACGGGATGGGGATCACACCCCATCATGGCGAAGTGATCCACGAAAAATCGGCCCAGTTGGCTGGCTTCGGGCAAGGCCAGTTTATCGACAAGGTGCTGCACACGGAGCGCATAGGCTGGTTTGCCGGATAGCCAGACCAGCCAGCCCGGCATGATGATCCGGAGCGCCGACCCGTGGGAAATCGGTCGATGAGCAAACAGCGCGTGCACCAGGTAATGCAGAATCCACGGCACTTTCTTGCCGCAGGAAAACAGATAGGACAACGAGATCGTCGACGCAAACATGGTGTTCGCCCGGAAGCTGTACGAGTCTTCCCAGGTTTTCAGCCCAGGCGTGTTCTTCAGCAGATAGTGAATGGCCTCGAGAATCATGGCGTCGACGATGCCCGTGGCCTCCTCCATCGAAAAATACTGTTCCAGCAGATGCGACAGGATATCGGTGTAGTTATCCGCCAGCACCTGCGGTGGAAGACTGATTGTGAAATCCGGATTGCAGTAGGCAAAGCGTGGACGTGTCGACAGACTGCTGAACGCGACCTTTTCGTTATTGCTGCTTCGGGTGATCACAAACCCGCCATTGACTTCCGTACCAGTGCCGGTTGTCGTAAGCACGACGCCCAGCGGCAACGCGGGCAAACTGAAACGCTCACGATCCTGCAGGTAGGCCCAGATGTCGTGGTGCCGGTTCGCCGCCAGCAGTGCGATGGCCTTGGATGCATCGATCACCGAGCCGCCGCCAATTGCCAGCACCAGGTCGACCTCATGCACCTGGGCCAGCCGGGCACCGTCGCGCACGAAATCATCATCGGGGTTTTCCTTGCAGCCGGCATGCTCCACATAACGCATGCCGCGCGTTTCGAGCAACGCCGTGACTTGACGGTAACTGCCATTCTGCAGGGAGCTTGCCCGCCCATAGACGAGCAACACGCTCGATGCGCGCTGCTCGTCCAGTTCCTTTTCCAGCAGCGATTGCGCGCTCGACCCGAAAATGATCCGGGTCGGCATGGAAAAAGCGAAATCAAGCATGCTCAAACGGCATAGAGCACCGTTTCAATTGCGCTGATAGTGGAGTGATGCTTGACGTGCAACTGGTAGCCATACTGCTCGCGAATCAGGACCGGAATCCGGAAGTAGTCATCCAGGTTGTGATACAGGCAGATGCACAATTTGGGACGATCGCGCTCTATGGTGCGGTGCGCGCCCTTGATCACTTTCTGCTCCGATCCCTCCACGTCGAGCGCAATCATCGACACCTTGCCCTCGATGTAGTCGTCGATGGCCACGCCTTCATGCTGATAAGTGCTGTTCACGCCGGCGGCGCAGACATGGGCATCCAGCCCCGAATTGGACATGTCGTCGTCGAAGCTCAGCAAGGCATTCTCGTTCCACAAAATCTTGTTGTGGATGCTCACCTGCGGCGCATCCTTGAATTTCTCGCGCAGATAAGCCGACCAGGTCTTGCTGGGCTCAAAGGCGCTGATCCGCATGGCCGGATTGTTATCAATCGCGCGATCGAGATGCTTGCCGTTGAACGCCCCTGCAAACACCAGCTGGCCCGAGTCGTCGAGTCTGGCGTTGATGTCGTTGCCGAAATACGGGCTGGGGCTGAACGTCGACTGATCCCAGAGCCGCCCGCACAGAATGTTCTCAACGCAGGCCCGGTAGGTTTTCTTCGACAGGGGGTCGTCCAGCAAACGGATCGCATCATCGCACTGCACCATATGCTGCTGGAGATAGTCGTACACCTCGAACGTGCGGCAATGAAACAGCGGAAAATAATACAGCTCGCTCGCGACCACCCTCGCCTGCAGATCCAGCAGGCCGGCGGTAATGATGATCACCGTGTCCTTGGGCAGCATGTTTTGCACAGTGGAGAACGGCAGCACCGGGATTCCATAGAGCGTTGATTCGTGTATGTCACGCGTGCTGTCGCACACGCCAAACGGCTTTGGCAACAGCTTCCCGTCGCCGCAGTACTGCTCGACGAACCCCTTGAGTCGCCGGCCGGCACCCCACAGAATCAGCTTCTTCCCTTGCAGGCCCTGGATGACATTCGTGATGTACGTCGTATCGATGTCTGAAAATAACATGGGTTCACTCGCTAGTCAGGTTGGTTGAGCGCGGCTGGTTGGGGCACAGCTTGATGGGAGACAGCGTCATTCAGCATGGCCGGAAATTGGGTCAGCGTTTCTTTCAATCGGGCTTCGAAAAAATCGAAATCCTCAGCGGTGGCTGCATAATTGGGCAGCAGCCGCAGCGTGCGTCCGAGATTGCAATGCTGCATCAGCAAGCCATTGCGTTGCGCAAGCTTGCAGAACAGATCGCCGGTCTGTTTGCTGTTGAATCCTGGCGCGTCGGCCAGGTCAAACGCACACATGAGTCCCCTTCCCCGGACATTGCGGATCATCGGGAACTCGGCTGCAATCGCACCCAACCTGGCCAGCAAAGCCTCGCCAGTGGTGTGATTTCTGTTCAACAGGTCACGGGCTTCGATCTCGTCGATGAGGTGCGACACCAACGCACCTGCATAGGATTCGTTCTGGTGCGAGCTGAAATACTCCATGACAAACTTCTCATGCGGCACGGTCTGTCCATTGGCTATCACGCACGAAACGGGATACCCCATGCCCATGGCCTTGGCGCAGACGATGAAATCCGGCACGCATTCGATCTGCTGGTAATAAAACCAGCTGCCAGTGCGGCCGAATCCGGTCTGGCATTCGTCGAAAATCAGGAAAATATCGTTGTCGTTGCAGATTCTTCTGATGGCCTGAAAATAGCGGGCCGGCGGAAAATAAAATCCACCGCCCGAGATGATCGGTTCAAAAATAGCGGCTGCAATATGGGCTTGATCGCGCGCGATGGTCTGTCGGAAGTCTTCAATGCAACGGTCAATCTCGGCCTGGGTTTCCGCTGTCTCATGATCACCAAAAACCCGCGGCGTCGCGGTGACATAGGAATGTTCGACAATCGGGCGAATCCGGTCGCGCGACATCGAATAGGCCGCGCTGCCATGGGTCAGGCCATGGTAGGCCTTGTCGAACGAGATCACGCCTGACTTTTCCTTGAGATGCTTCGCGTACTTGAGGCAACACTCGACCGCTTCAGCGCCGGTCGACAGGAAAATGGTCCGGGCCTGCATGCCGGGTGCACGATCGTGGATTTTTTTGGCGGCCAGCAATACCGACTCGGTCAGCGTGGAAGTGTCGGTGTCCTGCAGTGTCTGGGAGATTTCAAGTATTTTTTTCGACACCCCAGGATCGGAATGGCCCAACACCGCACAGAACTGGCCGCTGTTCAGATCGAGGTAGCGGTTGTCATTGGCGTCCCAGACATAACTTCCCTGTCCGCGCACCAGGACAATGTCGCGAAAGTTCAGCACCGGCAGCATGTACTGCCGATACTCGGCTAGCAGCAACGCGTTGTGATCTGGCTGGCTCATATCCTGGCCCGGTGAATCAGGCGTGGCCGACCTGGTCGCATTTGTCGGCAATCAGGCTTACGAGGCCACCCACGGTTTTGATGGGTTCGCTCAGCATGTCTGCTTCAGAAAACCGGATCTTGAAACGTTCCTCGATCCTGAAGATAAACTTGATAAAGGCCAGCGAGTCGATGTGTCCATTGCGCAGATAAGGATAGTCCAGCATGGCTTCCGGTTCGGGCACCGTGCCTTTTTCCTCCAGCAGACGCACGATGAAATCATAAACGGCCTGGGTTTCTGGCGTGATGCCTGCGGGTGCACTCATACCGTTTCCCATTTCCGGGTCTGGACCGAGCGCGAAATGGCTTCAAGAAAACGCAGCCCCTCTTCCGATTCGCGTGCGCCATAGACAAAGACACTGGGTGTATCTTCTCCAGACTTGAACTGGCGCAGGCGCCCGGCGATATCGGCATAAAGGTTGGCAAATGCTTCAATGAACCCGGAAGGATGTCCCGCCTTGAATCGGTTGTAGCGCATTTGCCGGGCCACGTCTGCATCATTGGAGCCGCGGTCGATCAACACCCTCCGGCCGTCAGCCTGGTTGAGCTGCAAATCCTCCGGCTGCATCTGGAACCATTCGGCGCTGGCGAGGCTGCCCATGACCCGGATGCGTAGGCCATTGCGGTTACCCAGCGCGGTTTTGCCAAACCACGATTGCACCTGCAGCCTGTCTTCGTAGTGGGCAAGGCAATAGACGTTATCGACAATCTCGCTGAAATGCCCGTAAGTGCCCTGGTCACCGACGACTTCCAGCGGCGCCTTTCCTCCCGTCAGGAAATGCACCAGATGGTGAACGTGCACGCCCAGATCGAGTGACACGGTTGGCACCGCATAGTCCCTGAGCCGCCAGGCCTGGGGGGCTGCGCCCTCCCGCAAAAAACCTTCCTGCGGAATTTCCAGATGAATCTGCTGCAGCGTTCCCAGGCTGCCATCGGCAATCATGCGGCGCAATTCCCGCACCATTGGATAACCGGAATAGTTGTACGTTACCGCGAGAAATCCCTGATTGCGCGCGACGGCCGCGCTGATTTGCCCGCACTCATCGCTGGATACCGCCAGGGCTTTTTCACAGATCACCGGAAACCCCGTGTCCAGTGCAGCGATCACGATGTCCCGATGGTCGGGGGTCGGCGTCAGGACCACCAGGGCGTCGAGTGCGTCGCGTTCCTTTTCGAGCAAACCCTGCCAGCTGGCATGGGTCCGCTCATGGGGAATACCGTAGGTTTGTGCGGTTTCCGCATTGATGTCAGGCCGGCGGCTGAAGCAGCCGGCATCGACCCGAAAATGGCCATCAATCCGGCTCGCATTGAAGTGGGTATAGCCCACGGCCGAATTGAGTGCACCACCAATAAAACCGAGTCGCAACGGCGGAAGAGACGTGTGCGCCATGCTTATCCTTTTTGCAGGCCGATCGAATAGGCCTGCCGTAATGCGGGTTTATCGAGTTTTCCCAATGCGTTTCTGGGAAGCGCCTGCACCTCGAAAAAGCGGCGCGGCTGCTGAAAATCGCTCAGCCGCTGCATGCAGAGCCGCTGCAGGTCGCGTATTTCAGGCGACGCGGCAGAATCGTGAAACGCCACGACCACCCCCACCACTTCGCCCAGTTGTTCATCCAGTAACGGTATTGCGGCGCATTCCTTGACTGCCGGGTGGCTGGCAACGATATCTTCGATGTCTTTGGGATAAATATTCACCCCGCCGCAGATAATGATGTCCTTGATGCGCCCCAGGAAATACAGAAACCCATCGCAATCCATCCGGCCCAGGTCTCCGGTGCGGAAATAGTCACCCCACATGGCGGCTGCGGTGGTGGCAGGCTGTGCATGGTAGCCGCTGAACAGCATGGGGGTACGGCACACGATCTCGCCAGGGGTGTCGGGCGGCGCCGGCTGGCCGTTTTCCCCCAGAATCATGACATCGGTGCCAGGAATCGCCTTGCCCACAGACCCCAGTTTGCGAGCCGCGGCCTGCGGAGAAAGATTGGTGGCGATGGCTATTTCGGATGCGCCATAGCATTCATGAAACGCACAGTGCAGGTTCGCCAGCAAACCGGCCTTGGTTTCATCGTCCAGCAGCGCTGAAGACGATACCAGGCAGCGCAAGCTCGGCAACGAGGCATGACCGTCGATCACGGCATCAAGTATTTGCTTCAATTGGGACGACACCGCGATGGAAAACGTGACGCCATGCGTGCGCACGGTGTCGATCCAGGACGCGGGAGTAAAACGTTCCATGACGACACTGGTACCGCCGGTTGTCAGCGGCAACAACACCAGACGCTGTGCCAGCGAATGATAGAGCGGCGTCGCCGCCAGGGTCACGTCGCTGTCAAGGACACCATAGAGTTCCGCAGCAGCAGCTGCCCGCAACAGCTTGGTCTGCTGGCTCAGCAGGATGGGTTTGGGCCTGCCGGTAGAGCCCGACGTCAACCCCATGAGGTAAGGCAAATCAGCTGGCAGGTACGGGGCCGGCCCCGAGTGCGCACGCCCATCATCCATCAGAGACTGCCACGGCAGCCAGTCGGGGCGCTCCCCCCCCACCACGACGCACACACTGCCGGGCATACGTTCCAGTCCCGACAGATTCGCCGCTGCGCCAGACCAGGCAACCCAATGCCGAACATCTGCCGCCTTGGAAGTTGAGACCAGCGCCTCGTCACTCAAGCCCATGCTTTGCGGCACGATCACCACACCCAGTCGCGCTCCGGCAAGCAGGAGCGCAACAAACTCGGCACAGTTCGGCAGCAACACGCCCACATGCTCGCCAGCGCGGATGCCGGCCAGCGACAAGCCTTGCGCCAGCGCATCGACCGTCTGTAACAAGTCTGCATAGGCGTAACGTACGTTGCCCACTACAAGTGCCTCCTTGTGAGGCCAACGCTCGGCAGCGCTGCGGAAATGAGAATACAGAGGCGACACGTGGCAGTCGTTCGGCATGCCGTGCTAAGTCGAGGAACGGGCGATGAATTGCAGAAATGCGCGGCTCGTCATTGGAAAGCGTTCACCGCTCGGGGACACGTACACCTCCTCGGCCTGGGTGTCCCGCGTCACCAGCGTATTGGCGCCGACAAAACACTGCCGTTCAATCTGGATGTTGTCGCTCACGGTGGCATTGATGCCCAAGAAAGTAGCTTCGCCTATCCTGGTTTCACCGCCGATGGAAACCCCCGAGTTGATCCAGCAATGATCGCCTATCGTGCAGCCATGGCCAATCGAAGCATTGCTGGCGATGAACACACTATTGCCGATGCTTGTATAGGGATGAAGGGCGACGTGATCGAGGATGATGGTGTTTTCACCGACCGTCACGCAGGCATGACGCACGACAGACGGGTGGACATAGCTCGCAAAGGCATAGCCCCTGGCTCGCCCCTCCTGATATTTTTGAGCACGCAGTTCGTTCATCTCGCGGTACCCCACCGCCGTGATCAGGAAATGGTCCGCCACGGGATACAACGACTCCAGTTCTTCAAATGCAACGACCGGCAGGCCTTCAATCGAGGTTTCGGTCAATACCGAACGATCCACGGTAAATGCCACCACCTCATACGCCAGACGCGCAAAGTGCAGGAACATGCGCGCCATCTGGCCGTTGCCGTAGATGATCAGCTTTGGGGGCGTCATTGCGCCGCGATCAATTGGGTGATGATTTCAACCTGCGCGCTATCCAAATCAGGGTAAATCGGCAGACACAGGATTTGATTCGCTGCGTCAACGGCGACAGGCAGATTATCTGGCCGCGCAGATGGCAAGCTCCGATACATCGAGAAATCGGAAATCAAGGGGTAAAAATAACGGCGGGGATAAATTCCCTGATCCTTGAGGGCCTGATGCAGTGCATCCCGGCTCACGGCATAGTCGTCGCCGACCAGGATCGGAAAATACGCAAAATTAGGCGTATCCGTCTTGTCATGGGGCAGACAACGGATGCCTTTGATCCCCTGCAGTCGCTCTCGATAAGCCACGTCAATATCCTTGCGACGCGCAAGCGCCTGGTCGACATGCTTCAACTGCAGCAGGCCAAATGCTGCATTGATTTCGCTCATCTTGCCATTGATGCCGGGAGCAACGACCGATACCTCGTCCACAAAGCCGAAGTTTTTCAAATGGTCGAGGCGGGTTTTGGTCTTGGCATCAGGGCAAACGATTGCCCCGCCCTCAAAGGTATTGAACACCTTGGTGGCATGAAAGCTCAGCACCGATAGATCGCCATGCCTCAAGATGCTGCCGCCGCTGTCGCACACGCCGAATGCATGGGCGGCATCATAGATGACCTTGAGATTGTAGTTGTCAGCAATTGTCTGTATGGCCTTGACGTTGCAAGGACGGCCATAGCAATGCACGGGCATGATCGCGGTGGTATGCGGTGTTATGGCAGCTTCGATCTTGGCTGGATCAAGATTCAGCGTATCGCGCTCGATGTCGACGAAAACAGGATTGATTCCGTTCCACAGCAGAGAGTGTGACGTGGCCACAAAGGAATACGGCGTGGTAATGACCTCGCCCGTGATTCGCAGCGATTGCAATGCCGTGATCAGGGCAAGCGTTCCGTTGACGAACAGAGAGACATGCTCGACTCCAAGATATTCGCTCAGCGCCACTTCCAGTTGCTGATGGAAAGGGCCATTGTTTGTGAGCCACTTGCTCTCCCATATCTTCTCCAGATACGGGATGAACTCATCCAGAGGAGGCAAATAAGGCTGCGTAACGTAAACTGGCTTTGGATCGGTGCTCATCCCTTGACCTTGGTGATCTGCTTTCGTTATTTTGGAAAACTCTGAACAAGTTGGCTTGCTTTGTGATTCGACCAGTTTATCCAGAGCAGCGCCGAAGAACGCTCCACGAACGAAATCAACCAATTGCCATTCGTCCTGAGCGTGTCAAGGAACTTGTTCAGCGATTCACTTAAGGACGTGAATGCTCGCGCGTCCATGCAATGCATTATGTGACATTGTCCGCTCAAGCGCTCAGCAGTAAATGCCCGGGTACAAGAACAAGGCCTCATCACGACCAGTATTTCGCCTTGTCCGGCAGCACCCAGCGCACCCCGCCGCGCGGGTCTTCCTTGTCGCCGCGATAGCGCGGGATCAAATGAATGTGCAGGTGCGGCACGCTCTGGCCACCGGCCTGGCCGTGGTTGATGCCGATGTTGTAGCCGTCAGGCTGGTGATGCTTGTCGAGAATATTCTTGGCCTGCGCCAGCATGGCGAACAGCGCGGCCTGCTCGGCTTCGGTGGCGTCGAACAGGGTGGCGAAATGGCGACGCGGAATGATGACGCTATGGCCGAGCGAAACGGGAAAGCCATCGCGATAGGCTACGGTCAAGTCATCTTCGGCGACGACGCGAAGCGGGTCGAGATGGCAAAAAGGACAGGGTTTGGCATTGGTTGGCGTCATACCTTGGATAGGCTCGTATTACTTTCAGAAAATGGAACCCGGAGCAGTGCATTGCTTCTGGCGCTGAGTGTAACCGAAGCAACGCGCAATCCAGGTCAGGCCGGCCATGGCAGCCTGCCCGCCACCTGAAACAGGGCAAGCGGAAAATCATGGATGTCGCGCCCCCAGGCTGCACGAAAGCGGACATGTTCGCCGCTCAGTTCGCATAGCCAGGCCTCCTGCGTGGCAGGCGCCTTTTTGGCGAAGGCTTTGGGCGTAAACAGGGCAATGTTGATGCCATCCGGGTCGCGCGCGGAAATAAATTCGAATGCCTCGATACCGGCCAGGCGCATCTGCGTGCCAAGCGCCTGGCTTGCACTGTAGTCCGACGGACTGCTCAACGCTTCGCGATGCATGGCGAAAGGCGGTTCCTGCAAGCGCAGGCCCTGATCCGTCCGGAAAGCCGCACCAAACAGGGTGTGCTGGGTGTCCAGTTTGCCGCTGGGCGGTCGGGCCATGCCATACCAGAACACGAAGCGGTAATAGGCGGCCTCGGCAAGCACGGTCCGTGCTTCCAGCGAACCATAGAACAGGCTGGGTTCGCTACGCGACCCGAAACGGGAACCGTGTTTCAGCGGCGGGTAGCGAAATGGCGTGGCCAGCAAATAATGAAGCCGCTCGGTACCCTTGCGCAAATTCGGCTTGGTCGTCTCCAGCATGTCTTCCAGCACCGCCTGCCGGTCAAGCGAACTGACCAGTTGATTGGTCGCCACCTGTTCCTGGCTTTCCACCAGACGAAGCAAAACACCTGACAGTTTGACGGGTACGGCATTGGCCAGACACCCTGCCCAATCGACCACTTACAGCTTGCCCCGCATGGCGTCCAGATAGGCCAGCACCGTGGTCAAACCCTGCACGGTTTTGATTTGCTCGGCCGGGATGCCGCCTGTGTGCAGATTCTCGGTGCGCATCCAGTGCTGCATCTGCCGGGGATTACCCCCCACCAGCACGTAGAGTGCGCGATAGCAGCGAATCAGCAGCAGCGCCAGTTCGCCGGCCTTGCTGCCGGGATCGATGCGGCCACGGCTGATGGCCGTACGATCCTTGCCGATGACTTCACCGAGCTCAGTCTGGCTCATGCCCAAAGACTTGCCGGTATTGAGCAAGGCTTCCGCCAGGACACCGGCCTGATCGACATCGTGTGCGACTGCGAGGCTCATTCAATGCTCCTTCTGTCATGCCATGCATGTTTACGTTGCACATAATAGACAAATTTGTGCTAGTTGCACAACATGATCCGGTTGGGTTCCAGCCTGGGTTGAATTGAATAGCCTCTGCGGGGGATGGTCTGGTCCGCAGGAAAACGATGTTCAAGCCTTGCGACTGAATCCAAGAACATGTGTCAGCCCAGAGATGACTAGAATGAAACAGGTTAACAAGGGAGTACGCCATGACTTTTGCCAATCGAAATCAGGCCGCCGACCAACTGGCCGATGCACTGCAGGCGTACAAGGGACAGAACCCGTTGATTCTGGCCATTCCGCGTGGGGCGGTGCCGATGGGGCAGCGGCTGGCACGAGCACTGGGCGGCGAACTCGACGTGGTGCTGGTGCGCAAGCTGCGCGCGCCGTTCAATCCGGAATTCGCCATTGGCTCAATCGACGAATCGGGCTGGACCTATGTTGCGGACTATGCGGAATCGGCGGGCGGCACGCCAGCCTGTCTGGAACAAGAAAAGCGGGCCCAGCTCGCCACCATCCGTAAACGCCGCGAGCAGTACACGCCGTTGCGCCCGCCGATCGATCCGGCGGGGCGCATCGTGATCGTGGTCGACGATGGCCTCGCCACTGGCGCGACGATGATCTCGGCGCTGCATGCACTGCGTGACAGGCAACCGGCGCGCCTGATCTGCGCGGTGCCGGTGGCGCCACCCGACACGCTGGAAAAAATCAGGCCGTATGCCGACGAGGTGGTGTGTTTGAAGACACCGGAATTCTTCCGTGCGGTCGGCCAGTTCTATCGCGATTTCCCGCAGATCGACGATGCGGAAGTCGAAGCCATTCTCAGGGAAGCCTGGTACGACAACCCATCAGTTTGCGTACATGCCGGGACGCACATCCGCGCGCCGAGTGCGAGCGAACCGCAGCCATAGTCGTTCCATGGCAAGGATGAGCGACAAAGCAATCAGTGATGCGGGGCGCGTCGAACATAGCGAAATTATGGGTTGTCCTGGTGCAAGCACACATAAATAACGATACATATATTGTGCCGTTGCATATCTATCCAGAGCTGAGGAGTTGGCCATGCGACAGACCAAATTGCACCTTACCGGCGAGAAACGCGAGTTGATTGAGTCGTACCGACGCAGCACACCGGCCACGTAGTTGTTACGCGGCGATTGGCGCGACGAGCCGCTGCCGTGGGCGAACAGCACAAGCCCGGTTGCATGTCCCGGAATCTCCAGCATGCCCTCGATCGTGGCGCTGCCGGCAGGAATATGGGCCAGACGGGAGACGCTCATGCATGAGTCCCCCGATGCATCGCTATCGGAATGCGGCGGTTGCCAAAGGGATGGCTGAACGCGCCGAACTGGCCCGCGATGCCTGCACCGCAATGCGGGCAATGGCCGTCCGGGGTCAGGCTGTACTGGTCGATGCGATACCAGTCACGCACGATCAGCGGTTCATGGCAGCTCGGGCACGACGTGGTGCCGCCAGCCGTGTCATGGACATTGCCGGTGTAGACGTAATGCAGGCCGGCTTTCAGTGCTATGTCGCGCGCGCGGGTCAGCGTGGCAGCTGGCGTGGACGGCACGTCCTGCATCTTCCAGTCGGGATGAAAAGCCGAGAAATGCAGCGGCACGTCAGGTCCGAGTTCACGCATGATCCACTGGCTCATCGCCGAGAGCTCGGCGTCGGAATCGTTCTGGCCGGGAATCAGCAGCGTGGTGATCTCGAACCAGACATCGGTTTCGCGCTTCAGGTAAATCAAGGTGTCGAGCACGGGCTGCAAATGTGCGCCCGTCAGCTTGACGTAAAAATCATCGGTAAACGCCTTGAGGTCGACATTGGCCGCATCCATTTTTGAATAGAACTCGCGGCGCGGCACATCGTGAATGTAGCCTGCAGTCACCGCCACGGTCTTGATGCCGCGTGCACGGCAAGCGTCGGCCACGTCCATCGCATATTCGGCGAAGATCACCGGGTCGTTGTAGGTAAAGGCCACACTCTTGCAGCCGCTCTGTTCGGCCGCCGCGGCGATTTCATCCGGCATGGCCTGGTCCACCATGGTGTCGGTCTCGCGCGACTTGGAAATATCCCAGTTCTGGCAGAACTTGCAGGCGAGGTTGCAACCGGCGGTGCCGAAGGAAAACACCGACGACCCCGGGTAGAAATGATTCAGCGGTTTTTTCTCGATGGGGTCAACGCAGAAGCCGGATGAACGGCCGTAGGTGGTGAGCACCATCTGCCCGCCTTCCATCTTGCGCACGAAACACAGCCCGCGCTGGCCTTCATGCAACTTGCAGTCGCGCGGACACAGATCGCACTGGATGCGACCGTCGGGCAGTGCATGCCACCAGCGTGCGGGATAATGCGATTCAGGAATGCTCATTTTTTGCCTCCTTCCACTTGTTCACGGTATAGCGCGACAGTCGCACCCCGTCTGCCCAAAAATCCGCGTCCAGCCCCGCCTTGAGTTTAAGATGCGCCAGAAATTCGGCCGGTTCGGGCAACTGCTCCCACACCTGCGGCAGGAAAGTACTACGGTGGTATCCATACTCAAAGATCACGCCATCGACACCGGGCCGCAAATGGGCCAGCGCATCGGCTTCATTCGCCACCACCAGGGGTTCGCTGGGCGAAAGCAACGAAACCTCAACCCGAACCTCGTCAAATTCAGCCGGCGTCAGCGGCATGAAGCGCGGGTCATGGAACGCTGCTGCCACCGCGTTTTCCCGCACATCCACACCCAGTGGGCGACGAGCTTCCAGTGTGCCGATACAGCCCCGCAATTCACCATTTCGGGTCAAGGTCACAAAAGTCGCACCTGGCTCGGCCAGCCAGGCTGGCTGCGCGACAGGCAATGCCTGATGCCCCAGCTTTTCAGCGATGGCGGTACGCGCCAGCTTCAACAGGAAGACACCTTTATCACCATTCGGCTGCATTTAATTTTCCTCGGCCTGAAAAGCAAAAGCGGCATACCCCACCACCCGCTCGGGATCGCCTGCGGTCTGGCTGGAGTTGCGGACATCCAGCAGCACCGGGCGCAAACCATGTCGTTGCGCCGCCAGCATCAAACCGTTGATCGGCGTGGCGCCACAAGCCTGCTCGTGGTTGAGATGTGAATTCAGCATCAGGATGGCATCCACCGTCCCGCCGTCTACCTTGCGCGCCAACGCGTCAGGCAGAAAATGCGACAGGTCGGAACTGATCACGATCAGCGTCTCGTCGCCGCCCCACACCTGGTCCAGCACCTCAGCCACTTCATCCGCGGTGGCTTCGCCCACCGCCAGCGGCAGCAGCTGAAAATCACCCAGCACCTGCTGCAGAAACGGCAACTGCACTTCCAGCGAATGTTCCATTTGGTGCGCCGCCGCACTGGTCAGCACCTGCGGCAAACCGGATAAACGCTGCATGCCCTCGACATCCAGTTGAATCTCACCCAGAGGGGTTGAAAATCGATCGGCCCCGGGCAGCGCCAGCCCACGCACATAGACGCGATGGGTGGGGCCAAGCAGCACCACCCGGCGTATGCGGCCGCGCAGCGCACTCAACTGGGCATAGGCGCTGGCTGCCACAGGGCCGGAATAAATATAACCAGCATGCGGCACAATCAGTGCCTTGGGCGGGCGTGTCAGATTGACGGTACGGGGATACGCCAACAGCGCGGCAACCACCTGTTTGAGCGTGGCCGGATGATCAGGGTAGAAGCTTCCCGCCACGGCAGCGGGTCGAATAATTGGCATAAGTCGTCCTTCGTTTATCAGCTTAGTAGATGTGGGGAAACTCACCTGAATCAAGCCACGTCCAATTCCGCACAAACGATCAGCTATCCTGAGACCGTCAAACCTCGCCATAATGGCGGGTCAAGACAACAAAGACCGTCATCTGTCCTCAGGAGGGTCATGACTGCATCCCGCAATACGGCTGATGCCGAGGCGCTGTTAAAAACGATTCTGCAGGAATCGACAGCCGAGATTTTAATTTTTGATGCGGCTTCCCTGCGCATCATTCAGGCCAATGCCGCCGCAGTGCGCAACCTGCAACATCCGCTCAACGCCTTCCAGGAACTTACCCCACTGGATTGCCTGGCCGGAGAGGACGCACAAAACACATCCATCCTGCTGGCTGCGCTGCAAAGCGGGAAAAAACGCCGGGCCACACTCAATGCCACCTGTCGCCGCCGTGACGGCACCCTGTATCCGGCAGAAATCAAACTGTCACGCTCTGTCGGGGAAGGCAAACCCGTTGTCATCTGGGTCGCAACGGATATCAGCCCGCATGAAGCCACCCCGCCGACGCCGGATCACCCCAGCACCGATTTACGTGCCATCGTGGCGCACATTCCGGGCATGGCGTATCAGGCACTACGCAAGCCGGATGGCCGCACCGCGCTGTGCTACGTCAGCGAGCAATCGGCCCAGCTGCTCGGCGTCAAGGCTGCAGCCTTGATTGCCGACCCCGAACGCTTTTTCGACCTGATCATGGAAGAAGACAAGGCCGATTATCTGGCCAGGCAGGCCAAGGCAGGCGGCGGCCACATGACCTTCAACTGGGAAGGCCGCATCTGGATGGAAGCCTGGAAGGACGTCAAGTGGGTGAATATCCGCGTCGGCCAACGGGAAACATCCGATGGGCCAATCTGGGACGGCATCATGCTGAATGTCACGCACAGCAAACTGGCCGAAGCTGAAATCCGGCGTTCCAAGGCACAGTTGAGCGCACTGGCCTCGCACGTGGAATCGGTCAAGGAACGCGAGCGCCTGCATCTGGCTCGCGAGGTACACGACGACCTCGGCGGCAATCTTACGGCCATCAAGATCGGCCTGTCGTGGCTGATGCGGCGCCTGCCTGCTGACGACACCAGCCTGCTCACGCGCACGCTGTATCTCGACAACGTGGTGGACCAGACCATCGAAGCCACCCACCGTATTGCCTCCAGTTTGCGTCCGCCCGTTCTCGATTTCGGCATTGTGTCCGCCATCGACTGGCAGCTCCAGCGCTTTGGGCGGAATGCCGACATGGCCATTGAATTCAGTGCGCCGGATGAAGACATTCCACTTGGCCCAGACGCGGCCATCACGGTATTCCGCATCGTGCAGGAAGCCTTGACCAACGTGGCCAAGCACGCTCGCGCCACACGGGTCAACATTACGTTAACGCTGCAAGATGAAGCGCTGCTGCTGACCATTACCGACAACGGCCAGGGCGTCCTGCCAGCACACAACAAAAATAGCGAAAGTGGATTTGGACTACTCGGCATGACCGAGCGCGCCACCGCACTGGGAGGGGAGCTGACCGTGCAGCCCGCCAAACGCCGGGGCACGCAGATCAGACTGCGCGTTCCATTACGAGAGGCAAATGCTGATTCAGCATCAAATATCCATTTAGAATAACAGGACGCGTTCGGACAATCCCCCTTGAATCCTCACAACGGAACACCCTGTGGCAGCTGTTAAACCCTATCGCATCCTCATCGTCGACGACCATGCCATTGTCCGCGAAGGGCTCAAGCAAATCCTGGCAGAAGTCGATGACATCGAAGTCGCCGGCGAAGCCGACTGTTCCAGCCGCGCCATGCAAATGGCCCGACGTGAGCCGTGGGATCTGGTGTTGATGGACATATCCATGCCCGACCGCAGCGGCCTGGAAACGCTGGAACTATTGAAAAAAGAACACCCCGGAATCAAGGTGCTGATGCTCTCCATGCACCGCGAAGCCCAGTACGCCGTGCGTGCGCTGAAATCGGGCGCAGCCGGCTATCTCAACAAACAGAGTGCACCGGATCAATTGGTCGATGCCATTCGACTGGTGGCCTCCGGGAAAAAATACATCAGTGCCGAGCTGGCCCAGGAACTCGCCAGTGAAATCAGTGGCGAACATGTTGGTTTGCCCCATGAAGGGCTGTCCAACCGGGAATTCCAGACCCTGTGCATGATCGCCTCCGGACAAACCGTCTCGGCCATCGCCGACAAGCTGACCCTCTCGGTCAAAACCATCAGCATGTACCGCGCCCGCCTGCTGAAAAAAATGCAGCTCAAGAATAATTCGGAACTGACGCATTACGCGATCAAGCAGGGTCTGCTCGACTGAATTTTGCAAGTTACAAGCAGCAAGTTTCAAGTTTCTCCTTGCAACGTGTAGATTGAAACTTGCATCTGTCTTTGGAAATACCGGGGTTTTACCGCCTTAATCCGATCTTTAGCCTTCCCCATCCCGGCTTACCATGCACTGTATGGAAATAGCCCAAGCCGGGCTGGGGTGTAAAAGTGGCTGAACCAACTGTCAAAATCAATCTGGACAACCCGACCGAAGTCGCGCGTGAAACCTTGCGCCGTCTCGCCATGCGCCGGATTGCCCCAACCCCCGACAACTACCAGACGCTGTACGAGGAAATCGTCGGCAAGCCCTCCGCCACAACCGACTCCAACACGCCCTCCGCCATGACCGCGTTAGTGGGTCTGGTCATGGACCTGAACCTGCAATACCCCGAGCTCGCCGATCCGGTGGAGTCGCTCAACCAATCCATCCGCAAGAGCGACTGGACGCTATGTCGCAAACAATTGGGGCAAATTACCCGTCAACTCAAACGTCAGGCTGAACCCGGTGTTGAAGTCCGGCCACAGTCTGAAGACCTGTCCCTGTTACGTGACCTGCTTGCCAAAACGCTGGAGCTTGGCGTCGTCACCCAGTTAACACACCTGCCAAAACTGGCCGAAAAAGCCCAGCAGATCGCCACGACCGTGCGCGATGCCAGCAGCGCCTCTTCCTTGCGCAATGTTGAATCGGGTCTTAAGTCGTTATGGATGAATATCGAACTCCAGACCACTGATGCACATGGCCAGCAGGAAACACTCAAGCGTATTTTGCTGCTGCTGGTGGAAAACATAGGCGAACTGCTGGACGATGACACCTGGCTGCGTGGTCAGCTCAATATGGTGCAGGATGTCCTGGCCGGACCACTCCAGACCCGTTCACTGCAGGAAGCCGAAATGCGGCTCAAGGAAGTCATTTTCAAACAAAGTATGGTCAAGCATGGCTTGCGTGAAGCCACCGCCACGCTAAAAGCCACCATGACCACCTTCGTCACCCGCATGAGCGAAGCCGTGGCGGCCAATGACGAATACCAGGAAAAAATCGCCGGCCACATCGAGCAAATCAGCAACACCGAAGACGTGCTGGAACTGAACCACATCCTCGAAAATCTGCTCGAAGAAACCCGTGAGGCGCAGGCCCATACCCGCCGCGCCCACGATCAACTGGTTCATGAACGCGATACGGCGATGCAGGCCGAAGACCGGATCAAAACGCTGGAAACCGAGTTGGCCCAGATGAGCACCCTGGTGCGCGAAGATCCGCTCACCCGCAGCCTCAACCGGCGCGGACTGGACGACGAATTTGCCCGCGAAGCCTCGCGCGCCGACCGCTACAGCACCCCGTTCTGCCTCGCCGTGCTGGATATCGACAACTTCAAGGCCTTGAACGACAAGCGCGGCCACCTGACTGGTGACGAAGCCCTGATTCATCTGGTCAAGATCGCCAAGGAAGAGCTGCGCCTGACCGACCACATTGCGCGGCTGGGCGGTGAAGAATTCCTCATCATCCTGCCCAACACGCCGCTTGATGAAGCCACCAGGATCATCACCCGCCTGCAACGCAGTCTCACCAAAAAATACTTTCTCGACAAAAACGAGAAAGTGCTGATCACCTTCAGCGCAGGGGTCACCGCACGCGGTCAAGGCGAAGCACAGGATGCTGCCATCGCCCGTGCAGACGCCGCCATGTATGAAGCCAAACAAACCGGCAAGAACCGCGTATGCACCGCGCCAAGCCCCAATACCCAAGCGAAAAAATGACAATCATGCGGTTTTTTGAAAATCAGCCTTAACTTTCTCCAACACCCGACGATTCCTCTCACAACGGAGGTTCATGTAGCCCCAGCGGCGAAACCAAAGTTGACGGCATCAGAGACCGGAATAATCGACCCACTTAAGGAGAACTACCATGTCACAAGTAATCAACACCAACGTAGGCGCACTGTTTGCAGGCGCAGCCCTCAACAAATCGGCCATCGGCCTGCAAGTCGCCCAGGAGCGCTTGTCTTCTGGTCTGCGCATCAACAGCGCCAAGGACGACGCAACCGGCCTCGGCATTGCCACCGGCTACGACAAGCAGGTTCGCGGCACCAACATCGCCATCCGCAACGCACAAAACACGATTTCCACGGCTCAAACCAACGACGGTTATGCCAAGCAGATCACAGAAAACCTGACCCGCCTGTATGAGATTGCCGTTCAGCTGGGCGGCACTGCCTCCGGCGCTGAAGCGACTGCGCTTATCGCTGAAAACGCACGTATCGCCGCCTTGACCACGGCTGCGGCCGCGACCACGGTTGACGGTGCCGGCACGCAGGTAACCGGCGTCAGCGCCGTGATCACCGCACCGACCGCTACCACGATTGCCGGCATCAGCACTGATTTGACCACAGTAGCCACCTCGCGAGCCAACTACGGTGCCGACATGGTGCGCTTCGCTTCTGCGGTTGCCACCATGCAGACCACTTCGGTGAACCTGTCCGCATCGTACAGCCGGATCATGGATACCGACTACGCGGCAGAAACGGCTTCGCAAGCGCGCAACAACATTCTGCAACAAGCGGGTACCGCCGTGCTGGCCCAGGCCAACCAGACGCCGCAAAACGTGCTGACGCTGTTGCGTTAATCACTTAACTAAAGGAAACACCCCTGATCGGCCCGGCCGGTCAGGGTTTTAGCGTAAAGGATATGATTATGATTATCCAGACTAACCCACACATCAATCAGGCTGCACAGCCTGATAGACGCGCGCACGGCGCTGCCGCGGCCATTGCCGGGGCAACGCCCGTTGCTGCTCCCAGCCCAATCCCGGTGCCCCTGGCCCAGCCCACCCCGGTGGAACTCAAGGCCGCCGTCGCTGCGATCAACCAGGTTGTCCAGCAGACCAACCAGAATCTGGAATTCAGTGTCGACAATGACACCCACCAGACTGTCGTAAAAATGGTGGACACGAGTACCGGAGAACTGATCCGTCAGTTTCCCACTGAAGCCGCGCTGGATATTGCCCGCAGGATCGAGCAATTCCAGCAAGGCCAGCTGTTCGCCGAAAAGGCCTAAGCCAGGAGAAGCATCATGGCAATCACATCGTCCACCACAACCGCATTGGATGTCCCGTCGCTCGTCGCGCAATTGATGGCGGTCGAGCGACGTCCAATCGACAAGCTGAACGCCCAGATTGCCAGCTACGAAACCAAGATCTCCTCGTTTGGCACCTTGAGCAGCCTGACCTCGACCTTCAAGTCGGCCACGCAAACCCTGAACACCAGCCTGCAAAAGCTGACGGCAACCCCTTCGGATGCCACCCTGCTCGGTGCGAGCGCATCCAGCTCGGCCGTACCTGGCGCCTACACAGTCAATGTCAGCCAGCTGGCGCAATCGCAAAACCTGGTGGCCGCCGGGCAAACCAGCACCAGCACAGCAATCGGCAATGGCACGGCGACCACCGTGTCCTTCCAGCTTGGCACCATCAGCGGCGGCACGCTGACCAACGGCAAATATAGCGGTGCAAGCTTCACCCCAGGTGCTGCAGCTGCAATCGATATTACGATCGACGGCACAAACAACACGCTTGCGGGCATCCGCGATGCAATCAACGCCGCAGCCGTGGGCGTGACGGCGACCATCGTGAACGATGGCAGCGGCACCCCCTATCGTCTCGCGCTCAGTTCAAGCAGCACCGGCGTCAGCAACAGTTTCAAGATCACCACCAGTGGCGGTGACGGTTCCATCGACAGTTTGCTGGGCTACAACCCTGCCGGCACCCAGAACCTGACGCAAACCCAGGCGGCCCAGAATGCCAGTCTCACGGTCAATGGCATTGCCATTACCAGTGCAACCAACAGCCTCAGTGAAGCCATCCAGGGCGTGACTTTGTCGCTCAAAGGCATCACGGCCACCCCGTCCACCCTCACAGTGGCACGCGACACGTCATCCATCAGTACCGCTGCGGCTGGATTCGTCGATGCGTATAACGCACTGGCCAGCCAGATCAAGTCACGTTCGGCCTACAGCACCGGTAGCACGGAAGAGGGCGCATTGGCAGGCGACAGTACGCTGCGCATTCTCCAGAACCAGATGCGCGATATTTTTCTGACGCCGGCGACCGGAGGCACGCTGACCACGCTTGGCCAGGTGGGCATTGCGTTTCAGCAAGATGGCTCCCTGCTGCTGGACAGCACCAAACTCAACAACGCCATCGCTGCCGACTACGATGATGTGGTGAATTTATTTTCGTCCCCAACCGGATTCGCAACCCGCCTGGAGACCTGGAGCACCTCTGCGCTTTCAGCAAACGGCCTGTTCGACGCCCGCACCAAGAGCCTGAATGATTACGTCAAGGACTACAACGCGGAAATTGATCGTCTGGAAAACCTGATGACGGCCACGGAAAAGAGACTCAGAACGCAATACACCAATTTGAATCTGCTGCTGAGCAGCATGAACAGCACCAGCACCTTTCTGACCAATGAGCTCAATAGCAGCAATCAGAGTAATTAATTCAGGAGATTGATCGTGTACACCAACACAAGAAACGCAGCCAGCGCGTATGCCAATGTCGGTCTGGAAACCGGCGTGGTCGCGGCGAGTCCTCATAAGCTCATCATCATGCTTTATGAAGGCGCCGAATTGGCCGTACGCATGGCGATCAAACACATGAACGAAGGCGATCTGACAAAGAAATCGGCAGCCATCTCCAAAGCCAATACCATCATCATGGAAGGGCTGCAAGCCGCACTCGACCCCCACCAGGGTGGCGAAATTGCACGGCAGCTCGACGCACTTTACGTCTATATGGTCCAGCGCCTGATGCTGGGTCATGCCATGAACCAGACTGAACCCCTCGAGGAAGTATTGGGCCTGCTGCGCGAGCTGCGTGGCGCCTGGGAACAAATTGGCTCGAACATCAGCCCGACCCCCCACTCCTATCAACACTCAATCGCCGCCTGATCCGGAGAGCGCCATGATGACCAGCAACGAAATGCTCGACACCTACGAAACCCTCTCCGAACTGACCAACAGCATGCTGGATGCCGCACGACTGGGTGAATGGGAGCAGCTCACCGAGCTTGAACAGCGCTGCAAGGTGCATGTCAATCAGTTGATGACCTCCACCCAGGTTCGACTGAACGAAAAAGAGCAGCGCAGCAAGATCGCGATCATTCGATCGATCCTGCAAAACGACGCCAAAATCCGGGCGCTGACCGAACCCCACATGCATGCAATGCAGCAGCAGTTGCACATGATGCGTACGTCGCAGCGCAGCCTCCAGGCTTATGGAGCGCAGCGGGCATAAGGCCTGTCCCGTGCCCCCATGCTTCCGGTTCAGTACCTGGCACGCGTTCTGGATATCCCGCTTGCGCGGGATGCACCGGACCGGCCAGTATCCGGACTGGTAGGCATACAGGCAGTACAGAATGCCACCGAACGCGATCAGGCCACCCCTCGCCCCATATTTGCGCATCTGGCGGTTGGCCAGTCACTCACTGGCCAGGTAAAAAGCCTGACCAAGGGCATTGCTTTGGTCGAAGTCGATGGACAAACCGTTGCCATGCGCCTGCCCCAGCAAACAGCAGTAGGCGACACGCTGCGCCTGCGCTTTGCCGGGCATCTGCCGCAACCGGTATTTTTACTCGACACAGCGGCAGATGCCGCCGCCGACACGCCGCAGCTCAGCCAGACTGCACGCATGCTGAGCGACATCATGCAGCATGTACCCGAGCGCACCCTGCCCACCCTTACCCCGACCGCCGCCCTGCTGGGCCAGCCCACCGTAGAACCCGCGGAACTGGCACTTGCGCTGCGTTCCGCACTGGTACGCAGCGGCCTGTTTTATGAATCGCACCTGGCCAACTGGATGGTCGGTCAGGACAGCACGGATGGTTTGATGCAGGAACCGCAAAACCGGCTGGCGGCCGAGATGATGCGTTCCCCTTCAACGGCAGCACTTGCCCTGCAAAGCGCCATCGATGCGGCCGACCGGCCTGCCACCCCCATGCTTGCCCTGCTGTCGCAACAGCTTCAGGTGCTGGAATCACCTCATTTCGCCTGGCGCGGGGAATTGTGGCCCGGCCAGATGCTGGAATGGCAGATTCGTCAGGAAACCGATTCACACTCTGACAGCCCCACTTCATTGGAATCTTCGGAAAACAAAACAGGCTGGGAATCACATCTCAAACTGAGTCTGCCAAAACTTGGCAATCTGGACGTTTACATCAAGCTGGATGCACAACAGGCATTCAGTATCCGGGTTGTGCCGGAGCAACCCGAAACCACCCCTCTTCTGCAGAAAAACCAGACACGCCTGATTAAACAGCTCACTTCAGCTGGCTGCGAACTCCATACCGTCACGGTGCTAAACGATGCCGACACCTGACCCGCAACGCGCCGCCGCAGCGATCGCCTACCGCAGTGGCGATGCCGCACCGCGTGTTGTCGCTAAAGGTAAGGGGATTTTGGCCGACAACATCATAGAGAGAGCCCGGGCGTCGGGTGTGTATGTCCATGAGTCGCGTGAACTGCTGGCTCTACTGATGCAGATAGATCTGGATAGCCGCATCCCGCCACAACTCTATATCGCCGTGGCCGAACTGCTGGCCTGGTTGTACCTTCTGGAAGAAACCGATAAACAGGCTTTGCCGAATCCTAACGTTTGATCAATATGTCCTCTCCAAACATGCAGCACAACGACGCCCATCTGGACCGCGAAAAGGTATTGGATAATTACGCCATCCACTCGCGCACGGAAATCCTGCATTTATTGCGCGCAATCCAGCAACGCCGGTTGTTGGTCAACCTGGACCTGCCAAACAGCAGGCAAATCGTCGTGACCTCCATCATCGCGGTCAACGAACGCACCAATACGCTGATTCTCGACGTGGCCCGCGGTGATGCGCTCAACCATGAATTGCTGTCCGGCAAGGGTGCCGAGTTCATTACCCAGCTCGAGGGCGTATCCATCTCGTTCAAGACCGGGCCGGTCACCTTATGTGATTACGAGAAGCTGCCGGCACTGCGTATCAGTCTGCCAAAATCGGTCATCCGTTTGCAGCGCAGGGAGCATTTCCGGGTGCACGTACCGATGTCCCGTTCCGTCAAATGCATCGTTCCATCAACTTCTGAAAACGACCTTGAGCCCATCCACGCAAATATCGTTGATATTGGTGGAGGCGGCGTGGCCATTGCTGAATCCGGTGGTCGCCTTGGAACAGAAACAGGACGAACCTTGCCGGATTGCCGGCTGTTGCTGCCAGAAATGGATGTGATCGTCACCCCGATGGAAGTCCGGAATTCGGCACAGATCCGTCTAGCAAATGGTGCTTTTCAGACCCGCCTGGGCTGCAAATTCATCGGCCTGCCCAAGGATATGTCTGCCACCCTGCAACGCTTCATCATGAGCCTCGAGCTTGAGCGGCGAAACAGCCTTTAACTCGCCCGACACCCGACACGAAAGCTTCAAGGAGATTCACCCCATGCAAACGATCCAGCAGGAAATTGACGAAAGAACCAACCTGACCAGCTCCAACAAGCTGGAATTGTTGCTCTTTCGCCTCGGCAATGACGCCACGCTTGATCGTGCCGAACTATTCGGCATCAATGTATTCAAGGTCCGGGAAATCATCCCCATGCCCCAGATCACAGCAGTAGCAGGCTCCCCCCAGCACATGATGGGGATGGTCGATCTGCGCGGCCAGATTCTGCCTGTCATCGATCTGCCCGGCGTAACGGGCTGCACACCGAAAACCGGATTGAATATTCTGTTGATCACCGAATATGCACGCTCGACCCAGGCATTCGCTGTCGAATCGGTCGAAGACATCGTGCGCCTGGACTGGAAACAGGTTCTATCGGCCGAAGGCAACGCTGCCAACGGAATGGTCACCAGTATTGCCCGGCTGAAAGGAGAAAATGGCGACCAGTTGGCCCAGGTGCTCGACGTGGAAACCATCCTGCGCCAGGTCATGCCCTCGAATGAGCTGGAAGTTGATCCCGACCGCATCGGCCCCAAAGTCCCGCTCAAACCCGGTACCTTGATTCTGGCCGCCGACGATTCGCTCGTCGCGCGCACCATGATCGAGGAAGGCCTGACCGCCATGGGCCTGCCCTACATCATGTGCAAAACGGGCAAGGAAGCCTGGGATCAATTGCAGGCCATCTCCGCCAAGGCAGAAACCGAAGGCAAAACGGTGAACGACAAGATCGCGCTGGTGCTGACCGATCTGGAAATGCCCGAGATGGACGGTTTCACACTCACCCGCAACATCAAGCAGGATCCGCGTTTCAGCGCGATTCCGGTGGTGATCCATTCCTCGCTCACAGGCTCGGCCAACGAGGCCCACGTCAAGAAAGTGGGGGCGGATGCCTATGTGGCCAAGTTTGTGGCCGAGGATCTGGCCAATGCGCTGCGCAAAGCGCTACGTGTTGATTAAGGGTTGAATATGACAATGGCAGCGGAAACGCTGCCATTCTTGATTTGGGTCTTGCTTAAGGAAACACTTATATGGACGCCTCCCGGAGTACAAGTAGATTTTGCATTTGG
>JASJPE010000034.1:0-4727 GCA_031426895.1 Thiobacillus sp. | reverse complement strand
GACCTGAACCGTGCGCGTCTACCAATTCCGCCATCTGGGCAATAAGGCGCGCATTTTAGAGAGCAGAGAATAAATTGTCAACGAAGAAAACGCGCAGCCGCGCCAGCACACCGAAAATCCCCGCCATTCGCCTGGCCGATCCGTTCTATGACCGCGAGGTCGAGCGCTACGATGCGCCACTGCCCAGCCGCGAATACATCCTGCAACTGATCACCGATGCGGGTTGCCCAGTCGATGCGGACGACTTTGCCGATCAACTGCAAATCACTGAAGACGAGTTTGAATTGTTCCAGCGCCGCCTCGGCGCAATGCAACGCGACGGTCAGTTGATGCTTAACCGCAAGCGTCAGCTGTGCTTGCCGGACAAGCTTGATCTGATCAAGGGCCGGGTCGAAGGCCATCCGGACGGGTTTGGTTTTGTCGCACCGGACGAAGGCGGCGGCGACCTGTTTCTGTCGCCCAAGGAAATGCATCGCGTGCTGCACGGCGACAAGGTGCTGGTGCGTGTGGCGGGTTTCGACAAGCGCGGACGCCGCGAGGGCAAGATCGTCGAGGTGCTGGAGCACGTCAACCAATTCATCGTTGGTCGCTATTACCTCGAAGCTGGCGTTGGCTTTTTGATTGCGGAAAACCGCCGCATCAACCAGGACATTCTGGTACCAGCGGGAAACGAAGGCGCTGCGCAGTCCGGCCAGGTGGTGACGGTGGAAATCGTCACCCAGCCTGGCACGCATAACGAAGCCGTCGGGCGCGTGTCCGAGATTCTGGGCAGCTATACCGGCCCCGGTATGGAAATCGAAATTGCGCTGCGCAAGCACGATCTGCCGTATGTGTTTCCGGACAATGTTGAGAAGCAGGCAGAGGCGTTGCCCAAAAAAGTCATGAAAAAAGACTTGGCGGACCGCGAAGACATTCGCCATCTGCCGCTGGTCACCATCGACGGCGAAACCGCACGCGACTTTGACGATGCCGTGTATTGCGAACCACTGGGCCGTAGCGGCTTCCGGTTGATCGTGGCGATTGCCGACGTCAGCCATTACGTGAAACCGGGTGATGCACTCGACACCGAAGGCTACAACCGTGGCAACTCGGTGTATTTCCCGCGCCGTGTCATCCCCATGCTGCCCGAGGCGTTGTCCAACGGTTTGTGTTCGCTGAATCCCGAGGTGGACCGCCTCTCGATGGTATGCGACATGCGCATCACCGCAGCGGGGGCGATCAAGGAATACCGTTTCTATCCGGGCGTGATCTATTCGCACGCGCGGCTTACCTACAACCAGGTGTGGGACTGGCTCTCGGGTGAGGTCAAGCCGGATGCGAAGCAGGCCGCGTTGATGCCGCATCTGGAGGCGCTGGACAAGCTTTTCCGTGTCTTGTTGAAAGCGCGCGCCAAGCGTGGTGCGATTGATTTCGGCTCGACCGAAACGCAGATGATGTTCGACGAGCAGGGCAAGATCGAGGCCATCGTGCCGGTGATCCGCAACGATGCCCACCGCATCATCGAAGAATGCATGCTGTCGGCCAACGTCTGTGCGTCGGATTACCTGCTGGAGAACAAGCAGCCCGCGCTGTACCGCGTGCACGAAGGCCCCACGCCAGAAAAGCTCGCCTTGCTGCGTGGCTTCATGGCCGAATTCGGGCTCGATCTGCCTGGTGGGGACAAGCCACACGCCAAGGACTTTGGCACGCTGCTGGAAAAAATCAAGCCGCGTCCCGATGCCGGTCTGCTGCAAACCGTGATGTTGCGTTCGCTCAAGCAGGCGGTCTACACGCCGGAAAACAAAGGCCATTTTGGTCTGGCGTATGAGGGCTACACTCACTTCACTTCGCCGATCCGGCGCTACCCCGATCTGCTGGTGCATCGCGGCATCAAGGCGGTGTTGAAGGGTGAAAAATTATCTGCTGCGGGATTGCCAGAAATTGGCGTCCATTGTTCGATGACCGAGCGCCGCGCCGACGATGCCACGCGTGATGTCGACGCCTGGCTGAAAACCTATTTCATGCGCGATCACATCGGCAATGAGTACAACGGCACCGTCAGCGCTGTCACCAGCTTCGGCATCTTTGTCTCCCTCGATGAAATCTTCACCGAAGGGTTGGTGCACGTGTCCGAATTGGGCCAGGATTACTTCCATTACGACCAGGGCAAACACTGGATGCTCGGCGAGCGCACCGGCAAGCGTTATCGCCTGGGTGACCGAGTGCGCATCAAGGTCATGCGCGCCGACATCGAAACCAGCAAAATTGATTTTAGCCTGGTCGAACAGGACACCTCTGCTCAGGACATGCAGCGCGCGTTCGAGAAAAAGGCACCGGAAGAAAAATCGGATAAATCCAGAACGGCCAAACCAAAAGCCAGGCCTGCCAAGCCCAAAACAGCAAAAGCCAGGACGGGTGGCAAGAAACAATGAGCGAGAAGCCTGCCGATAAATACGGCGCAGAAAAACACGGCGCAGAAAAACTTATCTATGGGTTTCACGCCGTGCTGGCGCGGCTGCGGCAAGACCCGTCCGGTGTACTGGAGATATATCTCGACCTTACCCGTCGCGACGCACGGGCACGCGATCTGGTTAAACAGGCCAAGGACAACAAGGTTGGACTCGCACAGGTCGAAGCCGACCGTCTGAATCGGCTGGTCGGAAAAAATGCCAATCACCAGGGCGTCGTCGCCCGTGTCAAACCGGTTGCGCTCACGCATTCGCTCGACGAAGTGCTGGAAAACATCAAGGGTCCGCCATTGCTACTCATCCTCGATGGCATCACCGACCCGCACAACCTCGGTGCCATCATGCGTTCGGCCGACGCCTTCGGCGTGCACGCCGTCATCGCGCCGAAAGACAACGCCGTCGGCATCAACGCCACGGTGGAAAAGGTCGCTTCGGGCGCCGCGGAAACCGTGCCCTACATCATGGTCACCAATCTGTCGCGCACCATCGAAGAACTCAAGGAACACAACATCTGGGTCATCGCCACCGACATGGATGGCGAACAGCCCCTGTCCCGTATCGATGCAAAAACGGGCATCGCCTGGGTGCTGGGCGCCGAGGGTGCGGGCATCCGCCGCCTGGTCAAGCAAAACTGCGATCAGGTCGCGCGCATTCCCATTGGCGGCACGGTGGAAAGTCTCAACGTCTCGGTGTCGGCGGCGCTGTGTTTGTATGAGACTGCGCGGCAGCGTGGGGCTTGAGCCTGTCGGTTACATCGACAATCTCCTGCCAGGCTTTCCGGCTCAACCATAGCAGCTTTTGACTGGCTGCTTTTCGTGCCCCGGATGCGATGCCGTGCAAGACTTGACCTCACCTTAGCTCTCGCCGCAAAGAAAAATGATCTATGTTGAGTAACTTGCTTGATTCTTTACTGGGAGCAACCAGGGATCAAGCCATTGCCCAGTGGGCAATTTACTCAAGGAGACGAATGATGCGTACTCGATTGATGATTGCAGCGATGATGACGGCGGCATTGGCCGCACCGCAGGCCTTGGCACAAATGCCTGCCAAAGGGGATAAACCAGCGATGCCCATGGCTGGCGACGCCGACATGGATAAGTACTACGCGGCGATGCAGGAACGGTACAAAAAAATGCAGGACCAGATGGATCGCTTGAGCAAGGCAAAAGACCCGAAAGAACGCCAGAAAATCGTGGAAGAGCACTGGAAGACTATGCATGAAGGGATGGATACGATGATGGGCCGTGGTGGCATGGGGCGCGGCATGATGATGGGTGGGGCGGGGATGATGGGCGGTATGGGACAGGGGGGCAAAATGGGTCCCGGAGCGAGCATGGGCCCTGCGACTGGCATGGGCCCTGGGGCAGGGATGGGTCCCGGAGCAGGGATGGGCCCCATGTCCCCGGACATGCTGAATCAGCGCCAGCGCCGCATCGAACAACGCATGGATATGATGCAGATGATGATGGATCAGATGATGCAGCATCAGGGTACAAGCGGCCAGATGCCCGGCGCCAAATAAATCTGGCTGAACCCCGCTACTTACGCCCCGGTAAAACCGGGGCGTTTTCATTCAAGCGTCAGTGGAGTCGCTTACTCCAGTTCCTGCAAGCGCAATAACCGCGCAGCCTCTTCGTCACGTGCGTCGTCAATCTCCCGCATCACCCCCTCGAGATCAACCGGCGGCAGGGTGCTTTCAAACAGGCCGGTGAGTTCGACATCGGGCCGTAGGTTGCCATGTTCGTATAACGCCCAGATTTCCTGGGCGTATTGCGTAGTCAGCAGCGATGGCGCGTACTGGCCGAAGTAGGTTCTGAGGTTATTTACGTCGCGCGTCAGCATCGCCTGGGCGTGATTGTTGCCGGCGGCATCGACCGCTTGCGGCAGGTCGATGATCACCGGTCCGTCTTCGGCGACCAGGATGTTGAACTCGGACAGGTCGCCGTGGATGATGCCGGCGCACAGCATGCGCACCACTTCCTTGATCAGGGTGGCGTGATGGGTGAGGGCTTCGTCTTCGGTGAATGACACGTCATTAAGCCGTGGCGCGGCGTTGCCGTCGGCGTCGGTCACCAGTTCCATCAGCAATACGCCTTCGTGGAAATTGTATGGCGTGGGCACGCGCACGCCGGCGTGGGCGAGCCGATACAGCGCATCGACTTCAGCGCTTTGCCAGGCAGCTTCCTGCATTTCGCGTCCGTATTTTGTGCCTTTGGCCATGGCGCGCGCCTGGCGGCTGTTCTTGGTTTTGCGGTTTTCGGTGTAGTCGACGGCCTGGCG
>JASJPE010000033.1:0-20389 GCA_031426895.1 Thiobacillus sp. | reverse complement strand
CAAGCGCTCTCCCAGCTGAGCTATACCCCCAACGAAGCCGCGCATTCTATACATGGATTTCGCGCTTGTAAAGCCTCTGCAGACACATCAGTCAGGAAAAACCTTGCCTGGGTTCAGTAGATGGTGAGGATCGAACTGTTGTTTGATGCTGCGCATCATCGCAAGGGTGTCAGGGCTGATTTCCAGGGGGATAAAATGGCGCTTTTCGGTGCCGATGCCATGTTCGCCCGAGAGCGTTCCACCTAGTGCAAGGACACGGTGCATGAGGGCTTCGAGAGCGATATGCGCACGCGCCATTTCATCTTTGTCTTGCGGATGCACCATGAAATTGATGTGCAGGTTGCCGTTACCTGCGTGGCCGAACGAGACCACTGCCAGCTGATGTGTGTGGGCGGTTTGGTCGATGAAGTCGACAAAATCAGCGAGCTGCGATACCGGCACCACCACGTCTTCGTTCATCTTGAGCGGGGCGATGCGCTTGACGGCCAGCGACAGCGATTTGCGTGCAGCCCATAGCCGTTTGATGTCTTCGAGTGCAAAGGCGCTGCGCATCCCAAGCAATCCTTCACCGGTGAGTGCCTGTTCCAGTGCGGCAATCTGGCGTGGTAAATCCTGCGTGACACCATCGGCCTCCACCATCAGCAAGGCCCGTGTGCCGTGTGGTAGGTCGTCGGCCGCACCGGTTGGGCGGATGGCCTCGATGGAACGATGGTCCATGAATTCGAGCGCGCAGGGCACGACTGCCTGGTGCATGATGCGGCTGACGGCATCCAGTGCGGCGCGGTTGCTGGCATAGCACACGCGCAGGGTGGCGACGGCCTCCGGTGCGGGCAGCAGTTTCAATGTTGCTTCGGTGATGAGGGCAAGCGTTCCTTCGGAGCCGACCAGCAGGCGGGTAAGGTCGTAGCCGGTGACACCCTTGGTGGTGCGGCAGCCGGTGCGGATTTCCTGTCCGCTGCCGGTGACGGCGCGCAGCCCTAGTACAAAATCGCGGGTGACGCCGTATTTGACGGCCCGCGGACCGCCCGCGTTCATGGCGAGATTGCCACCGATGCGGCAATAGGCACTGCTGCCGGGATCGGGTGGATAAAACAGGCCAGCATCACGTGCGATGCGATCGATATCTTCGGTGACTACGCCAGGCTCGACGACGATGAACCGGTTGTCGGGATCGAATTCGAGTACGCGTCGCATGCATTCAAAGCTGACGACGACGCTGCCGGGTGAGGGCAGGGCGCCGCCGACGTTTCCGGAGCCAGCGCCTCGCGGCGTCAAGGCAATACGGTGTTCAACCGCAATGCGCACCAAGGCAAGCACATGCTCGTGCGACGCGGGAAACAGCACGGCATCGGGCTCGATATGATGCGGGGTTTCATCGTGTGCATACAGGGCGAGCGTGGGCGTGTCATCGAAGACACGGTCTGGCCCCAGGGCGGAGCGAAATGCAGCAAGCGCGCGTTGGGAGAGCATGGCAAATTAAACGTCGACTGGGTTGTGGTTAGGCCGGGAGTTCGGGGGGGAGTTGTGCGAGCAGCTGCGCAGTTGTGTCCGCGTCGAAATCCATGCCGATATCCCAGCCCGGATTGAGCGAAATCGGCACGCCGCCGCCGATGCGGCGCAGCAGCCAGGACAGTTCGGTCAGAATGCCGCCGGCATATTCCGGGTAATGCTCGACAAAAGGCTTGGCGCGTTCCGGGCTGGTGAAAACCACCAGGACACGTTCGCCATCTTCGTCTTCGATGATCAGCGGCTCGGCCTTGGTCGAACGCTGGAAGCCTTGTATCGGATTCTTTTCGTCGCGCACCGGCATGAACAGTTGCTGGTCCAGAAGCTGGATCACGAAGGTCTCGGGATCGTGCGTGCCGGCATGGACGGCAGCCAGCTGTTCTTCAAGTGCGTTGTGTGGGATGAATTTCATGATGGATAAGCTCTTGCAAGGGTGAAGGCAGTGTAACCGATGGTAGTCAGTGGCGGGGTTGAAGCACCAGGCGCGGTGTCAGGGTTTCCAGCGCTCGGGGTGGGCCCAGTAACGGGTATTGAGCCAATCCGGTACGGTCTTGTAGACGTCAAGGTCGTAATGGTAAACATGCGTGCGGCCAGCCGGGTCGTTGAGAGACAGGGTGAAACCCAGTGCCCGGAATGATGACTCGTCCAGCGCACACGTCTCCTGTGCGACGAGCAGGAGGCGCGGGGAAATATACAGCCGCACTTGATTGATCAAATGTTGGGCCTGTTGCGTATCCAGACCGATGAGTGCATCAATGCCTAGCGCGAGCATGCAGGTTTGTGCGGGTGGGTGCCCGGGCATGATTACCGTAGTGCCCGGGAGTGCGTCGCGGGTCAGTTGATAAGCGGCCGCATCCAGCGCGCACACGCTATCGGGCTGGATTTCCTTTAAGCGTGCAACCAGGTGATCGTGCCAAATCATCGCTTCAGGTTTTACGTGGCACACGGATCAGCCGGGTGCCCGCAATCCGGTCATGCAGAAACTGCTTGTCACGGTCGATGAGTGCCCACCAGAGCCCAACGCCTGCGAGCAGAATTCCAGTCAAGGCAAGTGCAAAGCGAAACGCCGCCTGCTTCAAGGTAAGGGGGCTGCCATTTTGCTGAACCAGGCGGATGCGCCAGGTTTTCATTGCCAGTGTTTGTCCGCTACGTAGCCAGAATGTGCTGAAGTAAATGAATAGCACGCTCAGGATGTACCCTTGAAACAGATGCCGTTGCCAGGGCGCATGCAATTCGCCCACCACCGGAGCGATGATGAATGAGGCGACGAACACCACTGCAGTGACCAGCAGCAACTCGTAGATCATGGCAGCGATGCGGGTCATGAATGAGGCAGGTGAGAGCGGTGTTGCGTTGTCTTGCATGAAGATTCCAGGTTGCGGTCTGATGTGGCAATGCGTTTTGGCGTGCGCCGATGTGTCAAAACTCGGGGGGGCTGGTTGTCTATCGTAAAGCAGTTCATGGCGATTCCCGCCCTTTTCACCTGCGACAGAAGGGTTTCTTGTTTTTCAGGACGGGTATCCGTAAAACGGCCGTTTTACCATGATTTCTTGACCAAAACAGGGCAAAACGATTACTCTCACAGGCTCACCAACGAATTGATTTATTGCTAGTTTATGGAAGCCACGGGCGCCGAGATCGTTGTACGTTGTCTGGCTGAAGAAGGGGTCGAGTTTGTGTTTGGCTACCCTGGCGGAGCCGTTCTCAATATCTACGACGAAATTTTCAAGCAGGACAAATTCAAGCATGTACTGGTGCGCCACGAGCAGGCCGCCGTGCACGCAGCTGATGCCTATGCGCGTTCCACCGGCCGTGTCGGTGTGGCGCTGGTGACCTCGGGTCCCGGCGTCACCAATGCCGTGACCGGGATTGCCACGGCATATATGGATTCCGTTCCGATTGTGGTTGTCACCGGTCAGGTGCCGACGCCGGCGATTGGTCTGGACGCGTTCCAGGAAGTCGATACCGTGGGTATCACGCGTCCGTGCGTCAAGCACAACTTTCTCGTCAAGGATGTGAAAGACCTGGCTGCAACCATGAAGAAGGCGTTCATCATTGCCGCAACGGGCCGTCCAGGCCCGGTGGTGGTGGATGTGCCCAAGGATGTGACGGCCCACATCACGGATTTTGTCTATCCGGACACGGTCGAAATGCGCTCATATAACCCGGTGGTCAAAGGCCATAGCGGGCAGCTCAAACGTGCCGTGCAAATGCTGCTCGAAGCCAAGCGCCCGATGATCTATGCGGGTGGTGGCGTGGTGCTGGGCGATGCCTCGGAGCAATTGATCGAACTGGCACGTTTGCTGGGTTTTCCCGTTACCAACACCCTGATGGGTTTGGGTGGTCATCCGGCCACTGACAAGCAGAACCTTGGCATGCCGGGGATGCACGGTACTTACGAAGCCAACATGGCCATGCAGCACAGTGATGTGCTGTTGGCGGTTGGTGCACGTTTCGACGATCGCGTGATCGGCAGCCCGGCACACTTCGCACGCGAACAGCGCAGCATCATCCATGTCGATGTCGATCCCTCGTCGATCTCCAAGCGCGTCAAGGTCGATGTGCCCATCGTCGGCGATGTGAAAAATGTGTTGACTGACATGCTGGCGCTGTTGAAGATGGCCAAGGAGCGGCCCGATCCAGCCGCAATGAATGCCTGGTGGGCGCAGATCGAATTGTGGCGCTCGAAAAACTGCCTCAAGTACAACAAGCATAGCCCCATCATCAAGCCACAGTACGTGGTGGAAAAGTTGTGGGAAGTGACCAAGGGCGATGCCTTTATCACTTCCGATGTCGGCCAGCATCAGATGTGGGCTGCGCAGTATTACAAATTCGACAAGCCGCGGCGCTGGATCAACTCCGGCGGTCTTGGCACCATGGGCGTGGGACTGCCGTATGCCATGGGCGTGCAACTCGCCCATCCTGATGCGCAGGTCGCCTGCATTACCGGCGAGTCGAGCATCCAGATGTGCATCCAGGAACTCTCTACCTGCAAGCAGTACCGCATTCCGATCAAGGTCGTTACGCTGAATAACCGTTACATGGGCATGGTGCGGCAGTGGCAGGAATTCTTCTACGGCAGCCGCTATGCCGAGTCGTACATGGAATCGCTGCCCGACTTCGTGAAGCTTGCCGAGGCCTATGGTCATGTGGGCATGCGTATCGACAAGCCCGAGGATGTCGAGGCTGCCTTGAAGGAAGCGTTCTCGCCGGCGCTGAAGGAACGCCTTGTGTTCATGGATTTTCAGACCGATCAGACCGAAAACGTGTTCCCCATGGTGGAAGGCGGCAAGGGGCTGTCTGAAATGATTCTGGCGGAGGAACTCTAAGATGCGCCGTCACATTATTTCGCTCCTGATGGAAAACGAGGCGGGTGCCCTGTCGCGTGTGGCCGGTTTGTTTTCCGCGCGCGCTTACAACATCGAGTCGTTGACCGTCGCTCCGACCGAAGACGCGACGTTGTCGCGCATGACCATCGTGACCGTGGGTTCGGAAGACATCATCGAACAGATCACCAAGCAGTTGAACAAACTGGTTGATGTGATCAAGGTGATGGACCTGACCGAGGGCCCGCACATCGAACGTGAACTGATGCTGGTGAAGGTCAAGGCAATGGGGGCGGGGCGCGATGAAATGAAGCGCACCTCCGATATTTTCCGTGGCCGCATCATCGACGTGACCGAAGCAACCTACACTATCGAATTGACGGGTGCCGGCTCCAAGCTGGATGCCTTCCTGGAGGCGATTGATTCTGCCTCCATCATCGAAACCGTGCGCACCGGCGCGTCTGGCATCGGACGTGGCGAGCGCAGCCTCAAAGTCTGATTTTTTTACTAGTCATTTTTAATTTATTACCTGGGATTAACCATGAAAGTTTTTTACGATAAGGACGCCGATCTTTCCCTCATCAAGAAGCGCAAGGTCGCCATTATCGGCTACGGTTCGCAGGGCCACGCCCACGCTTGCAACCTCAAGGACTCTGGTGTCAACGTGACCGTTGCCCTGCGTCCGGGATCGGCCTCTGCCAAGAAGGCCAAGAACGCTGGTCTCAAGGTCAAGACCGTGCCTGAGGCAGTCGCCGGCGCCGATCTGGTGATGATCCTCACCCCGGATGAGTTCCAGTTCAAACTGTACCGTGATGAAGTGGAGCCGAATCTGAAGAAGGGCGCGACCCTGGCTTTTGCCCACGGCTTCTCCATCCACTACAACCAGATCGTGCCGCGCGCCGACCTCGACGTGATCATGATCGCCCCCAAGGCACCGGGCCATACTGTGCGCTCGGAGTACGTCAAGGGCGGCGGCATTCCCGACCTGATCGCCGTATTCCAGGACGCTTCCGGCAAGGCGCGTGATCTGGCGCTGTCCTATGCTTCGGCCATTGGCGGCGGCCGTACCGGCATCATCGAAACCACCTTCAAGGATGAGACCGAGACCGACCTGTTCGGCGAGCAGGCCGTGCTGTGCGGCGGCGCCGTGGAACTGGTCAAGGCCGGTTTCGAAACCCTGACCGAGGCAGGCTACGCTCCCGAGATGGCCTACTTCGAGTGCCTGCACGAACTGAAACTGATCGTCGATCTGATGTACGAAGGCGGCATCGCCAACATGAACTATTCGATCTCCAACAACGCGGAATACGGCGAATATGTGACCGGTCCTCAGGTCATCAACGCCCAGTCCAAGGCCGCGATGAAGGAATGCCTGGCCAACATCCAGAACGGCAACTATGCCAAGCGCTTCATCCTGGAAGGTCAGTCCAACTACCCCGAGATGACCGCATGGCGCCGCAACAACGCCGCGCATCAGATCGAGGTGGTGGGCGGCAGGCTGCGCGCCATGATGCCCTGGATCGCTGCCAACAAGCTGGTCGATCACTCGAAGAACTAATGTGTGAATGAATCAGGGGTGAGGTGAGCGGAGCATCGATCCGCTCGCCTCACCCTTTTTTTCTCTCAGGTATTCCAAAACATATGACACATCCCCTCATCGCCCGCGAAGGCTGGCTGGTCCTGCTGGCTGCGTTTGCTGCCGCATTGATTGCGACCTGGCTCATTGGCTACTGGTCGGCTCCATTCTGGATCTGGGCGGTCTTTGCGCTGCAGTTCTTTCGTGATCCGGCACGCGTGCCGCCAACCGATGTCGATGCAGTGATCGCGCCAGCTGACGGCCGTATTGTCGTGGTTGAAAAAGTCAACGACCCGTATCTGGATCGTGAGGCGCTGAAGATCAGCGTGTTCATGAATGTGTTCAACGTGCATTCCAACAAGAGCCCGGTCGATGGCGAGGTCAAGGGCCGCTGGTATACACCCGGCAGTTTTGTGAATGCCGATCTCGACAAGGCATCGACCGAAAATGAGCGCAATGCCATATGGATCCAGACTGCACGTGGCGATGTCACCTCGGTGCAGATTGCCGGACTGATCGCACGGCGCATCCTGTGTTACGTGCGCACCGGCGACAAACTGGTGCGTGGCCAGCGTTACGGCTTTATCCGTTTTGGTTCGCGGGTGGATATCTACCTGCCCACCGATGCGCGCGCAGAAGTTTCGATCGGTCAAAAGGTCACCGGCGGGCGTACCATATTGGCTCGTTGGTAACACGCCATAGGCATCCCATGCTCGATTTCAATCACCGCAAAGCCGAAGCGAAACGCCCACGTATGCGTGACCGTGGTATTTACCTGCTACCCAATCTGTTCACCACCGGCGCATTGTTCGCTGGATTCTATGCGGTAGTGCAGGCGATGAACGGCCGTTTCGAGCACGCAGCGGTGGCCATTCTCATCGCCATGGTGCTCGACGGACTCGACGGCCGCGTTGCCCGCATGACGCACACGCAGAGTGCTTTCGGTGCCGAATACGACAGCCTGTCCGACATGGTGTCGTTCGGCGTTGCCCCCGCGCTGGTGATTTATGAATTTGCCTTGCAAGGAATGGGCAAGCTCGGCTGGATCGCAGCCTTCGTCTATTGCGCCGGTGCGGCCCTGCGGCTGGCGCGCTTCAACACCCAACACGAAACCGTCACCGACAAGCGCTTTTTCCAGGGCTTGCCCAGCCCCGCCGCAGCGGCACTCATTGCCGGCTTTGTCTGGGTGATGGTTGAATATGGCGTGGCAGGCCAGGATGTGCGCTGGTTGGCAGCGGTCATGGCATTGCTGGGTGGGCTCACCATGGTCAGCAACTTCCGTTACTACAGCGGCAAGGAAATCAACCTCAGGAAGAGCGTGCCCTTCTTTGTCATTCTGCTGATCGTGCTGGCCTTCATACTGGTGTCGACCAGTCCGCCCGAAGTGCTGTTTGTGGTATTTGTGTTGTATGGGCTATCGGGTTATGGGGATGCAATGTGGCGGATGATGCACCACAAAAAATCAGCGAAAGTTGCCGCCCCCTTGCATGAAGACAGAAAATAGATAGAATTTAGACCATGTCTAATCAGCCACACCCGTCTTATCTCCCCTGTCTGTTGAGCGTCCTGCTCGACAGCCTGCTGCTGCGCTCTGCGCACACATACTAAATCCCCTCCCCGCAGTACCCCGCGCCGCCAGATTCTTGCGGCATCGCATTTATAATGCGTCGGCCCGATACAACACCGAGATCGGCACCGACCCTCCATGGAGCCAGCCATGAACGACCGTTTGTTTATTTTTGACACTACCTTGCGCGACGGCGAGCAAAGCCCCGGCGCGTCGATGACCAAGGATGAGAAATTACGCATTGCACGCCAGTTGGAAAAGCTGGGCGTCGATGTAATTGAGGCCGGCTTTGCCGCAGCCAGCCCGGGCGATGCCGATGCAATCCGGGCGATTGCCGAAACCATCCACGGTTCGACCATCTGTTCACTGGCGCGTGCCAACGAGCGAGATATTCATGCCGCCGGCGGTGCGATCAAACCGGCAAGCCGAGGTAGTCGAGCAGGGGGCCGCATCCACACCTTCATCGCTACCAGCCCCATCCACATGGAAAAGAAGCTGCGGATGCAGCCCGACCAGGTGGTCGAGGCGGCAATCAAGGCCGTCAAGCTTGCGCTCGAATACACCGACGACGTCGAATTCTCGGCCGAAGACGCGGTGCGCTCCGATCTGGATTTTCTGGTGCGCATCTTTGATGAGGTGATCAAGGCCGGTGCCAAAACGCTCAACGTACCCGACACGGTTGGCTACAGTATTCCTGCCTTGTGGGGTGAGCGCATGAAGCAGTTGATCGAACGCGTGCCGAATGCCGACAAGGTGATCTGGTCAACGCATTGCCACAACGACCTCGGTATGGCCGTCGCCAACTCGCTTGCTGCGGTGATGAACGGCGCGCGCCAGGTCGAGTGCACCATCAACGGTCTTGGCGAGCGCGCCGGCAATGCCTCGCTGGAAGAAATCGTGATGGCGGTGCGCACTCGCAAGGATGTGTTCAGCTGCGATTCGCGTATCGACGCCACGCAGATTGTCCCTGCATCCAAACTGGTGTCCAGCATCACCGGTTATCCGGTGCAGCCGAACAAGGCCATCGTCGGTGCCAACGCCTTTGCCCACGAGTCGGGCATCCACCAGGACGGCGTGCTCAAGCACCGCGAGACCTACGAAATCATGCGTGCCGAGGATGTGGGTTGGCATGCCAATCGTCTGTCGCTCGGCAAGCTCTCCGGCCGCAATGCATTCAGGACCAAACTCGGCGAACTCGGCATCGTGCTTGATGGCGAGGACGCGCTCAACACCGCATTTGCCCGCTTCAAGACGCTGGCCGACAAGAAGCGCGAGATTTTCGATGAAGATCTGCAGGCACTTGTTTCGGATGAAGGTTACGCAGCCGAGCATGAGCGCTTTAAACTGGTGTCGATGAAAGTTTGCTCCGAAACGGGTGAAATCCCGCGCGCTAAGATGGTGTTCACCGATGACGGTGTAGAAAAGCAGGCCAGCGGTGAAGGCTCCGGTCCGGTCGACGCCACCTTCAAGGCGCTGGAGTCCGTGGTCAACAGCGGGGCAGATTTGTTGCTGTATTCGGTCAACAACATCACCAGCGGCACCGATGCCCAAGGCGAAGTCACCGTGCGCCTGGCGCAGGAAGGGCGTGTGGTCAATGGGCAGGGCGCCGATACCGATATCGTCGTGGCCTCCGCCAAGGCTTATCTGCATGCGCTGAACAAGCTGCACAACAAACGCGAACGCGCGCACCCGCAGGTGTGAACGGAATAAATCAGACGCCCTTCGGGGCGTTTTTTATGGGCATCCCTATTCAGTAAGGGGCATGCCCCTTACTGAATCGCCAGCGTCCTGGCCGAGTTGGTCGGCTTTTTTGGCAGGGTCTCGAGTCGCCGCAGCGGCCGTACGCTCAATCTAGACCCGTAACCGCGTAATTCAAGATGTGAACGTCACCTGTAGCCGTCTATGCTTAAGGGGCAAACGACATCACCCCCTTACCCGTGCACATTCAAAGCCTCACTGTCGAGCAGTCTCTCGCCAGCCTGCATACCTCGGCTGCGGGGCTGACTGCGTCCGAGGCGCAGCGCCGCCTGGCGGAGTTCGGCCCGAACCACGTTGAGGAAGTGGGGCGCGAAAGTTTGTTGTTGCGCTTCGCCCGCGAGTTCACTCACTTCTTTGCCATCATCCTGTGGCTGGGTGCGGTGCTGGCGTTTCTGGCCGAGACTTTCGATCCCGGTCAGGGCATGGCCCGGCTGGGGGTGGCCATTGTCGGTGTCATTCTCATCAATGGCGCCTTTTCCTTCTGGCAGGAATACAAGGCCGAGCGGGCGATCGACGCGCTGCGGCAGTTGTTGCCGCAGCAGGTGATGGTGCTTCGCGGCGGCGAAACCGTGGAGTTGCTCGCCAGCGAGCTGGTGCCCGGCGACATCGTGCTGCTGGAAGAGGGCGACTTTGTTCCGGCTGATTGCCGGGTGATCGAGGCGTTTGGCCTGCGCGTCAATACCGCGACGATTACCGGCGAGTCACTGCCCAAGGCGCGCAATGCCGATCCCCTTCTGGAGGTGTCGCCGCTGTTCGCAAAAAACATCGTGCTGGCGGGCACCACGGTGGTGTCGGGCCAGGCGCGTGCAGTGGTCTACGCCACCGGCATGCGCACCGAGTTCGGCAAGATTGCCCATTTGACGCAGACGGCAGGCGGCGCCGCTTCGCCGTTGCAGCGCGAGATCGTGCGGCTCTCCCGTATCGTGGCCATGCTCGCCAGCGGCATTGGCGGCGTGTTCTTCCTGATCGGCCTGGCGCTCGGTCTGCCGTTCTGGGAAAACCTGCTGTTCACCATCGGCATCATTGTCGCCAACGTGCCGGAGGGACTGTTGCCGACAGTGACGCTGTCACTCGCCATGGCAACGCAGCGCATGGCCAAACGCAATGCGCTGGTGCGGCATCTGCCTGCGGTGGAGACGCTGGGTTCAACCACGGTGATTCTGTCCGACAAGACCGGCACGCTGACGCAAAATCGCATGTCGGTGCGGCGCCTGTGGCTGGGCGGCGGATTCTTCACGCCAGACGATATCGCCGCGCAGCCGCGCCTGGCAGAGGATCACCGTGCGCTCTTCGTGAACGCCGCGCTCTGCCATAACCTGAAGAAGGTCAGCAGCAACGGCAACCACGCCTGGCAGGGTGACCCGATGGAAGTGGCGTTGGCCGGCATGGGCCGCGATGCGGCCGGTGCGCTCGACGGCTACACGCGCATCGACGAAATACCCTTCGACACCGATCGCAAGCGCATGTCGGTGCTGAGCGAAACGCCGCAGGGACGCGTGCTCTACTGCAAGGGTGCGCTGGAAACGGTGCTCGTGGGTTGCGATTTCGTTCAGCTCGATGCCGGGGTTGTGCCGCTCGACGCTGCCGCGAAAACCCGTCTGCTTGCCGCACAGGACGAGATGGCCGGGGCTGGTCTGCGCGTCCTGGCGTTTGCCCACGGCGCGCTTGAAACCGCCCCGATTGACCAGAATCTGCCCACAGGGGAACGCGGCTTGATCCTGTCGGGCCTGGTCGGCCTGGAAGACCCGCCGCGCCCCGAAGTACCGGAGGCCATGGCGCGCTGCGCCGCGGCTGGCATTCGCGTGATCATGGTCACCGGCGACCATCCGCACACGGCGGTGGCCATCGCTCGCGAGATCGGTTTGGTGAAGACCGCGCAGCCGGTCGTCATCACCGGCGACGACCTGGGCCGCCTGTCGCCGGCGCAACTGCAACTGGCGCTGGATGCGCCGGAAATTCTCTTCGCCCGCGTCGCCGCCGTGCAGAAAATGCAACTCGTCGAGGCGCTGCAGAAGAAGGGCGAAATCGTCGCCGTCACCGGCGACGGCGTGAACGACGCGCCAGCGCTGAAGGCTGCCGACATCGGCATCGCCATGGGTATTTCCGGTACCGACGTGGCCAAGGAAGCGGCCGACATGATTCTGCTCGACGACAACTTCGCCAGCATCGTTTCGGCGATAGAAGAAGGGCGGGCGGTGTTCGACAACCTGCGCAAGTTCCTCACCTACATCCTGTCCTCCAACATTCCCGAGCTGGTGCCCTATCTCGCCTTCGTGCTGTTCCGCATTCCGCTGCCCCTGACCATTATTCAAATTCTGGCGGTCGATCTAGGCACCGACATGCTGCCGGCGCTGGCGCTCGGCGCCGAGAAACCCAACCCCGATGTGATGCGGCGCCCGCCGCGTGCGCGTAACGAGCGGCTGCTGTCGTGGAATCTGATCGCCCGTGCCTACCTGTTCCTCGGCATGCTCGAAGCGGCCGCGGCGATGGCTGTGTTCTTCTTCGTCCTCCACGCCGCCGGCTGGCACTACGGCGAAAACCTGGCACGGACCGCGCCGCTCTACCTGCAGGCCACCACCGCCTGCCTGGCGACGATCGTGATGACGCAGGTGATGAACGTCTTTCTGTGCCGCCACCCGCTCAAATCTGCGTTGTCCTTCGGGCTGTTCAGCAATCCACTGATCCTGCTCGGCATCGCGGCAGAGTTGGGTTTGCTGCTGTTCATCGCCTACACCCCGGCCGGCAACTGGCTGTTCGGCACGGCGCCGATCGGTGCGGAGGTCTGGCTGGTCGCGGCAGCGCTGGCGGTGCTGATGGGGATCGTGGAAGAAGCGCGCAAGGCGTGGTTGAGACGGGTGATCAGGTGATGCATCCTTGATGGTCCGGGCGGTAGAACCCTCGACTTGATCTGACAACGGGCGTCGGGTTGCGCTGTGAAAGCGGCAGCCTTATCGGCCATCAAATTCCATTATCAATTCCATGCGTGCTGGATGGCACGCTCGCAATATGCGTGGCTGCGCAGGCCCAAAACCCTGCGCAGCGCACGATTGTCACTTATGTACGCCAGCAGACAGACGATACAGGCCATTCTCCATAAGCTTTGATCAGATCTGGACCAACCTTGCCATCACGCCATTCCCGACTGCCAAAAGAATGAAGATCGGGTGGAGCAACCTTCAAGGAAGACTCGGCTGAGCACGCTGGTCAGGAAATTGACGCAGCTGCAGCGAAGGTCGGCGAGAAGATTGAACAGCCCGGTGAAAACATTCAGGACGCAGCAAAGGGCGACAAGGGCCAGGTTGGAAACGGAATTGAGCGAGAGGTTCGGACCTGAACTTCTACATCAATGCCTGCTTGCACTAAGCAGGATTACTCACAAACAACAGGAGTTTCAACATGAAAAAAAGCATGCTATTACTTTCCGCAATGATGCTCAGCACACCGGTTTTCGCCGCTGATGACATTTCACTGGGTCAGCCCGGATACGGCGGCACAGGCTGTCCGGCCGGCACGGTATCCGTCACCTTGAGTCCGGATGCAAAAGCCTTGAGTATGTTGTTCGACCAATATCAGGTGGCCGTCGGTGGCGAAACCCGCAAAAGCTTTGACCGCAAGAGCTGCAACATCGCCATCCCCGTGCACGTGCCCCAAGGCATGAGCGTATCGGTCCTGAAAGTCGACTTTCGTGGCTTCAATCAGCTGCCGCAATCAGCAACTTCGCAATTCAATGTCGAATACTTCTTCGCTGGCACCCGAGGCCCGGCGTTTCAAAGAAAATTTCGCGGACCCATCACTGCAGATTATTTGATCAACAACGAGCTCACCGTTCAGGCGATGGTTTGGTCGGATTGTGGCGTGGACGTTAACCTGCGAACGAACTCGAGCATAAGGGTGCAAACGGTTGCAAACCGGGAAGCCATGGCCTCGATCGACTCCGAAGACGTCAGTGCGGCAATTGTTTACCACCTGCAATGGCGCCAGTGTAACTAAGCGAATAGCGGGCGGCGCCTGGATTCCAGAGCCGCCCAATTTGAGAGGTCAATGCTATGAAATTGATGATAAAAAGTATTTTCGTGTGCGCATTGCTTGCGAGCCAGCCCGCCTTGGCCGAGGAAGCCAACGGTTGTCCCGCGGGAAGCTACTCGATCGTCACCTCCCCCGATGGCACCACCCTGAGCATTTTGTTTGACCAGTTCACCGTCGAAAGCAGCCGCACCTCAGCCAGCGGACAGTCACGAAAAGTGTGCCGGATTTCGGCCCCGCTTAATTTGCCGGCGAATTATTCCATCGGCGTTTACAAGGTCGATTATCGGGGCTTTGCGAAACTCGCTGCGAAACAGGCAACCCAACTCGACGTCCAATATTTTTTGGGACCACGCGACAGCGAACACGGCCGTGTTTTCAAACGCAAAATCAAAGGTCCGCATGAGGATGATTATTCGTTTACGGAAAACATCGGTGCGGGACAAATGAAACGGGTAGGGTGTGGTACCGCCGCTGTGCTCAACGTCGGCATCACACTAAGCCTCGAAGGCGACCTGCGAACCGGCGAGGCGATGGCGTCTTTGGACACCACGGATGCCGCCCCGGGTGCCGCTCTGGTCTATCACCTCAATTTAAAGAAATGCCCTTGAAGGATTGCAAGAAAACGCACTCAATCCGAGTGAGTTTTAATCCGGCGGTAGGCTGAAAAGGCCGGGCATGGTCAGATATTGTGAACGCAAAGCTTTTGCTCTGCATTGGCTGTCGTAGTTCTGGAGTATTGATGCCTTGTCCATCAGGATGACCAGCTTGCCTTGCCATGACTTCTCAAGCGATTCTTTGCAATCAGCCAGACGTTTGGCTCCTTTCTGAGCCAGGTAATGTTTTCTTGAGTGAAACGTTGAGTATGGATGCTGGACCGTCTCCTGTGGCCGATGACAGACGGTCGGGGTGATTGGCCTGACAGTCCGGGCCTGGTTTGCCGTGATTTGTTTGTTGCTTATTGAGCGAGCCGTGACGGCGCGCTGAACCTGGCGTAATAAATCGCAGCGAAGAAAAACACCACTGACAATCCAACTTCTGCCCCGGCGAGCCATGCAGACAGCCCGGTATCCGACCAGATGCGCACCGTGCCCTCGGTGAAGTAGCCGAGCGCCAGCATCGGTGCCCATTGGTAGGTGTAGCGGCGGCCTTTGAGAATGCCCATCAGCGGCAACAACAGCGGCAGGGCTTTCAGCACCAGAGTCGAGCCGCCGGGCCGAAGCGGCGCCAGCCACAACTCCCATGCCACACACAAAAAAATCAGCGCAATCAGGCTGACGCTGGATACCGCTTGCAGGACTTTCATGTGCTCGGCCTCACAACGGTTTTCGCCTGACACGTTCCTTCATATCGGCCTCCGGCAGCGTTCGCCTGCCCGTCGATCCCGCTGTGCGGGTCCCTCGCCGGGTGGCTCATGCTGCCAGTTTCACCGCAGTTTCAGCGAGCCGTTTGCCGAGGGCGATGCACAGCGCGCGTTCGTCGTCGGTGAGCGGTTTGTCGTCGTCCGGGCCGGCCCAGTGGGTGGCGCCGTAGGGCGAGCCGCCGCTGGCGGTGTGGTTCACTTCGGGCAGGGTGTAGGGCAGGCCGGTGATGAGCATGCCGTGATGCAACAGCGGCAGCATCATGCTGGTGAGGGTAGTTTCCTGGCCGCCGTGCAGGCTGGCGGTGGAGGTGAACACGGCGGCAGGTTTGCCAACCAGCGTGCCCTTGGCCCACAGCGCGCCGGTGGTATCAAGAAAATATTTCAAGGGCGCCGCCATGTTGCCAAAGCGGGTGGGCGAGCCGAGTGCGAGGCCGGCGCATTGTTCCAGATCGCTCAGTTCAACATAGGGGGCGCCTTCTTCCGGCACCGGGGGGTCGGTCAGCTGGGTGCGCGGCGCCACGGGCGGCACGGTGCGCAGTCGGGCCGAGGCGCCGGGCACCTGATTGATGCCGCGCGCGATGAGCTGCGCCATGCTGCGCACGCTGCCGTGCGCGCTGTAATACAACACAAGAATGTCAGTCATGAAGAAGTTCGTCGGCAAAAATGGTGAAGTCGATCAGGTCGAAACCGGGGGTGCGTTCCAGACGTTGACCGAAGGAGAGCGTGTATTGGTGTGGGGTGTGCCATACCTCGGCGTCCATGCCCACCTGATACAGATTGCGCGGCAGCAGCAGGCGGTCGGGTTGTTTCAGCGCGGGCAGGCCGGGAACGAACAGCGCCGGTTCCGGGTTGGTTTTGCGATGGCCTCGCAAGGGGCGCACCCACACCGGCTGCATGCGTGGCGACAAACGCTCGATGCCGAGTTCCACCTGTCGCGTATCGCGCATCTTGATCCAGCGGATGACCGCCAGCGACCAGGTTGCAGCATCGTCGGTGCGCATGGCCAGCGCATCGCCGACTTTCAGATTGAGCGGTGCATCTGGTGTGCCATTCAGTGCCAGACCCGTCGCGCTGTCATTGCTGATTGTCCAGTAGCTGGCATTGACTGCAGTCGGTGCGGCAAACAGGGGGTCGACATCGTGAATGGATAAATCGGTTTCGGCTTCCATGTTGAGTTCAGGCGTTTGCGGCACCAGTTCCAGCAAGCGGTGAATTGCACTGACCCCTGCCACAACCTGCATCGTGCTGCCGGGGGTGGCATAACGCTTGAATGCGCGTTGCGCACTGGTACGCCATTGCTTGATCAGGCGTTTGCCGAGGCTTAGGCTCAGGCCGTTTTCCATCTCTTGTGGCAGTCCCATATGCTCTGGCGCATCGCCTGCGCGCAAGCGGATGGCCAGATCATGCAACTGTCGGCAGAGGGCGTCGGTATCCAACCACAGATAGCCTGCTTTCGGGCTGGTGGCGAGCTGGCTGGGGCCACAATCGCAATCCGTTGCCACGACAAAACCATTTTCCGGGATGGGGTTCGTCAGAGGCGTCAGGCTCGCCTGCGCACCCAGATGATCCAGATACATCCGGGTATAGGCGAACTCGGCCTGGCTCATGTGCGGCGGGTCGGCTAGCGCCAACAACAGCGCCTGGCGATAGACGAGACTGGCGGGAGGCAGATCGTTGATGGCGTCGTCGGCCAGTCCGGTGGATTCCGCCAGCTGAAATACCTGGTGCATTTCCAGCCACAAGCCCTCGGGCAGCACGCTGTAAGCCTGGTAACAGGCGTGCTGGAGATCACGCAGTGTGCTGATGAGGCGTGCCGTGACTTCAGCCAGGGATTGGGGGGATGCCCGTCCAAAGCGGCGATGGATCATCGTCAACAGCAATTGTTTGTAGCCGATGCCGTGTTCGGTCACCAGTTCACGCAGCACCTCTCCCGTTTGTCGTTGCTGCGCATGGGGGGGGACGCCCGTATCCGAGAGCATCGATTCGAGGCTGCTGGCCACGGACATCACCACCGGTCGATACAGCGCCATCAGGGCATATCGGTCATCCGCACTCAGCGGATAACGATTGAGCGCATGCAGCATCGCCACCAGCTGTTGCGCGGCGTCTGCCGGGCTGGCGAGCGGCAATCGTGCCAGCCATTCCGAGGTGGCTTTGGGGCGGGCTTCAACTTCCTTCATCAGCACCGAGTCTTCGGTGCGGGGGACATTGAGCATCAACATGGGCTTAGTCGAACACGACCGTTTTGTTGGCGTAGACCAGCACCCGGTTATCCAGATGCCATTTGACGGCGCGCGACAGCACCACTTTTTCCAGATCGGCGCCCTTGTTGATCAGGTCTTCCAGGCTGTCGCGGTGCGAAATGCGCGCCACGTCCTGCTCGATAATCGGCCCGTCATCCAGCGTTTCGGTCACGTAGTGCCCGGTGGCGCCGATCAGCTTGACGCCGCGCTCAAACGCCCGGTGGTAGGGCTTGGCACCATGAAACGCCGGCAGGAAGGAGTGATGGATATTGATGATGTGGCTGGGGAAATGGCGGATGAAATCGGCCGACAACACCTGCATGTAGCGCGCCAGCACGATGAAGTCGATTTTCAGGTCGCGCAGGATGGCCAGCTGGGTCTTCTCGGCTTCTTCCTTGCCGTCCTTGAGCACTGTCAGATGCTGGAACGGGATGTGATACGCGTCGGCCAGCCAGCGCGTGTCTTCGTGGTTGCTCAGAATGATCGGCAGCTCACAGTGCAGTTCACCGCTTTGATAACGGTAGAGCAGGTCGGCCAGGCAATGGTCGAATTTGGACACAAATACCGCCATCCGGGGTTTGTGATTGGAATCGGCCAGCCGCCAGGTCATGCCGAAACGGCTGGCGATGGGTTCAAAGGCGTGGGCAAACTCAGCCAGGTCGAGCTTGAAGCCGGCCATCTCCCATTCCACCCGCATCAGGAACAACTTCAGTTCGGCATCCTGATGCTGGTCCGCGTGCAGGATATTGGCTTCGTGCTGCAGCAGGAAGTCGGCAATAGCGGCAACCAGACCCCGTTGGTCGGGGCAGGAAATCAGCAGAACAGCGGTATGGCGCATGGCGGGGCTCGGGGTTCGGATTGGGTTCTTTTGCGCAATCATAACCAAAATTTCCCATGGCCATGTCATGGAAATCCGGCTGCTCATGGGGTCTGCCTCACCCTGCTGGAACGCATCCTGGATTTACCCCCGGCAGGCTTCATGTCCAAATGCACAAAGATTCGGCAGAATTTGCGCAGTACACGCCACATTCGATCTTGCTAATAATCTGAATTTCTACGCATTCATGGGCCTGTTTGGATACTTCTCATCGATAACCCGCATCCAGCCGTCTCTTCATGCAATTTTTTAGACTTGGTCCAAGTCAAAACTTTGATTTAGCTTGAGATTTTTCGGGCGCCTGAAAATGATCGGAAAACTAAGCAAATCCAGGTTGACATGATCGGACTAGCAACTAGAATTTGTATCCGTTCCCCTGATGCACCACAACATGTTGTGAATAAACGTGTGCATGGGGGCGGGGCAAGCTGTGGATAACCTGTGGGTGGTTCATGGCTTGTCGGTATTCCGTCTTACCCACCGAGGAGAGTCATCGATGTTGAACGTTGCCACCGAGTCTGCAACAGCTGCCCCCATTTCCCCCCAAAAGCCTGCCGAGCCGGTCGTGGTTGACACGCGTTACGCCGACTACAAGATCATCCGCCGCAATGGCGCGGTGGTTGGCTTTGCGCCCAACAAGATCGCCATCGCCGTGACCAAGGCGTTTATCGCGGTGCAGGGCGGGCAGGCAGCCGCTTCAGCGCGCATCCGCGAGCTGGTCGAAGCGATCACCAGCCAGGTGACGGCCGCCCTGCTGCGCCGCACCCCCAACGGTGGCACCTTCCACATCGAAGATATCCAGGACCAGGTTGAACTGGCCCTGATGCGTTCGGGCGAGCACGAAGTGGCGCGCTCCTATGTGCTGTACCGCGAAAAGCGCACGCAGGAACGCGCCGCGCAAAAAGCCGCCGGCGTGCCCGACGTGCAACTGCATGTGATCGAAGACGGCGTGAAAAAGCCACTCGATATCGAACGTCTGAACATTCTGCTGGGCGATGCCTGTGCCGGCCTGGGCGACGGCGTCAGCGCCGCACCGATCATGCAAACCGTGCTGCGCGACCTGTACGACGGCGTGCCGATGGCCGAAGTCGAAAAGGCGCTGGTGCTGGCGGCGCGCTCGCTGATCGAGCAGGACCCGGCGTATTCGTTTGTCACCGCACGTCTGCTGCTGAATTCCATTCGCCACGAAGTGCTGGGTGAAGCGGTGTTGCAAACCGAGATGGGCGCGCGTTACGCCGACTATTTCGCCGCCTACATCAAGAAAGGCATTGCCGCCGAACTGCTCGACGAAAAGCTCGGCCAGTTCGACATCGCGCGTCTGGCCCGCGAGCTCGATTCCGGGCGCGACTACCAGTTTGGCTACCTCGGCCTGCAAACCCTGTATGACCGCTATTTCCTGCACATCGAAGAGTCGCGCATCGAACTGCCGCAGGCCTTCTTCATGCGCGTGGCGATGGGCCTGGCGATCAATGAAGTCGACCGCGAAGCGCGCGCCATCGAGTTCTACCAGGTGCTGTCGAGTTTTGACTTCATGTCGTCCACGCCGACCCTGTTCAACGCCGGCACCCGCCACAGCCAGCTGTCTTCCTGCTACCTGACCACCGTCACCGACGACCTCGATGGCATCTATCAGGCGATCAAGGAAAACGCCATGCTGCAGAAGTACGCCGGCGGCCTCGGCAACGACTGGACCCCGGTGCGCGCCATGGGCGCCCGCATCAAGGGCACCAACGGCAAGTCGCAGGGCGTGGTGCCGTTCCTCAAAGTGGTCAACGACACCGCCGTCGCGGTCAACCAGGGCGGCAAGCGCAAGGGCGCGGTGTGCGCCTACCTGGAAACCTGGCACCTCGACATGGAAGAATTCCTCGAGCTGCGCAAGAACACCGGTGACGACCGCCGCCGCACCCACGACATGAACACCGCCAACTGGATTCCCGACCTGTTCATGCAGCGCGTGATGGAAGGCGGCGACTGGACCCTGTTCTCGCCCAACGATGTACCCGACCTGCACGACCTCTACGGCCGCGCCTTCGCCGAGGCCTACGCCGAATACGAGCGTAAAGCCGACCGTGGCGAGATCAAGGTATTCAAGCGTATTCCCGCCAACCAGATGTGGCGCAAGATGCTGTCGATGCTGTTTGAAACCGGCC
>JASJPE010000032.1:0-69964 GCA_031426895.1 Thiobacillus sp. | reverse complement strand
AGAACCCTCATCTTCTCTCAGCTCGGGTGAACAACCTATTGAGAAACGACACCTAAAGGATCGCGATGCCCCTTGTGGGTGCTCCGGTCCACTACGGACTAAAGCCCGTGTGGAATCGTATGCCCTAAAGGACTCCGATCCACTACACTCGGCGGCATGAAACTCGTCGCCTGGAATGTCAATTCACTCAAAGTCCGGTTACCGCAATTACTGGATTTTCTTGCTGCCCGCCAACCCGACGTGGTGTGCCTGCAGGAAACCAAACTCACTGACGACAATTTCCCCATCGCCGACCTTGAAACGGCCGGGTATCGCGTTGCGTTTGCCGGGCAAAAAACCTACAACGGCGTCGCCATCGTCAGCCGCAGCGAGCCGACCGATATTCAATTTGGCATACCCGGTTTTGAAGACGAACAGAAACGGGTGATTGCCGCCACCATCGATGGCGTCCGTGTGGTTTGCGTCTACTGCCCCAACGGCCAAAGCCTCGATTCCGACAAATATCCGTACAAACTTGCCTGGTTCGATGCCCTCACCGCTTGGCTCAAGGACGAACTTACACGACACGCCCAACTGGCCGTGCTGGGTGACTACAACATCGCGCCGGATGACCGGGATGTTCATGATCCCAAGATCTGGAAAGACTGTGTGCTGGTATCAGAACCCGAACGCGCACGATTTCAAGGCTTGCTCGCGCTAGGCCTGAAAGACAGCTTCCGCCTGTTCGAACAACCCGAAAAAACCTTCAGCTGGTGGGATTACCGCATGATGGGCTTCCGCCGCAACCACGGCCTGCGCATCGACCACATCCTGCTAACCGAACCGCTGGCCTCCGCCTGCACCGCCAGCACCGTTGATCGCGACATGCGCAAACTGGAGCGTCCGTCGGATCACGCGCCGGTGGTGGCGGAAATCGGCTTGTCCACCTGAATAGCAACATGACCCGCCTGGAATGGCGCACAGGCATTCATTTGAGGAATGTGAAAAAGCGTGTCGGATTTTTTTACAGTCCTGCCTTGGAACGCTTAAAACGAAACAATCCCATTTGGACCTGGATGCATTAACCCCTTGTAACGATGAATGAATTTAATGTCGATCGTTATTTGGCATGAATGCTGCATGGGTTCATGGCATGGGGCAAGCGTTTACAAAAACCCAAGTCTTTGCCAAACATGGATTCAATTCAAAAGGGAAATTAAAAATGTCAAAAATCTGCACCTACATGATCGCTCCCGCCATTCTTGCAATGGCACTTGCTACTGCTGGAACCGCTTCCGCTACCATTATTACGTTCGAAGGCCAATCCAATACCATTTACAACAACCCGATTGTTCGGGGCGGATTCTTGATTGGCAACGTCGCCAGTGACGAACAACATTTTCACGAAATCGACAGCACTCAATACGGGTTAACCAGTAATGGTACGGGGGTTCTGCTGAATGACCGGAACACACGGATCTTTGTCGCTGATCAGCTTGGGGGCGTTTTCACATTAGGAAGCGTCGATGTGGCGACAGCCGCCAGCAACAATCCTGGATTATCCATTCTGGTTGAAGGCTTTCTCAATGGCTTGTCAGTGGGTACGCTGAGCACGACTTTCGGCAGCGCTTTCACTACGCTTAGTGGATCATCACTCGGCACGGTAGATCGACTGGTCTTTGACGGTATAGGCAGCGGTGGTGGCTTTGAATTGGACAACTTGACCCTCAACGCTGCTAGCGGACCAGGCTCCATACCCGAACCCGTTTCACTTGCCTTGTTCGGTATCGGGCTGGCTGGTTTGGCTGCCGCACGCAAGCGTCAAGCAGTTTAATAAAGCATTGCTTATCGAATGGCGGCCAGGTGGCCGCCATTTTTATTTCTGGATTTAATCCTGTGAATGGCTATTACCCCTCCACTTGGTTGGAGCCCCAGTCTCGTCGGAACGTTAACCAAACAAAGCAAGTCCGGCCCTTCACGATATTGTCCGCTTCCCATACATCACTCAATCACAGCGAGCAGCAATCAATACTGCACCACCGTCGGATCCAGGCTGCGCCATAGATACCAGGTAGCAACGGTGCGCCAGGGTGCGTGGCGTTCGCCGTGCTGGCGCAGGGCTTTGGGGGTGGGTCGCTCACCGTTCAGGTAATGCAGGGCAACGGCTTTTTGCAGGCCGATGTCGTCCACGGGCCAAATGTCGGGGCGGCGCAGGCTGAAGATCAGGAACATTTCAGCGGTCCAGCGGCCAATGCCGCGCACGTCGATTAATTCACCAATCACTGCTTCATCATCCATGTCCACCCAGCGTGCCGGTTCGACGCGGCCATCGACAAAATGGCCGGCAAGGTCATGGAGATATTCGGCTTTGCGACGTGACAGGCCGCAGGCGGCGAGCGCCGTTTGTTCCAGGGTGACGATATGCTCGGGGGACACGTGCTGCGCGAATTCGGCGAAGCGTGCCCACACGCTGTCGGCCGCCTTGACCGAAATCTGCTGGCCGACGATGGCGCGGGCGAGGGTCTGAAAGGGATCGCCGCGATTGCCGAGCACGCAATCAGGATAGCGCGCGATGAGCGCCGCCATCACCGGGTCGTCGGCAGCGAGTTCGGCGCAGGCGGTTTGCCAGTAGGTGGGTGGGCGGGTTTTCATGAAAAACCTTTTATCCGCGAAGGACGCGAAGGGACACGAAGAAAAACTGGGGGCATACGAGAAACGCCAGGGTTTTTTCTTCGAGCTTCTTCGCGTCCTTCGCGGATAGGTTTTTCCCGAATCACAACAAAATAATGTCGTACTGCTCCTGCGGGTAGCTGGTTTCGACCTGAAGCGATACGGGCTTGCCGATGAAGTCGATAAGCTGGGCCAGGCTGCCGGACTCTTCATCGAGGAACTGATCGATCACGCTTTGCGCGGCGACGATGCGGTATTCGCGCGCCTCGAACTGGCGCGCTTCACGCAGGATTTCACGCAGCACGTCGTAACACACGGTCTGCGCGGTCTTGATTTCGCCACGTCCCGAGCAGGTGGGGCACGATTCACACAGGATGTGCGCCAGCGATTCCCGCGTGCGCTTGCGAGTCATCTCGACCAGGCCCAAGGCGGAAAAACCACTGACCGTGGTGCGGGTGGGGTCACGTGCCAGGATTTTCTTCAGTTCGGTCAACACCGCTTCCTGATGCTCGGCATTGTCCATGTCGATGAAGTCGATAATGATAATGCCACCCAGATTACGCAGGCGCAGCTGCCGCGCGATGGACTGTGCGGCTTCGAGGTTGGTCTTGAAGATGGTGTCGTCGAAATTGCGCGCACCAACGAAGCCGCCGGTGTTGACGTCAACCGTGGTCAGCGCCTCGGTCTGGTCGAAGATGAGATAGCCGCCTGATTTCAGATCGACGCGCCGCCCGAGTGCCTTGGCGATTTCATCCTCAATGGCATGCAGATCAAACAAGGGACGGTCGGCACCATAGTGTTGCAATTTATCGAGTACGGCACTCGTGTAGTTCTGCGCAAACTCAGCCATGCGCTGATAGGTTTCGCGCGAATCAATGAGAATGCGGGCAGTATCGCGGTTGACGAAGTCACGCAGCACACGCAGTGACAGGTCGAGATCCTGATACAGCAAACACGGCACCACACTATTGCCGCGCGCCTGGATGCTGCTCCACAAGCGGCGCAAATACTCGATGTCAGCCTGCATTTCGATGTCTTCTGCGGTTTCGGCCATGGTGCGCACAATGAAGCCACCGGTAGCCCCTTCCGGCATCAAGGCATGCAGTTTTTGACGCAGGAGTTCGCGCTCCTCCTCGCCTTCAATTTTTTGCGAAATGCCGATGTGGGTTTCCTGTGGCAGGTACACCAGATACCGTCCGGCAAAGCTGATCTGGGTGGAAAGCCGCGCACCCTTGGTGCCGATCGGGTCCTTGATCACCTGCACCATCAGGCTTTGGCCTTCGTGCAGGATCTGCTCGATCGGCCGCTCTGGTTCAGACCCGTGGCGCTCTTCCCAAATATCGGCCACGTGCAGGAATGCTGCGCGTTCCAGGCCAACATCGATAAAGGCCGACTGCATACCGGGCAGCACGCGCACCACACGCCCCATATAAATATTGCTGACCAGCCCCCGGCACTGTGCGCGCTCGATGTGCAGTTCCTGCACCGAACCCAGATGCAGCACGGCGACACGCGTTTCCTGCGGGGTCACGTTAACTAGAATTTCTTCGCTCATGGCAACGGCTTATTCCATTTCTAAATCGAAAATGACGTGATCGCATGCGCAGGCAGCGTAACGAGACGGCGAGTGGTTGCTGGTACTGCACCAGCCACACCCCACTCCTGCAGGCAAAACCTAGAAGTCAGTTTTGATTTAGGAAAGGCTCAAACTGTGAATCCGAAGGCCCTCAACAAGACGGCTGTGTCATATAACGGCAATCCCATGATGCCGCTGTAGCTGCCACTCATGTGCACGACATATGCACCTGCACGCCCCTGGATGGCATAGGCGCCGGCCTTGCCCAGGTGCTCACCGGTATCGAGATAACGGGCGATGGCTGTGGCGTCGAGTGTGGCAAACGTCACCTCGCTGGTCGACAAACACCATTCCAGTCGGCCCTCATGGGTTATTGCCACAGCACTGTGCACTTTATGCCTGCTCCCGGACAAGCGCATCAGCATGGATTCGGCATCGGCACGGTCGGCTGGCTTGCCCAGAATAGCGTCCTCTACTTCAACCACTGTATCGGCCCCCATCACCGGAAAGCGCAACAAGTGGCGCGCCTCCACAGCACGCCAACCACTGGCTGCCTTTTCGATGGCCATCCGCTGCGCAAAATCCGACGCCAGCTCACCGGGATTGGGGGTTTCAATGACATCGATGCGGCCTGCCACTGAACGCAGTGGCAACACATCAAAGGGAATGCCAATCTGCTTCAGCAGTTCTCTGCGTCGGGGCGATTGCGAAGCCAAATAGATTCGTTTATCAACCAGCATGGTCTTTAGTCAGTGTATAAACCCCATCAATCCCGATGGTAGGGGTGCCCCTTGATAATGCAACCCGCACGATACAACTGTTCAGCCAGCATCACCCGCGCCATGGCGTGCGGCAAGGTCAGTTTCGACAACCCCATCAACTTGCCAGCACGTGCTTTCACGCTGTCGTCCAGGCCATCTGCCCCGCCAATGACAAAAGCGGGCGATACACCTTCACCCATCCAGCCTTGCAGCCATCCTGCCAGTTCGCGCGTGGTCACCTGCGTGCCGCGCTCATCGAGCACCACAGGTACGCACCCGGCTGGCAATGCTGCCAGGATGCGTTCGGCTTCCAACTGCCTGGCACGCGCACCGTCTTCCCCGGCCACGCGATGCCCTGGCTTGATCTCAGTCAGAAGCAAGGGCAGGTCGGATGTCATCCGGCGCGCATAGTCATCGTAGCCTGCATTGATCCAGCCGGGCATCTTGTGGCCGACGGCAATCAGGTGCAGCTTCATCTAGTGATCGGCTTGGATATGCCGGGCACGTGCCGCTTCGCCCGCGCCCCACAACTCTTCCAGATTGTAATGTGCGCGCGCAGCAGGCTGCATGACATGGACGATCACTTCGCCAAGGTCGAGCAGCACCCATTCACCGGTGTCTTCACCTTCCGTGTTGCCCACGTATTCGCCTGCTTCTTTCATCTTGACGCGCACATTGTCGGCGAGTGCGCGTGTTTGGCGATTGGATGTGCCGCTGGCGATCACCATGCACTCGAACAGCGAGGTGAGCTTGCTGGTGTCGAGCACGGAGATGTCCTGCGCCTTGACGTCTTCAAGCGCGTCGACGACTAATTTGATTTTGGCTTCAATGTTCATGTCTGTATATAAAGTTGGTGTTCGTAAATGTAGTTAAGCACAGCATCAGGCAACAGATAACGAACGCTGCCTTGCCGGCTCAAAATATTGCGGATGGCCGTCGCCGAGATTTCCAGTGGTGTCATCTGCTGGAACCATACCGATCCTGCGGGCCCGGTCGCCGAAAGCCCGGTCACCTGGCGTTTTAAAACTTCGCTTTTCAGCGGTTCCTGCATGGCATCGGGCTGCAACAATCGTGCACCGGGACGGGTCACGACAGCAATGTTTGCCAGTTCAAACAACTGCTGCCAGTGGTGCCAGCTTGCCAATCCAAGAAAAGCATCGGCTCCCAGCAGCAGCCACAGGGGTTGTTCCAACCCCAACTCGTCTCGCAGCGAGGTGAGCGTGTCCACCGTATAGCTTGGCTGCGCACGTTGCACTTCGCGCTCATCCACCACAAAAAACGGATTGCCTGCGATGGCGCAACGCACCATTTCCAGGCGATGCATCGCGGCGATGCGCGGCGACTCGCGGTGCGGCGGTTGCCCGGCAGGAACAAACAGCACCCTGCTCAGGCCCAGTACAAGCGCCATTTCCTCGGCCAGCCGCAAATGGCCGAAGTGAATCGGATCGAAGGTGCCGCCGAAAATGCCGATGGGTTGTGAAGGGGGAAGGGTAAAGGGGGAAGGGTGGGACGTTGCCGGGTTTTCAATTTCACCCGCGCCCCTTCCCTCTTCTCCTTTTACGTCGTCCCCTTCACGGTCCCCGGAAACCATCATTTAGCCGCGAACGTGTCCGTCGCCCAATACCACCCACTTCTGGCTGGTCAACCCTTCGAGCCCGACCGGACCACGCGCGTGGATCTTGTCGGTGGAAATGCCAATTTCCGCGCCCAGGCCATATTCAAACCCATCGGCAAAGCGGGTGGACGCATTGACCACGACGCTGGCCGAATCGACCTCGCGCAGGAAACGACGCGCACGGCCGTAGTCTTCGGTGACGATGGCATCAGTATGCTGCGAGCCGTGGGTGTTGATGTGGTCCATCGCCGCATCAATGCCATCGACCACTTTGACCGCGATGATCGGGCCGAGATACTCCTCGGTCCAGTCGGCTTCGACCGCGGCTTTCAGCTTGTCCGCCGCAATGCCGGCGTCCTGCAGGATCGCCAATGACTCCGGGCAGCAGCGCATTTCCACGCCCTTGCCGGCCAGCATTTTTCCGATTTCCGGCAACGCGGTGGCGGCCACGCCGCGCGCCACCAGCAGCGACTCGGTGGTGTTGCAGGTACCGTAACGCTGGGTTTTGGCGTTTTCGACAATCTTCACCGCCTTGGCCAGATCGGCGCGGTCGTCCACATACACGTGGCAGTTGCCATGCAGATGCTTGATCACCGGCACCCGCGCCTCGCCGGTGATGCGCTCGATCAGACCCTTGCCGCCGCGTGGCACGATGACATCAACATAATCCTTCATGGTAATGAGTTCACCTACAGCGGCGCGGTCGGTGGTTTCGATCACCTGCACCACGCCATCGGGCAAGCCAGCGGCTTTCAAGCCTTCGCGCACGCAAGCCGCGACGGCCTGGTTGGAGTGCAGCGCTTCAGAGCCGCCGCGCAGGATCGCGGCATTGCCGGATTTGAGGCACAAGCCGGCAGCATCTGCCGTGACGTTGGGGCGCGCTTCGTAAATGATGCCAATGACGCCGAGCGGCACGCGCATCTTGCCCACCTGGATGCCGGATGGGCGAAACTTCAGGCCATCGATCTCGCCGACCGGATCGGGCAGCGCCGCGATCTGCTCCAGGCCTTCGGCCATCCCGGCCACGCCTTTTTCGTTGATCTGCAGGCGGTCGAGCAGGGCGGCGTCGAGCCCGTTGGCGCGGGCGTGTTCCATATCGCGCGCATTGGCTTCCAGCAGTTTGGCGGCATCGCGCCGGATCGCGGCGGCAATCGCCAACAACGCGCTGTTTTTCTGGTTGGTGTCGGCGCGCGCAATGGCACGCGAGGCTTCGCGCGCCTGCTTGCCCACCGTTTGCATGTAGTTTTTAATATCCATTACTTTTAACGCCCATCATCTTTTCCTATTGCTGTTCTGTCCCGCGCCGGGCACGGCCAGTGCCAGCCCTACCCGTAGCAGGGTATCCCAGGGATCGCCCACGCGTTCCAGACCTTTGGCCTGGCGGTCGATCAATGCCAGATCAGTCAGTGCGGTTTCGACCTGAATCAGGTCCAGACGTTTCACCGCCTGCTCAATCTGCGGGGCACGCTGCTTGTCGCGTCCCCACAAGGTCCGCATCACGCCGGACAGTGCATCGCCCTGAGCCAGGGCTGATTTTAGCCTGAGCAGCAACCGCACCGCCGATGACACCTGCCACAGGATGGCCGGCACCGCTTCACCCGCATCCTTGAGATCGGTGACGATTTGCGCGAAGCGCGCACCATCGCCCGCATACAAGGCATCCTGCAGGGCATCGGCTTCCAGCCGGCTGACATCCACCACGGCATGCTCGACATCAGCCAGCGTCACCGCCCTAAAGGATCGCGATGCCCCTTGTGGGTGCTCCGATCCACTACGCGCTGAAGCGCCTGTGGAATCGTATGCTCCCGGCGGCAGCAATAACGCGAGTTTGTCGATTTCCTGCTGCGCCGCCAGCAGATTGCCCTCGACCTGATCGGCCAGAAACTCCAGCGCCGCGCGATCGGCACGCAAACCCTGCCTGGCCAGCCTTCGGTCGATCCAGCCCGGCAAGGCTGCACGCTCAATGGGCCGCGCTTCAACCACCGTACCTGCTTTTGCCAGCGCGGCAAACCAGCGGGATTGCATGGCTTTCCAGTCCATTCCGGGCAGGCTGATCAGCGTGAGCGTGTCCGGCGGCAGCCTGGATGCATAGGCTTCCAGCGCCTTGGCGCCATCCACGCCAGGTTTGCCCGAAGGAATCCGGATTTCTGTCAGGCGGCGCTCGGCAAACAGCGAAAGATTGTCGCCCCCTGCCGAAATATTTTGCCAGTTGTAGCGCCCCTGCACGGTATAGACGGTGCGCTCGCTATGCCCCGCCGAGCGCGCCGCTGCGCGGATGATGTCACTTGCTTCCTGAGCGGCCAGCGGTTCATCGCCCACCACCACATACAGCGCGGCCAGGCCGCGCGCGAGCTGGTCGGGCAAACGCTCAGCCGGGATATTCAATGTTCAATGCCCGTTACCGATGCTGATGCTTTGCAGGCGACGCATGATCCGCAATGCAGCGTTATCTTCCATGTCTCGCTGCAATAGCTGTTCCTCTGACGATTTCGCCAGCAACAACGTGTCGTCGTAAGTCATGTCACGGCTCAATTCGAGGGTTTCGTCAGCCGCCCAAACCCGTCCTTCCTTGCCGCTCACCGAATAAGGCAGCTTCAGACCCAACCGGTATTCTGTTACACGGCCCGCACCGGACAGCGAGAGAATGATCTTGCTGCGCTCCTCCTGGCCCAGCTTCAACACGGCCTCGGCTTCTTCCGCCGTCGCAGTCAGGCGCGTGGTCTTGTTCGCCGTCAGCATACTGGCGACACGCTGCGCCACTGCACCACCCGACGGCGCATCAATGTAAAGACTGGCAAATGGCACGCCCTCCAGCCGACGCAGCTGGAAGCCACATCCCGCAGCAAGCGCCACAGGCAGGGCAGCAAGAAAAATTCGACGGTTCATATGACGATATTAACCAAACGCCCCGGCACCACCACCACTTTTTTCGGCGGCTGGCCTGCCAGGTATTTCTGTACGGCTTCGCTGGCCAGCGCAGCGGCTTCAATCACCTCACGCGTCGCCGTGGCGGCCACACTCACCTGACCACGCAGTTTGCCGTTGACCTGCAGCATCAGTTCGATCTCGTCCTGCACCAGTGCGGCTTCATCCACTATCGGCCACACCATGGCCACGCCGGGCTTGAGTTCGGCATACAGGGCCTCGCCAATGTGCGGCACGATGGGCGCCAGCATGACAGCGGCGGCTTCCAGGGTTTCCTGCCGCACGCTGCGGGTAATCGCGTCATCACCTTCCAGTTTGGCCAGTGCGTTCATCAACTCCATCACCGCCGCAATCGCCGTGTTGAACTGCTTGCGACGCTCGATATCGTCGCTGACCTTCTGGATGGTCTGGTGCAGCTGGCGGCGCAGGGTTTTGGCGGCATCCGGCAACTCGCCGCCGGTGCACGCTGCCACCACGCCGCCCTGCACGTGTTCAAACGCCAATTTCCACAGCCGCCTCAAAAAGCGATGCGCGCCCTCCACCCCCGCGTCCGACCATTCCAGGCTCTGCTCCGGCGGCGCGGCGAACATGGTGAACAGCCGCGCGGTATCGGCGCCGTACAGGTCGATCAGCGCCTGCGGATCGACGCCGTTGTTCTTCGACTTCGACATCTTTTCGGTGCCGCCGACGATCACCGGTTGGCCGTCGGCCTTCAGCACCACGACGCCGTCGCGCGTCTCGACATCCGCCGGGTTGAACCAGGTTTTCTTGCCATCGGCCGCTTCGCGATAAAACGTGTCGGCGATGACCATGCCTTGCGTCAGCAGGTTCTGGAATGGCTCGTCGCTCGACACCAGCCCCTCGTCGCGCATCAGCTTGTGGAAGAAGCGGGCATACAAGAGATGCAGGATCGCATGCTCGATGCCGCCGACGTACTGGTCAACCGGCAGCCATTGATTGGCGCGCGCATCGAGCATGCCGCCGTCAAAATCGGGGCAGGCATAGCGCGCGTAGTACCAGGACGACTCGACGAAAGTGTCCATGGTGTCGGTTTCGCGCCGCGCAGGTTCACCGCAGGTCGGGCAATCGCAGTTGACGAAGTCGGCGCGCTTGTTGAGCGGGTTGCCCGAGCCATCCGGCACCACGTCTTCCGGCAACACCACCGGCAATTGATCGGCCGGCACCGGCACATCGCCACAAGTGTCGCAATGGACAATCGGGATCGGGCAGCCCCAGTAGCGCTGGCGCGAAATGCCCCAGTCACGCAGGCGGAACTGGGTTTTCTTTTCGCCGAGATTCAGCGCTTCGAGGTCGGCGGCGATGGCATTCACCGCATCAACGTGGTTCAGCCCGTCGTATTTGCCGGAGTTGACGCAGACGCCAGATTCAGCAAAAACCGGGTCCCACGCAAACCAATCCAATGATGCGTCGTCGGTCTCCCGGGTAAGAATTGGCCATGAATATTTCAACGGCCCCTCTCCGAAAGAACCGCTCTCGTTACCCATTGCCTTGCCTTGCCAGGACGACGGCGCAATCACGGCTTTGATTGGCAAGTTATATTTTCGGGCAAAGCCGAAATCGCGCTCGTCGTGCGCCGGCACCGCCATCACCGCGCCGTCGCCGTAGCTCATCAGCACGTAGTTGCCGACCCACACCGGGATCGATTCACCGGTGAGCGGATGGGTGACTTTGAGGCCAGTGTCCATGCCCTTCTTTTCCATCGTCGCCATGTCGGCTTCGGCCACACTACCCTGCTTGCATTCGGCGATGAAGGCGGCGAGCGCGGGATTGCCTTCAGCCGCGCGGGTGGCAAGCGGATGCTCGGCGGCCACGGCGACAAACGTCACGCCCATTAGCGTGTCGGCACGGGTAGTGAACACCCACAACAGGTCTTCTCCCCCCTTTGCAAAAGGGGGGGTGGGGGGGATTTTGAACGCCAGCCGCACGCCCACGCTCTTGCCGATCCAGTTGGCCTGCATGGTCTTCACCCGCTCGGGCCAGCCCGGCAGCTTATCCAGCCCGCTTAACAGTTCATCCGCATACTGGGTGATGCGAAAGAAATACATCGGGATGTCGCGCTTTTCGACCAGCGCACCGGAGCGCCAGCCGCGCCCTTCGATCACCTGTTCGTTGGCGAGCACCGTCTGATCGACCGGATCCCAGTTCACCGTCGCCATCTTCTTGTAAATCACACCCTTTTCGAACAAGCGGGTGAACAGCCACTGCTCCCAGCGGTAGTAATCCGGCTTGCAGGTGGCGAGTTCGCGCGACCAGTCGATGGCAAAGCCCAACGCCTGCAACTGCGTGCGCATGTGATCGATGTTGGCGTAGGTCCAGGCGGCGGGCGGTACACCGTTGGCAATGGCGGCATTTTCTGCCGGCAGGCCAAACGCGTCCCAGCCCATCGGCTGCATCACGTTGAAACCGCGCAAAGCGTGATAACGCGCCAGCACATCGCCGATGGTGTAGTTGCGCACGTGGCCCATGTGCAGCTTGCCCGACGGATAGGGGAACATCGACAGGCAGTAGTATTTAGGTCGGTCAGACGCCTCGGCCGCGCGGTAAACCTGTCTGGAGGCCCACTGCGCCTGCGCGGCGAACTCAATTTCCGAGGGGAGGTATTTTTCTTGCATCGCAACAACCGCGCTTAATCAAGGCGGCGATTATACCCGCCTGCCCTGTCGCCACGCCCGCTCGTTAGAAGAGGCGAATTGCCTCCCGGGTGACAAGCCCCGCCCCACCCGGGTAGTGCGTGGTTGTTGGTGCATACGATTCCACATGGGCTTCAGCCCATAGTGGATCGGAGTCCTTTAGGGCATACGACTCCACACGCGCCTGGGCGCGTAGTGGATCGGAGTCCTTTAGGGCTTTAGCGACACTACTACCACGGCCTGCCCCTTGCGGGTAAAATGCATCGGTTTCGCATTCATTTCTACTTCTTCAGGGAGTCCCAGCATGTCCAAGAAGCATCCCGTCATTGCGGTCACGGGTTCATCCGGCGCCGGCACCACCACCGTCAAGCGCGCGTTTGAACACATTTTCTTCCGCGAAAAGATCAACGCCGCAGTGATCGAAGGCGACAGCTTCCACAGCCTGTCCCGCGTCGACTTCAAGGCAGCCGTCAAAAAAGCCGAAGCCGAAGGCAACACCACGTTCAGCCACTTCGGGCCGCAGTCCAACCACTTCGACAAACTGGCCGACCTGTTCGAAACCTACGGTAAAACCGGTGGCGGCAAGAAGCGCTACTACATCCACAGCGACGAAGAAGCCGCCACACACAACGAACGCCTCAAAACCAGCCTCAACCCCGGCGAGTTCACCCCGTGGGAAGACATGCCCGCAGGCTCCGACGTACTGTTTTACGAAGGCCTGCACGGCCTGGTCAAAACGGACAAGGTCGACATCTCCAAGCACGTTGATCTCGGTATTGGCGTGGTGCCCATCGTCAACCTGGAGTGGATCCAGAAGATTCACCGTGACAGCTCCGAGCGCGGCTATTCGGCCGACGTGATCGTCGACACCATCCTGCGCCGTATGCCGGATTACGTGAACTACATCACGCCACAGTTTTCGCGCACCGACATCAACTTCCAGCGCGTATCCACCGTCGACACCTCCAACCCCTTCATCTCGCGCGACATTCCCACGCCGGACGAAAGCTTCATCGTGATCCGCTTCCGCGAACCCAAGGGCGTTGATTTCCCTTATCTGCTGAACATGATCCCCAACTCCTTCATGTCACGCCGCAACACCATCGTGGTGCCTGGCGCCAAGATGGGGTTTGCCATGGAACTGATCCTGGCACCGATCATTCACGACATGATTACGAAAAAGAAATAATCAGCCCATCCCGGCAATAAAAAACGGAGCTCAATGGCTCCGTTTTTTATTGCGCAACAGATTTTTGGCCAGCATCGTTCAGCCCGGCATCACGCGCCACCCTCGCCCTGATAATCGATGGCCTGTGACAGCCGTTATGCGTCGGGTGTGCTCCCGCCCTCGGCAGGTGCCGGGGTCTGTTCAGTTGCCCCGTCATCCGGAGACGGGTCATCTGAATCATCCCCTGCCTTGTTTGCCAGTTTCTGCCGGCGCTTTTCTTCCTGCTTGTTTTTCTTTGCCAGATCCCGCTGCCGCTTTTCGTATTGATAATTTGGTTTTGCCAAGAGACGTCCTTTGATCGCTGCAAGCGCTAAACATCACGCGGTGAATGTCATAAAAGCGGAAGTTTGGCCTCCGCACAGGAGAACTATACCAAGTCCCAGCCCATCGAGTGAATGGGTTTGGCCGGAAACCGGCCTGACCGGATTGCCGCCAGCGAAATTGCATCCATGCCTGAATCGTTCCATGATTGAAGCAGATGCCCTGGATATTGGAGCTGAATGATGAATCTCCCCGCAAGTTCCCCACCCAGTAAACGGCTGTTTACCCGCATTCCATTCGAGGCAAGCGTGGTACTCAACACGTTTCCCGGCAAGCATGAATGCAAACTGGTCGACATTTCCGTCAAGGGTGCACTGGTTGAGCGCATCGCGCCATGGACCCTCCAAACCGGCAGTCCTTGCAGCCTGCACATCAAACTTGCGAGTGGGGCGCCCTCCATCCACATGATTGGCGAAGTCGTACACGTGGAAAATGGGCGTTTAGGCTTGCGCTGCACCGAGATCGACCTGGAAAGCATCACCAACCTGCGGCGCCTGGTCGAACTGAACCTTGGAGACGAAGCCGCATTGAACCGCGAAATATCCGCGATGCTGCAGATAGATAAATAGGTCGCACGAGCGTCGTCAGGTGCCGCTCTGCGCCAGCAGCGGTGCGAATAGGAAAGTGGCTCCGTTATTGTTTAGCCTGGTGTAATCACTGCCCCCGGCCGGAGATTTCCCGCGTACGCACGAACGCCTCGAATTCGTCAGCCGGCAGCGGTTTGCTGAAGTAATAGCCCTGCACCTCGTTGCATCCCTGCTCGCGCAGGAACGCCAGCTGTCCTTCGGTTTCGACGCCCTCTGCAATGGTTTGCAGGCCCAGGCTGTTCGCCAGGCTGATGATGGCAGCGACGATGGCCCGGTCTTCCGGATCTTCGCTGATATCCCGCACAAAGGACTGGTCGATCTTGAGCTTGTAAACCTTGAAGCGCTTGAGATAGCTCAGCGAGGAATAGCCGGTACCGAAATCGTCGATCGACATGCGGATACCGCGCATGTGCAGGCGGTCCATCACTGCGATGGCCGCAGGCGCATCCTCCATGGCCACACCTTCGGTCAACTCAAGCTCAAGGTACTGCGGCGCCAGATTCTCTTCATCGAGAATTTGCGTTACCAATTCCGGCAGGTGCGGATGACGGAACTGCACGGCAGAAAGGTTCACCGCCATCACCATCGGTGCCAGACCGGCATCCATCCACGCCTTCATCTGCCGGACCGCACTGCGCAGCGCCCACTCGCCGATTGGCAGAATCTGGCCGCTTTCTTCCGCGATAGGGATAAATTCGGCCGGCGCGATCATGCCCAGATCCGGGTGCTGCCAGCGTAGCAGCGCTTCCATGCCGACGACGCGTCCGTCGCTCAATGAGATTTGAGGCTGATAGTGCAACAGCAACTGCTTGCGCTCCAACGCGCGGTGCAGGTCATTTTCCATGTGCAGGTTTTGCGCCGAACGCGCCTGCATTTCCGGGGTAAAAAATCGGTAGGTGTTGCGGCCATCGTGCTTGGCACGGTACATGGCGGCGTCCGCACACTTGGAGAGCATCTCGAAATCCTCGCCATCGCCGGGATACAGAGCAATACCGATGGACAGCGTCACGGTCAGTTCAAAACCCTCGATCTGATACGGTTGCGCGACGGCCTCCAACAGCTTCCCTGCCACATGCGCCGCACCGTCGGCATCGGTGTCGGGCAGAATCAGAACAAACTCATCCCCGCCCTGGCGTGACACCGTGTCCACTTCTCGAACGGCAGATTTCAGACGGACGGCCACCGTGATCAACAATGCATCACCGATGCGATGTCCCAGCGTGTCGTTGACGTTCTTGAAGTGATCGAGGTCAACGAACATGACGACCAGTTGAGTGTGATGGCGCTGGGCGGCACTGAGATCGTGGTTCGCTCGATCATTGAGCAAGGCCCGGTTTGGCAGCCCGGTAAGGGGATCGAAATGCGCCAGTCGCTGGATACGCACCTGGGCCGCCTTGTGCTGGGTGATATCACTTGAAATGCCGATGTAGTGGGTGATCCCTCCCTGTGCATCGAGCACCTGGATGATCGAGAGCAATTCCGGATACAGACTGCCATCCTTGCGCCGGTTCCATACCTCGCCCTGCCAGCGTCCCTGCGTGGCAATGTCCTGCCACATCGCATGGTAAAAGGCATGATCGTGTTTCCCCGAAGCCAGCATGCGCGGGTTCTGCCCCAGCACATCGGCTTCGCTGTAACCAGTGATGGCAGTGAACGACTGGTTGACCATGACAATGTTGCGCTGTGCATCGGCAATCATGATCGCTTCGCCGCTTTGCTCGAACACTTTGGCCGCGAGACTGAGTTGAGCCTCGACTTGCTTGCGTCCGCTGATGTCGACGAAAGTCGCGATCGCACCGACCACCACGCCGTCGGCAACGATGGGATTCGACCAATACTCAACTGGTATCGCCGTGCCATCCTTGCGCCAGAAAACCTCATCCGACACATTGATTGCCTGTTTGGCCCGATAAGCACGATACATTTTGCATTCGCTGCCCGGATAGGGACTGCCATCGGCATGAGAATGGTGAATCAGCGAGTGGATGTGCTTGCCCAGTACTTCATTTTCATCCTGGTAACCCAGTATGGTCAGGAATGCCTGGTTGATGAAGGTGCAATTGCCGTCGAGGTCCACCCCATAGGCCGCTTCGGCCATCGAATCGAGCAGCAGGTGCAGGCGCTCGCGGGAGTCGCGCAAGGCCTGCTCCGCCCGCCTGTTCTCGGTAATGTCCTCTCCCGAAGCGAGCACGCCGTTAATCCTGCCCGTTTCGTCCCGCAAGAGTGCGTTGTGCCATGCCACGACGCGTTCTTCGCCATTGCGGGTCAGTATCGGATTTTCCATGTACTCGATGGGATCGGCATTGTCCTGGAGCATCGCGGTGAACGCTTCCTTGACCTCTTTTCGCATGCGCTCGGGCAGAAAGTGCTCGAACCAGTCCTTGCCGAGAATATCCGCCTCGGGCATGCCCAGCATTTCGCAGCCTTTACGGTTGACGAGTTGTACTCTGCCTTCGACATCAAGTGCGATCAACATCACGCCGACGATATTCAGATATTGCTGCACCCGTTCCTGGGATTCCAGCAGCGCACGTTGCATCTGCACGCGAGTGGTAATGTCACGGGCGATGCTCAGCACGCCGATGGACCTGCCTGCTTCATCGGCAATGGGTGTCTTGATCACTTCAAACAGCCTGCGGACGCCATCGTCGGCAAAGGTCAGCCATTCCTCGTTGAGGCTGGGCTTGCCGGCCGCGATGGCCTTGCGGTCGTTCTCACGGAAGAAGTCCGCCTGCTCCCTGTCGAAAAGATCGTAGTCGGTTTTGCCGACGATCCCGGCTTCGCTGGCACCGAGCAAACGTTCAAACATCGGATTACAGCTCAAATAGATGCTGTCCGCATCCTTTAGCCAGACCAGATCGGGAATGGCGTCGAACATGGCCCGCATCCTGCGTTGCGTCATCAGGATTTCGGCGGTGCGCCGGGCAACGCGCACCTCGAGCCGCTGCTTGTGCGCCCTCAATGCAAGCAGAAGGTTGGCCAGATAGCCCAGCATCAGGCTGAAAACAAGCGCCAGCACGACGCTACCCGAGGACCTGAACAGATGCGCCCAGCCCCTCGCCGGCGCGACGCTCAGCGTCCAGGTTGCGTTGGGGACCTGCAGTGTCTGATTGACGGGTTCAATGAGACGCGCTGGCGAAGAGCGGACAATGACCTGCCTGAGCCCACTCTCCGGGTGGATGCGCCAGAGTTCATACGCCAGGCCCTGCTCGTTCAGATGGGCCATATCCAGTCCTTCTGGCAAGCGCATCACGACCAGAGTGAAGCCCCAGAAAACGGGGTTGCCATGGCTGTCCTCGAGATACACCGGTAAACGCCCAACCACCCCCGTTCCACCCATCGCCAATTCAAGCGGCCCAGCCAGGGTCAGCTTTCCGCTTTCCCTGGCAAGCCGGGATTCCTTGCGCAGCGCCGGAGCGTTCAACAAATCCAGGCCGATGGCTTTCTCGTTCCCGGACATCGGCACAACATCCCGAACCACCCCACCAGGCGCCAATGCCAACGCGGATGCTCCCGGATAAAACGACAACATCGAACTGGCGGTGGATTCAAATCCAGGAATGCTGCCGTTGCCCTGGCGCACCAGGACTGCCAGGACATGGGTTGCTGATAGCGCATGCTCGACCCTGTTTTCGATCGAATGAACATGGTCGGCGGTCAGACGGGCGACCTGCACCCGCTCATCCTCAAGGGAATGTTGCCCGAGCTGCCAGACGAACAATCCCGACAGAGCGGCGGCAATCAGGAAGACAATGCCTCCCACAATCAGCGGTAATTTTGTACGAAGCGTGTTTGAATCAGCCATCGTGATTACGACCCTATCGTCACGGAGGAATAGTCAACCGACAGTCTGGATAGGCCGTCGCGTCCTGCGTTCGCAGGCCGGCACTCAGACCACCGAGAACCCGACCAGTGCAATCTCATCGCCATCCTTCACCGGCGAGGTTTTTTCCACGAACTGCTTGTTGATGGTGATGTTCAGCTTGGGATTGCCAAGCAGCATTTTTTTCCACATTTCACCGCGCTGCGACAGCATGAACAGCAGGCGCGCCACATCGGTAATATCGGCTGGCAGCTCGATTTCATCGGCGGCCATGCCAAGGGAATCGACCAGATCGCCAAAGAACAGAATTTTTACCATGGGTGAGGCCTTTATAATTCACGATTGACCGCCCGATTTTACCCCCGTATGTCTGCCCATCTGCTGGAAAGCCTCAACCCCGAACAACGCGCCGCTGTGACGCTGTCGCACGAATCTGCGCTGATTCTGGCGGGGGCCGGCTCGGGCAAGACGCGCGTGCTGACCACCCGCATGGTGTGGTTGATCCAGAACAGCCAGGTGTCGCCACTGGGCATGCTGGCGGTGACCTTTACCAACAAGGCCGCGAAGGAAATGCTCACGCGCATATCGGCGATGCTGCCGATCAACACGCGTGGCATGTGGGTGGGGACTTTCCACGGTCTGGCCAATCGACTGTTGCGCACGCACTACCGTGAAGCCGGATTGCCGCAATCTTTCCAGATTCTCGACAGTTCGGATCAGCTGTCAGCGATCAAGCGGCTGATGAAGTCGATGAACGTCGATACCGAGAAATTCGAGCCGAAGAAAGTGCAGTGGTTTATCAACAGCCACAAGGAAGCCGGGCGACGTGCACGCGATGCCGAGGCTTTCGACGAATATTCGATGCGGATGGCCGAGCTCTTTGAAGCCTACGACGCGCAATGCCAGCGCGAAGGCGTGGCGGACTTCCCCGAGTTGCTGCTGCGCTCGTACGAACTACTGGTTCGCAACGAGCCACTGCGCGAGCATTACCGCGACCGCTTCAAGCACATCCTGGTCGACGAGTTCCAGGACACCAACACCCTGCAGTACCGCTGGCTGAAGCAGTTTGCCGGCCCGCACACCGCCTTGTTTGCGGTGGGCGACGACGACCAGTCGATCTACGCCTTTCGCGGTGCCAACACCGCCAACATGGCCGAGTTCGAGCGCGAGTTCGCGCACGGCAACGTGATCAAGCTGGAACAGAACTACCGCAGCCACGGCCACATCCTCACCGCCGCCAACACCCTGATTTCGCAGAATGCACACCGGCTCGGCAAGAACCTGTGGACGGCGGAAGGCGAAGGCGAACCGATCCGCGTGTTCGACGCCTATTCCGATCAGGAAGAAGCGCGCTTTGCGGTGGAAGAAGTCCGCGCGCTCAATCGCGAAGGCACGAACCTGTCCGACATGGCGCTGCTGTATCGCTCCAACGCGCAGTCGCGGGTGCTGGAGCACGCGCTGTTCTCGGCCAACGTGCCGTATCGCGTCTACGGCGGGCTGCGCTTTTTTGAGCGCCAGGAAATCAAGCACGCGCTCGCCTACCTGCGCCTGTTGACCAACCCGGAAGACGACGGCGCATTTTTGCGGGTGGTGAATTTCCCCGCCCGCGGCATCGGTGCGCGCACGCTGGAACAACTCGCCGACAGCGCCGCGCGTTCGGGCGCCAGCCTGTGGCAGGCGGCGTGCACCGGCGGCGGCAAGGTGGCCGGGTTCGCCAGGCTGGTCGAGGACATCAAGCAGGCCACGCGTGACCTGCCCTTGCCCGAGGTGATCGACCATGTGATCGAAGCCAGCGGACTGGCGGACTATTACCGCGCCGACAAGGACGGCGCCGACCGGCTGGAAAACCTCAACGAACTGATCAACGCGGCCACCCTGTTTGCCGACGAGACGGAAGCAGGCGTGCATGATCCGATGGCGGGTGAAGCGCCTGCTGATGAATCGGCGTCTTTTCATGCACTCAATATCTTTCTCGCCCACGCTGCACTGGAAGCAGGCGAGCACCAGGCCATCGCCGGTCAGGACGCGCTGCAACTGATGACCGTGCATGCCGCCAAGGGCCTGGAATTTCACGCCGTGTTCATCACCGGACTGGAAGAAGGCCTGTTCCCGCACGAGCAAAGCGCGAATGAGGAAAATGGCCTGGAGGAAGAACGTCGGCTGATGTACGTGGCGATCACCCGCGCACGGCGGCGTCTGTATCTGTCGCACACGCAATCACGCATGCTGCACGGCCAGATTCGCTACAACCTGCCGTCGCGCTTTCTGGATGAACTGCCCGAGCAGGTGCTGCTCAACCTCAACCGTCGCGAATCGGCCTATTCATCAAGTACCCACCAAAACACCGGCAGCACCAGCACTCCGGCTCCACGCAACCCGACTAATCACGGCAACGACACGGGTTACAAAGTGGGGCAGAGCGTCGCCCATGCCAAATTCGGCACCGGCATCATTATCGACTTTGAAGGGCGCGGCAGCGATGCGCGCGTGCAGGTGAAGTTTCGCAACGAGGGAACCAAGTGGTTGGCGCTGGCTTATGCGAATTTGTCGGCGGCTTGATCCCGCAAACCACATTATTTCTCGGTTCGCGTCGGATTTTTTTACACATTTCATTCTTGAAGCTGGGTCATTATTCTGTATCCAATTGATTAAATAGTAAAAAAATACACATGGCACGTAAATTGCACGTGGATTGAACGCTATCCTGTCAGGAGACAACCATGCGCTACGCTGCACTGTTGGCATTATTTGCAAGCTTCCCCTTGCAAGCCGCGACCATTCTGTACAACCAGAATTTCGAAAATCCCAATGGCTTCGTCAACGACGGAGCTGACGTCAATATTTTCAAAACAGTCAACCAGTTATACAGCGGGCAGCCTGCCGGGTTCAGCTTCGCGCAGGCGAACACCGTCGAGACCCTGCTGGTAACCGGCACGCAGGCGTTCGGAACTGGCTATTCGGATCCAGCAGGCACTGCAGGCAACTATGTGTTGGGGATGCTATCCAGTGTCCAGAACGATTTGATTGGCTTGTCGTTCAACACCGGCGGCCTGAATTTCCTGAATTTCCAGCTGGACGTTTCGAGTATCGATCTCAGCGCGTGGGGCGGGCCGTTCGTCAGTCCCGGAGCCGTACCAAGCTTTCAGATCACCCTGTTCGACAACCCCGCAGGGACGAATGGCCTGAACGGCAACGGCTCCATACTGGACAGTGAAATCATTAACGGCACGGCGTCGCCCCAGTCTGTATTTGACTGGACTCAGGCGCTTGTCGCACTCGATGCGACGCAATCTGCCAGCGGCAATGTCACCTTGCGTATCGACCTTCTGACAGGCGGATATGCCGCGCTCGACAATTTCCTCATCGCCTCATCCGATACGGCTGGCGATGTCGGTGGCCCACCCAATCCGGTGCCGGAGCCTGCCACGCTGGGTTTGCTTGGTATCGGAATCGCTGCCTTCGGGGTGCTTCGCCGGCGCAAGGCCGCACATTGATCCGCCCAAAAAACGCCCCGGTCTGGGGCGTTTTTTCTGGTGCGGCATTATCCTGGCGAATCATCCCACATCGCGAAAATCGCCTGATACGAAGCATAAAGTGAACCGAACAACACCGGCATCGCGACCAATAGCCCAAGCAGCATCGGCACCAATGCAGCAAAAAACAGCAGCAGGCCCAGCGCCAGGCCATTCACCATCATCGCGGGCCAGTTCTTGGCGACGGCGCGCAAGCTTACGCCCAACGCGGTCGCCGGGCGCGCACCGCCAAACAAAATCAGCGCAGGCGCAAACCATGTGGCCATGATCAGTGGCGTAAACAATGCCAGGCCGGTGAGCACCGCTGGCATGGCTTGACTGAGAACAGCCTGCATTTCAGCTGGCGTGGCTTTGGTGTCTTTGGCGGCGGCCATCACAGTCTCAGGATTAAACCCCATACCAACCATGATCTGCCCAATGAGCAGGGCGCCAAGCAACTGCACCGCGCCCACTGTCATCAAAGGGATCGCCGGCCCCTGCAGGCCGGACATGAACTGCGGCAGTTCAAGCTCATCGCCGTTATCCAGCGCGCGGTACGCCGCCATGAATCCGGCCACCATCAAGGGTGACGCCAGTTCGGACAAGGAGCCGCCCACCATGGGGATCAGGCCGAGCGCCATCACCACGCCGAACAGCACGCCGAACGCAGCAGAGAGCAATAAAGGGTTTTTGCGATACAGGCGAAAGCCGGCAACCACCCACTGAAAGCCCTGGCTGGCCGCGACCTTGCGCGGAATGTCTTGGTTGGATGCGGTATTCATGCGCCGGATTTTAACCGACGCCGGGTGATATTCCGGCTCGCATTTGAAGCGAGACGCGAAGACCAACCGAAGCCGACAAAGTATCGGTCAAATGCGGGCCGAAATCAGAACTCCTTCACCACCCACATCGGTGGCCGCATCCCGGAATCAAGGCTGTCCTGCCGTGCAAACTGCCCATCACCTTTTTGGTCGATGAGGTAATACGGCTTGCCCACCTTGGGTATGACTTTCAGCATGTACAGTTTGCCGTGCGAACGGTATTCGACCACCCGTCCCTGATTACTCGGCGTGATCGTCACGGGCGGCGCGTCATTGGCATTCGGGGCGCCATCGGGAACAGGCTTGAGTCCGGGCGGACGTTCAGAAGGCGTGGCCGCACCAGCCGCCCCACTCAGCATCAAACTTAGCAACAAAACTAGGTAACGCATCATAATTTCCTCAAGACAGGGGTTACAGGTTGAGCTGGATTTCGCGTTCGGCGATGGAAGGCATGAATCCGCGTTTTTCATAATGGCTGAAGATCGCATCGACCACTTCCTGGGGCGTGTCGATGATCTGCATCAGGTTGATATCCTCGGCCGCAATCATGCCCTCTTCGGTCAGCGTGGTCTTGAACCATTCGATCAGCCCGCTCCAGAATTTGGCCCCCACCAGAATGACGGGAATGCGCGGGATTTTTCCGGTCTGAATCAGGGTCAGCGCTTCGGACAGTTCGTCCAGCGTGCCAAAGCCACCGGGCATGACCACATAAGCCGCCGCAAACTTGACGAACATGACCTTGCGCGCAAAGAAATGCTTGAAGGTCTGGCTGATGTCCTGATAGGCATTGCCGCTTTGCTCGTGTGGCAACTGGATGTTGAGGCCAATGCTCGGCGACTTGCCAAAATAGGCGCCCTTGTTGGCGGCTTCCATAATGCCGGGGCCGCCGCCGGAAATCACCGAAAACCCGGAATCGGACAGCTTGCGTGCGATTTCTTCGGTCAGCATGTAATAGGCGTGATCCGGGGGCGTCCGCGCGCTGCCGAAAATCGAAACGGCCGGGCGGATGGACGCCAGCCGCTCGGTCGCCTCGACGAACTCTGCCATAATCCCCAGCATCCGCCACGATTCGCGCGCCGAGTATTCATTTTCGGCGGTACGCGCCGGGTCTGCGCTGATCGGTAATTTATCCAAGTGCATGTGTGCGCCTCGTGAGTGCTTCTAAATTGAACCAGCCCAGTGTAAGCCCGTCCAGAAAAACCCTGCTATTGGTGGACGGCTCGTCCTATCTATACCGAGCGTTTCATGCGCTGCCCGATTTACGTAATCCGGCAGGCGAACCGACCAATGCGATCAAGGGCGTGCTGTCCATGCTGCACAAACTGCGCAAGGACTACGCGGCTGATTATATCGCCTGCGTGTTCGACGCGAAGGGCAAGACATTCCGCGACGACCTCTATCCTGAGTACAAGGCGCACCGTCCTCCGATGCCGGACGATTTGCGCAGCCAGATCGAACCTTTGCACCAGGCGATCCGAGCCGAGGGCTGGCCCCTCATCGCCATTGACGGCGTTGAAGCCGATGATGTGATTGGCACGCTGGTGGTAGAAGCCGCCAGGCAGAACATCCGCAGCATCGTCTCCACCGGCGACAAGGACATGGCGCAACTGGTCAACGACCACGTCACGCTGGTCAACACCATGAGCGATGAAACGCTTGATGAAGCAGGGGTCACCGCAAAATTCGGCGTGCCGCCCAATCGCATCATCGATTATCTGACCTTGATCGGCGACACCGTGGACAACGTGCCGGGCGTCGCCAAGGTCGGCCCAAAAACCGCAGTGAAATGGCTGGCTGAATACGATTCGCTCGACAATCTGGTGGCGCATGCCGACGCGATCAAAGGCGTGGTTGGCGACAACCTGCGCGCCGCCCGTGACTGGCTGCCGCAAGCGCGTGTACTGATCACGATCAAGACCGATGTGGCGCTGCCGTTCGAGCTGGATAGTTTGACCCTGCAGCCACGCGATCTGGAAGTGTTGCGCCCGCTATTCGAACGTTATGTGTTTCGCGCCTGGCTGCGCGAGCTGGATGCGGCCGCCACCGACACACCTGCCGCTCCCGAACAGGACAACAGCGGCGACCATCGCGCCCACTATGAAACCATCCTGACCGAAGCCGCGCTCGACGCCTGGATCGCCAGGCTGGAGGCTGCGTCCGCGTTTGCACTCGACACCGAAACCACCGGCCTCAATGCCATGCAGGCCGAACTGGTCGGCATCTCGTTCGCGACCGAAGCCGGCGTGGCCGCCTACCTGCCACTGGCGCATCACTATGCCGGCGCACCGGAGCAACTGGACCGTGACGCCACGCTGGCCAGGCTCAAGCCGCTGCTGGAAAACCCGGTGCCCAAAATCATCGGCCAGCACCTCAAGTACGACCGCCATATTTTTGCCAACTACGGCATCACGCTGGGTGGAATCGAACACAGCGGCGTGCTGGACGACACCCTACTGCAGTCCTACGTGCTGGAAGCGCATGAGTCGCACGAACTCGGCAACCTGACCACGCGTCATGTGGGACTGGCGACGATCAGCTACGACGATGTCACCGGCAAGGGTGCATCGCGTATCGGCTTCGAGCAGGTGGCGGTCGAGCAAGCCAGTGAATATGCGGCAGAAGACGCCGACGTCACCCTGCGCGTGCGTGATGCGCTGGCGCCGCAGATCGCCGCGTCCGACAAGCTCGAATTCGTGTATCGCCAGATCGAGCTGCCCGTGGCAGCAATTCTGTTCCGGATGGAACGCACCGGCGTATTGCTTGACCGCAATCTGCTTGCCATACAAAGCGGCGAACTCGGCAAAAAGATGCTGGACCTGGAACAGCGCGCGTATCAGGAAGCCGGACAGCCATTCAACCTCAGCTCCCCCAAGCAAATCGGCGACATCCTGTTTACACAAAAAGGACTGCCAGTCGTCAAGAAAACGCCCGGTGGCGCACCGTCCACCGACGAAGACACACTGGAGCAACTCGCGCTCGATCACCCCATCGCACGGGCCATCCTCGACTATCGCGGCATGGCCAAGCTGAAGTCGACCTACACCGACAAACTGCCGCTGATGGTCCACCCGAAAACCGGGCGGGTGCACACCAGCTATTCACAGGCCACTGCGGTCACCGGACGGCTGTCGAGCGCCGACCCCAACCTGCAGAATATTCCCGCGCGCACCACCGAGGGCCGCCGCATTCGCGAAGCCTTCATCGCGCCGCCGGGGCATGTGCTGGTGTCGGCCGACTATTCACAGATCGAGCTGCGCATCATGGCCCACCTGTCCGACGATGCGGGCCTGCTCAACGCATTTGCCAATGATCTGGACATTCACACCGCCACCGCTGCCGAAGTGTTTGGCGTGGCGCTAGAGGACGTCATCGCCGATCAGCGGCGCATGGCCAAGGTCATCAACTTTGGCCTGATCTACGGCATGTCGGCCTTTGGCCTGGCCGGGCAGCTCAATCTCGACCGTTCGGCTGCTCAGGCTTACATCGACCGCTACTTTGCGCGCTACCCCGGCGTGGCCGACTACATGCAGCGCACACGCGAAACCGCTCGAAAACAAGGCTATGTCGAGACCGTATTCGGTCGTCGGCTATATCTACCGGAAATCAACGCCAAGAATCCGCAGCGCCGCCAAGGCGCCGAGCGTGCCGCCATCAATGCGCCGATGCAGGGCACCGCTGCCGACCTGATCAAGCTGGCAATGATCGCGGTACAAGGCTGGCTCGATCGGGAAAAACTGGGGAGCCGACTGCTGCTGCAGGTGCACGATGAACTCATCCTCGAAGTACCCGAAAACGAACTCGACCGCGTACGTGCCGAACTGCCAGGGTTGATGTGCAACGTCGCTGAACTCAAAGTGCCGTTGCGGGTGGGCGTGGGCGAGGGGAGCAACTGGGAAGCGGCGCATTAAGCCCCACGCGTGCGCCCCGTGCGCCCAATCAAAACGGGCGCCGAAGCGCCCGTTTTATTTGCATCACCTTGTTACTTTTTCAGGCTGTCCCGAATTTCACGCAACAGCACCACATCTTCCGGCGTGGCCGCAGGTGCGGCGGGTGGCGCTTCCTTCTTCAAGCGATTGAGTTGCTTGACCAGCAGGAAGACCACAAACGCCAGAATGATGAAGTTCAGCAATATGGTCAGAAAATTGCCGTAGGCCAGCACCGGCACCCCCGCTTCTTTCACGGCATCCAGCGTCGCCGCGACCCCCTCCGGAACCGTGCCCAGCGCAATATATAAATTGGAAAAATCAAACCCGCCGAAGACCGCGCCCACGACCGGCATGATCAGGTCCTTGACGATGGAGTCGACGATCTTGCCAAAGGCGGCGCCGATGATGACCCCGACAGCCAGGTCCATGGCGTTACCCTTGACCGCGAATTCCTTGAACTCAGACATAAAACTCATATTCTCTCTCCCGGTTTATTTGTTAAGCACAACGCCATTTATAGTAGACGCCAGAGCAGTTTGCTCGAATAAAGAAATGTAAAGTCTGATCAACTTGGTCGAGGCTCGCGACACGAGTAAAATGCGATCCCTTATGCGCATTGGCACCCACACCCTCAGAAACCGCCTCGTCGTTGCCCCCATGGCCGGGGTGACGGATCGGCCTTTCCGCCAGCTTTGCAAAAAGCTGGGCGCGGGCATGGCGGTGTCCGAGATGGTGACATCGAACTCGCTGTTGTACGGCTCAGCCAAGACCGCGCGCCGCGCCAACCACGAAGGTGAAGTCGACCCGATCAGCGTGCAGATTGCCGGCGCCGATCCGGCGATGATGGCCGAAGCCGCCCGTCACAACGTCGACCGCGGCGCACAGATCATCGATATCAACATGGGCTGCCCGGCCAAGAAAATCTGCAACGTGATGGCCGGCTCGGCACTATTGCAGGACGAAAGTCTGGTTGGGCGGATTCTGGATGCGGTGGTGAAGGCCGTGCCCGCGGTACCCGTTACGCTGAAAATCCGCACCGGCTGGGATCGCGAGCACCGCAACGCGCTGAGCATACTCAAAATCGCCGAAAATGCCGGTGTGCAGGCGCTGGCCATGCACGGCCGCACCCGTGCCTGCGCCTATACGGGCGATGCCGAATACGACACCATCCGCGCAGTAAAAGCGGAGGCACGCATTCCCATCATCGCCAACGGCGACATCACCACGCCTGAAAAGGCCCGGTTTGTGCTGGATTACACCGGTGCAGATGCCGTGATGATCGGCCGTGCCGCACAGGGTCGCCCGTGGATTTTTCGCGAGATCGATCACTTTCTGACGACCGGCGAACATCTGCCCCAACCCGAAGTGGCAGAAATCCACGCAGTATTGCTCGAACACATCCACGATCTATACGCGTTCTATGGCGACATAACGGGTGTGCGCGTAGCGCGCAAACATATCTCCTGGTACACACGGGGTCTGGTCGGCAGCAGCACATTCCGCCACACTATGAATCGGCTCGATTCGGTGGCCGAACAGCTTAGCGTCGTCAATGACTATTTTGCCCAGGCAGCGCGCGCTGATAATCGCCTGTGCTACGAAATAAATAACAAGCTGGATTTGCCGCCCGCGACACGACTCGCGGCATAACTAGCGGCATTAAAGGGGAATTTAATGAAGGAAGAAAACGAGATTTCCGCCTGTATACGGCGGTCACTCAATCGCTATTTCAAGGATCTCGATGGTGAAATGCCGACTGAGATCTACAACATGGTGGTGGGTGCCGTTGAAAAACCCTTGTTGTCCTTTATTCTCGACCGCGCCGAAGGTAACCAGACGCGTGCAGCCGACATGCTTGGCATCAACCGCAACACCCTGCGCAAGAAAATGCGTGAACACGACCTTACTGACTAATTCCTTCCTGACGATCCTCCAATGAAAATCCAGCGTGCCCTGCTTTCCGTGTCGGATAAAACCGGCCTTGTCGATTTTGCCCGGGCGCTTGCCACAGCAGGCGTCGAACTTCTCTCTACGGGCGGCACGTCCAAAGCACTGCGCGATGCGGGTCTGACGGTCATCGACGTCAGCGAATACACCGGCTTTCCCGAGATGCTCGACGGCCGCGTCAAAACGCTGCATCCCAAAATACATGGCGGCATTCTGGCGCGCCGCGACCTGCCCGAACACGTTGCCACCATGACCAAACATGGCATGCCCTACATCGACCTGGTGTGTGTCAACCTGTACCCGTTTGTCGCCACCGTTTCCAAACCGCACACGCTGGACGATGCCATTGAAAATATCGACATCGGCGGCCCGGCCATGGTGCGCTCATCGGCCAAGAACTACCGCCATGTCGCTATCGTCACCGACCCGGCCGATTACCCTGCGCTGGTCACCGAAATGCAGGCCAACGGCAATGCGCTGACCGACGCCACCCGCTTCGGGCTGGCAAAAAAAGCCTTCACCCACACCGCTCAATACGACGGGCATATCAGCAACTACCTCACCGCGCTGAACGATACCGGCGAACGTGAAGCTTTCGGCGAACAACTCACGCTGCAATTTTCCCGCGCGCAAATCTGCCGCTACGGCGAGAACCCGCACCAGGCCGGCGCCTTTTATGTTGAGGCCAACGCACCGGCCGGCACCATCGCCACCTCGCGCCAATTGCAGGGCAAGGAACTGTCCTACAACAACATCGCCGACACCGACGCGGCGCTGGAATGCGTGAAGCTGTTCGACACCGCCCCCGCCTGCGTCATCGTCAAGCATGCCAATCCCTGCGGCGTAGCCTACGGCGCGAACCTGCTGGAAGCCTACAACCGCGCGTACCAGACCGATCCCGAATCGGCCTTCGGCGGCGTCATCGCCTTCAACGGCCGGCTCGATGGCGAAACCGCGCAGACCATCGTCGAGCGCCAGTTCGTCGAAGTGATCATAGCGCCCGAAGTCAGCCCCGAAGCGGTGGCGGCAGTGGCCGCCAAAAAGAACGTGCGCCTGCTCGAATGCGGCACCTGGTCGGGCGCGATCGCGCAGATGGACATGAAGCGCGTGGCCGGCGGTTTACTGGTGCAGGACGCCGACGTATTGCTGCATGGCGAACTCAAAACGGTAACCCAACGCGCACCGACCGCGCAGGAAATGGATGACCTGAAATTTGCCTGGCGCGTTGCAAAATTCGTCAAATCCAATGCGATTGTCTACGCCAAAGACCGCATGACGGTCGGTGTCGGCGCAGGCCAGATGAGCCGCATCAACTCCGCACGCATCGCAGCGATCAAGGCCGAACACGCAGGCCTCCCCGTGCCCGGCTCGGTGATGGCGTCCGACGCCTTCTTCCCCTTCCGCGACGGCATCGACCAGGCAGCGGCGGCCGGCATCAAAGCCGTGATCCAGCCCGGTGGTTCGATGCGCGACGACGAAGTGATTGCCGCCGCCAACGAACACGGCATCGCCATGGTGTTTACCGGCACGCGACATTTCAGGCATTAATTCAGTGAAGGGATAAGGGGGAAGGGGGAAGGGTCGGCAGCGCGGCGCAAATCTCTCCCCACCCTTCACCCTTTTACCCTTCCCCCTTTACTCGCTTTTTGACATGAAAATCCTTGTTATCGGCTCTGGCGGACGCGAACACGCACTGGCGTGGAAGCTCGCGCAATCCCCTCGTGTATCGCAAGTGTTTGTCGCACCGGGCAACGGCGGTACGGCAACCGAAGACGGCGTGATCAACGTACCTTTGACGTCGATCCCGGCGCTGATTGAATTTGTGCGCCGTGAAGACGACATCGCCTTCACCGTGGTGGGGCCGGAAGCACCCCTGGCAACAGGCATTGTCGATACCTTTCGTGGTGCCGGGCTGAAAATTTTCGGCCCCACCCAGGCGGCAGCCCAGCTCGAAAGCTCAAAAGATTTCGCCAAGCAATTCATGGCACGCCACGGTATCCCGACGGCGGCATTTGGCACCTTCACCGACGCCGTCTCTGCCCACGCTTACATCGACCATCATGGTGCGCCCATCGTGGTAAAAGCCGACGGTCTTGCTGCCGGCAAGGGCGTGGTTGTTGCAGCCACGGCTGACGAGGCGCATGCGGCGGTGGATGCCATGCTGTCCGGCAACACCATGGGCGAAGCCGGACACCGCGTGGTCATCGAGGAATGCCTGCTCGGCGAAGAAGCCAGCTTTATTGTCATGGTCGACGGCGAGAACGTGCTGGCGCTGGCCTCCAGCCAGGATCACAAACGCCTGCAGGACGGCGACCAGGGCCCCAACACCGGCGGCATGGGCGCTTATTCGCCCGCCCCCGTGATCACGCCCGAGTTGCACGCGCGCATCATGCGTGAAGTCATCACCCCCACGGTGGAAGGGATGGCTGCCGATGGCATTCGCTTCACTGGTTTTTTGTACGCAGGCATCATGGTCGGCGCCGATGGTGCTCCCAAAGTGCTCGAGTTCAACTGCCGCATGGGCGACCCGGAAACCCAGCCGATCATGATGCGGTTGAAGTCCGACTTCGTCACCATTGTGGAAGCCGCCATCAACGGCAACCTGGGCTCGGTGGAAGTCGAATGGGATCGCCGCACGGCGCTCGCCGTCGTACTCGCTGCGTCGGGTTATCCCGACGCGCCCAGGAAAGGTGCCGTCATTAACATTCCACCGGCAGCAAGCAGCGATGATCTGCATGTGTTCCATGCGGGCACCCTGACGGAGAACGGCCAAACCGTCGTAAGCGGGGGCCGGGTGCTGGCAGTCACAGCACTAGGCGACAGTGTGCGCATGGCACAAAAGCGCGCCTATGAAGCGGTGGCCGGCATCAATTTCGACGGCATGCAATACCGTCGCGACATTGGCTGGCGCGCCCTTGACCGGAAAAAATGATTCCGGCGCACAAGGCACCGATCAGACGACAAGCCTTGCCGCCTATCTAAAACGGGGCGGCATCATCGCCTACCCGACCGAATCCTGCTACGGCCTGGGATGCGACCCGCGTAATCCACGCGCATTGAAACAGCTCATCCGGCTCAAAGGGCGCAGCGCGGCCAAAGGCCTGCTGCTGATCGCCGACTGCTTTAAACGGCTTCAGCCCTTTATGCGCCCGCTAAGTGCAGCCCGGCTTTCACAAATGAAACGTACCTGGCCCGGCCCGGTTACCTGGGTGGTCCCCGCATCCGCCGCCTGCTCACCGCACCTTACCGGCGGACGCTCAACCATTGCCGTACGTGTCACCGCCCACCCCGGCGCCGCGCAGTTATGCCGCGCGCTGGGCATGGCGCTGGTTTCCACCAGCGCCAATAAAAGCGGCAGAAACCCTGCCAAAACCGCAGCAGAATGCCGCCGGATATTCGGCGCGCGAGTGCGGGTAATCGACGGCCATATTGGCCAGCGTCGCCGGCCGTCCACCCTGATCGATCTTGCTACCGGAGCCATTCTTCGACCCTGATGTCTGTCACCGCATTCAACCCCGCCGCCATCAAAACCTATCTGCTTGACCTGCAGGCGCGCATTGTCGCCGCGCTTGAGGCCGCAGATGGTTTGCCCTTTCGAACCGATGCCTGGGATCGTCCCCCCTCCCCGCCCTCCCCCCAAATGGGAGAGGGGGACAAAGCTGGGCCTGCCTTGAATGAGGGCGGCGGTATTTCAAGGCTGATTGAAGAAGGCCAGGTACTCGAGCGTGGTGGCGTCAATTTCTCGCATGTGCTGGGCAGCCAGCTGCCGCCCTCAGCCAGCGCCCATCGACCGGAGCTTGCCGGTCGCCGCTGGGAAGCCATGGGGGTGTCGCTGGTATTGCACCCGCGCAATCCCTACGCACCGACCGTACACATGAACGTGCGTTGTTTCGTCGCGATGAAGGAAGGCGAAACGCCCGTATGGTGGTTTGGCGGCGGCATGGACCTCACGCCGTATTATGGTTTTGAAGACGATGCGCGGCATTTTCATGCCACCTGCAAAAACGCTCTTGACCCGTTTGGTGCCGACCTGCATCCACGTTTCAAGGAATGGTGCGACCGTTATTTCTTTCTCAAACATCGCAACGAGCCACGCGGTATCGGCGGGGTGTTCTTCGACGATTTCTCCGAAGGGGGATTCGATCACGCCTTCGCCATGATGAGAAGCGTAGGCGATGCCTTTCTCACCGCCTACCTGCCGATCCTCGAACGTCGCAAGAACATGGCCTACGGTGAACATGAACGCGATTTTCAGGCGTATCGACGCGGCCGCTATGTTGAATTCAATCTGGTGTTCGACCGCGGCACCCTGTTCGGCTTGCAGTCGGGCGGGCGCACCGAATCCATCCTGATGTCGTTGCCTCCCCTGGTGAAATGGCGCTACGACTGGCACCCCATACCCGGCACCGCCGAGGCACAGCTGTACAGCGACTATCTGGTCGCGCGCGACTGGGTCTAGTGCTCCCAACGTATCCCCGTTTGCCAGAATCAACAACGCGAATGCGGTCTTTCACGAACGTAATAAGGGCGTCCCCTGATTTGAGCGCCCTCCTTTTGACGTTTACAATGCCCCCTCTGCTCGTGCCTCTGCGTGCACAGGCGCCCCACCACCTATTCACCTAAACCATGCATAAAGTCCCACGTCGCATCCTGATCGGTTTTGGCATGGTGTTGCTGATCATCGGACTGGTCGGACTCATTACCTGGGAATTGCTGTCTTCGGCGCTTGAAGCGAAATATCTCGCCAAAACTGCGCAGAAAATGACCTGGCAAATCCGGCCCGGCCCCTCCAATCGCATTCGTTATCCGGGCGAGGGGCCCTATGACGTACGTCTGGGCTACAGCAAGATGCCGGGCTATCTGACTCGACTCGACAAGGCAGGCTGGAAGATCGACCAGCAGGCGAAAGTCAGCATCCAGATGGCGCGAGTGAGCGATCTGGGCCTGTTTCTTCCGTACCACGAAAAAGATCACGCCGGGCTCAGCTTGCAGGATAGTGATGGCAAGCCGCTCTACCAGGGCCTGCATCCGATGCGTGTCTACGACCGCTTCGACGAGATTCCCGATGTGCTGGTCAGCGCGCTGCTCCACATTGAAAACCGCGAGCTGCTGGCCGAACAGTATCCCACCCGCAATCCGGCGGTGGAATGGGACCGGCTCGCCCAGGCGCTGCTGGAAAAAGGCATCAGCCTGATCGACACCAACCGCAATGTGCCGGGCGGCAGCACCCTGCCAACCCAGATCGAGAAATATCGCCACTCGCCCGAGGGCCTGACCAGCAGCATGTCAGAGAAGCTGCGCCAGATGGCCACGGCGAGCCTGCGTGCCTATCTGGATGGCACCAACACCTTGCCGATGCGTCGCAAAACCGTGATGGCCTATCTCAACACCGTGCCGCTGGCCGCCGCTCCGCGCATTGGTGAGGTCAATGGCGTGGGCGACGGACTGTGGGCCTGGTATGGCCTGGACTTTGCCGAGGTCAACCGCACCTTGTCCCGCAAGCCCACCGCCAAAGACGATGCCTATGCCAGCGCACTCAAACATGTGTTGTCGCTGATCGTGGCGGAACGACGTCCCTCGTATTACCTGGTTTCCAACCGCAAGGCCCTGGATGCATTGACTGACGACCACCTTGATCTGCTGGCCAGCGCCAACGTGATCTCCACCGAACTGGCCACGCGCGCCAAGCAGATCAAATTACGCAGCACCAAGATGCGCATTGATCCTCCCGCACCCCGGTTCGTCGACCAAAAAGCAACCAACGCCCAGCGTATTCAAATAGCGGCCCTCCTGGGCGAGCCCCGGCTATACGATCTGGATCGCCTGGATTTGCAGGTCAAAACCACCATCAACCAGCCCACGCAAAAAATAGTCAGCGCATTTTTGCAAAGCCTGGCCAAACCTGAAGCCGCTGCGGCGGCGGGACTGGTCGGCCACCGTTTACTCAAGCCCGAAAATCCGCTTGCGAACGTCATCTATAGCATGACCCTGTACGAAAAAACCGCGCTCGGCAATGTGCTGCGCATCCAGGCCGACAACCTCAACCAGCCATTCGATATCAACAGTCAGGCACGTCTGGATCTGGGTTCCACCGCCAAGTTGCGCACCCTGGTGACCTATCTCGAAATCATCGCCCGGCTGCACAACGAGTACCGCACACTCGACGCTGCGGTGCTCAAGCAAAAGGCCCAGCCGCAGCGCAACGTGCTGTCGCAGTGGGTCGCCACCACCCTGCTCAACCAGCCTGGCATCAAGCTGGATGCGCTGCTCAATGCGGCGATGAACCGCCAATACTCAGCCACTCCACAAACTTTTTTCACGGGTGGCGGCCTGCATAACTTTGCCAACTTCGACCCCAAGGACAATAGTCGCTCGATGGATGTCTGGGAAGCCACCCGCAACTCGGTCAATCTGGTTTATATCCGCATCATGCGGGACATCGTGCTGCACTACGCCAGTGACACACCAGGTGCAGTCGCACGCATTCTGGACGATGCAAAGAACCCGCTGCGTGAAACCTACCTGACACGTTTTATCGATCAGGAAGGGCGTGTCTTCACCAACCGTTTCTACCAGCGCCACCACAAACTTGATCCCGCACAAATGGCAGAGGATTTATACGCCCGCATCCATGCCAATCCACGCCGCTTCACCTCGGTATTCCGCTATCTGGAACCGCGGGCAGGCTTCGATGCCTATGTCGAGGCCTTGCATGGGCACATCCCGGCCAGCGAGGGCTTGAGCCGGAGCACACTCGAATCAATGTACAAAATGCATGCGCCCGATGCCTACAACCTGGCCGACCGCGGCTATGTGTCGCAGATCCACCCGCTGGAATTATGGGTGGTGAAGGTCCTGCGTGCCGCACCCAAAACCGACCTTAAGGGTCTGTACGATCAAGGAGCAGACGTCCGCCGCGAGGTGTACACATGGCTGTTCAAAACCAGTCGCAAGAATGCACAGGATATCCGTATCCAGAGCCTGCTCGAAGTTGAGGCTTTTGATGGTTTGCTGAACGACTGGAAGCGCCTGGGCTACCCGTTTGACAACATCACGCCGTCCTATGCCACCGCCATTGGCAGCTCGGGTGACCGCCCTGCTGCCCTGGCCGAGTTGATGAGCATTCTGGTCAATGATGGCGTGCGTTCGCCGATGATCAGCCTCTCCAACCTGCATTTCGCAGCCAAAACGCCTTATGAAACCCGCTTGTCACTCAAGCCGGCCAAGGGCGAGCACCTGATGCCGGCCGAAGTGGCACAGACCGTGCGCCGTGCTCTGGCCCAGGTGGTTGAAGGCGGCACGGCCGGACGTCTGGCCGGCGCCCTCAAGGACGCGACGGATCACCCCATCACAATCGGCGGCAAGACGGGTACCGGCGACCACCGTTTCGAACGCTATGGCAAGGGCGGGCAGTTGCTTGAGTCACGCGTTGTCAACCGGACGGCCACCTTTGTGTTTTACCTCGGTGACCGTTATTTCGGCACCCTGACGGCACTGGTTCCAGGTGAGCAGGCTGGGCAGTTTGGATTTACCAGCTCGCTAACCGCACAGATTCTGAAAACCCTGCTGCCGCAGCTACAGCCCTATTTGTATCCGAAGCCCCCCACGCCACCCGCACCCGTTGTGCCAGAACAGGCACCGGCAACGGAGACCGATATTGCCCCGGTTGCCGAGCCGCCCACACCGGTTGCCCCACGTGCGCCCGTGAAGGAAAAACCGGATGGGGCCACCAGCCAGGCGGCGCCGCCCGCCAAAGAGCCGCCGAGCCGGGGCGGCTTCCCGGAAGATCTCGAGCCCAACGTGGTCTTGCCGGTTCCGCTGGGTCCGCGCGCGACACCGCCCCAGGCGCCTGCGCCAGAGACTGTCCCTGCCCCATGAAGATGCCCTTGGGATTGCGAACAAATCGGATATGCTGAAGGACACCCTGTCCATTCCCGTGCCATGAAAGACAACACCCATCCGTTGATTCAGCACACGCCCACCGATTCCGGAGATGTCAGCATCCCGGCATTGCGTGTGCTGTCCGAAATCACCACCAGTCTGTCCACCGACTCCAACGTCGAGCAACTGCTGGGGCGCTTTCTTTCGACCATGATCCGCCTTGCAGGCGCTCAGGCCGGCGCGGTACGCGTCATTACGGATGATCGCACTCACCTGCGGTTGATTGGCTCAGTGGGATTGCCTCCTGAACTGGTCGAGCATGAGAGCCTGGTCAGCGTGGACTGCGGTGTGTGCGGCAAGGCCGCACGCGAGGTGTCCGTCAGCAGCTGGAACAACGTGGCGTTCTGTAAACGTCAGGCCAACGACACCTATTTCAGCGATACCTGCAACACCGTGGTGGCCGTGCCGCTGATGCACAAGAATCAGGTCATGGGCGTATACAACCTGTTCATGGAAGAAGGCAAGGCCGTCCCGGAAGATGTGAGTCTGTTGTTCCGTTCAATCAGCGAGCATCTTGGTATCGCACTGGAAAACGCCCGCCTGACGCGCGAGAACATGCGTATCTCGCTGATGAACGAACGCCAGATGCTGGCCAACCAGATTCACGATTCGCTGGCGCAAACCCTGGCCTACGCCAAGATGCGGCTCACCGTGTTATCAGACGCGATGCACCGCGAGGACTATCCCAAGGCCAACCGCTATCTGGTCGACGTTGAGGAAGCAGTCGACCTCGCCTACGCCGACCTGCGCGACCTCATCACCCAATATCGCGACCGCATCAACCCGCGCGGGCTGGTACCGGCCATCCAGGAACTCGCCAAGAGCTTTCGCAAAAAAGCCAATGCAGACGTTGACTTTCTCAACCTGGTGCAGGATGTGTCGCTATCCCCTGACGAAGAAATCCAGGTCTTCCACATCATCCAGGAATCGCTGTACAACATTGCCAAGCACGCTCGTGCGCGCCACGTTGTCATCACCCTCGACCTGGAAGATGGCCAGTATCTGGTCAACGTCGCCGATGACGGCGTGGGCGTGCAGAAGAAAAATGATGAATCGTCCACCATGGGCAAAAGCTTTGGTCTCACCATCATGCGCGAACGCGCCGCCAAGCTGAATGGCAAGATCAGCGTGGAAAGCCGGCCTGCAGGTGGCACCGTGATCCGCCTGGTCTTCCCCCAACACAAATCCGAGCATGCCGCATGAGTCTCACCCGCATCATTCTCGTCGACGATCACACCCTGTTCCGCAAAGGCCTGGCCGAACTGCTTGAGCAAAGCGGCAGCATCGAAGTCACTGCCTTTACCGGCAATCCTGACGATGTTGCCCGGCTACTCAAGGCGCACCGGCCCGACGTGCTCATCCTCGACCTCAACATGCCCGGCACCGATGGCATCACCCTGATGCAGCAACTACGTGCCGACGGCTTCGACCTGCCCGTGCTCATCCTCACGTTGAGTGAAGCCGAGGACGACCTCGCGCGTGCCCTGCGTGCCGGCGCCAACGGTTATCTATTGAAGAGCATGGAGCCCGACGAAGTGGTCGATGCCATCCAGCGCGCCCAGCGCGGCGAAACCGTCGTCGCGCCAGCCATGACCGCCAAACTGGTCAGGCTCTACGACCAGAAAGGCCAGGATGCGAATTCCCTGCTTGACGCGCTGACCCCGCGCGAGCGCGAAATCCTCACCCATTTGTCGCGTGGTGAAAGCAACAAGGCCATCGCTCGTGCCCTCGACATCAGCCACGACACCGTCAAGCTGCATGTGCGCCATATCCTGGCCAAATTGAATCTGTCATCGCGGGTGGAAGCCGCTGTCTTTGCAGTGGAAAATAGGGTCGCGCCGGGAGGGCGGGGCGAGAGGCGGTAACCATTCCATCCGTCAGTCGCCGTGCGGGAGACCAAATGGCTTTTCCCGCATGGCTCAGATGTTGTCAGACATGATCGGTCTTATTGGACACGGTGGCTTATATGAATCAACAGCTTATCATCCGACACAAGATTACCGGACATGTCCAATAATCTTTTATTCCGTCATATGACGGCTATTTAACGTTATGCGCTTTAGAACATGAGCACTATCGAAGCAATCAAAGAATCATGGGGCTGGGTTGGTATCGAACCCGAAGAGGTTGTTGGAGAAAACGACTTCGGAAATCTCATTATCCGAGATATTCAAGGCAGATATTGGCGCCTGTGCCCCGAAGACATTTATTGCAGAGTGGTTGCTGAAAACCGGGGTGAGCTTGATGCTCTTTCTCAAAATCAAGAATTCTTGGCTGATTGGTATATGGCCGCACTAACTGAGCAGGCCAAAGAAAAACTGGGCCCGTTACAGCCGGGCCGCAAGTACCACTTTGCAATTCCAGGTGTGTTGGGTGGAGAGTACGGCATAGCAAATATCCGCACCGTTCCACAAATAGAACAAATCCGTTTCTCTGGAGATATTGGGCAACAAATCGATGAATTGCCTGAAGGTGCCCAAGTACAACTTAAGGTCATCGCGTAATGCCCGCGCATAACAAATCAGTCAACCGGACGCCCACCAGCTACGCTGGTGGGTTCCCTCCGCTGCGCTCCGGCGCCGGTTACTTCAAACGTTGGGCGTCAAAATGCGGAGCCGCATGAGCCTCTTTACGCGCAATGCGAATGGACTGCGAGGCGTCCTGTTTGGAGGTTGCTTGTGCCTGATATTGGGCTCTTGTGCCAATGCTCAATATGAACTGAACATGCCGCCGAACTACGATGGCTTGATTGGGAAGAAATTTTCAGAGTCCATTTTCAAAGGCAGGCAGGTCTACGCGGCGGTGCGCGAAACAAGTGCTCTCGAAGAACTTGAAAATCGCCGCTCAGATGGTTGCATCTTGGTCTTTGGCGTACGGAAAATTGATGACGTCATTGAGTATTGGCGCGTCGATTCAGGTGCGGGAACGTGTTTCACCCGTGAGCGAGCGCTCAACCGATGAAGGAGCTCCAATGCTAAGTAACCCTCTGCCGCCCAACCCGGCGGTCGACCTCGTTCCCTTCGGTCACTGGACGCTGCGCGATAAAGCCGCGCGAGCGCGAAATCCTCACCCATTTGTCGCGTGGCGAAAGCAACAAGGCCATCGCCCGTGCCCTCGACATCAGCCACGACACCGTCAAGCTGCATGTGCGCCATATCCTGGCCAAATTGAATCTGTCATCGCGGGTGGAAGCCGCTGTCTTTGCAGTGGAAAATAGGGTCGCGCCGGGAGGGCGGGGCGAGAGGCGCTAGCGCAGGGCGCAGGCACGGGGTCCGATTCGTGGATTTTCAGGTCTGACCAATCAGGATTGGGCGGGTCGAATCCTATGATTTTCAAGGGAGGCCGGAATGAAACCCAGAATCAGGCTGCAAGTGTCAACCAGCATTGCGCCGTCTAAATTACGTTAGGTGCGAATGACAATGCTCGTCGCCATCAAGCTCTTGGTTGCAGTTACAGCACTTGGTGAGATCTGGTTGTTCGGCGGTCTGACAGACCTACCGAACGATCCCATGGGTTTGCTCATAACCTTCGCAGGTATCGCTTGGCTTCTGTCCCCCCTTTTGGCATTGGCTCTCGCTGCTTCCGGAAATCAGCTTCAGCCATTGAAGAAAGCGACACTATTTATTAGCGCACTTCTTTCGGCAGTTGTTGCGGTCTGGTTTCTTGGGCCGTGGATAGGCCCACGGGACAGTCTTGAGGCGGTTGTAATTCCTGCGCTTCAGTGGGTCGTCGTAATTGCGGGGCTTGTTACCGTGGGCGCACTCAATAGGAGGCAACGTGCTCGCGCCGAACGCACCTAACCTCTCGTTCGAATCGTTCGCTTCGCTCACTGAGACTGGCCGCCTGCGGCGTCCGACAACAGGGGACAGACCACGGTTTATCAGCTAATGGATGTCCCCTGTTGTTCTGTTGTTCGATCCAAACTCCATCGGCACACTGCGCACGGCGATATTGATGGATGCGCGCCGCCATGAACGCAGGAGGTGTGATTACTCTAAATTCAGGTTTGCTCGCTGGCTGCGCGCCTGCCGCAGAGAAATGCCAGTTCACCCAGGCACTGCGTTTTAAGAACATCGCGGCGCTGCATGCCCCGCGGCAGCCAGCGCAACGCGCGCAACCAGCCCATGCGGCGCAGGGCCATGTAGACGCCCTCTCGCACCGATGCGGTTTCCTGGGCCAATACGCTGTCTATCTCCCTGCCCAGTTCCGGCAGGTAATCCTTGAAAAAATGCGCGGTCGAAAAAAAGTACGGCAGCCAGTCACGGACTTGCGCGTGTTCCAGTGACATGACACTGATTGGATCGTCTTCAAAATCAATGGCGCCGAGGCCATGCTCGGACGACCACACCAGATTGCGGGCAAACGCCTGGCTGAGATATTGACCGGCCTGATGTACCTGATGAATGTAGTCCGCACCAAACTGCCAGTGCACCCATTTCACCTCGATATCGGCATGCCGGATCAGCGATTCAAGCGTGGTGTGGCCCAGATCCGAAACCAGTAACCAGTGATCGTCATGTGCCAGCAATTGCGGTACACGCAAGCCTGCCGTGGCCAGCGCGGTCAATCGTTGTGCTTCGTTGTGGATGCCGGCGACACCGCCTTGTGGGCGCACCGGCTGTAGGGCAGGTTGTTGCAGCAGTCGTGCCACCGCGGCCAACAGTTGATACCGCCAGGCTGGGGGCTGCGGCACGCTCAGCTTGAGCCAGGCCGGCTGACCCTGCCATTGCACCGGCTGGATATGCCGGCCGGCCTGCACCAATATCGCCACCTCGACGTCAATGTCGGCGCGGCTACCCAGTTGCGGGCGCGCGGGCGTCATCCTGTCGATCAGCGCAGATGATCCGGTGATTCGAGCGGGGTGAACTGCGCCTGCTCGCTGTGCATGTCGGGCTGAAACCAGCCGAGCTTTTCGCGCAGCTTGACGACGTTGCCGACGATGATAAGTGTTGGCGCCTTGAGCCCGGCGTTCTCGGCCAGGTCCGGCAGCGTGCTCAGGGTGCCCGTGATGACGCGTTGCGTGGGCAGGGTGCCATGCTGAATGATGGCCGCCGGGGTCTCGGCTGTCAGGCCGTGTTTGATCAACGCTTCGCACAGCAACGGCAGACCTTTCAGCCCCATGTAAATGACGATGGTCTGATCTTTGCGGGCGATGCCTTCCCAGTTGAGATTGAAGGTGTTTTCCTTCAGGTGGCCAGTAACAAATGCCACCGAATGCGCGTAATCGCGGTGAGTTAGCGGGATGCCGGCATAAGATGCCACCCCCGCTGCAGCGGTAATACCCGGCACAACCTGGAACGAGACACCGTGCTCGACCAGGGTTTCGATTTCTTCGCCGCCACGGCCAAAGATGAAGGGGTCGCCGCCCTTCAGGCGCAAGGTGCGCTTGCCTTCCTTGGCCAGGCGCACCAGCATCAGATTGATTTCTTCCTGCGGCACGGCATGATCGTCGCGTTCCTTGCCCACATAGATGCGTTCGGCGTCGCGCCGGCACATATCGAGAATCGGCTGCGATACCAATCGGTCGTACACAATCACGTCGGCCTGCTGCATCAAGCGCAGCGCACGGAACGTGAGCAGATCAGGATTACCAGGGCCCGCCCCCACCAGGTACACCTCGCCATGGCTGAGATCGTCCCCACCACCGTCCTTGATCATGGCCTTGAGTTGCGTCTCGGCTTCAACGTCTCGGCCGGAAAACACCATTTCGGCCACAGGTGACAGAAACACTTTTTCCCAAAAGGCGCGGCGCTGTTGCGGCTTGATCGCGGCCTTCACCTGGTCTTTATAGCGGGATGCCAGTGAACTCAGACGCCCATACGCAGCAGGCACCAAGGTTTCCAGTCGTGCGCGCAGCATGCGTGCAAGCACCGGTGACTCGCCACCACTGGAAACCGCCACCACGATCGGCGAGCGATCGATAATCGAGGGCAGGATAAAACTACACAGCGCAGGCTTGTCTGCCACATTGACGGGGATGTGCCGCGCACGCGCAGCATCGGCAATGGATTGGGCGACAGCTGCGTCGTCCTCGACCACAATCACGGCATCCTTGCCGTCGAGCAATGCGGGACTGAACCCCTCTGCCACATGATTCAAATGGTCCGTATGAGGCAAGTGCTCGAACCCTTCGTGTAGCTCGGGGGCGGCCACATCAACACGGGCACCGGCACGAAGCAGCAGCTCGGCCTTGCGTGCGGCCGTCTCGGACCCTCCCACCACCAGGCAGTGGCGCTCACGCAGATCAAGGAATATTGGCAGATAGTTCATGCAATTTACTCAGTGGCGGCGTCGGATTCGGATCCGGCGTCGGATTCAGATTCGCTGGAATACGGCGGGATGAAAATGAAGCGCATGTCGCCCGGTTTCATTTCAACGAAATCCAGCGTCACACCTTGCAGATACGGGGTGCTGGAAGCCGCGATCAGAATTTGAATGCCATTGCAGATGAGCTGTTCATCGGCCTCGCGTTCCTGATCAAACCCCATGCCGTAATTCACGCTGCCGTCATCTTCCTGATAAGCCGCTACGCGCAACACCATGTCGAAGGTATCCGGGTTATTGGCGGCCACGCGAATCTGGGCCGCAGCTGCATCGGTAATTTTGATCATGGAAAATCCTTTATCAATTAAGTAGCAGCACGCACCTTGTGCGCACGTACCTGATTTAGAAATGGCGTGATCCAGCCTTGCGCGCCGGACCCACGTCGATGTGCATAACCCGCAAGCAGTTGATGAAGTTGATAACCATCATGCTTGCCATCAATGCCATGGCCACGCGTCACCTGATATGCGTATATGGAGTCAGCAGGCAGGTTTTCCAAGCTTGAATAATGAAATTCATGCGCAGGAATGTTATCCAGTTCCTGCCAATGATCGTCTCCCGTCGGCTGCAAGCGCGCATAGCCGCGTCCAACCGGCCGCTCATGCATCACTGTATCGCCCGGAACGACGCCTACCATCTGCCGTGTCTGCCCCTGCCAGCAGAGGCTGCGCGACAGGTACATCAACCCCCCGCATTCAGCATAGGTGGGCAGGCCTGCCTCAACAGCCTGCCGGATACTGGAACGCAATGACGCGTTGGCCTCCAGTTGTTCCATGAACATTTCCGGAAACCCACCGCCGATGATCAGCCCATCCAGGTCTGGCAGCCCATGCGCATGCAGGGTATCAATATCAATCAGCTCGACGTTGGCGGCACGCAGGTTATCGAGATCCTCGCTGTAATAGAACCCAAAAGCCTGATCATGCGCAATTCCTATGCGTACGCGCCCGGCAGGTGTCGGGGGTTCTGCCGGCAAGGTGACTTCGAGTGGTTCTGCCGAATCTGCAATTGCCAGCAGGCGGCCCAAATCAACCTGTTCCGCCACTCGCCCACCCACATGACAAATGCGCTCCATTGCAGCCTGCTGTTCATTGGCTGGCACCAGCCCTAAATGACGTTCTGCAATCTGCATGCTTGTATCGTATTGCACGGCACCGATGACCTCGACATCAGTGTAATGCTCGATCACCGCACGCAGTTTCGATTCATGGCGGCTGCCCCCCATATTGTTGAGGATGACGCCAGCAATGCGGATATCCGGATCAAAGGCCTGATAACCCAGAATCAGTGGAGCCACGCCGCGCGTCATCCCGCGTGCATCGATCACCAGCACCACGGGGGCGCCCAGCAGTTTGGCGAGCGCCGCATTACTGTTGCTGCCGTCCAGATCCAGTCCGTCGTAAAGCCCCTTGTTGCCTTCGATCAGACTAATACGGGCGTCATTTGCCTTGCGTACGAAATGCTGTTCGATCTCGTCGCGCTGCATCATGTGAAAATCAAGGTTATAGCAGGCTCGTTGGGCCGCCATGCCCAGCCACATGGGGTCAATGTAGTCCGGGCCCTTCTTGAACGGCTGAACCCGATGACCTCGGGCATGCAGCGCGGCACACAGGCCAAGCGTCAGCGTGGTCTTGCCGGAGGATTTATGCGCAGCAGAAATAAAGACGCGGGGCATACGATCTTTCATGAGGATTCATCCTCACAGATAGTCGGAATTCCCTTGTGGGACATTTGAGCCCCACGTCTAGCTGAATCGTTCGATGGGGCTTGCTGGCTCATGCCGGACGATCCCCTGCCAGGCAGGCGCCTGGCAGGTTATGCATCAATGTTCCAGTTTGGCGACTGTCGCGTCGTCCAGGCTGGCCGGTAGCAGGCGCAGCACCTTGACGGCAAAGGTGGTCACCAGCAACGCGATTGCAACGCCGCCCAGCCCCAGGAAGAGTTCAGGTACGCTGGGGGCGTAGTTGTGCACTTCGCCATCAAAGAAACTGCTCTTCTCGTTCAGGCCAGGGAACATGTCCAGCGGGAAAGCCTGTGCGCCGATAACGGTGACATACATCTGAGCAATGCCGCCCAGGATGACAAGGCCACACGCAATCATGATCCACGTACGCTGTTTTCCAAGGCCGCTCAACAGAATCACCAACGGTGCAACGCAGCCAATGAATATCTGCCCCACCCAGAACAGCGTGGTGAAGATACCGCCATCGCGCAGGATGAAAGCCTCGACTGCGTGATACTTGGTGAAGTAAAGATTGGTCATGTGGTGGACCACCACGAAGTACAACACAGCAGCAACAAACACCACCAGCAGGCTTTTCAAACGCATCATGACTGCGTCGCCCAGGGTACGTCCGGTCCAGGCATACGCTGCAGCCAATACCATGAGGTAAATGGCCAGGCCGTAGGCAAACGACATGATGATAAACATCGGTGCCAGCATCGCAGTGCCGTACAACTCACGTGCAATCAGGAAACCGAACAACGAGCCTGTACCGGTCGTCAAGGTCAGGCGCCAGATGAAGGCCGCCGTCCCCGCTGCCTTGGAGTAGGTCTTGACGTTGCGATCCAGCATCGTCCACAAGTACGCGCCCACTAATCCGAAGAAACCGGAATACAGGAACACGTTCCAGGTAAACATCGACTTGAAGTTGAAATGCGTCATTGCAACGATCAGGCGATCAGACCGCCCCAGATCGAGCACCAGCACCAGCAGGCCGCCCAGCATCAAAGCCAGCGCCAGAATGGCTGACAGGGGTGCCAGGGGCTTGTACATCGGCTTGTTGAAAACCGATGCAATCGAGGCAACGTTCAATGCGCCCGACGCCGCCACAATCAGGAACACCGCGAACACGTGCGGCAGGCCCCAGACAATCTGGTTATCCATGCCGGTCACAACGTGACCGTAGTGGTGCATATGATTCCAGGCCAGTGCGCCAAACAGCACGAACAGGCCAAGGATCCCGAACAGCATCCAGTATTTCAGGCTGCTGCCTTCTACTTCGCGGAAAGTAATGCTTGCCATGTTGATTTAGATTCCGTGATAGCGAACGCCAAGATTGAGATTCAGATCGGCACGTACCTGCTTGGTCGGCAGTTCGCGCAAACGCTTGGAAATCTCACTCTCAGGATCATTCATGTCGCCGAACAGCAAGGCATTGTGGCCAGCAGCAGTACACGCTTCAGCACACGCGGTATTGCCATCGCCACGATCGATTTTCTGTACGCACAAAGTGCACGCTTCGACACAACCCATACCACGCGGCACATCGGCCACCTGAGTATCGTTCAGCGACTCATGCACCAGCGAACGCGCCTTGTACGGGCATGCCATCATGCAGTAGCGGCAGCCAATACAGGTGTGGCGGTTAACCAGCACGATGCCATCGGCACGCTTGAACGATGCGCCTGTCGGGCAGACATCAACGCAAGGTGCATCCGCGCAATGCTGGCACATCATCGGCAGATTGGTTTCCATCTGCGTCAACGGGTCCTGCAGTTCCAGCTTGCGGATCCACTGCGGTGCCTGTTTAGGGTGCTTGCTTTCCGACACCGGCGTCCAGCCGTTTTCGGTACTGCAAGCCGACACACAATCATCGCAGCCGGTAGCGCATCGGGTTGCATCGACCAGCATGCCCCAACGCACCGCGCTGTTTGCAGCCTGCTCTTCCGAACGGCCGTGCGCCACTTCGTACAGCATTACACCCGGTGCAATCGCCAAACCAGCGGCAGCCGAGGCTGCGCCAATAAAACGGCGACGCTCAGGCGAACTGGGCACTTTTTCAGACTTCGTATCGTGTTCGCTCATGGGGCAACCTTAGCCATCTCTTCAGCACTCACCTTTACGTTGGCATTGGCCGCCAGCGTATGTTTCAAGTGCGCTGTTTCAGCGTTCAGCGGATGCATGGCCATCGAACCTTTCGGCTTGGTGGAGTGGCATTCGAAACAGTCGATCTTGACCGCCGCATAGCTGTGACAACTCACACAGAAATCGTCTTTTGCCGCAGCAACGCTGCCAGTTTTTTCGCTGGCGTGGCAGTTGATGCATTCCTTAAGGCTGTACTTCTTGGTACGGATGCCTTCGATCACCGTCTTGTCACGGTGGCCATCGAGCACCTTCATGTGGTTGCGCCGCATGTAAGCAGTGTCTTCCACGCACTGCTCAGCCTTGACGGATTTTGTGATGACCGGCTTGGGCGCACCGCTGGCCCTGGGCTGGGGGTCAGACCCGGCCCAAGCCAGGGTTGCAGTTGTCAATACAACCGCACCCAAGGCAAGAAGACGTTTCAGCGTGCCAGTCACGATTTAGTCACCCATACCCATGATGATGTAGCCGGTTGGGCAAACGTCGGCGCAAATGTGGCAACCGATGCACTTGCTGTAGTCAGTGTCGACGTAGCGACCCACGGTGGGGTTGTCCTTTTTCTTCACCTTGAATACGGCAACCTGAGGACAGTAGACCACGCAGTTGTCGCATTCAAAACACTGGCCGCAGGACATGCAACGCTTGGCTTCATCGACAACATCCTTGTCGGACAGTGCATGCAGGCGCTCTTCGAAGTTGCCCAGTGCGCCTTCCTTGTCCAGCGTGGTCACATCACGAACATGGCGCGAGACGTTGGGGAAGTGGCCCAGGAACAGGTCATTGTGCGGAATGATGTGGCGGTTCGAGCGGTCTTCGAAATTGTGCAGCAGCCCCTTGTTGTCAGAGGTGCCCCACTCCTGGCCTTTGACCACAGTGTACTCATGGCCCGCTTCAAGCCATTTGCGAATCTGGTCGAATTGATGCACGTCCACCTTCGGACGGCGATCAAGCTCTTTCTTGCCTTTCAGGAAAGCATCGATGCCCTCGACCGCGATCGAAGCATGGCCGATTGCGGTGGTCAGCAGGTGCGGGCGCAGCACGTCGCCGCCAACGAAAATCTTTTCGCTGCCGGGGAAGCGATAGTTCTTGTCGGCTTTCATCAGGCCGTTGTTGTTGTTGAACTGCTCCAGACCGGTGAAATCCACCCCCTGGCCAATGGCAGACACAATCAGGTCGCCCTCGATATCACGCTCGGTACCTTCGACGATCTTGGTTTCCTTGCCTTCCATCACAAAGTCAGCCACACGCAGGGCAATAGCACGGCCCTTGTCGTCAACGACCACTGCAATCGGGGTTACGCCGCCGATGATTTCGATGCCTTCCTGCAGCGCATGCTCGACTTCATGCTTGTTGGCAGCCATCTTGTCCATGGTGGCACGTGACACCAACACGACTTCAGCACCGCCACGAGCGGAGATGGAGGCCACGTCATGTGCCATGTGGCCGGCGATCACGGCTTCCGGACGGTCGTCCGCAGTACCTGTTTTGGTGATGTTACCCAGGCGGCGGGCAACGGTTGCCACGTCGATCGAGGTATCGCCACCACCAATGACCACTACGCGGTTGCCGACGTGCTGCAGACGGCCTTCGTTAAACGCGCGCAGGAATGCAACCGCAGTCACGCAGTTCGGAGCTTCCGCGCCGGGGACCGGCAGCGGACGGCCAGCCTGTGCGCCCATTGCCATGAAAATGGCGTCGTAATCCTTGTCGATCTGCTCAAAGCTGATGTCGGAGCCGATACGGGTCTTCAGACGCGTTTCGACACCGAGGTCGATGATGCGCTTGATTTCGGCATCGAGCATTTCACGCGGCGTGCGGAAACCGGGAATACCGTAGCGCATCATGCCGCCGAGTTCTTCATGCTCGTCGAAAATGGTGACGCCGTGGCCACGCAGACGCAACTGGTAAGCTGCAGCCAGACCCGCAGGGCCGGCGCCAATCACAGCCACTTTTTTACCGGTTTCGGCAGCAGTGGACGTGTAGGCCATGTTGTTTTCAATACCCCAGTCGCCAATAAAGTGCTCGACGGAGTTGATGCCAACGTGGTCTTCGACCATGTTGCGGTTACAGCCGGATTCGCACGGAGCGGGGCAGACACGACCCATCACGCCCGGGAAAGGGTTGGCTTCGGTCACGCGACGGAACGCATATTCCTGCCAGGTCACGCCTGCAGGCGGCTTTTCGATACCACGGACGATGTTGAGATAACCACGAATGTCTTCACCAGCCGGGCAGGAACCCTGGCAAGGCGGTGTGGACAGCATGTACTCCGGGCATTTGTGCGTCCAGCCTGCCTGGAAAATCATGTCCTGGGCGGATCTGAAGGAGCCCTCTTTCTCGCCTTCCTTATAACGACGCCATTGAACGCCTTCGGTTTTTGCTTTGTTCGTCGTGACAGCCATGTTGGTTCTCCTAACGCCTACGTAACTAAAGATAGATAAATCGCAATCAGTTGCTTATGGATTTGAGTCCAGCTTGATTGCCTTGCTAACCAATTGATGTACTCCGCCCACCATGCTCATGTCGAAGCCATATTTGGGCAAAACTTTGGTGAACTGCGCCTTGCAAATAGCGCAGATCATGGCCATGAAATTGACCTGGTGTTCCTTGACTACATTATTGAGTGCCGTCACGCGTGGCAAAGCGCCTTTGACGCGAACTTCCAGCAGGTCATCGGTCAACACGCCACCACCACCGCCGCAGCAGAAGGTAGTTTCGCCAATCGTTTCGTCCGCCATGTCATGGAAATTATTCACGACTGACTTGATCAACTCGCGCGGAATGGTGAACTGTCCACCAGGCTCGGTGCCCATTCGGGACGCACGCGCAACGTTGCACGAGTCGTGATAAGTGACAACCAGATCATCATTTGCCGAGGGATCGACCCTGATCTTGCCTGATTTGATCAGGTCATTCGTCAACTCACAGATATGCTGGGGTTGCGGGTAGGTTGGATCAAGCTGCTTTTGCAATTCAATCGAAAAGGGATCGTCGCCGCCATAACCGATTCCGGTCAGCGTATTCCAGAAACTGTATGCAACGCGCCAGGCATGACCGCATTCACCGACCACGATTCGCTTGCAGCCAAGTTCAAGTGCCGCTTCGCGTATCCGCATGGCGACATTGCGCATGGTTTCGTAGTTGCCGTTGAACAGGCCGAAGTTACCTGCCTCAGAAGCATGCGAAGACATAGTCCAGCTAATGCCCGCAGCATGAAAGACCTTGGCATAGCCCATCAGGGATTCCACATGCGGCTCGGCGAAGAAATCTGCGGATGGCGTAATCAGCAGCACTTCAGCGCCTTTGACGTCGAGCGGAATTTTTACCGCCACGCCTGTGTCCGTTTCGATGTCTTCTTCCAGACCTTCCAATGTGTCGATCAACGCAGGGCCAGGCAGGCCAAGGTTGTTTCCGATCTTCTGGACTTTACCCAGAATTTCGTTTGAATATTTTTGCCCCATGCCGACATGATTCAGAATCTCACGACCGGCCATGGTGATTTCAGCCGTATCGATACCGTATGGGCAGAAAACCGAGCAACGACGGCATTCCGAGCACTGATGGTAATAGTTGTACCAGTCGCCCAGGATGTCCTGGGTCAGGTCTTTAGCGCCCACCAGTTTCGGGAACAGTTTGCCTGCTGTGGTGAAATAGCGGCGGTAAACCTGACGCATCAAATCCTGGCGTGCGACCGGCATATTCTTCGGGTCCGACGTGCCCAGATAATAGTGGCACTTGTCAGTACACGCGCCGCAGTGCACGCACGCATCCAGGAAGACTTTCAGCGAGCGGTATTTGCCCAGCAAATCGCCCATCTTGTCGATTGCACGCTCTTTCCAGTCTTCACCCAGTTCATGCGGATAACCCATGAAGTCCTGGACAGTCTGGGGCGCAAGAAAGGTTTTGACATGCGCCATCGCGCCTTCCCGCAATTTGGGGACTTCGATTTCGTCTTTGATTTCCGGAACATCAAATACTGGAGCGGCCACTTGTAAGTCCTTTGTCCGTGCTTATTTATCGTTACTTGAAACCAGGCAATCAGCTTTTCTGATCGAGGCGAGCAGCCCACGCCGCCAAGTGGCGCTTTTCCCGCGGATTATCAACCTGGTTACGCGTGGGGCTGAAGAACAGGCCCGGCGCATGCAACAACTTGCTGATCGGGAAGATCAACATCAGGAACGCCACCAGCGCAAGGTGAACCATCAGGATCGGGTCTTGCGGTAAAGGCTGGATGTCCAAATACATCAGGCCCATGAAGAAAGCTTTCAGTGACACGATGTCGGTGTGTACAACAAACGTCATCATCATGCCGCTGAATCCAATCGCAATCAGCAACACCAGCATCAGGATGTCTGAGGGAGTGGAAATATAGCGGACACGATCTACCAGGAAGCGACGCGCCAGCAGGCCCAACAAACCGATCACCATCATGAAGCTGGCGTACTTGCCAAACGGCTGAATAATATTGACCCAGAACCACACCGGCTCGGTGAAATAACGCAAATGGCGCGCAAGCACAAGAAACAAACCAAAGTGAAACAGCCAGCCAAACACCCAAATCCACTTGTTTGACTTAAACAGCGATTCGAACACCACGACTTCCTTGGCCATGCGGTATACGACCCCACTGCGTGTCGTAGGCGCAGGCGTAGTCGGAATTTTCAGCGGCGCTGGCGTGCGGCTATAGTCGAGCACCTTGTAGGCCAGCCCGACAACCATCACCAAGGCCGCAACGTAAAACATTCCGGCGTAAACCATCGTCAATGTAGACAATCCCTATCCCCTAACTACGTGTCTGTTTTCAAATTAAACGCAGCTTCCGCGCAACGTGCCGCAAGCGAGCATTCGATTTGGAAACACACCCCTGAATCAAAGCCGCCCCGGCAATTTCACCGGGGCGACCCGAAAACCGTAAGACTTAGATACAGCCAGTCGGCTTGGGCAGGCCGGCAATCTTACAAGCCTGCTTGGCGGGGCCGTAGGGGAACAACTCGTACAGGTACTTGTTGTTGCCTTTATCGGGACCAAGCTTCTTGCCAATAGCCTTGGTCAGCACGCGCACTGCGGGCGCGATCTGATATTCAGCGTAGTACTCACGCAGGAAGTTGACCACCTCCCAGTGGCTTTCGGTCATTTCAACCTTTTCTTCGACCGCCATATATTTGGCGACGTCTTCATTCCATTGCGACAGATCGATCAAATAACCTTCTTCATCGACTTCGTAATCCTTACCGGCGATATCCACCATGGGCATAGCAATACTCCTTTAATTAAAAGTTACAGCCAAGACTGACAGCTGTTGTGCTCTGCGACCAGATCCACAAAACCGCCGTAATCCACGACATTGACTCCGTCCAACACACGCCCGGACATGCCACGCGCCGCCAGATCAGGACCGAGAGCGTAAATCTTGAGGTCAGCTACAGCTGCCTGGATTTTCGCCGCTGCCGCGCCGCCGCTCGTTGCCGCGTAAACCGCGTCTTCGATCAGCAATACAGCAGAACCCTTTGTGGCCATGGCGAGGCAGCTTTCCAGCGAACCCCTATCCGTAGCCGATTTATTCACAATATGCAGCATATCCGTCCCCTTAGAAGCTGATTACGACGTCTTGCTCGGCCATGAGATTTGCCATCTCATCAACGGAGAGAACCGTCACATCCACAATCAGGTCTTCTTCAGTCAGACCACGTGTATCCATCGACTTTTGGTCAACATACAATTTCTCGATGTCGTATCCATCCAGCGCACGATAGGTCTTGGAGAAATCCTTGACCTCGATACCCTTCGAGTCGACGCCTTTAATCAACTGATACACACCGTCATCAGTAAACACCATGCTCACGTCCTGATCGAATGCGGCAGTAATCAGCACCACTTCCAAACCCTCCAGCGCATACACAGTACCGTGCGGCGCCTTGCGGTTCAGGAACATGAATTTTTTGATGATGCCGGAGCCGTCATCCATATCGTCCATTTCACTCATCTCGTTATTCCTTAATCACCGAACGTCACGAGACGATCGTACTGAATACCCATTTCCACCAACTGGCCCAGGCCCGATATGCGGAAGTTATCGCCCAGCACACCGTCTGTGATACCGCGACGCTGCGCAGCCGCCACGCACACCACCAGATCCACGCCGTGGTCAGCCGCCAGCTTTGACCAGCGGGCCCCCACATTACGATCATCCTGAGGCGGGGTTGCCAAGCGCGAGGCGTTATACACACCGTCATGATAGAAAAATACGCGCGGGACTTTGAATCCCTTCTCGATCGCCGTACGGGCGAAAAGGTAAGCAGAATCGCTTGCCTGATGGCTGTAAGGCCCTTCGTTAACAAGTATGCCGAATTGCATGACTAGCTCAAGCTCCGAAAAAATCTGTTATTTTTATCAGCACCGCCGCAGCCGAGGCTGCGGCGGTGCTGATAGCTGCCTGAAAACTTAGAAGCGGATATGCGCCGAAGCGTTCAGGTTGGCACGACTGCCACGCCAGTTATCAATGTGGTACTTGGTAAAGGGCAGACCGGTCTTTTCAAAGAATGCGGGCCAACCAATACGCTCGATCCAGTCATTCATACGCTCCCAAGGTTTGCCATCTGCCTTGTAGGTGGCCAGAATTTTCCGGACCACTTCGCCCACTTCCGGCCAGCGCGGTGCATTGTTCGGCAGACCGCTCGCAACCAGTTTGTGGAAGGTCGGCTTGGAACGTGCGTTTGAGTTCTTGCCGCCCACCCAGATTGCGATCTTGGAATGCTCGGAATCGTTAATCTGCATCGGAGGACAGGGAGGGAAGCAAGCGCCGCAGCAAATGCATTTCTTCTCATCCACTTCCAGCGAAGGCTTGCCGTTCACCAGCGCGGGACGAATTGCCGCAACCGGGCAACGTGCCACAACGGAAGGACGCTCACATACGTTGGCGACCAGATCGTGATTGATCTTCGGCGGCTTGGTGTGCTGCATGATGATGGCAATGTCAGCCTGGCCGCCGCAGTTGATTTCGCAGCAGGAAGTCGACATCTTGACCCGGTTAGGCATTTCGCACTTGACGAAGTCGTCGTACAACTCATCCATCAGCGCCTTGACCACGCCGGAAGCATCGGTGCCCGGAATGTCGCAATGCAGGAAACCCTGGGTGTGCGAAATCATCGACACCGAGTTGGCGGTGCCGCCAATGGGGTAACCCTTGTCGTTCAGCGCCTTGATCAGCGGCTCAACCTTGGCGCCATCGGACACCATGTATTCAATATTGGAACGCGCGGTAAAACGCACGAAACCATCACCAAACTGGTCAGCAATGTCAGCCAACTCACGGATGGTGTAGTGATCCATCTGGCGTGCCGTACCTGCTTTAACGGTCCAGACTTCATCGCCCGACTCGGCGCGATGATAAAGAACACCCGGCTTCGGATGGCTATGGAAAGACCACTTGCCATAGTTTTTCACCATCACAGGGTGCATGTAGGGCATCGGATCCGGTGCGCCGGATTCAATAGGCGGACGCATTTCTGCCATGTTTTATCTCCAACTGATTGATTGCACGGGCCCCGGTTCGCGCCGGAACCCGCGTTAAACGAAACTTAAGCTGCGGACTCTTTGTACTCGTTCCACTTCTCGACCTGCTCGTCCCAGTCGTCGCCACGGAAGTAGGGGTTGGCACGCGGCTGACTGATCATGCGGGGATCAACCGGGATATCCATGCCTTCGAGGAAGTTGGCCAGACCGATACGCTCGATCATTTCACCGGTACGCTCATGCTCCAGCGCATTTTCAGCGAAGAAGTCGATGATGTTGCGTGACAGCTCGTTCAGCTTTTCGAAATCTTCATCAGACTCGAGCTTCATGAACGGGATCACCACGGTACCCATGGTTGCACCAATCTTCAGCACGCTCTTACCGCCCACCAGAATGCTGACACCCTTATCAACACCAGGCAGCAAGCCACCGGGGATCACGTTCAGGCAGTGCATGCAACGTACGCAGTTTTTGTTGTCGATACACATCACGTTGCCATCACCCAGGGCCGCGGTGGAAACCGTTGCGCTGGCAACAACTTTGTCGGCAGCGACCAGAGTAATGGCCTTGGTCGGGCACTTGCTAATCACGTCGTTGACGAGATCAGACATGCCGTGTGCCTTGTAGTAATCCTGAACCTGGGCTTCGTTGACACGGATGTTGTCGCGCCAGGTACCGATGGTCGCCATATCGGAACGCTGAATGGCGTTCACGCAGTCATTCGGGCAACCGGAGAACTTGAATTTGAATTTGTAGGGCAGTGACGGACGATGCATGTCGTCAATGTTGTTGTTGATGACGGTGCGCAGGGCCTTAGCCTCATCAAAACAGGACATCTCGCAACGAGCCGCACCAACACAGGACATCGAGGTGCGCAACGCAGGACCGGCGCCACCAAGGTCGAAGCCCATTTCGTTGAACGCATCAAACGCGGGCTGCACGTCAGCCGTCTTACAGCCTTGAAGCATGATGTCGCCAGACTGGCCATGGAACGCGATCAGACCCGAACCACCGGTTGCCGACCATGCGTCACACATCTTGCGCAGCAGATCGGAGGTGTAATGCATGCCAGGGGGCGGCTGGATACGCAGCGTGTGGAATTCGGCAGCCTCAGGGAACAGCGGCTGGTGGTTTGCATCTTTCAATTCGGTGAAGCGGGGGATCACGCCACCACCGTAACCAAACACACCAACCGTACCACCCTTCCAGTAACCCTTCATGTGCTGGTAGGACGTTTCCAACTGACCCATCAGGTCAACCATCATGTCGTTATCATTAGCCAGACGCTTCAGTCCGGTCACGAAGCTGGGCCACGGGCCTTTCTCTAGCTCGTCCAGATTGGGCGTATCAATCATCTTCTTTGCCATAGTTTTCTCTCCTAGAACATTTCGAAATGCCCGCTTGAGCCGATAGCCTAACGGTATCCCAACATCGTATTGGCTTGACGGCCGCGCCACCATCATTCTCATGGGTAAATCACTTACCCCATCGTGATAGGCCACTACCTACCCAAAAGGAGTAGACGGCTTTCCCAAGCCCGGTAATGCCTTACCCAGACGAAGGGCGAGACATTACGCGCCCGCCACAGGAACCGATAAGAGTATTAAAATATTGTTGTGAACGCAAGGCCCTGGCACTAACAGGGTTGAAATACGGGGCCCCATCCCTCATAAACGTTAGAGCCATGCGGTTCCGTTACCCGCAAACGGAACGTTCCATACATAAAATTTAGCAACACGGGTCGAGATTCCATGCCAGAAATTACGCCTTTAGACAAAATGCGACTGCCCTTTGGCGGCCAGGAAATTGAATTTCACCACCTGACTCATGAGTCAGGTGGCGTGCCGTTCCTGCGCATCCGCATTCGCGAAGCTAAACGCTTCACCATTTTTGACGTGGACCCCCTCAGCGCTCAAAAGTGGGGGGCGTTGATGCAAGCCTGGGGTAAGGATCATCAGGGGGACGCATCTTGAGTTGGGCGGGCTGGCCTGAGAACAAGCCAGAGGAATACACCCCTACCCTGATCGACCTGCAGTTCGATCTGGTCGGCACGACCATACCGGTCGACAGCGCCCAGATGCTGTCTGACGCCCTGCAAAAAGCATTGCCATGGCTTGGCGAAGATACGGGTAGCGGCATCCAGCATCTGAAAGGCGCCGAAACCAACAGTGGCGACACTACGCTCAACATCAACCGGCGCACCAAACTGTTTTTACGCGTACCCAAGATCCGGGTAGATGTCGCGCAACAACTGGTCGGCCAGACGCTGAATCTGGATGGTCAGTCCTTGCAGATTGGCAATTTCAAGACACGGGCGTTCAGTCCGTTTGCTCACATCTATGCCCATTTCGTTGACACAGGTAGTGTCGGTGAAGAACAATTCGTCCAGGACGTCATGCGCGAACTGGACGAGCACTTCAAGTTGCACTGCGGGTTTATCTGTGGCAAGCCACAGACCCTGCAAAGCGCATCCGGCCCGCTTAATGGCTATAGCTTGATGTTGCACGACGTGCCACCGCACAAGTCCCTGCAGATTCAGGACGAAGGCTTGGGACGCAACCGTTTGCTAGGCTGCGGGATATTTATTCCGCATAAATCCATTGCACCGGTCGCACCGGTGATTCTTTAAAAAACCAAACCTGAAAGGAGTAGTAATCATGGGATACATGTTGAACGGTGAAGAACTGGAAACAGGCGAAGAAAATTTTCTGCTGGAAGCCAATTTCAGCGATGAAATCGTCCCGGTTATCGCAGAGGCCGAAGGCATCAAACTGACCGACGCCCACTGGCAAGTTGTCAATTACCTGCGTGACAAGTACAAGGATGACGGCCAGACCCCAAACTTCCGCAATATGGTCGCCGAATTGACCGACCTGCACGAAGGCGTGGACTGGAAAAAAACGCTGTACGAACTGTTCCCCAACATGCCTGCCCGCCAGGGCTGCCGCGTCGCTGGCCTGCCCAAGCCTTTCGGCAAGGGTGGTTACTGATTCGGGCAACACCCCCCTAGAAACGGGCAGCGTGGCGATGCCACGCTGCCCGTTTCCAACTTGAAGCGCACCATTCACGGCTCCGTTCATGTTTTCCAATACCCTCGTTACCACCGAAGACCTGGCCGCACATCTGGACAATCCGAACTGGGTTGTTCTGGACTGCCGCTTTACCCTCACCGACACCGAGGCTGGTCGTCTGGCCTACGTGAAAGCCCACATTCCAGGTGCCCGCTATGTTCATCTGGATGAGGATCTCTCTGCTCTCGCCACTGACACAACGGGGCGACATCCGCTGCCCGATCCACGCGTGCTGACCGAAAAGCTCTGCGGATGGGGGATCGGCGTCAATAAGCAAGTGGTCGTATATGACGACAGTTATGGTGCCATGGCCGTCCGGCTGTGGTGGATGATGCGTTGGCTCGGCCACCCTGGCGTGGCTCTGCTGGACGGCGGCTACCCCAAATGGCTGCGCGAAAAACGCCCGGTTGATGCCGATCTGCCAACGCCGCACAAAGCGGCCTGCGCCTGCCTGCCCGAACCCACCCAGATCGTAGGCGCCGATGAGGTGATGCACGCCTCCCGCACGGGCGAACAACTCATCATCGACGCGCGCCCCGATCGCCGCTTTTCCGGTGAGTTTGAACCACTCGACCCCGTGGCCGGACACGTGCCCGGTGCCATCAACTATCCGTTTGATGAAAATCTCGATGTGGACGGCACCTTCCTCCCGCCCGAAGCACTGCGTGAAAACTACCAGGCACTGCTTAAAGGCAAACCCGCCTGGCAGGTGCTCCACATGTGTGGCTCCGGCGTCACGGCCTGTCACAACATTCTGGCGATGGAAATCGCCGGACTCCCCGGTTCACGGCTGTACCCCGGCTCGTGGAGCGAGTGGATCAGCGATCCCGACCGCCCCGTCGCCACAGGAGAATAAGCATGGTCAAACCCGTCAGAGTCCGCACTATCTGGTTCAAGAAAGATGGCGAACGAACCCCCGAAGAAATTGCCTCGGCGGTTGCCTCAACCACCTGGCGTGTCGCCGACAAGGCCGTGGACAACCTTGGCCGCGAAAACTACGACATCATCACCCCGGCCCGCGGCTTCAAGCTGATAGCCGAATTTGTGGCCTTTCTGGCGCATTACTGTGATCGCATGGCCTATGCCACGCTGTCCCCGGAACGCCGCATCTCGGTGCTGCAGGCCATTTCCAACCGCCTCGGCGAAGTCATGCAGGAAAACATCATCGAGGCGATCGGTACCGACGCCACACGCAACTACAAGGCCGAGTTCATCGACTTCCTGAACCGTCGTTTCAACGATTATGCGGAATTTGAATTCCCCGACGACGAGAAAGCCAGCTTTCCGGCGCTGCGTTTCCTGAGCCTGCAAATCCGTGAAGAAATGGGTGATGACGACAAGACCTGGATCATGGACCAGATCATGGATATCGAGATGCCCGAGATGATGGGCACGGTTCGCAAAAGCTTCATGGGCTTGTTGTCCGACGCGCCCGTCAAGCGCGGCTTTGGCTCGCCCGACATGCTGCCACCCGAGTAAGGCACGGCATGGCGAATTCGCCTTTCGACCTCGCCAGCGAGACGGATTACCGCGCCTGGCGGGATGCCAGGCTCGCGGCTTATCCGCGCAGCATCGACGAACTCGTCGTTCCACTGGCCAACCCGCGGCAACTGACGCCGGAAGACTTCAGCGCGCTGAAGTCCCGTTGCACACGCGCCAACATGGTCATCTACAGTGCGCCGCATCTGCCTGCTGCCGACAAATCCCTGCCGCATCAACTTGCCCGGCAACTTGGCCTCTGCCGCCTGGAAGGCAACTACCTCGCCGACGAGGATGGGCTGTCCAGCATCACCCCCGCGGACGACGCGGGCAGCGGCCGCGGCGAGTTCATCCCCTACACCCACAAGCCGATCAACTGGCACACCGACGGCTACTACAACACGCCCGACCGCCGCATTCTCGGCATGACGCTGCACTGCGCGCAGGATGCCGAAACGGGCGGGGAAAATGCATTGCTCGATCATGAAATCGCCTATATCCAGCTACGCGACACGAATCCCGATTACGTCGCCGCATTGATGCAACCCGACGCGATGACGATTCCCGCCCGCATGGACGATGACAATATTGCCCGCGCCGAGCAAAGCGGCCCGGTATTTTCGGTCGACCCTGAACAGGGGTTTCTGACTATGCGCTACACCGCACGCACCCGCTCGATCGTGTGGAAGAACGATGCCGCCACGCAGGCCGCCGTCAAAACACTGGCCGACATTCTCGCCAGCTCGGAATACATTCTCTCCACGCGGCTTGCGCCTGGCATGGGCCTCATCTGCAACAATGTCCTGCATACCCGCAGCGCATTTTCCGACTCGCCCGAACGCCGCCGCCTGCTCTATCGCGGGCGCTATTACGACCGTCTCGCTCTCCCCGCGCACGCCACGTAGCGTGGAGCAGGTAAAATAACGGTCTTATTTTTCGGCCAAAGCCGCATGCAGCTTCTCACCCTCGGGGTCAACCATCACACCGCACCGCTCGCGATCCGCGAGCAGGTGGCGTTCGGCCCGGAAAAACTGATCCAGGCACTGCATGAACTGACACAAAGCCAGCGCGTTTCCGAGGCTGCCATCCTGTCGACCTGCAACCGCACCGAGCTGTATTGCAACACGCCCTCCCCTGAATCAGTCACGCAATGGCTGGCCGATTTCCATCACATCGAACGCCGGGAGCTCGCCCCGTATCTGTATGCGTTGCCACGTGAAAAAGCGGCACAGCATGCGTTTCGTGTCGCGGCGGGGCTCGATTCGATGGTGCTGGGCGAGACGCAAATCCTCGGCCAGCTGAAACAAGCGGTGCAAACAGCCGAAGACGCCGGCACGCTTGGCTTGCTGCTGCACAAGCTGTTCCAGCGCACCTTCTCGGTTGCCAAGGAAGTCCGCACCAGCACCGAGATCGGTGCCAATTCCGTGTCAATGGCTGCTGCATCCGTACGGCTCGCCGAGCGCATCTTTCCAAGCATCAAGGAGCAGGCCTGCCTGTTCATCGGCGCCGGTGAAATGATCGAGCTGTGCATCACGCATTTTGCTGCGCAGCACCCGCGCCACATGACAGTCGCCAACCGCACCGCCGAGCGGGCGCGGCCGCTGGCCGAACGCTTTGGTGCGGACGTCATTCCACTCACAGCCTTGCCCGACGAACTGCCGGCTTACGACATCATCATCACCTCCACTGCCAGCCCACTGCCGATTCTCGGCAAGGGCTTGCTCGAACGCGCGATCAAGCAGCGGCGCCATCGCCCTATTTTCATCGTCGACCTGGCCGTGCCACGAGACGTCGAAGCCGAAGTCGCCGATATGGCCGACGTGTTCCTCTACACCGTGGACGACCTCGGCCAGGTCGTGCAGGAAGGCATGGACAGCCGGGTCGCGCAGGTGGCGCAGGCTGAAGCGATCATCGAAACCAGCGTCGAACATTTTATGCACTGGATGGAAGGCCGCGAACTGGTACCGGTGATCCGTTCACTGCGCGATGGTGCCGAACGTCACCGCCGCCACGAAATCGAAAAAGCCGAAAAGGCACTGGCTCGTGGCGAAGATCCGCGCGCTGTGCTCGATGCGATGAGCCATGCACTTGCCAACAAATTGCTGCATGCGCCCACCCACGCACTCAATCACGCCAGCCGCGCCGAACGCGATCAATTCGCCCGTCTGATCAGCCAGCTTTACGGGCTGCACCAGGAATGAAGGCCTCGCTGACCGATAAGCTCGCTCGCGCCGACGAGCGGCTCGAGGAACTCGACGCCCTGCTGTCGCAACCCGACATTGCCGATGACATGGAGCGCTACCGCAAGCTCACCCGCGAGCACGCCGACCTTACCCCGGTGGTGGCGCTGTTTCGCCAGTACCGGCAAGTCGAAGCCGACCAGAAATCCGCACGTGAACTGCTCGCCGACCCGGATATGCGTGAACTGGCTGAAGCAGAACTCGCCGACGGCGCAGAGCGCATCACGCAGCTGGAAAGCGAACTGCAAACCGCCCTGCTGCCGCGCGACCCCAACGACGAACGCAATATCTTTCTTGAAATCCGTGCCGGTACAGGAGGCGATGAATCCGCGCTGTTCGCCGGCAATCTGCTGCGCATGTACACGCGCCACGCCGAGCGGCAAGGCTGGAAGGTGGAAGTGATATCGGAAAACCCCGGCGACATGGGCGGTTACAAGGAGGCCATCGTCCGCATCGTCGGCAACGGAGCCTATTCGCGGCTGAAATTTGAATCCGGCGGCCACCGCGTGCAGCGCGTGCCGGAAACCGAATCGCAGGGACGTATCCACACCTCGGCCTGCACTGTGGCGGTGATGCCGGAGGCTGACGAAGTCGGCGAAATCAATATCAACCCGGCCGACCTGCGAATCGACACCTATCGAGCCTCCGGTGCCGGCGGCCAGCACATCAATAAAACCGATTCAGCTGTGCGCATCACCCACCTGCCCACCGGGCTGGTGGTCGAGTGCCAGGATGACCGGTCGCAACACCGCAACCGCGCACAGGCGATGAGCGTATTGGCCGCACGTCTGAAAGACCGCGAAACCCGGGCACAACAAGCAGCCGAAGCCAGCACCCGCAAAAGCCTGATCGGCACCGGCGACCGTTCTGACCGCATCCGCACCTACAACTTCCCGCAGGGCCGCATCACCGACCATCGCATCAATCTGACGCTATACAAAATAGACGCGATGATGGACGGCGATCTGACCGAACTCTTCGATGCATTGGCGGCCGAACACCAGGCTGAGTTGCTGGCCACACTTTCGGGTGAAAGCTGAACGGTGACCAGTTCGCCGGCCAGTGTCGCCCACTTGATCCAGGAGGCAACCACCCGCATCGCGGCCATGCTTGGCCTGCCACGACGCGAAGCCAGGCTGGAAGCCCGTGTGCTGGCGACCCACGTCTGGCAGGTCGATGCGGCCTGGCTGATCGCGCACGACTCCGACCTGCAAACAACAACAGACATTGCAGCATTCCAATCCCTGCTGTCGCGGCGACTGGAAGGTGTACCGATTGCCTATCTGGTCGGCTCGCGCGAGTTTTATGGCCGCCCATTTCAGGTGTCGAAAAACGTTCTGATTCCGCGCCCGGATACCGAATTGCTGGTTGAACTCGCGCTGGCACACCTCCCCGCCGATCAAATCGTGGACGTGCTGGATCTCGGCACGGGAAGCGGTTGTATTGCCATTACGCTGGCGCTGGAACGTCCGCTCGCACGCATCACGGCAGTGGACCGATCCGCTGCAGCGCTGACCGTCGCACAGCACAATGCCGACCGGCTCCATGCCAACGTGGAATTTCTGCCCAGCGACTGGTTTACTGCACTCACCGGTCGATGTTTCGACCTCATTGTCAGCAACCCGCCTTATATCGCTGCTGCCGATCTGCATCTTGCGCGCGGCGATGTTCGCTTTGAGCCTTTGAGCGCGCTGGCATCCGGGCGTGATGGCCTGGATGATCTACGCCAACTGATTCGCACCGCCAGCACGCATCTCAACCCTGACGGCACCCTGCTGCTGGAGCATGGTTACGATCAGGCCGAAACAGTCCGGAGCCTGTTGCACGCCCATCGTTTTCTCGCCCCACGAAGCTGGCCCGATCTGGCAGGCATTCTTCGAGTAAGCGGGGGGAAACTGTCGAAATAATTTACACTCCAGTCCATCGCCACCTAACGTCACATCGCCAAATCCGCTTTGCAGTGGCCGTTTCAGCGCGGTTCACGGTATATTGGCGCGATTCTTGCTGTAATTATTCGCACACTATCCAAATTATTGTCGAGGCCTGCCATGTCTGACCGCTCATCCGATACTCAAGACACTCCGCCGGAAACCACACAAAACGGCGAGATCAACACATCCCGCCGCAAACTGGCTGGTGCCGCACTTGGCGTCTCGGCGGTTTTCACCCTCGCAAGCCGCCCCGTTTGGGCCAATCAGTGCACCATCTCCGGCATGGCTTCAGGCAACCTGTCTGCGCCCAAGGGACCCGCCTGTGCCGGATGCACCCCGGGATACTGGAAACAGCCTCAGCATGAGGACACATGGAATGCAACCGGGTTCCGGACCACCGATAAATTCAACACGGTTTTCGGAGTCACCCAGTACAACAAGAGCGACGGCACCCCGTACACTCTGCTGGAAGTCATGCAAGTATTGAATGGTGATGGCAACGGGACCCCTGACCCGATCTCGCCCAATCTGGGCTTTCATGCGGTGGCGGCCCTGCTCAACGCGGCGCACGCAAACGTCAACTACGGATACACATCCGGCGAAATCATTACCCTGTTCAAAAACAACTACTTAAGTAATGGCGCGGCACTGAAGGACTCGCTCGCCATGTTGAACGAACGCGACTGCCCGCTGAACTGAGGCCGATGACACGCGCATCAGCCGAACCAACACGTCTGTTGAAAAGCTGGGGGGACGAAGCGGTCATCTATGATACGGCTTCCGGCGACACCCATTATCTCAAGCCACTGACGCTAGCGTTGTATCAAACCTGTCGCGAACACCCCGGATATACTGCGAATGAACTCGCGACGGCATTGGCCACGCGCCTCGGGGTGGCCGATACATCCCAGTTCCATGAACTGGCTGAAGACACGCTGGATAGCCTGCGTAGAATCGGGTTGCTGGAAAACACATGAAATTGCTGCAACTCCCCCCGACCGAATTGCGCAGGCAACTGGCTGGCGCTGGCATCTGGATGCGCACCGGCCCCTTCTCGCTCAAGGTGCAATCACGCTTTCCCTACGTAGCAGAAGGCCTGGCTGAACTCTACGGTCAGTTCGAGGTGCGCAGTACGCACGAGGCCTTTGCTGATTTCCATGTCTCCGTCAATGCGCCGGCCAATCTGCGCCGCTGGTTGCGTCCCCAGGCGGCATTTTCGTTTGACGGCATGCAACCCTTCAAACCGTTGCCACGCGACCAGGCGTTTCCGATGCTGGAATGGGGGCTCAACTGGTGCGTCTCGACCCAAGCTCACCAGTACCTCATCATCCATGCTGCCGTAGTCGAAAAAAATGGAGTGGCAGCGATTTTACCCGCCCCTCCCGGCTCTGGAAAAAGCACGCTGACAGCGGGTCTGGTGTTATCAGGATGGCGTCTGTTATCCGATGAGCTGGCCCTGATCGACCGGAAAACCGGCCTGATTCAGCCGTTGCCGCGCCCGGTCAGCCTGAAGAACCAGTCGATTGACGTCATTCGGCAGTTCAACCCGGATGTCTATATCAACCGTGCCTCGCACGACACCATTAAAGGCACGGTGGCGCACATGCGCCCCCCACGCGATAGTGTATTGCGGCAGCATGAAACGGCCCGCCCGGGCTGGGTGATTTTCCCCAAATGGGAAGCAGGTGCAACCACCCGCCTGACACCCCGCTCAAAGGCTCAGACCTTCATGTTTCTGGCGCAAAATGCATTCAACTACAGCCATCTGGGTGCAGACGGCTTTCGCGTCGGCTCTGCGCTGGTTGACCAAACAAGTTGCTACGATTTCCGTTACAGTCAGCTAAACGAAGCCATTGCCGCATTCGACCAGTTGGCCGATGCCGCTTAGTCCTGCCTGATTTATGCCTTTATCCCGCAATTTGCTGGCTTCTATCCTGCGCACCCCCGATACCGTCACCCGCTTTTCCATGAGCGATTGGGACCTGCTGGTACGACAGGCCAGGGCAGCGGGTTTACTGGCGCGACTAGCCTATCTGTTTCGCCAGCACGAACTGACAGCCGTCATTCCAGCAACCGCCCAATGGCACTTCGAGGCGGCGGAAACACTTGCTGACAAACAACGAATGGCCGTACGCTGGGAACTGCAAAAACTCCGCGCCGCGCTCTCCGATCTTGGCAGTCCGATGATTGTGCTCAAGGGAGCCGCTTACGTTGCCGCCGACCTGCCTGCTGCGGAAGGCAGGCTATTCAATGACATCGATATCCTGGTACCACGCGAGCGTTTGTCTGAAGCCGAGTCTTCGCTCATGCTGGCGGGCTGGCACGCCACCGGGCTCTCAGCTTATGACAAGCGCTATTACCGCCGCTGGATGCACGAACTTCCCCCGATGCAGCATATCCAGCGTGACACCGTGATCGATGTACATCACGCGATCCTGCCCGACACCGCTCGCTACCACCCTGATTCAGCCAAGCTGCGCAGCCGTGCGGTCGAAATAAAAGCCCTGCCCGGCGTTTATGTACTGGCGGCAGAAGACCGCATCCTGCACTCCGCCACGCATTTATTTCATGATGGTGAGTTGCCACACGGCTTGCGCGATCTGACTGACCTTGACCTCCTGCTGCGTGATGCCGTCGCTACGGACCCCGATTTCTGGGCCCGTTTGACCGCACGTGCCAACGAGCTGCAATTAAGCCGCCCGTTGTTCTACGCGCTGCGTTACCTCAACCATTTTCTTGATACCCCAACCCCTGACAGCGTGAATGCCACACTGGCCGGCAGCGCGCCCAACCGGATCACACTTTCCTTGATGGACAGCGTATTCACTCGTGTTCTTGCGCCCACCCATGACAGCTGTACTGATGGTTTCACCCCCGCTGCCCGCCTGGCTGCTTTTATCCGCGCCCACTGGCTGCGCATGCCCGCGCATTTGCTCATTCCACACCTGTTTCACAAAGCCTTTATCAGCCCCTACCTGGACAAAGGCACGCCAAAAACGGCTTGACGCCGATCACTTCGCGCGTATAATACCCGACTGTCCTACTCAGGTATTTTTCAGGAGCCCACTATGACCCCACTCGATCGCATCCGTGACCAAGTCACCACCAATAACGTCGTGCTGTACATGAAAGGCACACCCCAGTTTCCGCAGTGCGGTTTTTCATCGCGTGCCGCCCAGGTGCTGCAGGCGTGTGGCGTGAAGGATTTTCTGGCCGTGAACGTGTTGGCCGATCCGGAAATTTTTGAGAATCTGAAGCACTATGCCAACTGGCCAACTTTCCCGCAGCTTTATATCAAGGGCGAGTTGATCGGTGGTTCTGACATCATGATTGAGATGTATCAGAAAGGCGAAATTCAGAAACTGCTGGAAGAATCCCAGACAGCCTGACCCTTTGTCATACCTGCAATAAAAAAGCCGGCTTTATGTCGGCTTTTTTATTGCGTACTTGCATCACGCTGATGTCATTTTGAATCACCCTGATCGTCATCGTCCATTCCCAGTTCATGGATTTTGCGCGTCAAGGTATTCCGCCCCCAGCCCAGCAAGTGGGACGCTTCAATGCGCCGCCCACCGGTATGGCGCAACGCCACCTCGATCAAGGTTTTTTCATAGTCCTGGGTCAATTCACCCAGAATGGCCGCATCCCCCCGCGCCAAGCGGGCACTTGCCTCGGCAGCCAGTCCCTGTAACCAGTCGCTCCCCGTTTGCACGATGGTCCCCTGCATCAAATCGGTCGGCAAGTCCCCTATTTCAACCACCTGACCGGGCGCCATCACCGTCAGATAGTGGCTGACATTTTCCAGTTGACGCACGTTGCCACTCCACGGCAGATTAACCAGTGTCTTGAGCGCAGAATCCGACACGCCCTTGGCCTCCATCCCCAGTTCACGCGCACTTTTCTGCATGAAATGTCGCACCAGCAAGGGGATATCCTCACGCCGCTCGCGCAGTGCCGGCAGACGCAGACGAATCACGTTCAGCCGATGGAACAGGTCTTCGCGAAACAGACCTTCACTGACCCGTACCTCAAGGTCTTGATGCGTGGCAGCGATCACACGCACGTTTACCTTCATCGGCGTATGTCCACCCACCCGATAAAACTGGCCATCGGACAATACACGCAACAGGCGGGTTTGCAGTTCAGCCGGCATGTCACCAATTTCATCCAGGAACAGCGTACCGCCATCAGCCTGTTCGAAACGCCCGCGCCGCTGGGCGGCCGCACCGGTAAACGCGCCACGCTCATGGCCAAAAAGTTCGGATTCCAGCAAATCCTTGGGAATAGCCGCGGTATTCAGCGCAATAAATGGTCCGGTGGCACGCGGGCTGTGGCGATGCAATGCACGCGCCACCAGTTCCTTGCCACTGCCGGATTCACCAGTAATCATCACCGTAGCATTCGACTGTGCCAAGCGGCCGATGGCGCGAAATACTTCCTGCATCGCAGGCGCTTGTCCGAGAATTTCCGGAACGGGCGCATCGCTCATGGCCGGCACATCACGGCTGGCGTTTTCCGCCAGGGCGCGACGCACCAGTTCAAGCGCCTGATCGACATCGAACGGCTTCGGCAAATATTCGAACGCCCCGCCTTGAAACGCTGCCACCGCGCTATCCAGATCGGAATATGCCGTCATGATGATGACCGGCACTTTGGGCAAACGCTCTTTCAAAGACTGCAACAACTCCAGCCCACTCACCCCCGGCATGCGGATATCAGACAACACCGCGCTGGGTTCGCTACGCTCCAGTTCACGCAACGCATCGGTGGCCGAACTGAAGGTCATGCACGGAATATTCTCACGCAACAGGGCTTTTTCGAGCACCCAGCGAATAGAACGGTCATCGTCAATAATCCAGACACAGCTTGATGTGGGCATAGTATTCAAACAGGAAGCGGAAGAAAAATCGAAAAAACAGTATGGCCGGGCCGACTCTCGCATTCGATAGTGCCATGGTTTTGTACAACCAACGTTTGCGCCACCGCCAACCCCAAACCACTGCCGCCTTCGCGGCCCGACACCAACGGGTAGAAAATCTGCTCTCGGATATCATCAGGAACGCCCGGGCCGTTGTCGATAATTTCGACTCGCAGGCCCAGCCGGTAGCGACGACTTTCGAGGGTGATTTGCCGCGCCACTCGCGTACGCAAAATAATTTCACCTTGCCCCTGCATCGCCTGCACTGCATTGCGTGCAACGTTGAGCGTGGACTGGATCAGTTGTTCCGCGTCAGCCCGAATATCCGGCAGGCTGATATCGTAATCACGGCGGAGTTTCACACTCGGTGTTTCAGCCAGGATCAGACTACGCACGCGCTCAAGGACTTCGTGGATATTGACGGCACCAAAATGAGGCGTGCGGTGAGGGGTCAACAGCCGCTCCATCAGAGACTGCAGACGATCTGACTCTTTAATAATGACCTGCGTGTATTCGCGCAAGGATTCACGCGGCAGCTCGTGCTCCAGCAACTGCGCTGCGCCACGAATACCCCCCAGAGGATTTTTGATTTCGTGCGCCAGGTTGCGCAACAGTTCACGGCTGGCTTCCTGCTGCAAGCGCGTTTGCTCCAGCCGGGCGATGCGTAAATGCGGGTCCACTGCACGCATTTCAATCAACACCGCGCCCGGTTGCTTATCCAGGGGCGAAATACTGCATCCAACCCGGATGGGGGGATGTCCGCTCACCGAGACATCAATTTCGTATTCGATCACGGTTTCCTGCTCGTTACGCGCCGTTTGCACGGCCTGCAAGAGTTCCAGACTGTACTCAAACGATTGCTCGGCCACATTCCCAATCAGCAATGCACCGGACACGCCGAGCAAGGTTTCAGCCGCAGGATTCACGTAGCAGATACGATGGTCCGCATCCAATACCATTGCGCCCGTGGATAAACAGTCGAGGCCGAAAAAATCAGTGGAAGTAGAAGACACCATGCTCATGCATCCAATAGAAGCACTGATTGTGCCAGAGCGTGGTTGTTGACGCTTTAGCGTCTGTACAACCACGGCCTACCCTTTGCGGGTGGAGCGTGGCTGTTGCCGACTTGTTGGCTTTACAACCACGGCCTACTCCTTGCGGGTGGAGCGTGGTTGTTGACGCATACGATTCCACACGCACTTTAGCGCGTAGTGGATCGGAGTCCTTTAGCGCTTTGGCGTCTTTAAGTGCGTGGCGGCTTGTGCGCACCCCTCGGATTACACGCGGGGGAACTCAATAAGCTTATTTCAGATTGGCCAATTCGCGTTGAATCGACGAGACGTTTTGATCATGCTGCTGCACCGTGGCCTGCAGCTTCTTGACGCGATTCAGATAAGTGGAATCAGTATTGCGTTCACCCGGCTGCAGGCGCTCGCCCAGAGCCAGTTGGCGGCGCGCCTCATCGGCATTGCGGCGTTCACCGGTAATTTCATCCTGCAGCACCTGACGACGCACATCGTCACGACGCTTTTGCGTACCGGCATCGATACGCGGAAAGTCCATCGGGCTGGGATTGTAAGATGCCCGTCTAGGCGCTTTGCTGCCGCTCGAAAGAGGCGTCGGTGCACCTGGCAAATCGATACGCTTGGCCCCCTTCCTATAGACGTCGGTAAATGTCACCTGCCCATTTTCATCGACGTACTTGTAGATTTCAGCCTGCGCCGGCGCGGCTGAAATCAAGCATAAAAGAAGGGAAAGGCGAGTGATTTGCATAAGTCTGAGTGTAGCGTACCCCTTTGGTAACGGCCAAAAACACGTAATCTTGAACACCTTCAGAGCATGGTTTTCAGGGACCAACGCTTAGGCTGCGCCCATAAAAAAGGACGGCCGAAGCCGCCCTTTTCTGCTGAGACCGAAACCGATTACAGCGAGTAATACATTGCAAACTCAACCGGGTGCGTGGTCATGCGGAACTTGGTGACTTCCTGCATCTTCAGTTCGATGTAGGCGTCAATCATGTCGTTGGTAAACACACCACCGCGGGTCAGGAATTCGCGATCCTTGTCGAGCTCGTCCAGCGCCATTTCCAGGCTGTGGCAGACCTTCGGAATCTTCGCGTCTTCTTCCGGCGGCAGGTCATACAAGTCCTTGTCCGACGGATCGCCGGGGTGAATCTTGTTCTGAATGCCGTCCAGACCTGCCATCATCAGCGCAGTAAAGCACAGATACGGGTTGGCCATGGGATCAGGGAAACGGGTTTCGATACGACGTGCCTTTTCGCTGGCGGCGATCGGAATACGGATCGAAGCCGAACGGTTACGGGCCGAGTAGGCCAGCATCA
>JASJPE010000031.1:32250-67095 GCA_031426895.1 Thiobacillus sp. | reverse complement strand
CTGAGCTAAAGCGGCGACGGGCGATATTATAACGAGACTACGTGACTGATCGCCAGATTACTTGACGACTTTAAGTGAAGGCTTGCCCCGCGGTGGAGTGGGTGCGTCGTCTGGTGGTGCGGGCAATTCTTGCGTGGTTGGCTCGCTCGCGTCGACGGGCTCAAAGTGCAAGCCCTGCCCATTTTCACGAGCAAAAATTGCCGCTACGCGATCGACTGGAACGGATATCTCATGTGACACCCCACCAAAACGCGCGGAAAACTGTATCCAGTCGTTTTCGAGCGTGAGGTTTCGTGTCGCCCCGGCACTGACATTCAGAACAATCTGGCCATCCTTGACGAAACCAGGTGGAACACGTGTGCGGCCATCGACAGCAACCAGAAGCTGTGGGGTGTAGCCCGAATCCGCGCACCACTCATACAGCGCACGGATCAAATACGGCTTGGTTGAAAGTTCGGCCACGTGCCTGTCCTTACTTGCGCAACGCCTTTTCGGTCGGGGTCAACGCATTGATGAAAGCCGGACGGCTGAACAAACGCTCACGGTACTTAAGCACGGGTGCCGCAACCTTGGGTAGTTCAATACCGTAATACTCGAGACGCCACAATAACGGTGCAATCGCCACATCCAGCATGGAGAACTCGTCGTTCATCAGGTACTTCTGCTTGGTCAGGATGGGGGAAAGCTGAGACAGGCTGTCACGAATTTCCTGGCGTGACTTGTCCGATCCCTTGCCCAGGCTGTGCTCAAGCGTATTCACATGCGTAAACAAATCATGCTCGAAGTTGAACAGCACCAGGCGTGCACGGGCGCGCATGACGGGATCCGGCGGCATCAGTTGCGGATGCGGAAACCGCTCATCAATGTATTCATTGATGATATTGGATTCGGTCAGGACCAGATCGCGCTCAACCAGCACCGGCATCTTGCCGCTGGGGCTGATGCTGGCAACTTCTTCCGGCTTGTTGTGCATATCCACATCGATCACTTCAAAGTCCATATCCTTTTCGAACAGGACGATGCGACAGCGGTGGCTGTATGGACAGGTACTGCCGGAATACAAGGTCATCATGGCGGGGGCTCCCTAAGGTGTGGCGTGTTTAAAGCTTAAAACGCCAACAGCCGGACACAGTCCGGCTGTTGGCTAAACGACATAAGCGGGTTCAGTGAATGTCTTTCCAGAACTCTTTCTTCAGGTAGTAAGCCACCACAAAGAAGAACGCCAGAAAAGCCAGAACGATGATCCCGAGTTGTTTGCGCTGGAGTTGGGCAGGTTCTCCCATCCACTCCAGATAGTTGACCAGATCGCCGACCATGGCATCGTATTCGGCGAGCGTCACGCTGCCCGGCTTGGCCAGTTCAAGGCGCTCAAGCACTTCATGCTCGCCCTCTTTCTTGTAGACCGGCACCATTTCACCCTGCAACTCCCACAGCACGTGCGGCATGCCGACCTTGTCGAACACAACGTTGTTCCAGCCCGTGGCACGAGTCTCGTCACGGTAGAAACTGCGCAGGTAGGTGTAAAGCCAGTCGGCACCGCGCGAACGCGAGATCACGCTGAGGTCGGGCGGGACGGCGCCAAACCAGGCCTTGCTATCTGCCTTGGTCATGGCGACCTTCATGGTCTCGCCCGGCTTCTCGGCTGCGAACAGCAGGTTGTCCTTGATCTGGTCTTCGGTAAGACCCAGGTCCTGCAGGCGCGAGTAACGCATGTATCCCGCGCTGTGGCAGTTGAGACAGTAGTTTACGAACACGCGGGCGCCGCGTTGTAAAGATTCCTGGTCGGCCAGATTGATCGGAGCCTTGTCCAGGTGGATGCTGGCGCCGGATGCAAAAGCAAGGACGGGGGCTGCCGCCAGCAGGAAAAGAAAATTCTTTAAGCGTTTCATTTAGCCAGTCACCCTTTCCGGTTCCGGTTTGGTTTTGTCAATCGAGGTATACCAGGGCATCAACAGGAAAAACAGGAAGTAAATCACTGAGAAAACCTGGGCTGCGATCGTCAGCAGCGGCGTGGACGGCAGCAGACCGAGGTAGCCGAGACCAATGAAGGACACGATGAACAGCGCCAGCATGATCTTGTAGATCGGGCCGCGATAGCGGATCGACTTGACCTTGCCACGGTCCAGCCACGGCAGGAAAAACATCAGCACGATCGACATGCCCATTGCCACCACCCCCGGAAACTGCGAGCCGAACATCGGCGGCACAGCGCGCAAAATCGCGTAGAACGGCGTGAAATACCACAGCGGCGCGATATGCAGCGGCGTCTTCAGCGGATCAGCCGGGATGAAATTGTTGGCTTCAAGGAAGTAGCCGCCCATTTCCGGGCCGAAGAACAGAATCGCCGAGAACACCATCAGGAAGACAATCACGCCAACGATGTCCTTCACCGTGTAATACGGGTGGAAGGGAATGCCATCGAGCGGAATGTGCGTGACCGGATCCTTGTGCTTTTTGATTTCAACGCCGTCCGGGTTGTTGGAGCCGACTTCGTGCAGCGCCACCAGGTGCACCACCACCAGTCCGAGCAGCACCAGCGGCAAGGCAATAACGTGGAAAGCAAAGAAACGGTTCAGCGTAGCGTCCGAAATCACGTAGTCACCACGAATCCAGATCGACAGGTCTTCACCGATGAACGGCACGGCCGCAAACAGGTTAACGATCACCTGCGCACCCCAGAACGACATCTGACCCCACGGTAACAAATAACCGAGGAAGGCTTCGGCCATCAGCGCCAGATAGATCAGCACGCCAAAAATCCAGATCAGCTCACGCGGCTTCCGATACGACCCATACATCAGGCCACGGAACATGTGCAGATAGACCACCACAAAGAACAGCGAGGCACCGGTAGAGTGCATGTAGCGGATCAGCCAGCCCCACTCGACGTCGCGCATGATGTACTCGACGGAGGCAAAAGCGAGTTCCGCATCCGGCTTGTAGTTCATGGTCAGGAAAATACCGGTCACGATTTGCAGCACCAGCACCAACAACGCCAGTGAACCGAAGAAGTACCAGAAGTTGAAGTTCTTGGGCGCATAGTACTCAGACAGGTGCGCCTTGTAGGTAGCGGTGAGCGGGAATCGATCATCGACCCAACCCATCATTTTTTGCAGGGCAGACATTAATTAAGCTCCTTTTGCGTCTACACCGATCAGCAACCTGGTGTCGCTGAGGTATTGATGAGGCGGAATCACCAGGTTGGTCGGGGCCGGAACGTTCTTGTATACGCGCGCGGCAAGATCGAAACGCGAACCGTGGCAGGGGCAGAAGAAACCGCCTGGCCAGTCCGCACCCAAGCCGCTCTCGCTTCCCGACTTAAGTTTTTCGCTGGGCGAACAACCCAAATGCGTGCAAATACCCACAGCCACCAGATATTCAGGCTTGATCGAACGCGTGGCGTTCTTGCAGTATTCAGGCTGCTGTGGCTGTTCGCTGTTGGGATCGGTCAACTGGCTGTCAATCTTGGGCAGACCATCAAGCATCTCCTTGGTACGATTAACGACCCACACCGGCTTGCCACGCCACTCGACTGTCAACAGCATGCCAGGCTCAACCTTGCTGATATCCACCTCCACCGGTGCGCCCGCGGCTTTGGCGCGTGCACTCGGCATCATGCTCATCACCAGCGGAACAGCAACGCCTGCCGCCGCAACCCCGCCGACGGCGCTGGTCGCAGCGATCAAGAATTTTCGCTTACTGGTGTCCACTTTTTGCCCATTGGCTTCCTGGCTCATGTTTACTTAACCCGAACGAGTTGCAATAAAACCGGCATTCTAACCAATTTGCCCCCCCCGGCGGAAGCCCGCCCTGCTAATCTCGCCATGTACCGTCCGCCCCGCGCTATAATCGCCCGGCCACAAAATCACGCCAAGTCTCTGAATTTAATCAATATGCGCAAATTCTGGTTACTCTTCGCCCAATCTACAACAGTAGCCTTGGGGGTATTATTCATCATCACTTTATTCAAGCCTGACCTGCTGCGCTGGCAACCGCAGCCGCAAAATCTCACCATCAAGCAGGCTCAACAAGCGATAACCGGTGAGCACACCCCGTCCGGCTCGTTCGCCCCGGCGGCAAACAAGGTCATTCCGACCGTGGTCAACGTGTTCACCCAGCAAAAAATACGGAACCCAGCCCACCCGGCCATGCAGGATCCAATTTTTCGTTATTTTTTTGGTGATCGGCAGGATGCGCGCCCACGGCAGGCGTCCAACCTGGGCTCAGGTGTCATCGTCAGCGCGAATGGCTACATTCTCACCAACCATCATGTGGTTGAAGCTGCCGATGAAATCCAGGTGGCGCTGGCGGATGGCAGAACACTACCCGCCCGCGTAGTCGGTGCCGATCCCGAAACAGATCTGGCTGTACTCAAAATCGATGCCGGCAATTTGCCTGCGATTACTTTTGCCCAGCCCGACAGCATCAAAGTGGGCGACTGGGTGCTGGCCATCGGCAACCCATTCGGCGTGGGTCAAACTGTGACTGCGGGTATTGTCAGTGCGCTGGGGCGCACTCACCTCGGCATCAATACCTTCGAAAATTTCATCCAGACCGATGCAGCCATCAACCCGGGCAACTCGGGAGGGGCGCTGGTCGATGCCAGCGGCAATCTGGTCGGGGTAAACAGCGCCATTTATTCGCGAACCGGTGGCTCGCAAGGTATCGGCTTTGCCATTCCGGTCAGCATTGCCCGCCAGGTGATGGAGCAGATCATCAAATCAGGCAGCGTGACGCGTGGGTGGGTTGGCATCGAGGTACAGGATTTGACCCCCGAACTGGCTGAGTCATTCAACCTGAAAAGTGCAGAAGGTGCATTGATTGCAGGTGTATTGAAAGGCGGGCCGGCCAACGCAGGCGGCATCCACCCCGGCGACATTCTGCTGGCAGTCAATGGCAGCGCCGTGACGGATTCAGCCTCGTTGCTCAATCTGATTGCCGATCTGAAGCCGGGTGTTGAGGCTCAACTCAGGGTGGCACGCAAGCAGCAGGTTCTGGACCTGAAAATTCAAGTCGGGCGCCGCCCGATGCAGCGCGCGCAGGACATTGAACAGGACCCCGAACTCAATTAAGCCAAGTGCCAAGGAGACACTGAACAAGTCCTCGACGGGCTTCCTTCGATAGGACGAACGGCAAGTGCTTGATTTCGTTCGTGGTGAACGCGTCGAACCACAAAGCAAACCAACTTGCTCAGTGTCTTCCTAAACCAGGCTGCTAGGCCAGAATGCTGGCCTCATGCTCGCCGCGCTCGAACACCACATTGGCCCGCCCGACAATCAGCGGGTCAAGTTGGCCGATGTGCTCGCTTTCCTTCTTCGTATAAGGCAATTTATGCAGGATGTAGCGCATGGCGTTCAGACGTGCGCGTTTCTTGCAGTCGGATTTGATTACGGTCCACGGCGCATCAGCGGTGTCCGTGTGGAAAAACATCGCCTCTTTGGCCTTGGTGTAATCATCCCACTTGTCGAGGGAAGCCACGTCAATCGGTGACAGCTTCCACTGCTTCAGCGGATGCGCCTTGCGCTCCTTGAAGCGGCGACGTTGCTCCTCGCGACTCACCGAGAACCAGAATTTGACGAGGTGGATGCCATTGCGCGCAAGCATGCGCTCGAATTCAGGTGTCTGGCGCATGAATTCATCGTATTCAGCAGGGCTGCAGAAGTTCATCACCCGCTCGACTCCAGCGCGGTTGTACCACGACCGATCGAACATCACGATTTCACCATGGGTAGGCAGGTGATTGACGTAACGCTGGAAATACCATTGCCCACGCTCAGTATCGGTGGGCTTTTCCAGCGCCACCACCCGTGCGCCGCGCGGATTCAGATGTTCCATGAAACGCTTGATTGCGCCCCCCTTGCCTGCCGCGTCGCGCCCCTCGAAAAGGATGACCACTTTCTGCCCGGTTTCCTTGACCCAGGCTTGAAGCTTGAGTAATTCGACCTGCAGGCGGTATTTATCCTTCTCGTAATTCTTGCGCAGCATCAGATGCTTGTATGGGTAGCCGCCATCGCGCCAGCCCGACGTCAGTTCTTCGTCCGGATTGAGCTTGACCTGGCCAAGGCGGGGTTGCTGCTGCCGCAGCAGATCCTTGAGCAGTTCCTCCGCCTCGGTAGGCGGCAGGCCCGAGATAATGTCGCCCACAGACTGCAGATGCCGCGTTGCGGCACTACTCACGCCACGACCCACTGCATCAGCCTCAAATCCCTGGGGAGTGGCATTTGCAACCACGTCACCCGATACCACGAGACGTGGGCGGGGCGATGCCTTGCGCCGGCCCGTCTTGCCTGTCGCCGCGCTTTTCCCCGTGTCCGGGTCTGTTCCGTCACGAACTTCCACTACACTCCTGCTGTCTTCAGTCATGCTGCTCTCCCAATGGGCGTCCGTCACCGCATGGCGACATCTCCGATTTTGATAGTAACGGGCATGTCCCCGCCCGACTTGAGGCTATTCGGGAAGCGTCTGGGGATGGGCCGTGTGAGGCATACCAGGCCTTTTTTGTTGTTGCAAAACTGAAATTCGCACAAGCGCATAAATAAAACCCGGTGCCGGAAGTAGCCAGGGAGCGTTAAGTGAAAATCAGGTCTTGTAATGGCACATGGCATTAGGTGGACAACCCCAGTTCCGATATTTTTTATAAATCGCCAGCCAGTTCAACCCTTAAGGGCCGTGACACAGGATGCAGAACTGGCAAAGTGATGTGTCAATGCAAGACCTGAGCCCGTGCCTTCCGCGCAAGCGTCGAAATCCAAAAATAGCGCGGCCCTATTCGATCCAAAAACAACTTTATTCTGGAGATACATCATGATGCTGCATGCTGAAAACGTACTCGGTTTCTGGTTCGGCCCAGCCGGCAGTGCGACTGAAATCGGCGGGCGGCAGCGCAAGCTTTGGTTCGGAAAATCGGCGGCAAATGATCAAGCGGTGGCCGTTCAGTTTGCAAACACGCTGGTTGCTGCGGCGGCAGGCCAACTCGACCATTGGTCCGGCACACCACGTGGACGGCTGGCGCTGGTCATCGTGCTTGATCAGTTTCCACACCATATTCACCGCAATCAGGCCCAGGCCTTTACCACGGACCCACAAGCCCTGGCCTTGTGTCTGGCCGCGCTGGCTGCAGGTGAAGACCAGCAACTTGCGCCCATCGAACGGGTATTTCTGTATCTGCCGCTGGAACACGCCGAGTCGAATGTCATGCAGGATCAGTCTGTTCTACAGTTTGAAAAATTGGCCCATGAGGCCGCTGTGGATGAGCGCGCCCTGTTCGACGACTTCCTGAACTATGCGCACAAGCATCGCGACGTGGTGGCGCGCTTCGGGCGATTTCCTCATCGCAACACCATCCTGGGTCGGCCATCCACTGATGATGAACTTGAGTTCCTGAAACAACCCGGCTCGCGCTTCTAGCCGGTAAAATGGCGTCTTCTTGTGCTATTTGGGTTTCCCAGCTGTCCATGCCCCGCCAAATCCTCGTTACCTCTGCCCTACCCTACGCCAACGGCAGCATCCACCTCGGCCACCTGGTTGAATATATCCAGACCGATATCTGGGTGCGCTTCCAGAAAATGCACGGCCACGATTGCCGTTACATGTGCGCCGACGACACGCACGGTACGGCGATCATGCTGCGCGCGGAAAAGGAAGGCATCACCCCGGAAACCCTGATCGGCCGGGTATGGGACGAGCACACACGCGACTTCGCCGGCTTCAACATCGGCTTCGACCATTACTATTCGACGCATTCGGACGAGAACCGCGATCTGGCCTCAAAAATTTATCTACGCCTGCAAGAGGCCGGCCTGATCGATGTCAAAACCATCGCGCAACTGTATGACCCGGTCAAAAATCTGTTCCTGCCGGACCGCTTCATCAAGGGTGAATGTCCCAAGTGCGGCGCGTTGGATCAGTACGGCGACAACTGCGAGGTGTGCGGTGCGACCTACAGCCCGACCGAACTGAAGAACCCGGTATCGGCGGTATCAGGCGCCACGCCGGTGCACAAAGATTCTGAACACTATTTCTTCAAGCTCGGTGCCTGCGAAGCCTTTCTGCGCGAGTGGACCACCTCGGGCACGCTGCAGGCTGAAGCCTCAAACAAGATGCAGGAATGGTTTGCGTCAGGGCTGAACAACTGGGATATCAGCCGCGACGCGCCCTACTTCGGCTTCGAAATTCCGGGTGCGCCGGGCAAGTATTTCTACGTGTGGCTGGATGCGCCGGTGGGCTACATGGCGAGCTTCGCCAAATACGCAGCTGACAACGGTCTTGACTTCAATGCCTGGTGGGGCGCCGATGCCAAGACCGAACTGGTGCATTTCATCGGCAAGGACATCCTGTATTTTCACGCCCTGTTCTGGCCGGCGATGCTGAAATACTCTGGCCACCGCCTGCCGACGGCGGTGTATGCGCACGGATTCCTGACGGTGAATGGGCAGAAGATGTCGAAGTCGCGTGGCACCTTCATCACAGCCGACAGTTATCTGGCGCAGGGTCTCAACCCCGAATGGCTGCGCTATTACTATGCAGCCAAGCTCAATGGCACGATGGAAGACATCGATCTCAACCTCGACGATTTCGTCGCACGGGTGAATTCGGACCTGGTCGGCAAGTTCATCAACATCGCCAGCCGCACCGCCGGCTTCATACACAAGAAATTCGACGGCAAGCTCGCCGATGGCGTGGCCAACCTCGAGCTCATCGGTGAATTCCAGGCCGCTGCCAGTTCAATCGCTGCGCATTACGAATCACGCGACTTTGCCAAGGCGCTGCGCGAGATCATGGCGCTGGCCGATCGCGCCAACCAGTATGTGGCGGACGAAAAACCATGGGAACTGGCGAAGAAGGATGAGGCAGTGTATCGCCTGCACGAAGTCTGCACCGTCTCGCTAAATTGTTTCCGACTGCTAACCTTGTACCTCAAACCGGTGCTGCCCAAGCTTGCCGAACAGGTCGAGGCTTTCCTCAACATTGACCCACTCACCTGGGACGATGCGCAAAGCCTGTTCATCCGCCACCGCATCAACGAGTACAGCCATCTTATGACCCGCATTGACCCCAAATCCATCGAAGCCATGGTAGACGCCAACAAACAGAACCTTGAACCAACCGCTTCTGTCGCGCCGACGCCCGCTCGTCATGCCGAAGCCCAGGTCAACGCAACCCATCCGGTTGCCGACACCATCAGCATCGATGATTTCAGCAAGATCGACCTGCGCATCGCGCGCATCGCCAACGCCGAACACATCGAAGGCGCCGATAAACTGCTGCGCCTCACGCTCGACCTCGGCGACCTCGGCACGCGTCAGGTGTTTGCCGGCATCAAGTCAGCCTACGCCCCCGAAGCCCTGATCGACCGCTACACGGTTATGGTCGCCAACCTCGCGCCGCGCAAGATGAAATTCGGCATGAGCGAAGGCATGGTGCTGGCTGCTTCCGGCAGCGAGCCGGGCCTGTTCATCCTGTCACCGGACCACGGCGCCCAACCCGGCATGAAAGTGAAGTAAATCACCGGTGGTCACGCTCCATTTGAAGATTCAGGGCCGCGTGCAGGGGGTGTGGTTTCGTGAATCCATGCGCCGCGAAGCTGAACGTCTGGGGGTCAACGGCTGGGTCTGCAATCGACCGGATGGCTCAGTGGAAGCCACGGTTCAAGGGTCGGCTGACGCGGTCAATGCCTTGATCAAATGGGCTCACGGTGGCCCACCGCTCGCGCATGTACAGCACGTTATCCAGACAGCAATCGTGACACAGGACCTATTCAGCACATTCGAGAAACGGGCTGCATAACGTCAAACACTCACGCATGCGTTAATAAAAGCCTTCAGGCAAAAAAAAAGCCCAACTCGTTAGAGTCGGGCTGAATATCCACCAAAGGAGGAGGATTGGAGGAGACAACACCTACTGTGCCATTGCGGCCACATCAGCGTTATAAGCATCTTCTAATATAACGTTATGCCTGTCAACAAACTTTTAACAAAAAAACCTGAATTGGTACGATTATTCCAGCGGCCCAACAGCATAAACACAACACTCAGTAGATGACATTCACTGCTTCGGGCTTGAGCCAACTCCCCAGTGATTCAAGCAAACGGTCATCCAGCCTCACTTTCCAGTCCTCGCCCAGGCGTACCCGGCAGCGCGCACCTGGGGCGTGGTAATCCACCCACACCGGGCACCCATCCTGCTGGGCCCTGTACGGGGCGAGTAATTCGGCCAGTTTGCGGCCACTATTGGGCTGGGGTTGGCATTGGCCATTACAGGCCAGTTGCAGGCCCTGGGCAAACCGCGTGCGCGCACCGGCCAGGTCGTAGATCTTTTCCGCGGTGACCCGCACGCCACCCGAATAATCGTCCCGGTTGACCTTGCCTTCGATGATCAGCAGCGCATCATCCTTTAACAGGTGCCGGTTCTGCTCGTAGAGTTCGTTGAAAATCACCACCTCGACCTGCGCCGTCACGTCGTCCAGCAACAAAATCAACATCTTGCCGCGACGCGTCATCTGGGTGCGCAGCGACACCGCGATACCCGCCAGCATCACCGGATCACGCGAAGGCTCCAGACTGTCGAGCTGTTTTTTGGCAAAACTCGACACTTCAGCCAGATAGGATGTGAATGGGTGGCCGCTGAAAAAATAGCCCAGCGCGGATTTTTCCTGCTGCAGTTTTTCCTGGTCCGACCACACCGGCACGTCGACCAGGTCTTCGCCGCCCTCGAGCGCTTCACCAAACAGGCCGACCTGCCCGCCACTGCGCGCGACGCGGTCGGCGGTTTCAAGTGCAGCACCGACCGAGGCCATCAGACTGGCGCGATGATCGTTGATTTGATCGAACGCGCCCGCCTTCGCCAGCGCTTCGAGTACGCGACGATTGAGATAGCGCTTGTCGACCCGGCGCGTTAGATCAAACAGACCTTTATACGGGCCGTTGGCTTCACGTTCGGCGACGATCGCGCCAATAGCCGCCTCACCGCTGCCCTTGATCGCACCCAGTCCATAACGGATTTCGGTTTGACTGACGGGTTCGAAGCGATAACCGGACTGGTTGATATCGGGCGGCAACAGCGTCATCCCATTGGCGCGATTGTCCTCAAAGAACACCCGCACCTTGTCGGTATCCGACATTTCGGACGACATCGTTGCCGCCATGAACTCGGCCGGGTAATGCGCCTTGAGCCAGGCCGTGTGATATGCGATCAGCGCGTAGGCGGCCGAGTGCGATTTATTGAAGCCGTATTCAGCAAACTTTTCCATCAGGTCGAACAAGCGCTCGGCGACCTTGGTATCGGCGCCACGCTTGGCTGCACCTTCGAGAAAAATGGTGCGCTGTATGGCCATTTCCTCGGGTTTTTTCTTACCCATGGCGCGTCGCAGCATGTCGGCGCTGCCGAGGCTGTAGCCCGCCAGAATCTGCGCCACCAGCATCACCTGCTCCTGGTAGACGATGATGCCGTAGGTCGATTTCAGGACCGGTTCAAGGTCGGGGTGGAAATACTCCGGTTTCTGCTTGCCCTGTTTCCGCGCGATGAAATCGTCCACCATGCCGGAGCCCAGCGGGCCCGGCCGGTTGAGCGCCATCAAGGCGATGATGTCTTCGAAGCAATCACCCTTGAGCTTCTTTTCCAGATCCTTGGCCGAGCGCGATTCGGACTGGAATACCGCAGTGGTATTGCCATCGGCAAACAGCTTGTAGACCGCCGGATCATTGAGCGGCAGGTCTTCCAGACGGAAGTCCTTGCGGTCTTCGTGCCGCTGCACAAAGCGCACCGCCTCGGCCAGAATGGTCAGGGTGCGCAGGCCGAGGAAGTCGAATTTCACCAGGCCAATCGCTTCGACGTCGTCCTTGTCGAATTGCGACACCGCCGCGTCCGAGCCTTCGGCGCGATACAGCGGGCAAAAATCGGTGAGTTTGCCCGGTGCGATCAACACGCCGCCTGCGTGCATGCCGACGTTGCGGGTCACGCCTTCGAGTTTTTCAGCCAGTGGCAGCAATTCGGCGAGCTCTTCCTCGTTGCGCGCGCGCTCGTCAATTTGCGGTTCTTTCTCGCGCGCTTCGGCCAGCGAAATCCCCAGTTCGTTGGGCACCAGCTTGACGAATTTGTCGACGAAGAGATATGGCAGATCGAGCACGCGTCCCACATCGCGCAACACCGCCTTGGCCGCCATGGTGCCGAAGGTGGCAATTTGCGACACCGCGTCATGGCCGTAGCGGTCCTTCACGTACTGGATCACGCGGTCGCGTCCATCCTGACAAAAGTCGATATCGAAGTCGGGCATCGACACCCGTTCCGGGTTGAGGAAGCGCTCGAACAGCAGATCGTAAGCAAGCGGGTCGAGATCGGTAATGCTGAGGCTGTAGGCAACCAGCGAGCCGGCGCCCGAGCCTCGCCCCGGCCCTACCGGCACGCCATTATTTTTGGCCCAATTGATGAAATCGGCCACGATCAGAAAGTAGCCTGGAAACCCCATTTGAATAATCGTGCCGAGTTCGAACTCCAGCCGTTCCAGGTATTCCGGCAATTTAGCGGCCCGGGTTTCCTCGTCGGGATACAAGGCCGCCATACGGATATGCAAGCCTTCGATGGAGCGCTGCCGCATGTAGTCGTCGAGACTCATGCCTTCGGGCGTCGGGAAATCCGGCAACTTGCTTTTGCCCAGTTCCAGCGTGAGATTGCAGCGCTTGGCAATTTCCACGCTGTTGGCGAGCGCCTCAGGCAAGTCGGCAAACAGCGTCGCCATTTCTTCCGGAGTTTTGAAATACTGCTCGGCGGTGAATAGTCGCGGACGGCGCGGATCGCCCAGCATCATGCCCTCGGCAATACACACCCGCGCTTCGTGCGCCTTGAAGTCATCTGGTGCAATGAACTGGATCGGGTGCGTAGCCACGGACGGCAAATTGAGCGCCGCCCCGATATCGAGCAGGCCATCGATCAAACGCTCGGTGTGCGGCTGGCCAAAACGCTGCAGTTCCAGGTAATAGCGCCCGGGGAACAGCGTGGCCCAGGCCTCGGCAGCTGCGCGCGCAGCGTCGGGTTTGTCGTCCAGAATCGCCTGCGCCACATTACTGAAATCCCCGCCTGACAAGGCCAGCAAGCCATCGGTGCTCTCAACAAGCCAGGCCGGATCAATTTCGGCACGGCCCCGATGGATATTGTGCTGGAAAGCACGGGTCAGCAATTCGCACAGGTGACGATAGCCTTCGCGGTGCTGCACCAGCAGCAGCAAACGCGAGGGCCGGTTCCGATCCGTGGCATTGGTCACCCATACATCGCAGCCGAAGATGGGCTTGATGCCCGCGCCGCGCGCCGCCCGATAAAACTTGACCCAGCCAAAGGTGTTGGATAAATCAGAGAGGCCAATCGCAGGCATCCCGATATCGCGCGCCCGCTTGACCGCGTCGCCCACGCGCACCAGGCCATCGGCAACGGAGTATTCAGTATGCAGGCGAAGATGGATGAAATACGGATCGGTCATGTGCGTGCGACGAAAAATCTGACTGCTATTTTAACGCCGTAGACGGGCGGCCAAAAACAAAAGGCAGCCGAGGCTGCCTTTTGTTTGAATATGCGTGGTGCTATTCCGGTTCGCATTGAAATCGAGACGCGAAGGCAAGCCGAAGACAGTGCTGTGGCACGGCGAGCCGCAGCCGACAAAGTATCGGTTTCAATGCGGAGTGGAATTAATTGGCGCGGCGCTTGAATTCGTTCGTGCGGGTATCGATCTCGATCTTGTCGCCGATATCGACAAAAGCCGCCACCTGCAATTCAAACCCGGTGGGCTTGATACGAGCGGGCTTCAACACCTTACCCGAGGTGTCGCCGCGCACGGCGGGTTCGGTGTATTCGACTTCGCGGATGACCGTCGTGGGCATCTCAACCGAGATCGCCTTGCCGTCGTAAAACACCACTTCGAGCGGCATGCCGTCGTCCAGGTAGTTCAATGCGTCGCCCAGGTTTTCGGCTTCGATTTCATACTGGTTGTATTCAGTATCCATGAACACATACAGCGGATCGGCGAAATAAGAATAGGTGCAATCCTTGCGATCCAGCGATACCTGCTCGAATTTATCGTCAGCACGATAAACCGTTTCGGTACCGGAACCATTGAGCAGATTCTTGAGCTTCATCTTGACGACAGATGAGTTGCGGCCCGATTTCGAGAATTCAGCCTTCACGACCACCATTGGGTCTTGGCCGATCATCACGACGTTGCCGGCGCGGAGTTCCTGTGCGGTTTTCATGGGTGTATCCTGCTGCGAGAGCGCTAAGAGGTTGAGAAAGCTCGCTATTTTAGCGTATTTTCTGCGAAATCCACCAGCTTCTCAGTCAGTTTCCCCGCCAGCCTGAGGCGATCACGCCACACATCAGCGTGCGACTCTATCGCGCCTTGTTGCGCCCGCCATTCAGTCCAGCAAGTGGCCATATCCAGGCCCGGCATGCCATTCCAGCCCTGCCACATGCGGTTCACCGCCTGCGCAGCCGCAGCATCCATGTGATCCGTGTAACGCGCCAGCAGCGCGTTGAGCTTGTCCCAATGTGCGTGCTCGGCCTGCGGATACGCTTGCCATACCAAAGGATGCGCTGCCCACTGCGCCCGCACGCAGGAATCCTCACCACGCACGAAATTCAGATCACACGCCCAGAGCAGGTGGTCGTATGCGTCCTGATCGGAGAACGGCACAACATGCAGCTGTAGCGCACCACGCTGATACGCATCGCCCGCCCGCAAATTCACCACACCCAGCCAGATTGCCAACTGCGGGATCACCCGTCCTTCGGGCACCAGACACGTTACGGTACGCGCATCGATCGCCCAAGCATCAAGCAAACCCGGTAACGCAGGGTTTTCATAGGCAAACAACGACACCCGCAATTCGTCTGCCAGTGGCGCATTCAATCCAAGCTGACGCCAATAGTCCGCGACCCCCGATTCGAGAAAGGCTGTGCGCCGCACATCGAAATCGGCTTCAACCAACAAACCGCCCGTGTCGGGGGTGTAACCGGGGAAAAAGAAATATTTAGTCAGCGGCAGGCGTGGATGCGGTGAAGGCAAGCCGTGATGTTCAGCCACCCAGGATTCGGCACTCAGGTATTCGAGATTGATCCAGACGGGTGACTGCGGCTGTTCGCTCATCGCAGTCAAATAAGTTTCCGGCAAGGCGCAGCCGAACGCCTCAATCACCACCTGCGCCGGTTCAACAAGCGTAAATGACGTGCGCCATGCGCAGACCGTCACGCCTTCGCAAACCTGTTGATCAGTCTCCAACGCAACGGCAGGCCAGATGCGCTGAAACGCGTGCAGATCATCCACCCACAAGCGCACAAAAAAGTCATGTTCCCGCACCAGTCCGCGCGCCAGACGCCAGGCAATACCGATATCGCCAAAGTTGTCGACGACGTTGCAGAAGATGTCCCAGGTTTTTTGCATAGCGCGCATGCTACCGCATCACTTCGCGCTGCCGGGAGGCTATTGCCACAATGTGAAGCACCAGCTCAATGGGCATCGAAGACTCCCGTCTCGCACCATTCCAGGTTGAAATAAAAACCACAATCCAGCCAAGACCCTTGTTTCTAACCGGTTTTTACTTGTAAAAAATCATGCGTGGTAGTAAAAAGCAAAAAGTTTGGTTTCAAGAACCGTACAGGTTTGGCATTACCGCAAGGCATCACCGGGTAGCGCGCTTGAACTCAGATCGGCGGCAATAAAAATCAGGCCGTCCAGTCTTCCACCAGCGCAATTGTGTTTATCGCGGTTAGGTTGAGTGGTTGTATTTTTTTGTCCGCCCAGGAGGAAGTATTAAATGGCAACAGGTACAGTCAAGTGGTTCAGCGATGCCAAGGGTTTTGGCTTCATTACCCCGGATAATGGCGGCGAAGATGTGTTCGCACATTTTTCCGCCATCCAGAGCAACGGTTTCAAAACCCTGAAAGAAGGCCAGAAAGTGTCTTTCGAAGAAACCCAGGGACCCAAGGGAAAGCAGGCTTCCAACATCCAGCCGCTAGCTTGAGTGGTTGAATTGAAACTAAAAAGCCCCGCCGAAGCGGGGCTTTTTTACGGCCAGATTTCAAAGCCGGCCTTACATCTTGGCGACCATGATCTCGGCAAATTTAGAACACTTGACCTCGGTTGCGCCTTCCATCAAGCGCGCAAAATCGTAGGTCACAGCCTTGTCGGCAATGGCTTTTTCCATGCTGGCGATGATGAGATCAGCCGCTTCGATCCAACCCAGGTGACGCAACATCATTTCGGCTGACAGGATCAACGAACCCGGATTAACGTAATCCTTGCCTGCGTACTTGGGCGCGGTGCCGTGGGTCGCTTCAAACATGGCTACGTTGTCAGACAGGTTCGCACCCGGTGCAATGCCGATGCCGCCCACTTCCGCTGCCAGCGCGTCGGACACATAGTCACCGTTGAGGTTGAGCGTGGCGATGACGTCGTACTCGTCCGGGCGCAGCAGAATCTGCTGCAGGAAGGCATCGGCGATCACATCCTTGATCACGATTCCATTGGGCAGCTTCATCCACGGGCCTTCATCGATCAGCGTCGCGCCGAATTCGCGCGCGGCCAGCTCGTAGCCCCATTTCTTGAAGCCGCCTTCGGTGAACTTCATGATGTTGCCCTTGTGCACCAGTGTCACCGACTTGCGCTTGTTGTCGATAGCGTACTGGATCGCACGGCGGATCAGGCGCTCGGAACCTTCGACCGACACCGGCTTGATGCCAATGGCCGAGGTCTCGGGGAAACGGATCTTGTTGACGCCCATTTCCTGTTGCAGGAAGGCGATGACTTTCTTCACCGCATCGCTACCCGCTTCCCACTCCACACCGGCGTAAATGTCTTCGGTATTTTCACGGAAGATCACCATGTCGACTTTTTCCGGCGCCTTGACCGGGCTCGGCACGCCGGTGAAATAACGCACCGGACGCAGACACACGTACAGATCGAGCATCTGGCGCAGCGCCACGTTGAGCGAGCGGATGCCGCCCGAGGTCGGCGTGGTGAGCGGGCCCTTGATCGAAATCACGTAATCCTTCACCGCCTGCACGGTTTCATCCGGCATCCACTGGTCGGCGCCGTATACCTTGGTGGCCTTTTCGCCGGCAAACACTTCCATCCAGGCGATCTGTTTTTTACCGCCGTATGCCTTGGCCACGGCCGCATCGACCACAAGACGCATGGCCGGGGTGATGTCAACGCCAGTGCCGTCGCCTTCGATGAAGGGGATGATCGGCATGTCGGGCACGTTCAGGGTATTGTCGGCGTTGACGGTGATTTTTTTGCCTGCGGCGGGAATCTGGATATGTGTGCTCATGGTGTCTCGAAACGTTACTGATGCCCTTGAGATACTTGGGCCCTGTTTGGGTAAAATGGGACTTTGTCCCTCCGAAGCGTGTCGCGCCTGATTCTTTTCAACAAACCCTATGGCGTACTCAGCCAGTTCACCCCGGAGGGGCGCTGGCAGGGTTTGCGGGATCATCTCGACTTGCCGGGCGTGTATGCGGCCGGGCGTCTGGATGCAGACAGCGAAGGCCTGCTGATTTTAACCGATGATGGCGCACTCCAGAGCCGGATTGCCGATCCCCGGCATAAACTGCCCAAAACCTACTGGGCGCAGGTTGAAGGTGCGCCCGATGAAGCCGCGCTGGAACCGCTGCGACACGGCGTTGATCTCGGCGACTTTGTCACCCGTCCAGCGCAGGTTCGGGTCATCGACGAGCCCGTCGGCCTGTGGCCACGCAACCCGCCGATCCGCGACCGCCTGAGCATCCCCACCCACTGGATCGAACTCATCATCAAGGAAGGCAAAAACCGCCAGGTGCGCCGCATGACCGCAAAAGTGGGCTTCCCCACCCTGCGCCTGGTGCGCGCCGCCATCGGCGACTGGACCCTGGGCGCACTACAGCCCGGAGAATGGAAAGAACTGCATGTCTGAACCAAGCCCCAACCCATCCTGGACCCCACACGTGGTGGTCGCCGCCATCGTCGAACGCGACGGCAAGTTTCTACTGGTGGAGGAACACACTGCCGAAGGCCTGCGCCTCAACCAGCCGGCCGGCCACTGGGAGCCGGGCGAAACCCTGCTCGACGCCGTGCGCCGCGAAGCACTGGAAGAAACCGCGCATCACGTCGAACCGCTCGCGCTGCTGGGCTGTTACAGCACGTACTATGCCCGGCGCGACATCACCTATCTGCGCTTTGCCTACATCTGCCAGGCCACCGGCCTTGATGCGGAACGCGCGCTGGATCATGGCATCGTGCGCGCCGTGTGGCTGACCGCGGACGAACTCGCCACCAGCGCCACCCCTCACCGCAGTCAACTGGTGATGCGCTGCGTGCTGGACTACCTGGCTGGACGACGCTTTCCGCTCGATTTTGTGAACCATCTATGAGCACACGCGTCGTCGTCGGCATGTCGGGCGGGGTTGATTCCGCTGTCGCCGCCTATCTGCTGAAGCAGCAGGGCTACGATGTGCTCGGCGTCTTCATGAAGAACTGGGATGACGACGACAACACCGATCACTGCACCGCGCGCCAGGATTTTCTCGACGTGCTGGCCGTGGCCGATGTGGTCGGCATCGAGGTCGAGGCGGTCAATTTCGCCGCCGAATACAAGGAACGCGTGTTCAGCTATTTCCTCGCTGAATATCAGGCCGGCCGCACACCCAACCCGGACGTGCTGTGCAATGCCGAGATCAAGTTCAAGGCCTTCCTCGACGATGCGATCGCACGCGGTGCCGAATTCATCGCCACCGGGCACTACGTTGGCAAGGGTGTGGATGAGGCGGGCCGCGCCACCTTGCTGCGGGCGGCAGACAGCAACAAGGACCAGAGCTACTTTCTCTGCCGCCTGAGTCAGTCCCAGGTGCAGCCTGCACTGTTTCCGCTGGCCCATCTCCCGAAACCCGAAGTGCGTGCAATCGCCACAAAAATCGGCCTGCCCAACGCGGCCAAAAAAGACAGCACCGGCATCTGCTTCATCGGCGAGCGCAATTTCCGTGAATTTCTTGAACGCTATCTGCCGCGTAATCCAGGTGAAATGAAAACACCCGAAGGCCGTGTCATCGGCCAGCACCAGGGTCTGATGTATTACACGCTGGGGCAACGGCAGGGGCTCGGTATTGGTGGGCAAAAGGACGGCAATACCGAGCCCTGGTTTGTCGCCGCCAAGGACATGGCCAGCAATACGCTGATCGTGGTGCAGGGGCACGACCATCCGCTGCTGCAGCAATCTACTCTCGCGGCCGGTCAACTCAACTGGATCAGCGGCGCAGCGCCCGACCCGGACAAATCCTATACCGCCAAGACCCGCTACCGTCAGACCGATGCGCCCTGTCACGTGCTGACGTTGAATGATGACACGCTGGAACTCGCCTTTGACACCCCCCAGTGGGCGGTCACACCCGGCCAGTCTGTCGTCTTGTACGACGGCGAGGTGTGTCTTGGCGGCGGCATCATCAGCTGAACCCGCTACAATTCACGCTTTCCAGATTTGCACGCCATCATGTCGCACGACACCGCACCCATCCCTGCCGCCAACTTCATCCGCAATATCATCGACGAGCAGAATGCTGCCGGCAAATGGAATGGCCGCGTTGAAACACGCTTTCCGCCTGAGCCCAACGGCTACCTGCATCTGGGGCATGCCAAATCGATCTTCCTGAATTTTGGCTTGGCGCGTGATTACAACGGCGTGTGCCACCTGCGTTTCGACGACACCAACCCGGAAAAAGAAAGCCAGGAATACGTCGATGCCATTACCGAATCGGTGAAGTGGCTGGGCTTCGACTGGGGCAGCCATCTCTATTTCGCGTCGAACTATTTCGACACCATGTACGCCTGCGCCGAACATCTGATCCAGGCCGGCCACGCCTATGTCGATTCTTTATCCGCCGACGAAATGCGAACCTATCGCGGCACGCTCACCGAGCCGGGCAAAGACAGCCCTTATCGCAACCGCAGCGTGGAAGAAAACCTGGCAATGTTCCGCTCAATGCGTGCGGGTGAGTTCGCCGACGGCGCACATGTATTGCGCGCCAAGATCAACATGGCCTCGCCCAACATCAACCTGCGCGACCCGGCAATTTATCGCATCAAGCGCGCGCATCACCACAATACCGGCGACACCTGGTGCATCTACCCGATGTACACCTACGCCCACCCGATCGAGGATGCGATCGAGCACATCACGCATTCAATCTGCACCCTGGAATTCGAGGACCAGCGCCCGTTCTACGACTGGCTGCTCGGCAAACTGGCCGACGGTGGCTTCTTCAGCCGACCCGTGCCGCAGCAAATCGAATTCGCGCGGCTCAACCTCACCTACGTCGTGTTGTCGAAGCGCAAGCTGATTCAACTGGTCGATGAAAAGCACGTCAGCGGCTGGGATGATCCGCGTTTGCCCACCCTGGTCGGCGCACGCCGTCGCGGCTACACCGCCGAAGGCTTCAAGCGTTTCACCGACCGCATCGGCGTCTCCAAATCCGACGGCTGGATCGACTACAGCGTATTCGAGGAATGCCAGCGCGACGTGCTGAACGACACCGCCCTGCGCCGGATCGCTGTACTGGACCCGGTCAAGCTCATCATCGACAACTACCCGGACGGCCAGTCGGAAGACTGCTTTGCGCCCAACCATCCGCAGCATCCCGACCTGGGCAAGCGCGTAGTGCCCCTCTCAAAAGAACTGTGGATCGAGCGCGAGGACTTCGAAGAAACCCCGCCCAAGGGTTACTTCCGGCTATACCCGCCGCGTCTCGACGCGTCGGGCGTTATGCAGCCCGGCAACTCCGTGCGGCTGCGCTACGGTTATGTCGTCATCTGCACCGGCTGCGACAAGGATGCCAACGGCACCCTCACCGCCGTGCACTGCGACTACCTACCCGACACCAAATCCGGCACGCCAGGCTCAGACAGCGTCAAGGTCAAAGGCAACATTCACTGGGTAAGCGCCGCCCACGCATGTGAAACCGAAGTCCGTTTGTATGATCGCCTGTTCAAAACCGCCCAGCCGGGACAGGAAACCGGAAACTTTCTGGACGACATCAACACCGACTCGGTACGCGTCATTCGTGCGCAACTGGAACCGGCATTAAAGGATGCCCTAGCCGAGGACCGCTTCCAGTTCGAGCGGCACGGCTACTTCGTCGCGGATCGCGTCGACTCAAAGCCTGGTGCACCGGTATTCAACCGTGCCGTGACGTTAAAGGACTCGTGGATGAAGGCCGGGAAATAACGTTTCAGACACCAGACTTTGGCTCCCCTATTCTTTGCCGACTCAACGTTGGAAGCGAAAACAGATAGCAGATCGGCACTTGCCCAATCATCGCGGGCGTCGCTTTTGTCGGAATTGTTTACACATTTCGCCTCTGCAAATTTCTCGATTGGTTAAACCGTAGTCGAATCAACAACATGTCTGATGCGCTCCGATGCGGTCTGAATCTTGCGTAGAATCTCCACACAACAAGCCGAGGTGAACCCATCTTCAGCGGTGCGTGCGAATCGCATCCATGGATGCAACACCCTCACCTCTGATACCAAATAATTCCTACAAGGGGAGATTTACAAAATGAAACGAGTATTCACAAAAATAGCAGCTGGTGTAGCGATGGTTGTTGCAGCAAGCAGCGCACACGCTGTGCTGAGCAGCTCGAGCTACCTGACCATCCAAAACGATGCTGTCACCACCTTCGGTGTTGATCCCGCTGGCTCGCCCACGGCTTCTGCATCCTGGTATGTTTCATCCAATGGCCCCGCTGGCCGATTCCTTCTTCACCATGGGCGGCTCCAAAACCAAAACCCTGGTTGATGGTCAGTTTGCCTATCTGTACAACAGCACTGGTGGCCTGTCCCTGAATGGCTCAACCCAGGCCGGCATTGACACCTTCACCTACTACGGCGCACCCGGCAGCAACGAAACCCTGGGCAGCGGCATCAGCATCATTTCCGCTAGTGGCGACACTGCAAAAGTGAACATGAGCGGCTGGAAAGTGGACTGGGGCTCAGTGCAGGACATCCCCATGGGCGGCTTGGCATGGTCTACTGGCTACACCAGTGGCGTCGGTAACATCACCTGTGCCGCAGGTTCGGGTTGTGCCGTGGGCAGCGCCTACACCCTGAAGTACACCGCCACCGTTCCGGCTGGCGATGCTTCCGGCTTCGGTACCGTCAAGTACTACCTTGAGATACACGGATGCAATTGTTTAACACCCGCCGAATGGGTACCCCCGGAAACAATCCCGGCGATCCCTGAAGCTTCCACCTACGGCATGATGCTGACAGGTTTGGGGCTGGTTGGATTTATGGCGCGACGCAGGAAGCAGGCAGAAGCCTGAGCCAGGCAAGCTAGCGGGAGTGGAACGGGGGCTGTGGCTCCCGCCTGCTTACCCTGCTTAGTCTTCGAATCAGCTTTCGCCCTTTCGGCCAACCCTGCTTCAGCATGACTCATGGTGATTTTTCTTGGCACCATCTTGTCCACATCTCACGATACGCAGATTCAATATCCTCTGCAAAGCCCTTGCCATCGCAGAGAGGGGATTTTGTCATTTGGTCGCGCAAGGTAGTCCGTTTTTTTATTAATTCGTCATGGTTTTGTGCCAGTCGCGATGCTTTATGTACATAGTCCTGAGGGGTCTCTGCAATGAGTTCAGTAGCGCCAATCTGATTAAGCAAACTTGCTCCGACGCGATTCGCATGCAAGTCTCCCGCCAGGGTCACGACTGGAACGCCCATATACAAAGCCTCACAGGTCGTGGTCGTCCCGTTATAGGGAAAGGTGTCAAGCGCGATGTCGATTTTGCTGTAGGAGTCCAGGTGCGCAGCCAAGGTAGGATCGCGTTCCAAAAACTCGATTCGCTCGGGACCAATACCATTATCTGCAAATAGTTGCAGATAATGCTCCCGGGCGTAACGTGAACTCAGCGAGTGATTTTTCAGCGCCAGACGCGCGTTGGGAGTTGCGTGCAGAAGCGTTGCCCAAAGTGCCACGACAGCCGGTGTGACTTTTGGGAGATTGTTAAACGAACCAAAAGTGATATGACCTTCAGTTGTAACTGGGGGTGGTGCAACCGCAGGGGCATTCGCCGGGGGAAGGTAGGACAGGAAACCATTTGGCAACCGGAACAGCTCTTCCGTATGGTAATTATCCGACTGCCCTGGGGGATCGGCCCATGCGTCGGTCAATCTGTAATCGATCGCTGCCAAACCAGTTGTGTTGGGATAGCCAAGGTAGGTGACCTGAACGGGTGCGGGCTTCGCAGAAAAAACCAACAGCCTGTTGTTGTTGGTGTGCCCTGCCAGGTCAACAAGTATGTCTATCCGATCTGAGTGAATGCGCTCTGCCAACTCGCGATCGCTGATGCCGTGGGTGGCACGCCAGTTCGCAGCCAAGGCTTGCAATCGCTCTGTTGTGGCGTCCGGCTTAGGGACATCCGAGTAACAGAAAGTCTCGACCTTATCGGCGTTATGGTTTGCGAGCAGTGGTTCAAAAAAATAGGCTACCGAGTGTGCGTATAAGTCAGGAGAAACATATCCTACGCGCAATCGGCGCTCCGGCTGGGGTGTATTGATATGGCGGAAGGTGGTGTTGAGAGAGTGACTATTTCCCCACCGGACGTGCTCCCTGAAAACATCAGAACCATCATAAAGTTGTCTGTAATTAAGTGCGAAGAGAACGCTGCTGCGGGTTTTATGGTCGGTTGGCCTCAATTGCAAGCCGTGCTGCAGTTTCGATATTGCATCCTCAATTTGTCCAAAAGACACAAGCGCAGCCCCGATGCCGCAGTAAGCTTCCACATGGGAAGGGTTAAGTTCTGCTGCCCGCGTAAAGTGCTCAAACGCGTCGTCAAGGCTCTTTGTCAGAATGCCCAGGTTGAAATGCGTTGGACCATGATTTGGATTTAGTAGAAGTGCTGCCTGGAAGACATCAATTGCTTCGCTGCCTCTATTCTGAAACACCAGCGCGCTACCAAGGTGGAAGTGTGCATCATGTGAATTGGGATTGATCCGGATGATTTCACGACAGCATTTCTCTACCTTGGAAGTGCGTCCAAGTTGAGCATTGATCTGGGTCTGCAATATCCAGGCTTCAATATCTTCCCTGTTGCTCTTGCTTACCTTCTCGAGGATCTCTATGGCATCCCCAAGGCGATTCTTCTGCAATAGGGCAAAAGCCTTCTTTTTCCGGTCGAAATTCAACTTTGCATCAGTGGTCATACACTTGCCCTATAACACGCACATTCTCTGCACCCTTGAATAAGGAATGTATTTATCATAACTAAAAGTTCCGGGCTCGAATTGAAATTCCAACGCTCGAAATGTAATCAATATCCACTTTATTTCTCCGCCTGAAGCAGGCGTCCAATCAAACCGTCAATTGCCTGATGTGGCACGACGTTTTGTTGCAGGAGTTGGCGTTTGCTTGTCGGTGCGCGTCTCGGCCAAACGACCCGTCACGTATTTGTGGAGCACGCTGGCGATAAGCGTCTGATACGGCACACCTTCTTCAAGCGCCCTGACTTGAATGTCGCTCAGATCGACGGAGGATAACCGGATGTTGATCCGGCGATCCTTGATTGCGGTAGCACGCGCCGCCGCCTTGAATTTTGCAAGCTCGGCTTTGCTGGCAACGGACTTGAGCTGGCCTTTATCAAAAGCGGTGAGAACTTCGTGTTCGTAGTTATCAATTTTCGGCATCTGTTTCACCTTGATTCAAATAATCCCTCGTTGCCTTGCGGCTCGGAATGATGGTCTTGAGAAAGAAGTGGTTTTCCTCTTCGATAAACGGCACCAGGTAAGCGTAACTATCACATGCGACAACGAGAACGCGCTGTCTTGGATATTTCGCCTGGTTCGGGTGAGCCATGATGTCCAGCAAGCCGCCGGCTTCAATTGAGACAACAATGCTCTCGAACGAAACGCCCCGCTCCGCTTTGACAGTCTCGTTCTTCTCTGGACTCCAGCGAAATGGCTTCATCGGGGCATGTTACGACGCTGTATGCCTTTTGTCACCACACCGGGCAGAAGCCATGATCAGCGCAAAGCGATTCCTTATATCGCATGGTGAAGGCCTAATGTGCGCTGGCGTACCGACTGAACATGAATTCACGCTTAAATTGACCAAAGCTAATAAAAACAGCTTGCAGGCGATTAATTTACGATGGTTTAAGCGCATCTTCAGGCTATAAATAAAGTGTGCGATGGGAGGGTTGTGTGAAATGCCCTTTGTCTGCATTCAAGCGTGCTATCGAAAACCAGGTTTTTTACACCATCAACGAAAAAGGAAATATCCATGAATATGAATGCCAAAACTTTATCTGCTGAAACTGATCCGGCTGACGTTACGAAAGAGCAATTGATCCAGGATTTCAAGGTTGTGGTTGCGGATGCGGAGGCGCTGATTAAGGCTACAGCCGGCCAAGGTGGCGAGGCGGTGGCTGCAATGCGTGCCAAGGCCGAATCGTCGCTTGCTACTGCAAAGGCAAAAATGAGCGAAGCTCAGACAGCGCTGTTGGTCAGGACCAAAGCCGCTGCCAAGGCGACGGATGAATATGTCCATGTGCATCCGTGGCAGGCCATTGGCATCGGCACAGCGGTTGGCGTGGTGATCGGTCTGCTGATCGGACGGCGTTAAGCCAGGCAATGACTGAGGAATCGCATGCTGCGTCAGGGGGGTTGTTTGAGTCCCTGAAAACGCTGTCAGTGAGTCTGGTCAGCATTGTTCAAACCCGGCTTGAGTTGTTGTCCACGGACGTGGCTGAAGAGCGGGAACAGCTGACCTCATTCCTGGTGTTGGTGCTGGTTGCGCTGGGCTTTCTTGGCGTTGGTGTGGTGTTGCTGGCGATCCTGATTGTGGTTGCCTTCTGGGAGACGCACCGGTTCCTGGCGCTGGCTGGCTTGACCGGGTTTTTTCTGACAGCCGGCATTGGGTTGGGATGGTATGCCATGCATCGGGTCAGAACCAAGCCGAGGTTGTTCGAAGCGAGTCTGGCTGAGCTATCCAAAGACCGGCAGCATCTCCGTTCCGGATCATGAACAACAAACTGGCCCAACTGGCAGAACGCCGCAGGCAACTGGTGGCACATGCTGCGGCCCAACGAACCACGCTGGCGAACAACCTGGAGCCGTGGCGTCCGCGCCTGGCACTGGTGGACCGGGGGGTGTCGGTGCTTCGTTATCTCGGACGCAATCCTGCCTTGATGGTAGCCCCTGCGCTCCTGCTCGCGGTTTTTCGCCCACGACGCATCGGGAAATGGCTGCAGCGCGGTTTGATGATGTGGCAGATCGGCCGCAGATTACGATGAAGCGAGTATCCGATGCCTGATCCCGCAGCGATCAAGCGCTGTATGGGCGGTTACACCGACCGCCATGGCGCGGGCTCTCAGGCTGCATACCAGAGCACGGCAAAGTAATGGCAAGTGGTCCCTGCCATCACAAACAAATGCCAGATGAAATGGCCGTATCGCAAGCGTGAGTCGAATGCGAAAAAGAGCACCCCTACCGTGTAAGCCAGTCCACCGGCGACCAGCCAGAGCAGGCCGGATGGGGGGATGCGGGCAGACAAGGGTTGGGCTGCGATCACGATGAGCCAGCCCATAAGCAGATACAGGCTGGTGGTGAAGATGGGATGAGTCATCCGGTTCAATGCCTTCAGCATCACCCCGGTCACCGCGAGCCCCCAGATGAGTCCAAGCAGTGTCCAGCCCCATGCGCCCCGCAGGACACCAAGGGTGAAGGGAGTGTAAGTTCCCGCGATGAGAAGATAGATCGCGGAATGCTCGACGATCCGGAACACACGCTTGGCGCGGCCGATAGACAGAGCGTGATAAAGGGTAGAGGCAAGGTACAACAGCACCATGGTGGCAGCAAAGACACTCGCGCCAACAATGACTCCCGCATCACCATGCCGTACCGCATGCCGGATGAGGAACGGGGTTGCCACGAGTGCCGCGATCAGTCCCAGTCCGTGGCTGATGCTGTTTACGATTTCTTCCCCTCGTGACTGCACGCGTTTGGTTGCTGCAAACGACAGATCCACGATATTGGCTCCAATACCCAAGGGTCATTCACGCCCAGATTGACCGGTATTAACAAAAACATTGCGGGCGATCAATTTGCCATGAGGTTAGCATTTTGTCCCCATTTACGTGGATCATGCCTGGACGCAGGCATCGGCGCTGTTGCCGGCGGTTAGCAGAACCGGTTTGTAATGATTATATTGTCCGAAAGTAAAGGCGAGATCGCCTCGCATTTAGCGGGGCGCATCGGGTTTGTGCGAACAGGAAGAATCGTGAAAATGACCTGCCAAAAATTGGTTACCTCCCCGCAATCGCGCTCACTTGCCCGGCCATTTTCTTTCGCGGTAGCTGGCCGCCTAACAATCGCCGTATGCTGCCTGCTCATCAGTACCGGATGCGCAAGCCTCCCCGACGCTGCACACGCACACGAGGTGGAAAAGCCTCACGCCACAACAAAGGCCGTGGAGTTCGAGAGCGCGCGCGGCCCTGTCTCCGCAAGCAGAAGTTCCGCCATCATCGAAGGGCTTGAGCGCAAATCCGGCGACATCGACATCCTGCAGAAACACTTGACCATGGAGCAGGCGATTAACGTCGGCAGTCCGCTGGTGCTTGGCAACAAGCTGATCCTGCTGCAAGACGGGCCAGCGACCTACCAGGCGATGTTCGCCGCTATCCGCAAGGCCAAAGATCACATTAACCTGGAAACTTACATCTTTGAAGACGACGACATCGGCAAACAGTTCGCGGACCTTTTGCTGGAAAGGCAGGCCGCTGGCGTCCAGGTCAACCTGATTTACGACAGTGTCGGCGGCCTGAATACACCCAAGGAATTTTTTGAGCGCCTGAGCACCGCTGGTATCCAGGTACTCGAGTTCAATCCAATCAACCCCTTGGCCGGAAATAAAAAGGGATGGCAACTCAATAACCGTGACCACCGCAAGTTGCTGGTGGTCGACGGCCGCATCGCTTTCCTTGGCGGCATCAATATCAGCGAATCCTATTCCAGCGCCCCATCCGGCAAGTCAGCAAAGAAAAAGGAAGGGAACCCCACAGGTTGGCGGGACACCCACCTGCAGATCGAAGGGCCAGTGGTGGCAGAGTTCCAAAAACTATTCATGAACACCTGGGCCAAACAAAATGGCCAGCCGCTATCTCAGAAAAACTACTACCCCAAACTCGAAAAACAGGGTTCAGAAAAACTACTACCCCAAACTCGAAAAACAGGGTGACGAGATCGTGCGCGCCATTGGCAGCGCCTACTCCGATCCCCACAGCTTGATCTATCTCACGCTGCTATCCGCGATCAACAACGCAGAACAGCGTGTAAACATCACCAACGCCTATTTTGCGCCCGATCCGCAATTGCTCAAGGCTTTGACTGATGCGGCGCAGCGCGGCGTCGAGGTGAAGCTGATTTTGCCGAGCCAGACCGATTCATGGGCGGTATTTCATGCCGGACGCTCACATTATTCAAACCTGTTACATGCCGGCGTCAATATCTACGAGCGGCGCGGCGCGGTGATGCATTCCAAGACCGCCTCCATCGATGGCGTCTGGTCAACCATCGGTTCAACCAATCTGGATTGGCGCAGCTTCCTGCACAACGACGAACTCAATGCGGCGATTCTGGGCCGCGATTTTTCCAGCCAGATGGATGCCATGTTCGCCAGGGATTTGGCGGAATCCCATGCCATCGATCCCAATCGCTGGAAGTATCGGTCGTTGCTGTTCCGGATTAAAGAATGGACGGCGCGGCTCGTCGAGTACTGGCTGTAGCGGGCAGCCCGGGACATCGCCCGGTATGTACGTTACCGAACTGATGGTGTCTGCTGCTGCAGCTAAGCTATATTCGCATGCGGTTTCAACGCAGCATGTCATGCGCTTGGCGACGGTGGCTTAAGCATCTATAGCTCTGGTCTCAAATGGCGAAGCGGCACAGCGTACTTTATCGGTTGACTCATCCCAAGGAGAAAGAAATGAACGCTATTAAAGGCATTGCACTCGCGCTGATTCTGGCTGGCGCACTGGGTTTGGTGTACGGCGGGTTTAGCTACACCAAGGAAACGCATGAGGCCAAGTTGGGGCCTATCGAACTTTCGATAACGGACAAGGAGCGGGTCAACATCCCGGTCTGGGCAGGTATTGGCGCCATCCTGTTAGGGGGCGCGCTTCTGGTTTTTGGCGGCACCAAGCGCTAGCCACCATTTTGCTGCGAACGTTCTGTCCTTCATGACAGGCGGCGCGGCGCTCGGCACACTGGCAACCGTTGCGATGATATTCAAGTGAAGTAGTCGCAACCGTTTCTGATCACGCTATTGCCGGGGATATTCTTCAAGATGCCTTGCGTTGCAGGTATCCGCATGTCCAAGCCGGGCGTGCCGGGTTGTTCGGCGCTTTTAAAGTGCTGCCATGGGCAGGCGCAGAGAATATGGGCGAGCAGCCGGATGTGTGGGTGGCTGTCCGCAGATTGATGGTGCTTTCTATTTTTGAGATCGACTTGTGATGTAAGTGTGAGTGGCGGTGAATCTGGTGAGACAGAAACAGCAAACAAGCAGACACTTTGCATGTCCGTTGCTTCAAAGGAAACGCAAGGGGCGTTCGTTACAAGCGCCGGCCTTGAATAACCCGAAACAAAATCACCACAACCGCGACGACCAGCAGAATGTGTATGAATCCGCCCATGGTGTATGAGGAAACCAAACCAAGCACCCAGAGGACAAGCAGAATAATCGCAATAGTTTCGAGCATATTCACTACTCCCAAGTAAAAGTTGAATAGAGGCTGAATCCAGCCAGCTCAACGATCCGGACCCCGGCTTCCGCCGGGGTAGCGAATGACCTAGTACGACAAGACAAGCAGATTTATTACCGACCCTTAACCCGCATGTCATTCTTGACGGAGCTCACACCCTTGACGCCGCGCGCCACTTCGACCGCTTTGTTGATGTCAGCCTGGGAATTGACGAAGCCGCCCAGTTGAACCACGCCCTTGAATGTCTCAACATTAATTTCGGTCGATTTAAGGGTGGGTTCATTGAAAATTGCTGCCTTCACCTTGGTGGTGATGACGCTGTCATCGATGTACTCGCCGGTCCCCTCCTGCTTCGACGTGGATGCACAGCCCACGACGGTCACCAGCGTAATAGCCAGAAAAGCTGCGGAAAGATATTTGTTAAATTGGTTCATGGTTGAATCTCCCAGATGTAAATAATCGGACTTCATAACGCCAGCCTCCTGTTAACAAACTGCTACCTGTGTTTGTCTCTGTCGGGCATGGACATTTCCATTACGACGCGGCGGAGTCCAATGATTCTTGCCCCTGCGCCATGTCGATTTGTTATTGATAGCATAGACACAGAAACAAGCATGGTCTGTACGTTGGCGAACATAATGCAGCGTGGAAAGTCACGTCCCGGACAACCGTGCGGCAAACACCGCCCGATGCGGACAAGGTCTATTTTCCCAACAGTTCGCCAACGGATTTGAAATCTTCCACTCGGTCGCATATGGCCTTGATCATCATGATGATGGGCACGCCCAGCAATAAACCCCATACACCCCACAACCAGCCCCAAAACAGCACCCCAACGAAAACCATCACTGCGTTCAACCGGCTTGCCCGGCCGGTCAGCCATGGCGTCAGCAAATACCCTTCCAGGCTGGTGATGGCCAGCGAGATGCCGGCGACCGCGAGCGCCATGCCCACCGTTCCGAATTGGAGAAAGCCGACCAGCCCCGTCCCCCCGGTAACGATGACCGGGCCGAGATAGGGGATCATGTTGAACACGCCGGAAACGATGCCCCAAATCGCCGCGTGCTCCAGGCCAATCCAGAGAAACGCGAGCCAGGTTGCCACACCCACCAGAATGCTGATGAATATCTGCACCAGCAGATAACGCTGAATCTGAGTGGTGATTTCGTCCAGTACATGGAGGGTGATTTTTTTCTTGCTGAGGGTGGGGCCGCTGATCCTGACCAGTTTGCGACGGAAAGTGTCACCCGAAACCAGCAGGAAATAGGTCAGAAACAACACCATCACCGCTTGTCCGGCAAATACGGCCGCACCCACTGTTCCGGTCCAGAGGTAATCCGAGATATTCAGTTTGGATTTTTCGATGAGCACCCGGGTCACGCCTTTCGGGGCAGTGGCGGCCGGGGTGATCGTTTCATTCGCCGCGCGTTCAAGTTGACCGGCCGCCTTCTGCATCTGGTCCATCGCGCCATCGGTCGTTCCCCACTCCTTGCGCAGTGTCTTGCGGAATTTTTCCGCAGCGTCAGGCAAGGTTTCGATCAACTGGGCAGCATCACTCTTGAGTGAAAAGACCAGAGAACCTGCTCCTCCCACAATGCCGATCAGCAACACAGCCGCCCCGATGGCGCGAGGAATTCGCCATTTCTGCATCAGATTGACGAGGGGGGAAAAGGCATAGCTGATCATGATGCCCAGCATCAGAGGGATAAAAAATGCGCGCCCCCAGTGCAATGCAAAGATGACGGCCAGCACAGTGAGCACCGTAAGAGAAAGGTTGCGCACGTCAGCTTGCACACGGACGGCGGGCAAGGATGCGATCGACGTGGCTGCCTCTACGACGCTAACGGTAGGGGTTTCCATGTCGTCCTGAGACTCGGAGTCCTGGGGTGCTGCATCGGGTTTGTCGATGATATTCATGGTGTCCAATAGATAGGTATGAAGCTGTGCGATCCGCTGCAAGCTCCTTATTTCGGTGACGCGACCGAACCAGCGTAGAACACTTCGCACTCTCCACCCGGAAAGAGGCGCCCCACCTGCTTCAGCAACTTGACCACCGGCCCGGTGAGCGACTTGAGGGCACTGGGCTTTTCAATCACCGGTTTCTTGAAGGCGCCATGGATTGTTTGCTGCGCCCTGATGCAGCCCCTGGCGTCGATCAACGCCACGGTCACGTCATCGAACCGTTCGTTGACGAAATCGAGCCTGCCCTGAAGGGCGACCCGGTTCGCGTGCGTCGCCATGGCCACATCCTTCGCCTGCGCCACGCCGCGCTCGACTTTCCAGTCTGAAACGAGCACCCGGATCTTGCTGCTGCCCTCCGATCCTTGAAAAATGCTCCCAAAGTTGTATCCCTTGGTGACCGCCAGGCCGGCAGGCCCGGCAAGAAAGAGTGCGGCCACGTCCACGAGGTTGAAGTTCTGGCTGGACTCATAGCGGGCGAACACCTGATCGAGATCGCGGCCATTGAGGATGAGGTTCTTGCCACGCAGCGAAATCTTCCCCGCCATGGTCTGCTTCAGTTTGTTCACGGTCTTTCCCTGCATCGACAGGCTCGCGGTTAAATCCATCGGCCCTTCTGCAGACTTCTGTGGCGCCAGGTTCTTGAGGAACTCCTCGACACGGAACTGTGAAAGTGAATAGCGGACGCGGTAAACAGGAACGGCGTCCGTAAAGTCCGCCCGGATACTCCCCGAACCTTGCCCGGCATAGATGCGCATCGTGAGCGGCTTGAGATCAAAGACCCCGCGCTGTCCGGCAACCGAAACCCTCCAGTCGGATGTAGTGTAGTCCTTGGTCCGGACCTCCCCGCAAGCGAGTTCCGCCGCGAGGGACAGCTTCTTCATGATGCCCGGTCGGCCCCTGTCCGTAAGCTGCAGATGGCTCACGTCCAGACTGCAATGTCCGGCCTCGAATCCTGCCCCGGATTGTTTGTCCGCGTAGCGGAGCGTCGCGTCTGAAAGGGATACTTTTGCCAGGTTCAGGTCAGCTAATGGTCCTCGGGCCGCCTCCGATTTCTCGAAGTTGAACCTGCCATCGCGATCCTTCTCGATCGATATGCTCGGGTGGTCCAGCACGATCCGCTCGATCTGCACTCGCTTGTGGAGCAGCGGGAGGAAATCGACCCCGATCCTCGCCTCCTTTGCGGTAGCGATCTCTGTCCCCCGGTTACGAATGTGGACATCGTTCAGGGTGATCAGCAGCCCGGGGAAGAAGCCAACACCCAAATGGCCGCCAACTTTGACTTCCATCCCGAAAACTTCCGAGACAGCCGCTTCAAACCGGGGTTTAAAGGTATTGGCCTCCAGGAAAAAAGACAGGGCGATCGCGACGAGGAGCAGCAATCCCATGAGCGCGCCGATGACTAAGCTAATGGTTTTAAGTGATTTTGACATTGGCCCGATCCAACCTCGTTCTTATTCTACCGGCACCCCTTCACGGGTTTACGACAATAACATCCAACTTGTTTCTGCACGGTGTGTTGACCAGGTGTGCGCGACAATGGCCGATCAAGCCAAGCCGATAGCTGGCCCCGGCAGCCATCTCGACTGCCGGATGTGACCGTCAGTGATGTTGCTGAAGCCTCGCCAGACTCTGCGACAACGAATAGAACAAAGAGCCGATCTGGCGCCAGTGAAGACGAAAACCGGCTCAGCCAGCATTACTTATCGTGGCCCTTGCCCTGACCCCGATCCTTACTCCGGTCCTGACCCTTGCCCTGATCCTTTCCTTGCTCCTGATAGTGTTTCCGCACGACGGGGTCACGCGGCTGGTAACGGTATTTCTGTTGTTGAAGCTCATGCTGCTGCTCCACTTGCCGGGGATAATGATCCCCTGAATACTGACGCTGGTAAGTGGGTAGCGGGGCGGGGGTTGGGGCAGCGCGGCGGTCCCTTCTGTCCCAATCGGGTCTACGCTGCTCCCAATCCCGGCCCCAGTGATCACCCCAGCGTGGCGACGCATCCGGCCGCCACCCATGGAAATACGCAGGCGGTCGACGGTAGTAGCGCACAGGGATTCGCAGGATGTATACCGGCACCTCCACTCGATCCACCCGCCCCCAGGGGCCGTTGTACCAGGAACTCGCGTACCAATCATCATCCTGGTAAACCCAGTACAACCCGTCGTAAAAGAAGAAATTCGCTTCCAGTTCAGGCGCGTAGTAGACCGGATAATTGGGCACATGAATGAGTCGCGGATAGGCCGGCAGGTTGATCCCGATGCTTACATGCGGGAGCCCGATCCCAATGCTCACCTGAGTATCGGCAGAAGCCAGTGGGGACATCAGCACCCCCAGCACGAGTATTACATTGCGAATTTTCAGCATTGTGTGACCTCCAGTTAAACAACCCAAGCCGTAGCCATCGTTGACCCCTATTTCCGGGTGGGGGCAACTTCGACCATCTGTCCAGCGGCATCCTGTAAACAGGTGAATCCGCTCAACGCCGAATAAGGCGCAGCAGGATCATCACAACCGCGATGACCAGAAGAATGTGAATGAATCCGCCCATGGTGGTCGAGGTCACAAAACCCAGTAACCACAGGATGATCAGGATGACCGCAATTGTTTCAAGCATGTTTTTCACTCCCCTATTAATTTGATTTCAACCCCATCAAAAACACCCTCCGGACAAGGCGTTCATTGCGGGGCAACCGGACCTTCTTATCCACTCTTCAAGCGGCTTATGCCAATAACCAATATAGGCCATTGCCTCAAAACGCCATCTGCTTCTATCCGCCACCCCACCTCTTCCAAAGCAGGATCCCAGGCTTGCCACTCGACGAGCCGGTCGTTCACTTGCCGCTCTTGCCCCGGTTCGGATTGCCGGGGGGTTCTTTCGGCAGCGTCTCGCTCTTGCACTGACTCGGGTCCTGTTGATGCAGTATTGCCTGACGCTCGCACTCGGCCTGGCGCTCCTGCTCCGTCTGAACCTGACGTTTACGCTCGACCTGCTGTTTCTCGACAGCCTGCTGTTTATCGGTGGCCTGCTTTTGCTGCTGCACATCGCGCTGGCGCTGTTCCTGCTGCTGCGTGTCGGTTTGGCGCTTACGCTCGGCCTGCTGTTTCTCGACAGCCTGCTGCTTCTC
>JASJPE010000031.1:0-32150 GCA_031426895.1 Thiobacillus sp. | reverse complement strand
TGTCGGTTTGGCGCTTACGCTCGGCCTGCTGTTTCTCGACAGCCTGCTGCTTCTCAGCAGCCTGCTGTTGCTGCTGCACATCGCGCTGGCGCTGTTCCTGCTGTTGCGTGTCGGCCTGGCGCTTGCGCTCGACCTGCTGTTTCTCAACAGCCTGCTGCTTCTCGGCGGCCTGCTGTTGCTGCTGCACATCGCGCTGGCGCTGTTCCTGCTGCTGCGTGTCGGCCTGGCGCTTACGCTCGACCTGCTGCTTCTCGACAGCCTGCTGCTTCTCTGCAGCCTGCTGTTGCTGCTGCACATCGCGCTGACTTTTTTGCTCTTTGTCCCGACCACGGTCGCCCGGCCCGGGACCAGGCTCGTTCGTGGGTTCGACCGAGCGGTCCAGCGGTTTCAGCTTGGCGGGCGCGGCAGCGGGTGTGCCGGGCTTATCAACACTGCGGCGGGATCCTGCTGCCCGAGCATCCACTGCGTCACGCTGTTCACCGATTACACGAATCTTCTGTGCGGTGTTGTCGTCGCGATCCGGCACGGACTTAGCGGCGGCAGGCTCCGGCGCCCGTCCCGGATTTTTCTGCAACTGCTGTTCACGCGCGGCAAACGGACGCTCACCGGGCGGTGGCGCATTGCGCACGAAGACCTGACGGTCGAATGCTTCACGCGATGGACGCACCCCGGCGACCTTACCCGTGCCGATCACGCTGCGCACGCTCGGCGCAATCGGGGCAACGCGCGTGATCTCGCCAGTCGTGACCGCCTTGCGGTCGAGGCGAATCGCTGCCGGTCGCACCGGTTGCGCATTCACGAACACGCTGCCGGGTACCGCGGTGACGGCGCCTGCAACCGTGCGGTTGGCATAGTTCACTTGATTGACATTGATCGTGCCGCTGGAATAGTTGTTATAAACGTTGGTGATGGTCGTGTTGTTGATCACCGTATTGTTCACGTTGACCCGTTTGAAATAGTCACGGCTGGCCTGATAGGACGGTACGTAGACTTCGCGCGGTCCAAGTGGGAACCAGCCGATCGGTGAACCGCCGCCGAGCGAGATCGACACGCTCCAGCCGCTGCCGCCGACGAATGCGACCAGCGCAGGTGCGTAGACGGGGCGAACGTTGCGCGGTCCCGGAACCCAGCCCCAGCGATGGGATAGGTAAACCCAACGACCGTAGTGCGAAGGCGCGAAGCCCCAGGGTGCGTCATCCACCCAGGTCCAGCCCCACGGTTCCTGCCACACCCAGTGTCCATCCCGATAGGGCGCCCAATCAGCGTCGACCCGGCTGGGAAACCACACGTTGCCATAACTGCGCACCGGGCGCCAGCTGCCATATTCATCCAGCTCTGTGTAGCCCACCACATCGTCGTCGAGGTAGCGCAGTGACGCGGAGCGCTTCAAACGCTGGTCGCGATCGAGACTGTAGCGGTCGAAATCGTCCTCACGCGGCAAACCGAACATCTCGTAATCGCGCAGATCGGTGTCGTAGAAGCGCACCGTATCGCCTGCGCGCAAGCGGAAACTGGAGTTGTCGCCGTAGGCTTCGCCGGCGCCTTCCCACACCACGACGGTGGTGACCGCGTTGCGCGGGTTGACGTCGATGCGATAGCGTCCGGCACGGTTGATGGTGAACGCCAGTGTAGGCGTAGCCACCTCAATAATCTGCCCGGGATGCATGCGCCGCACGCTCAGGTTGAGCGTGCCCTGCGTCATCCTGATCTGCGCGATCTGATCGCTCAGATCCAGAATCTCGACGCTGGTATCCGAGCCGAGACGGACGGCGGCGCTGCCGACCTGAAACTCCGCGCGGGCACCACGATCAGTCCAGAGCCTGTCGCCGCGGATCAGGGGTCGATTGCGCACCACATCAAACCACGAGTCTTCACCCGCCGGCGAGTAACTCACCTCACCCAAGGTATGACTCAGGTAAGCCACACGCCCCGACGGATCAGCATAAGCCGTGCTTGCGGCTAACGCTGCAAACAGCGAGAACAGCAGCATGCCCATGAGGGAACGTAAGCGCGATGAATTCAACATGGTGGTTTCCTTTTGATTATTTGTAACCGCACGACCCTCCCCACACTCCGCCGGCAACGAGGGTCCTGCGCTGACACAGGTCGGAAAATGCTCCGTCTTGCCTGGGCCGTACCGGTAATGCAGCTACGTTTTAATATTTTTAATATAAATAAGTACTAGCAGAAAAATACGCCCAATACTCAATCCGTTCCGTACGCCATCGCACATAGCGCAGTATTTCGCTCGATTCAGCGTGTACTCCAGGCATATGAATATCGAAATTCCGGAACGCGCGTCCGATCCATATCGTCATGGGTAAGTGGGGACGCGCACTGAAAGGCGCTGGCCCCCCATCAAACACGAGACCAAGCCCTTCGGGGTGATGAGATACAACGAATGCGGGTTGAATGGCCACCACAGCCATGGCTCGACCACCAAGGGTCAACCCTGGATGCTGCGCGCTGGAATGGTGGAAACAGCAAGGCCAGAAGCAATACATTGCCTCTGGCCTTGTTTTTGTGACGCGCGAACGCGCCACTGGCGTGGCGTTCGAATCGAAGCCGGGACCTTATTTGTCGTTCTTGATGGTGATATCGCTCCAGACCGATTTCACGCCTTTAGTATTACGCGCCGTCGCAACCGCCTGATTGATTTCTTCCTGGTTATTAGCCGTGCCGCTCATCCACACCACGCCATCCTTGTCGGTATCAACCTGGATATTCTTCATGCTGCCCGGGTGATCTGCGGCCAGTTTGGCCTTGATCTTGGTTGTAATCACCGAATCCTTAACCCATGTCACGGGGTGCGCACGGTCCTCATGCCGTTCGGTGGTATCGGCGGCAATCGCGGCAACCGGGGCCAGCAGGGTAGCAAGGATGAAACAGCTTGTTGCAAGTTTGATTTTCATGGTCTGTCCTTATATTCAGTGAGTAGGGAAGTGCGATGATCCAGCGATCTGTTCAAAAGTTCTGTGCTCTATCACACATAGCAGCAGTTGGCACAATCCATCATTTCGCTATCGGAGTGATGAGCCCAGAGTGATTGCGCCTTCCCCCAGTACGACAACCCATAAGTTTCGCTATGTTCGACGCGCCCCGCATCGCCGATTGCTTTGTCGCTCATCCTCGCCATAGAACGACTATGGCTGCGGTTCGCTTCGCGCACTCGACGCGCGGATGCGCGTCTCGGCATGTACGCGAACTAATGGGTTGTCGTACTAGGAGCGGCTACGGCCGTTGTCTCGATCATTGCCATGGCGGTCGTTCTGACCCCCGCGATGATCGTTTCCGCGCTTGTCACGGCGATCATGATGACGCTCCTGATAACGCGGAACGTACACCTGGTTGTACCAGCTGTCCTGAACAAAGTAGACCCGCTCGCCGCAGGCATCGTACTGACGGCAGTGTTTACGCCAGTTCCGCGCATGGCCAGGTGGCACATGCAGATAGATCGGTTCTCTTGCCGCTGCCCGATAAATCAAACGCGGCTCGCGATAAAGCAGTCGCGGCTGTGGATAATCGCCGATATCGATACGTCCATAGAAACCCGGTTCGCCTATGCTGATCGAAACGCCGACATCGGCCGCGAGTGCCGGAACGGAAGCAGCGGTGGTGGCAAGTGCTGCTGCGAGTAGTAAATGTTTCATGATGTAACTCCTGTTGTTAAAAGCCATGTCCAACGATCGAGTGGGTCGCCACGATGCCCTGTTGCAACTTTCAGGTTCAACTATTTCACGATGGCTCCTGCTGCATGGCCAGGCGGATCGCCCGCGCCAACGTACGCAATCCCCAGACCGCATCGGCGTAAGCGTTGCGGCCTTCTGGCTTTCATTGGATAGCTCATCGTTTCCCACCAATCAGCAGTGGATATCGCTTCATGCGAATCGTCCCCTCCCAGCCGCAGCCCATCGAGTGACACTGATAGCGGCGGACCTGGATGAAAATGCTCACGAGCAAATCAAGCAGGCGACGCGGGGTACGCGTCGCAATGCCGTTGCAGCGCGGACAGATGCCGCCGGGAAAGGAATATCCCACGTCGGCAGCGTGATAGCTGACGACGGCGGAGGGAGCATTCATGTTTTCAACGGGCGCACGGGATGGTTTCTGCATCAATTCCGGGTCAGAACGAAGCTCATGCACAGGTGGACGATGGAGCACGCGGCCCCAGCCTGATTGGTCATGCGACCCGGACCCTGATTCCATCAGGGTCGGTTCCGGTGCTCGGCTCGGGTGCAAGGTTACGAACGGACGTCCTTGTTGCTGTTTTCAAAATCCTTGATCTGCTGCTCAACCTCGTCTTTCGTGATGCCGTAGGTTTCCTGGATCTTGCCAGCCAGCTGATCGCGCTTGCCGGCAATCATATCGAGGTGATCGTCGGTGAGCTTGCCCCACTGGGTTTTTACCTTGCCACTGTATTGCTTCCAATTTCCTGCAACGATGTCCCAATTCATATCAAACTCCTTTTGTGCGAAACCAGACTGGCGGGATTGCCAGTCAAGCATCCGTTGTTCCATCTGACCTTTCGCTATTTGTTCATCTCACGCAGTAACAGGCTGCGTGGTGGCCGTGTGGCGACAGGTCGGGCTAATGTGATGGAACTCGAAATGCAGGTGAAAGGTTGCCTGTAAATACAGGCAAAGTCTGTACGGTGACGCACACGGGGCATAGCCCTTGCATTGTTCTGAACAGGTAAAGCAGGTCACGATAAAAAATTCCACTGTGTTCGACAGCGCACCGAACTATGCGTTGCAAACGTCTATGCTGTATCCAGTACCGAGTTCGACATCCTGATCGGATCGGTTAAATCGCGGTGGTTTGAAAACCATCCTCCACGTTTGTAAATTGCAAAGGATTAATCATGAACCGTTCAATACTGATTCCGGCACTGCTAGCCACACTGAGCCTGGTCGCCTGTGATAAACCCACTGTGGTCAATGTGCCTGCCCCTGCCGCGCCCGTTACTGTACCAGGCCCTGCAGGCCCGGCTGGTCCCACAGGCAGCCAGGGTGAGTCCGGCTATCAAGGCGATACAGGTAAACAGGGCGAGACAGGAAAGACAGGCGACTCCAACACGGTGATCGTGGTGCCGGCCGAGTCAACAAACTGACTCCACCCCTCACTCAATTTATAAGGAGAGAAGCATGTTGGGAACCATCCTGTTGATCGTTCTGGTCCTGATGTTGATCGGTGCCATTCCGGCTTGGCCGCACAGTAAAAGCTGGGGCTACGGACCCAGTGGCGGATTGGGTTTGATCGTGATCATTCTCATCGTGCTGCTGTTGATGGGCCGCTTGTGACGGGTCGTTGTATTTAATTACCTGGCGGATAGCTGATGGCAGCATCGCTTGCACTAAGGAAACGCTGATTTATTCGTCTCACCGGCGAAAGCCGGTGTCCAGTTGGTTGATTTCACTGGATTCCGGCTTTCGCCGGAATGACGAAAGTGGAATAAATCAGCGTCTCCCTAAGAAGGTGTCGTTCCAGGTGGCTCGACTTATAGCAATGTCTGCTGACGTAGATATTCACTCTGTTTCATCTTGATATAAGCGGCTTGGTCTATTTCGCGCAGCTGGCGGGGATATTGCTCGGTACCGTTAAACCAGCTACGCAGACGCTTCTGCAACTGTGTAGAAGGCGGTGCGGACAATGCGCCAAGATAAGCGTCGATGGCGAGGTAATAGCGCATGGCATTACGCTCCATCAAACCACGCATGCCATCGATATATTCGGGCTGGCCATGGGATTGTTTGCCGGTAAGGGTAAACCCCACCTTGCCGCGTCCAACCGTGGCGAGGTAAGCCTGCATGGCGAGTCGCCCAGCCGATCCGTAAGCATACGAATAGGTCAGATGCAGAAAGGTCCGACCTTTTCCAACCGGGACAGCCTGCAGCCGAATGAGATAGTTGCGGGTACCCAACGGCCCCTTCTCAGCACTCAGTTGTATCTCCAGATATTGCGGTGTAACCGCAGCGACACGATAGACAAACTCGATGGGATAAGCATCTTTGACCGGCTGAGGGGTTTTCTTCCCGATGCTAACCATCATGACAGTTTTACCCTTGCTGGACGTGGCATGGCAATACTTGGTATTGATAGGCAGAATCAGAATGTCGCACCAGTGCTCCGGGCTGTTGAGTGCCACACTGACCGTGTCGAACGGGTGACTGACCAGGGCGTAAACATCGCCTTTCAAGTCATTGGACGCTTCGGAAGAATCAAGGGCCAGCGCTTGCCGAAACGGATTGTGACGGAGCCGTTCACCCAGGGATGCATATTTGGCCTGGAGTAATGCGGCGGGTTGCAGATCCGGCACGGCGGCAAGGCTCGGCCCTGCACTGGAAAACGCGATCCAGGCAATCACTAACCGTATGAGCATGCTTGCCCAAGGCGAATGCCACTTGAAGCGGTTTAGCATGCCTGCCAATCCTCCACACCGCCGGATTGAACGGGAAACCTTGGCTGCGGAATATGGAGTATGGAAAAACATGCTTTGTTGCAAAACGTTGGTCAACAAGACAGCGCAAAAAAAGCGGTCTTAGCGATCAGATCCATGCCCATTACCGTGCTTGCCATTGTTGTTGCGCCTGTTGTGCTTGCTGCGTCTGCCATCACCATGATCATCGCCACGCCTGTCATAGCTTCACGCCAGTTCGGGGTTATTGATTCGGCCTGATGAAGTTTGAAGTGATATTGAAGGCCGACTTGCCCCGGCTATATAAAACAGTGCGGGAGGCCGAATCAATAATCATTAAAAACAGCGTTCTATTGAGACGGCTCAACGGACTGACCCACTCAAGACAACGCGAGAAACACTTTACGGGTTCAAACATTACCTGGCCGTCTCAATAGGTCGGTGCGTGCCCGGACTGATGCAGCAGAATCTCCGGGAACAAGTACAAGAGTAGCCACCCGCTCGGGCGCGGTCTGTTCGGTGCCATACATATTGGCCGTTCACTTCTGCCATGGCGTCGTTACCGGGTATAGGCCAGAAAATCTCACCGAACGGCAGCTTTCTGATTTCCTCTACGGCAGAACATGACCCCAGGCTGCTGATGCCCAATAAAAGGCTTAGGGAGACACTGAACAAGTCCACGACGTCATTCCGGCGAACGCCGGAATGACCAAACTTCAAACTTCAGCTGGCCGGATCAATAACGACAGATAGCCCGGATAAGCGATCGTCAGCGTGCGGGTTCTGCCACGAAAATCTCGACGCGGCGATTTTTCGCGCGGCCTTCTGATGTGTTGTTGTCAGCGATCGGTTCGCGCGAACCGCGACCATCGATGGCGATACGGCTGGTCACTACCCCGCGGGCAACGAGGTAATCGCGCGTCGAGGCGGCACGATTGACCGAAAGCGGATTATTGATCGCATCCGTGCCAGTGTTATCGGTGTGGCCGATGATGGTCACCGTCGTCACCGGGTTTTGATTCAGGGTGGTAGCGAAGCGATCGAGGATCGGACGCAGGTTCGATTTGATCTCGTAGCGATTGGTGTCAAAGGAAACATCGCTCGGGATGTCCAGCTTGAGCTGGTTGTCGGCGGTCTGGCTTACGCTCACGCCGGTTCCCTGGGTGGCTTGCTCCATCTCGGCCTTCTGTTTCTCCATGTGCTTCGACCACAGGTAGCCACCCCCCGCACCCACTGCCGCGCCGATAACCGCACCGGTTGCGGCGCTTTTTCCCTTGTTGCCGCCTGCTGTTGTGGCGCCAATTACCGCTCCGGCAACTGCGCCAATCCCCGCACCCGTGCCGGTGGTTTTTTGAGTTTCGGTCATGGTGGTACAGCCGCTAAGCGCAAAGGCAACGGTGCTAAGAGAAATAATGATTTTTTTCATGCGATAACTCCAATTTTAATAAAGACGTTTAAACAACTGACTGGAACAACTGGTTGGGGATAGAGACTACGGTTTTCATATCGAAGAGTCAGGCTTTGCTTTTTGTCATTGACACCCAATCAAACAACCTCAATTCGATAACTGCTTTGGCCGAGTACCAAGCATTCATCACAATTTCGCCGGCTGACCGTGACAGGCCGGATCAGGCCGCCCTGCCAATGGCCTGTGTTCATTTCCACATCACGGTGGACTCGGCCTTTGCTGCGGCAGCAAGCAGACCAATGAGCGGCAGCGCTCGATGCGCCATGCTGATCACCGGCTCATCCACATCCTTGTCCTCGACTGGAGGCGCGGCTTTTTCCGCATCGATAGCGGCTGTTAGCCGACTCAGTGCCGCAGGCACATCCGCCGCCAGAATCGCGCCAGGCACGGTTGCGGTATGTCCCATCATTCTCAGCATGGCCACTGCGACGTCGCCAAACATGGTGATGTCAGCATAGGCATTGGTTGTGAAAGTCACCAGCATGTCACGCTCCCAGTACGACAATGTTCATTCGATTCTTTCTATGATTGCTGTACATCACTATGGTTCTGATTGGCGCTTGCGGCCACGCCAGAAGTAGCCCATCAACGGTTTGACACTGGTTCCGTGGAACAGGATGGAAAGCGATACCGCAATGAGCGTCAACTGGATCAACTCCAGGGAAAGTTCTTCTGGAAGGCCGTGCTGGATGGCATACATCAGGTAGTACAGTGAACCGATTCCGCGCACCCCGAACCAGCCGACCATGCCGCGTATCGGCCATGAGGTGCGGGTGCCCAGCAGGCCGGCGAGGACACTGGCCGGGCGTACCACCATGAACAAAAACAGTGCCAGCCCCACCGCCCGCCAACTCCAGGAATCAAGAAACAGCGTGCCGCCGATCAGCAGGACGAGCATCAATTCCGAGAGCCGTTCCAGATGTTCCTTGAATACCAGCGAGCCGCCGCTGACGGTCGGCGGCGGCTCGTCCGGGCAAGCTTCAGGGCATGCATTTGCAGCTTCCGCTTCGATACGGCCGGGCTGCGGTTGACTCGGGAAACTCTGACCTGCGCCGGCAAGTTTGAGTTCAGTCTGGCGCAGCGCAACGGCAGCAAAAAACACCGCCAGAAACCCCCACGCACTCACCAGCACACTCAGGCCGTACACCACACCGATCAGGCCGAGTCCGAGAAAATCGTCCATCAGCGTGTGCTCGTTTGGCTCGCTACGCAGCTTCCATCCAAGATGGCCCAGTGCGGCGCCGGACACGATTCCGATCGTGACTCCCGCCAGGGTGGCCCACAGTACATCGACCAGCACCCAGCGCATGCCGAGCTCGCCGAGATCGTGCAGTCCAAGCAATCCCAATCCCAGCATGACAAATGGGAAAGCGCTGCCGTCATTCATGCCCGCTTCGCAGGTCAAGGTAAAGCGGAGGCTGTCGCGGTCGCCCGGATGACGGATCTGGACATCGGTCGCCAACACTGGGTCAGTGGGCGCCAGAATCGCACCCAGCAAGACGCCTGCACCCAGAGGCAGGCCAAGAAAATAATAGGCAAAGGCCGCGACCAGCCCGACACTGATCACCATCGATACCGTTGCCAGCAAAATCGGAGCGCGCCAGCGGGCGAATCTGACCGGCACGGGCATTTTGATGCCAGCGGAAAACAGTGAAATCAGCACCGCCACTTCGGTCAGCACTTCCAGCAGCGCCGATTCCTTGAGCGGATTGAAGTGAAATACATCGAGCACCGTCGGCCCGACCAGCAGTCCAACCGCCAGATAGATGATGGCGGGCGTGACCGGCAAGCGCTTGAGTATCGTAGCCGTCAAGCCCCTGGCGAGCAGCAGGCCGCCCACGAGCAGAAACCATAGCGCACTAGTCATTGTTTGTTCGAAGGGTGTTCACAATAACTTTCGAAGCGGATGTCGGTCATGACGATCATTTCGTCGTAACCGGCCACCACAGAAACGGTGCGGGACAGAACCTGCACCGAGTCCGCCAGGCAGCCGGCGAAAAATTCCTTGCAGAACCTCGCGACGCGAGCCGGGGTGTCAGCTACCCTTTGCGGGTCCGCTTTCATCGCACTGGCTGGATCACATTGCCTGCGAGGGCAGCAAGGATTACTCCTTGTCACCCTTTGCCGTGTCCTGAATACTTTCGCCGGCTTTTTCAATCTGCTCTCCGACCTTTTCTGTCACCTGGTCGACTTCCTTGCCAGCCTGCTCCGCCGGGCCTTCCTGCTTCTGGCAGCCGGATAGCGCAACAAGCAACACCCCCATGGCCACAGACGTGCGGGCCATCTTGTCGAGTTTCATCATGTGGCTCTCCTGGCGACCGGCTTGCCCGGCAACGGGCATGACCGTATTGCTCATGCGTTCTGCGGACGCATTGCGATGATTAAGCGTGATGCACCGGCCGGGCAGGCCGGCGCTTAGTACGTTGATCATCATTTACCGACTTCGTGGCCGATGACGCCGCCGACGGCTGCACCACCGACGGTTCCGACCGCGCTGCCGCCCGTAAGAACAGCACCGCCGACAGCACCTACACCCGCGCCGATGGCGGTATTCTTGTCCTGCGCCGACATGCCGGCACACCCGCCCAAGCCGAGCAGCAAGGCTGCGGCAAAGGCCCCAAGCGTGAATCTATGCATTGTTTTCATGGCATCACTCCTATTTAAAGATCATGCTCCCGGTGATTCGCACCGGGTCGAGTTCGGTTTATTTACCGAAGTTAAGCTTGGCTTTATTCACACACACATCTTTCGCATTGCCGGCCAGGGTGTCGCATTTTTCCTTGGCCACCTTGTACTCGGCGTCAAGCTTGGCTGTCGTCGCATCCTTGTTGGCTTCGGTGGCTTGCTCGTTCGCCTTGCTACGCGCTTCGGCGGACTTCTCATTAGCGGTCGCGTTCGCATCAGACGTTTTGAGCTGCACCTTGGCGTCCGCCTTGGCAGCCGTCCGTGCGGCTTTCGCTTCCTTCACGCACACATCCTTCGCGTTGCCGGCCTGGTCATCGCAGCGCTCATTCGCCACGGCATAGTCAGCCTCAGCCTTGGCCACACTTGCCTCATAGCGGTTCTCGCGGGTGGGCTTGTAACTGGCTTCGAGATCAGCCAGTGCAACCTTCTCAGTGCCTTTGGCTTCGGCCACGCAGATGTCTTTCGGGTTGCCGGATAATGGAGCACAACGTGTTTTGGCCAATTTATATTCAGCCGCGATCTTGTCCTTGCCCGCCTTGTAATCGTCCTTCGACAGGCTTTGCGCCATTGCGCCGGCACTGAATGCAAGGCTGACTGCAAGCGCGATCACGTTGAGATTGAGTGTTTTCATTACGTTCCTTCAGAAGATTCGGCTAGGGTGTGCTGCATCGGCAGATTGTTCCGGGCAAGCATTTTTCTTCGCCAAGGACGTGTTGCACTCAAGCAGCACGTTGGGTTGGATCCGATAGTTAAAGCTTATGGAAAAGGTGCTGCCCGGTCTGTCTGCTGACGCACATAAGCAGCAATCGAACTGGGCACATGCAGGGCAAATTGCGTCCCGGCATCAATTGAAAAACTGGGGGGAGATTGGCAGGCGGGGGAGGCGGTTATGGGTTTGTTGTAGCGCTGGCCTGGCGATACTGCACGTCGGGCAACAAGCGGTCTAATTCCTTCTTGACCACGGCATAGCACTCGCACGCATGCGTCTCCAGTCCGTGCCGGTCGAGCACTGAAATGTGGCCACGGCGGTAACTGATCAACCCAGCGCGTTGCAGGTTCCCCGCTGCTTCGGTAATGCCTTCACGGCGCACCCCCAGCATGCTGGCAACCAGTTCCTGCGTCATGATCAAGTCATTCGTCGGCATACGATCGAGCGTCAACAACAGCCAGCGGCACAACTGCTGCTCCAGTGTGTGATGCCGGTTGCAGACCGCTGTCTGCGCGGTCTGTGTCAGCAGCGCCTGGGCGTAATGCAGCAACAAATGATGCAATGCGCCGGCACGACGTCCCCCGACCCGATTGAATGCAATCTTCAGCAGGCGCCCCTCCAGCCGGTAGGCGTGGCCTGCGGTCTGCACCACGGCCGAGCTGAACGTGGTCTCCCCGCCCAGGAAAAGAGACACCCCGACTACCCCTTCATTGCCCACCCCTGCAGTTTCAGCGGATGCACCGGATGCCGTGACATAGTGCAGCGACACGATGGAGGTGGTGGGGAAATAGACGTGCTGCAACTTTTCGCCGGGCCCGTACAGGATTTTGCCCAGCGGCATCGCGACCCATTCCAGATGCTCGGCCAGCGCATCAAATTCCGACGCGGGCAGCACGGCGAGAAGATGGTTCTGGCTTGGATTAGGGGCCAAGGTCATTGTTGAGTGCGGTGATCCTGTATGTCCATATTTTCAGGTGAACTCCACGCCGATTCCACGGTATCCAACAAACTGGCCAGACTGATCGAACATCGGCTCCCCGCTCACCCTGAACTGTCGTTTCGAACCATCGGCTTTGGTGCGGTGGAAAACAAAATCAAGAAAGGGCTGCCGGGCGGCAATCTTTGTCTGAAGTTCTTTCCGCTCGGCTTCATTCCAGCCTACTGTCTGAGCACCGTTTAATTCTACCCCCAACGCATTGACCCCGAGCATTTCCTGTACCGGGCCGGAACTTTTGGTGAACTGCCCCGCTTCGTCCTGCTCCCAGTACCAGTCGGAAGCCAGCTCGGTCAGGCTGCGATAGCGGGCCTCGCTATCGCGTAATTCGGCGGTCCGTTCCTGCACTGTTTGTTCCAATATTTTGTTGTGGTTTTCGAGCTTTTTGTACAGCAGCCGCACTTCCAGCATGTTGTGGATGCGCGTCTTGACTTCAACCAGGTCGAACGGTTTGCTGATGAAATCCTTGGCACCGGCTTGCAACGCGCGCAGCTTGTGACCCGGTTCGGCGGTGATCACGAGTACGGGGAGGTAGCCTTCCCCGTCAATGGCCTTGAGGCCTTTCATCACCTCGAATCCATCCATGCCAGGCATCTGCAGATCCAGCAGGATCAGGTCGTAGCCATTTTTTCGATGCAATGCGCACACCTCTTGCGGATTCACCGTCGAGGTCACGCAGAGATAGCCGGCTTCATGCAGCACTTGCTCCAGCAATTGCACATTGGCCTTCTGATCGTCCACGATCAGAAGGCTGGCGTTAAGTATTTCCTGTTCACTTATCATTGCGTCCGTCCATTTTCATTCACTTTTCACTTGCACTGTCCCGATTCCATGAGGGCTGCTGACGTCGAAACCTGCCCTCGCTCACCATTCAGTACGCGGCAATACGATAGTCATTCTTGCCGGTGCGCTTGGCATCATACAGGGCCAGATCCGCGCGTTTCATCAGTGTTTCCACCTCATCGCCATGAGTGGGATAAATACTGACACCGACACTGGCGGTCACGCTCACGCTGCGGTCTTGAATGCGATAAGGTTGTGACACGGCCTGGATCATTTTTGACGCCAGCCTGGCCACATCGTCGGCATGATGGATTTCCCACAGACCGATGACGAACTCGTCGCCGCCCAGGCGTGCCACCGTGTCTTCTTGACGCATTGCGGCCACCAGACGATCGGCGACCAGCCTCAACAGCGTGTCGCCCGCATCGTGGCCCAAGGTGTCGTTGATCTCTTTAAACCCGTCCAGATCCAGAAACATCACGGCCATCGTGCTCATGTTTCTGCGTGCATGGGCGATGGCCAACGACAATCTGTCCATTAAAAGTCGTCTGTTCGGCAGACCGGTCAGTGCGTCATGCATCGCCATGGACTCCAGCGCATGACTGTATTGCTCAAGCTGCCTGTACAACAGGCGCACCTCCAGCATGTTGTGAATGCGCGTCCTGGTTTCCATGAGCTCGAAGGGTTTGGTGATGAAATCCTTTGCCCCGGAAGTCAGCGCCCGCAGCTTGTGATCCGGCTGGGCCGTGATCGCGAGAACGGGCAGATAACCATCGGCTTCGATTTCCTTCAGACCTTCCATCACCTGGAAGCCATTCATGCCGGGCATCTGCAGGTCCAGCAGAATCAGATCATAGTGGTTGTCGCGATGCAGGGCGCAGACGGCATGCGGATCCATCGTCGAGGCTACGCAGCGATAGCCGGCTTCATCCAGCATTTGCTCCAGCAACAGCACATTGGCCGCCTGATCGTCGACGATCAGAATGCTGGCATTCAGAATATCGCCGGCGTTAATCATCACAAGGGTTCTGGAACCACTGCGCCGTCTATTCCTATTTCCGAAAATTCCAGTGCCCTATCCAGCGCATCCATGAGCTCGTTGACCTTGATCGGCTTGGTGAGATAGCGAAAGAATCCAGCCGCCAGTCCCTTCTCGATATCGCGGAGCATGGCATTGGCACTGAGGGCAATGACGGGGATATGCGCTGTTACCGGGTCTTCGCGCAGGATTTTCATCGCCTGACTACCGCTGATGCCCGGCAGATTGATGTCCATCAGGATCACATCCGGGAGGTGGATTCGCGCGAGCGCGATGCCGTGATTGCCATCGCGCGCACTCAGCATGCGGATATAGGGATGGCCTTCAATGATTTGCTCGACCAGCATCAGGTTGGCCGGATTGTCTTCCACATAGAGCAGGGTGCGCAGCGCCGCGTTTCCCTGAGCTTGCAGCACACGTTCTGCGGGCAGTGTATTTCCAGCGGCAAGTTGTGGCGTAACGTCCCGGATCAGTTCGATCCAGAATTCGCTGCCCACCCCGACGGTGCTTTTCACGCCGATTGTGCCTCCCATCAGTTCGACCAGTTGCTTGGTTACCACCAGGCCGATGCCCGTCCCTTCCTCGGTGCCGGTTTCTTGCCCGAGACGATTGAACGGCTGAAATAGCTGCGCCAGCTTTTTTGGGGGCAATCCCGCACCGCTGTCTTTGATGCTGATGCGTATGTGTTCCGGGGTGTTCGCGGTGCACTCCACTTCGACCGTTCCATGCTCGCGGTTGTATTTGATCGCATTGGAAAGCAGGTTGATCAGAACCTGCTTTACTCGGGTTCGATCGGCATGGGCAAACCAGGTGTTGTCGAAGGGGAGAAAGTTTATATGGATGTCGCGTTGTTGCGCCTGCGGTTCGATCATGGCTTGGCATTCGCGCATGACATCGATCAGCGACACCGATTCTCGCGACAGCGATAGTTTTCCGGACTCGATCACCGCGAGGTCAAGGATTTGGTTAATCAGCTCCAGCAGATACCATCCTGCTTTGAGAATCTGGTGCAGCCTTACAATCTGGGCGGCCGTTGGCGGCGGTGAACCGGCCTCCAGCAACTGGGCGAAGCCGAGGATGGCATTGAGCGGGGTGCGCAGCTCATGGCTCATGCTGGACAGGAAATCCGATTTGGCGAGGTTGGCCTTTTCCGCCACAAACCGGGCGCTTTCCAGCTCAGTGTTCTTGTCCTGCAGCACCTGATCCAGGCGTTTACGCTCGGTGACATCGCGCGCAGCGGCGAACACGCCCTGTAGCTTGCCATCGGCGTTGTAGAAGGTGGCTGCGTTGTAGGACACCACGGTTTCCTTGCCGTCCCGGGCGTGCGCGGTCAGCTCGTAGTCGCTGACCTTGTTTTCGCTCAACACCTGCTTGATGCCCGCCTCGGCCCGATCCGGATCGGTGAAATAATTCTTGAACGGCGCACCGATCAATTCGTCGCGCGTGTAACCGGTGAGCGCCACCATTTGCTGGTTGACGTCGGTAATGATGCCTGCCGGATCGGTCGTCATCAGTGCGTCGATGTTGGATTCGATGAGCGAGCGCGTGTAGAACTGCTGGTCGCGCAAGGCCTGCTGCACCGCATATTCGCCGGTCACATCGCGGAACACCAGAACGGCGCCGATCACTTGAGCATCGCGGTCGCGGATCGGTGCGCAGCTGTCGGCGATATCGCACTCGCTACCATCGCGGGCAATCAGTACGGTGTGGTTGGCCAGGCCCTGTATCGTTCCATGCGCCAGGGTTTCCATGACCGGGATCGCGGCGACTAGACGGGTTTCCTTGTTGACAATGTGAAAAATATCGCCCACCAGGCGGCCACTGGCTTGCGCCTGCGTCCAACCGGTAAGCTTCTCGGCAAGGGGATTCAGGAGTGTTACCCGTGCGCTTGCATCGGTGGCGATCACCGCATCGCCGATGGAGTTGAGCGTGACGGCGAGCCTTTCCTCGCTGATCTGCAACGTGACGTTGGTCTGCTGCAGTTGTTTATTCGTCGCTTCCTGAACTTCGAGCAAATGCTGCCGCTCGGCCTCGACTTGCTTGCGCGCGGTGTTGTCGGTGCCGATCAGCAGGTAGCCGATAATTGCATTTTGCTCGTCGCGCAGTGCGGTGACTGACACAACTGCCGGAAAGCGGCTGCCATCCATGCGGATGTAGGTCAGCTCGTAAATATCCTCGATGCCGCGTGAGGCCTTGAACACCAATGCCTCGAAACCTGGCTCAATCTGGGTTCCGAGTTCGACGCTCAACGCCTTCGCGCGTGCAATGACTTCCTGTGGATCGGAAATATCGGCCGGAGTGATCTTGTTCATCACGTCGGCGGCCGTGTAGCCCAGCATGCGTTCCGCGCCGACGTTGAAAATCTGAATCACGCCCTTCGCGTCAGTGGCGATGCTCGAAAAGTTAGCACTGTTGAAAATCGCGCTCTGCAAAGCGCCCGCCTTGAGCAGCGCCTCTTCAGCCTGTTTGCGCGCGGTGTTATCGGTACCGATCAGCAGGTAGCCGATAATTTCATTTAACGCGTCGCGCAGCGCAGTGACCGACACAATGGCCGGAAAGCGGCTGCCATCCTTGCGGATATAGGTCAGCTCGTAAATATCCTCGATACCGCGCGAAGCCTTGAACACCAAGGCTTCAAAGCCTGGCGCAATCGGGGTTTCAAGTTCAGTGCTGAGTGCTTTCGCGCGCGCGATCACTTCCTGCGGATCAGAAATGTCGGCCGGCGTGATCTTGTTCAGGACATCGGCAGCCGTGTAGCCCAGCATGCGCTCGGCGCCGACGTTGAAGATCTGGATGACACCCTTCTCGTCGGTGGCGATGCTCGAAAAGTTGGCGCTATTGAGAATCGCATTCTGCAAGGCTCCGGTTATAAGCAGAGCCTCCTGGCGCCGGACTTCGGTAATACCGGTAAGGGGGGAGTCGTTTACTGTTTCGGACATGGCTTATTTCCGTTAAAAGCGAACCCCAATCCGGAGGCAATCTGCGTTTACCAAGCTGCGGCAACAAATCATTGCTGCCGCCACGGTCGAAGAAAAAACCTCTCTTCACTGAGGTGGAAAGGGATCATCACCCTCTTTCCGATGGGTGTCTGTGTGCTAGAGCACATAAGCCGATCAATGGTACGCAGCGTTGCCCGGCTTGGAGACCGCTGGATCAAACAAGAACGAAATGCAATCCAGGCCTTATATTCGCTCCGCGTCCATTCCGGAATCCAGCGAACGCAATTCGAACGCGATCAGATTAGCCACTTGCAATGGAACCGTTTGATCGCCAACTCTCGACGGGGATGATGGTCCAGGAAGTCCAAGGTGCAGCCATCCTTTAAGTTCTAACGAATGAGCCCAGGTGGAGAAGATAGGAGTACGCGTTCCCCCAACCAGGAAGCAGAGGCTCGGCGTGACTGACTGGCAGTCGGCCGCTCAAGCCTTGAGCGGACATATTTGCCCGGCTGGGCCAAAGTCGACTTTGGCCGAGGACCTGCCAGTTGGGATGGGCGGAGCCGATGTCGCTTCATCGGCCAGAAGTGGCCGCGGGGAGTTTGACTCGACTACTACCGCCATTCATTACCGGACGTAGGCCATGAAATCCACCGAACGGCAGCTTTCTGATTTCCTCTGCAGCAGGCGACCCTGAACAGACAGTCGTGGCTTGTGTCTACAGCTTCTCTATGAGGTGCGATAACGGACACTCGCCAACGGCTGCTCGATTTGCCTGAATCAGACAACAGTGATCGTTCGCACCATTCTCCTCACGCAGGCAATGTGAGTTGGAACCGTGTCGATTGATCAGTGGACGCCACTGCGATTGAGCCGCCATGCGCCTCAACAATGGATTTTACGATGGCAAGCCCCAGCCCGGCGCCATCGCCTTTGCGCTGACGCGAAGGATCGACACGGTAGAAGCGGTCGAACAGTCGGGGAAGGTGCTCAGCCGGGATTTCCATACCCGGGTTCTCGACAGAAATGGTGGCTTTATCTCCTTGCCCGGCCAGTGATACCTGCACGGTTTGGCCTGGTGGAGTGTGTCGGATGGCGTTCGATATGAGGTTGCTGAGCGCGCGCCGCAACATCAGCCGGTCGCAGGGGGCGCTGGCAGAACCCGTCAGGGCCAGCGTAACGCCGCGATCTTCCGCCCAGGCCTCAAAGTAATCAAACAAATCCTGTACTTCATGAGCCAGATCGACTTTCTCCAGGCCCGGTTTGAGCAGGCGGTTGTCGGTCTGGGCAAGGTAGAGCATGTCGCCAACCATCTGGGCCATGCGTTCGTACTCCTCCAGACTGGAATAAAGAACTTCTTTGTATTCGTCCTTGTTGCGTGCGCTGGAAAGTGCCACCTGAGTCTGGGTCATGAGGTTGGATATGGGGGTGCGCAGTTCGTGCGCGATGTCAGAAGAAAACTCGGAGAGCCGCCGGAAGGAATCATCCAGGCGGGCCAGCATGGCGTTAAAGGTGGTCGCGAGGGGCTTGAGTTCCGTAGGCAGGCCTGAAGCCGGCAGGCGGTCTGCCAGGCGTTCGGCGGAAATGCCGGCCACCATGTGGGTGACCTGACGCAAGGGGGAAAGGCCCCAGCGGGTGGCTATCCAGCCCAGGCCAGCGGTGGCCAGGCCTGCCAGAGCGATGGCGAGGGCCAGCACTGACCGGAACTTGTTCATAAAGAGGTCATGGTGCTGGATGTTCAGTGCCACCGCCACCGTATAAGGCTTGCCATTTCCTGTGGTCATCGACACGGCCATGCCCCGGTAGCTTGTCCCGGACTGCTTCCATTGCTGCAAGGTGCCGGTGGTGCACATGGCTGGCTGGGCTTGGCAGTCATTCAGCAATGTTTGTGGAAAATCGGCACCCGAGGTGGCGAACCAGATCTCGCCCGTCGCATCCGTCACCACCACCGCGAGACCATGGTGGCCGACCAGGGCATCATCCAGTTGTTGGGGCAGAAGATCCAGGTCCTTCTGGCGGGAGGCGTGCCTGAATAAATTCTGGATGAGTTCCAGCTTGCCATTGAGTTCGTGCCGATCGCCCTGCTCAAAATGGGCATTCACCACTTGCGTCAGGAAATAGCCTGTCGTCAGCAGAACCAGGGAGGCGGCCACGGCGAAAAGCAGGCTGATCCGGGCGGTCAGTGACAGGGTTTTCACGACACTAGGTCTTCCGGGAAGGTTTCCAGCACGTAACCCATCCCCCGCACGGTGTGGATGAGCTTGGAAGCAAAGCCCTCGTCGATCTTGGCCCGCAGCCGGCGCACCGCCACATCGATGACGTTGGTATCGGAGTCGAAATTCATGTCCCAGACCTGCGAGGCAATCAGGCTGCGGGGCAGCACTTCTCCCTTGCGGCGCAGGAACAGTTCCAGCAGGGCGAATTCCTTTGCCGTGAGTTCGATCTTGCGTCCCGCCCGCATGGCCCGGCGCCGCAGCAGATCCAGTTCCAGGTCGGCAGTCTTGAGGACGGTGGCTTCCAGTCCGGCATGCCCGCGGCGCACCAAGCTGCGCACCCGGGCCAGCAGTTCGGCAAAGGCGAATGGTTTCACCAGATAATCGTCGGCGCCCAGTTCCAGCCCCTTGACCCGGTCCTCCACCTGGTCGCGAGCGGTCAGAAACAGCACCGGCATGTCGATTCCGGCCCGGCGCACGCCTTCGAGCACCTGCCAGCCATTGATGCCGGGCAGCATAACATCCAGGATCATCAGGTCGTAGTGCTCCGCCTTGGCGAGTTCAAGGCCATCCCAGCCGTCGCGCGCCAGGTCCGTGACGAAGCCGGCCTCGGTGAGACCTTGCTTCAGATAATCGCCCGTTTTGGGCTCGTCTTCGACAATCAGGATTTTCATGTCTGTAACACCAGGCTGGATGGACGCATCCTGCCACAGCTCGCGCCTGGGGAGGCGCGTATTACAGATTTGTAATCTGCTTGTCAGATTGATGTTGGGCACGCACCTGCAGGATGCCCATATGCCTCGGTGCCTTGTGCACCCGGCGCATGTTGCGCATTGGGTTTTATTTCTTGCGAGGAAATTATGGATTCATCATTTTATGGCGGGTCATGGTCGGCCAAATGGTCAATACCCGTTGGACTGGCTCTGAGTGCTTCGCTAGCGCTCGCCCAGGAAAACACTGGCGCGGCCGCTCCGACGCTCAAATACCACTCAGTATTCAGCCAATATCAGGGGTTCAGTGAACAGCCGGTCGCACCCTGGCGGGAAACCAATGATACGGTTGAATCGATTGGCGGCTGGCAAGTGTATGCCCGGGAGGCGCAGCAATCAGACCCTGCCGACAAGCCCACCGCCACACCGGGCAACATGGGTATGCCCAGTAATCATGGGAGCACGCCATGAGCACGACGACGCAGCTTTCATATGGTCGCTCGCATCAGGCTGTCGGGAGCAGGACGCTCATGGCCGTCGCCACACTGGTCATTCTTTCAGGCTGCGCCAGTGTCAACTTCGATCAATCGGTTGCCAGCACCAATCGGGAAGCGGCCGACTTTACGCAGGGTCAGCTTGCGCTGGCGCGAACCAAAGACCAGCGTGCCGAAATGGATCGCGTCGCGGCGGAGATTTTGAGTCAACCCATTAATCAGGGCGATGCCGTTCGGCTGGCATTGGTTAACAGCCCGGCGTTGCAAGCCATGCTGGCACAAAACTGGGCGGATGCAGCCCAAGCTGCGCAAACCGGACGTATCGCCAACCCGCTCTTCGTATTTGAGCGTACCCGTTTCGCTGATGAGCTGGAGTTGGGACGATTGTTGACATTCGGCCTGCTTGACCTGCTGACCCTGCCGCAGCGCTACAAAGTAGCCGAACGGAAAATCGCACAACAGCGGTTGCGCTTGACCCGCAGCGTCATCGACCAGGTCACGCAAGTACGCCAGGCTTGGGTCAAAGCCGTGGCGGCACAGCAAAATCTTGTTTATGCCAGGCAGGTTAATGATGCAGCGCAGGCAAGTAGCGAACTGGCGCGTCGTCTTCAGGCAGCGGGAAATTTCAGCAAGTTGCAGCGCGCTCGCCAGCAGGCGTTTTACGCCGATGCGGTCACGCAATGGGCGGCGGCGCAACACACAAGCATCTCAACACGCGAAGAACTGGTTCGGCTCCTGGGATTAACCGAGTCCCAGGCGGAGGCACTGGTGTTGCCAGCCAGATTGCCTGATATGCCGGGCAGCCCGCGCTTGCCTGATGAAATAGGCAAATTGGCCAGCGAGGGACGGCTGGACATCCGGCTCGCGCAAGCAGAGTTCGATGCCCTGGCCAAAGCGCAGGGCCTGAACGTGCTGACCAGTTTCACTGACATTGAGCTGGGCTTGCGGCGTGACACCGTGTTTGATCACGCGGCAGGGACCTCAACGCCCAGACGTGGCTACGAGGTGAGCGTGCGTCTGCCGATCTTCGACTGGGGCGGCAATCAGCGCGATGCCATGAATGCGCAAACCCTCGCCGCAGCCAACCGGCTGGAAGCCACGGTTCGTGCAGCAGGATCCAACCTGCGTGAAAGCTACTCTGCATACCGCACCGCCTTTGATGTGTCCAGGCACTACCGCGACGAGGTCGTGCCGCTACGCAAGACGATTTCGGAAGAAAACGTGCTGCGCTACAACGGCATGTTGATCGGCGTGTTTGAGTTGCTGGCCGACACCCGCGATCAGGTGAACAGCGTCATGGCCGCGATTGCTGCGGAGCAGCAGTTCTGGCTCGCCGATGCAGCCCTGCAAGCCTCGCTGATGGGCAAGCCCACGATGGCGGATGTGAGTGCCATGGCTGCGGGTGGAGGTGGCGATGCCGGGCACTGACCCCCAAAACAAACAGCAGCGCGGCGCGGAAATTCAGCGTCATGCCTCGCCACACATTCCAGGGAATCAACTATGAACTCAAGAAGGCAGTTCTTCAAAGCGGCAGGACTCGCGGGGGGCGCGATCGCGGCATCCGTAGTGAGCCGCGTTGCCATGGCGGCATTGCCTGAACCGGTCTTGCAGACCCAGCCGGACACGATGCCGCCGCTAGTGCCCAGCAGTGGCCGCCCCTACAACCCGGTGGTCACGCTTAATGGCTGGACCCTGCCGTGGCGCATGAACCAGGGCGTCAAGGAATTCCATTTGGTGGCCGAACCAGTGGTGCGTGAGATGGCACCGGGCATGAAGGCGCATCTGTGGGGTTACAACGGCCAGAGCCCGGGGCCGACCATTGAAGTGGTCGAGGGCGACCGCGTGCGCATCTTTGTCACCAACCGCCTGCCGGAGCACACCAGCATCCACTGGCACGGCCAGCGCCTGCCCAATGGCATGGATGGCGTCAGCGGCCTGACGCAACCCTCCATCAAACCGGGCAAGACCTTTGTCTATGAATTCGTCGCCCGCCGCCCCGGCACGTTCATGTACCACCCGCACGCGGACGAAATGACGCAAATGGCGATGGGCATGATGGGCTTCTGGGTCACGCACCCGAAGACCAGGCACCCGTTGATCGATGACGTGCAGCGCGACTTCTGTTTCCTGCTCAACGCCTACGACATTGACCCCGGCAGCTACACGCCCAGGATCATGACCATGACGGATTTCAATCTCTGGTCATGGAACAGCCGCATTTTTCCGGGTATCGACAGCCTGAACGTGCGCTTGAACGACAAGGTGCGTATTCGCATCGGCAACCTGACGATGACCAACCATCCGATTCACCTGCATGGCCATGAGTTCCTGGTCACAGGAACGGATGGCGGGCCTACCCCTAAAGGCGCCCGCTGGCCTGAGGTGACAACCGATGTTGCGGTCGGCCAGATGCGGCAGATCGAATTTTTGGCGGATGAAGCAGGCGACTGGGCCTTTCACTGCCACAAGAGCCATCACACCATGAATGCGATGGGCCACGACGTGCCCACTATGATCGGCGTGGATCACCGGGGTGTCGCCAAAAAAATCACCAGCCTGATCCCCGATTACATGGTGATGGGCGAGCGCGGCATGGCGGATATGGCTGAAATGGAAATGCCGCTGCCCGACAACACCATTCCCATGATGACCGGGGAAGGGCCTTTTGGCGGCGTCGAAATGGGCGGCATGTTCTCGGTGCTCAAGGTACGCAAAGACCAGAAGCCGGGCGACTACAAAGACCCTGGCTGGTATCGGCACCCCCCGGGCGAAGTGGCATTTGAATGGTCAGGCGCAATGCCTGAGCCCGCGCGCTTCCAGTCCGAAGGCGGCCAATCCATGCCCCGCAAGGTCATGCCCAAGCAAGAAGTCGAAGTGCAAGTACGTAAACCCACGGGCAGTTCCGGCCATTAATCTCTTAACCCCCCACCCCCCTGAAAGGAAGTCTCATGAAAATCAAATCCCTCATCGCCGCACTCTCAACGGCATTGATTGCCCAGGCTGCCTTTGCCGCCGGCGACCATCACGGCGACTCCAATGCCATCGGGCAAGCCGGCAATGCCGCCAAGGTGACGCGCACCATCGCTGTGGACATGACCGATGCCATGCGCTTCACACCTGCTGACATCGCGGTCGAACAAGGTGAAACCATCAGGTTGGTGGTCAAGAACACCGGCAAACTTAAGCATGAGATGGTCTTGGGCACGGAGGCAGAATTGAAAGAACACTACGAGGTGATGAAAAAATACCCCGAGATGGAGCACGCCGATGAAAATCAAGTCACCGTCGCACCGGGAAAATCCGGTGAAATCATCTGGCAATTCACCCAGGCCGGGAAGGTGAATTTTGCGTGCCTGCAACCGGGACACTACGACGCCGGCATGAAGGGCGCTGTGGCTGTGAGCGGAAAAGTCGTGGCAGGTGATGCTCACACCATGCACAAGCATTAATCCTTTTTCACCCCCAGTTCACACCAAGGATCAACCATGAAAACTTCACAATTTTTCCCCATCGTGTTGCTGGCTACTGCTGCGGCATATTCAGTCACTGCACAGGCCCAGGAAAAACCAGCGACTGCGCAAGCAAGGACTGCGACCGCAGAGATGACTGACGGCGAAATCCGCAAGATCAATAAAGACACCCAAAAAATCACCATCAAACATGGTGAAATCAAGAACCTTGAGATGCCGGGCATGACCATGGTGTTTCAGGTCAGGGATTCCGCCATGCTTGAACAGGTGAAAGTGGGGGACAAGGTGAAATTCGTCGCAGAAAAATCCGGGGGTGCGCTTGTCGTGACCGACATTCAGACCGTCAAATAAATGGGACTTGCAGCCTGGCACGGGGGACCAGACCGGCGGGGCAAGTCTCAACCCGGCCGATGTTTCAATGCTTCCAGGTCGACCAGGCTGCAACTGATTTTTCGCGTTGTCAGGCAGTCGGTATCGCCAGGTTTGTGTTCGAACGAACACTGCCGCGCCTGGAGCATCTCCCAATCCTCTGAGCTGTAAGCATTGGGCGGCAGGTTAGGTGGGTAGTACACGCAGCCGAAGCAAAGATCTTCAGTCTCAGCACTGTTTTCAAACATGGGGCGTCCTGTTTTTATGGGTTGAAAAAGGCCTGATCACCGCTTCATTCAAGCCATGACAAGGGCTTTTACGGGATGGCAAGGCCGATGGCAATAATCTCATCAGCATTCCCCAAAGGCCAAGGTTCTCCACGGAGCGCCAATTACCGGCCGAAGATGACACAAATGTAATCTATCTGTCAGGTTGATGTGGCAAACCTCATTCCATACTGATTCCAATCGTAAATAAAGGCCTCGTATGAAAAACGTTGTTGCCAGTCTCCTCATTGGCAGTCTTGCCCAAGCGTCTTGGGCTGCACCGACAACCCGGATGATTGATGTTGATTCCTGGCTGACAGGGTGAATGGCGCATTCACCGTCAGCCAGGCTCGAAGTCGTCAAACCCTAGCTTTCATTTCCCACGCAAAGGAGTTAACCATGAAACGCCACGCACTATTTGCCGCCCTGATGCTTTCCGCTCTGGCTATGCAGCCTGTACTCGCCGTTGACGCGCACCACCCTGATCAGAAAGCCGGCGCGACGGCGCCCGCCGCCGATCAGACGATTCAAAAGATGCAGGCCAATACCAAGCGAATGCAAAGTCAGCTGGAACAGATGGCCAAGTCCAAGGACCCGATTCAGCGCCAGAAACTGATGCAGGAGCATATGCAGACCATGCAGGAAAACATGATGGCGGGGAAAAGCATGACGGGCGGCATGATGGACTGTCCGATGATGAAGGACGGAATGATGGGCGGCGGCATGGGCATGATGGGGGGCAAGGGCGCGTCGGGCGGCGACGACATGATGGCCAAGCGTATGGAGATGATGGAGAAGCGCATCGACATGATGCAGATGATGATGCAAACGAATATGGGCAAGCCCCAGGGCGGCCCTGAGAATCCGGCCAAGTGATGGCAGTCGCGTTTACTTGACTGAAGAGAAGGAACAAATCATGAAAACCGCTATTGCATTCACTACCTTGGCCCTGCTGATTGCCCCGGCTTGGGCTTCCGATCAAAACAGCAACCCCGACCTGAAACCGGGCATTACCAACGTGCATGGCAGTCATTTCCCTCATGTGTCCGGAGACAGCCATGAGCCGGAAAGAGGAAGTGGCGACGCGTATGGTTCGGTCCTCTCTGGCATCCAGGCGGGTGAGCAACATGTGCCCCATACACCGGGCGACACCCACGCACCTGAGAAAGGTATGGGGGATGCCTATGGTTCGGTACATAACAACTGATGTGAATTACATCCCGGCAAGGCAATCCGTCGGGACCTAATTATTTCGTATGCCGGACAAAAGAGGTTAGGACATGATTGGCTTTGAACATTTCGGAATGGGGTGGGGAATGACTTTGGTCTGGCTCATCCCTATCCTGCTAATCGCCCTGGTCATCAACAGCCTCATCCGCGACCGGGGCGGGAAACCCGAACGCAGCGCACTGGACATTCTGGAAGCGCGTTATGCCCGGGGTGAAATCGACCGGGATGAGTTCATGAAACGGCGCGCCGATCTGTCGCAGTGAGATCGTGGCCGTTTGGTCAAGGCAATACTGAAAAGCCACGCGCTGAGGCCACATCATGCAAACCGCGACCATCGAAGTCACAGGCTTGTTATCGGCGCTGAGCGGACGCGGCATCGAGAAGCAGCTCTTGAGGCTCCCGGGCATACACACGGCCGAAGTGAATTATGTCGCCGGCAGCGCCACGGTTGCCTACGACGAAACCGCCACTGATCTTCAGACCATCGAGGCCGGGGTGCGCGAGTGCGGTTACCACTGCGCCGGCGCGCAACTGCCCAGACACCTCTGCGCTCCCGAAGAGCGGCGTGCGGCCGGCCGCACGCATGAAGCGCATGCCGCAATGGCGCACGAGATGGGGCACGGCGCGGGCATGGACATGCAGGCGATGGCGCGCGACATGCGCAACCGTTTTTTCATCGCGGCAGTATTCACCGTGCCGGTCTTCGTCTACTCGCCCATGGGCGGCATGTTCACGCCGCCGGCACCGCCGTTTGGCTTTCCCCTTGATCCGTGGCTGTTCCTGCTGGCCAGCATCGCGGTGCTCTATCCGGTCTGGCCGTTCGTGGTCGCCGCCTGGCGCGCGCTCAGGAACGGCGTACTCAACATGGCGGTGCTGGTGGTGCTGTCGGTCGGCACCGGTTATCTGTTCAGCGTGGGCGCGACCTTCTTCTTCGCGGGGGTGCAGTTCTACGAAGCAGTGGCGGTGCTGCTGGTATTCATCCTGCTCGGCCACTGGCTGGAGATGCGTGCCCGTGCCGGCGCTTCGGCGGCAATCCGCGCGCTGCTCGATCTTGCCCCGCCCATGGCCACGGTGATCCGCGACGGCCACGAGATCGAGTTGCCCACCGCCGGGGTGGCAGCCGGCGACACGGTCGTCATCCGTCCCGGCAACAAAATTCCGGTGGACGGCGAGGTGCTCGAAGGCGAGTCGCAGGTGGATGAATCCATGCTCACCGGCGAGTCCATGCCGGTTGGAAAGAAACCCGGCGACACGGTGATCGGCGCGACCATCAACAAGAGCGGCAGCTTCCGCTACCGCGCCACCAAGGTCGGCGCCGACACCGCGCTCGCGCAGATCGTCAAGCTGGTGCAGGAAGCTCAGAATTCGAAGGCGCCGGCGCAGCTGCTCGCCGACCGCGCCTCGCAATGGCTGGTGCTGATCGCGCTGCTGATCGGCCTGGCGACTTTCGCGGTGTGGTTCTGGTGGCTGGGCCAGCCGCTATTGTTCGCCCTCACCCTGACGATCACCGTATTCGTCATCGCCTGCCCGGACGCGCTTGGACTCGCCACGCCGATGGCGGTGATGGTCGGCACAGGCCTCGGCGCCATGAATGGCATCCTGTTCAAGAACGCCGCGGCGCTTGAGGGGGCGACGCGGCTCGACGTCGTCATCTTCGACAAGACCGGCACACTTACTTTGGGCCAGCCCGACGTAGTGGACGTGGCGGCTGCGCCGGGTGTCAGCGAGGACGCGGTGCTCGCGTTCGCCGCCGCTGTCGAGCAAGGCTCAGAGCATCCCCTGGCGCAGGCGATTCTCAAGCGCGCGGTGGGGCTGGCGATGCCGCCGGCAACCGGCTTTACCAACATCGACGGGATGGGCGCCCGGGGAGAGGTCGAGGGGCGCACGGTGCTGCTGGGCAATCGCAAACTGATGCAGGCCGAGAGCGTCGACATGGGCGGGCTCGTGTCCCGCGCCGACGAGATGCAGGGGGCGGGGCGAACCGTGGTGCATGTTGCGCATGGCGGCAAGCTGGTCGGGCTCATCGCCATTGCCGATGCGCCGCGCCTCACCTCGGCGGCGACCGTGCAGAAACTGCGCGAACGCGACGTGCAGGTGGCCATGCTCACGGGCGACAACCAGGCGACGGCCGAGCGCATTGCTACAGGGCTGGGCATCGATATCGTGCTCGCTGATGTGCTGCCCGGGCAGAAAGCCGACAAGGTGAAGGAACTGCAGGCGCAGGGCAAAAAAGTCGGGATGGTCGGCGACGGCATCAACGACGCGCCAGCACTGACGCAGGCCGATGTGGGCTTTGCCATCGGCGCCGGCACCGACGTGGCCATGGAAAGCGCCGACGTGGTGCTGATGAAGAGCGATCCGTTCGACGTGGTCGGTGCGATCGTGCTGTCGCGCGCGACGCTCACCAAGATGCACCAGAACCTGTGGTGGGCGGTGGCCTACAACGTGGTCGCCTTCCCGGTCGCGGCTGGCGTGTTCTATCCGTTCGTCATCAGCCCCGAGGTTGCGGCACTCGCCATGTCCGGCAGCTCGGCGCTGGTGGCGGTCAACGCACTGCTGCTTAAGCGAACAAATTTAGAGGGTATTACACACCCTGCAGTAGCTCGTCTTCATTCGGAAAAAACCGCCGCCGCATAACAAAGGCAAAGGTGCTAATAGCGAAGTTACATGAAAAGCAACGTCTGTTATTGGCAGAGAATGTGGCGGTAATTTACACCGTTCATTCACCAGCTTTGGGTCATGTCCTGCCACAGAGAAAATCAGTAAGCTGCCGCTCGATGAGATTTCATGGCTGATGTCCGGTAACGAATCCATAGCGGAAGAAGCCGGCTAAATCCCCATGGGCAGCTTCGGCCGACAAGCCGTCCCTTAATGGAGTCATTCAATCCGTCTTCGACTTCATGCACGTGACTCCATGTAGAAAGCCCAGCCCTGAAATAAAACCCTACTCTTTCAGTCGCGCTGCATATTTCGCTCGCGCCTTGACCACCTTGGGTGCCACCACAAACTGGCAGTAAGGCTGATTGGGATTCTGGTCGAAGTAGCCCTGATGGTAATCCTCGGCCGGGTAAAACGTCTCTGCTTCGGTGACTTCGGTCACGATGGAGGCATTGAATTGTTTGGCTGCGGCAAGTTCGGCGATGACTGCTTCAGCTTCGGCCTTTTGTTCCGGCGTGTACCAGAAAATCGCTGAGCGATACTGGGTGCCGACATCGTTGCCCTGACGGTTCAGTTGGGTGGGGTCATGCAGAGTGAAGAAGACTTCCAGCAACTCCCGGTAGGAAATGACATCCAGGTCAAAGGTGATCTGCACCACTTCGGCATGGCCGGTATCGCCGTTGCAAATGTCCTTGTAGGCGGGATTGAGGGTGTGGCCCCCCATGTAGCCCGACACTGCGGATTCGACGCCACGCAATCGATTGAATACAGATTCGATGCACCAGAAGCAGCCGCCGGCCAGGGTTGCGATTGCATGGGGCATGGCTTGTCTCCGCTTAAAGGACCGGTACAGTCTCCACGAACGACGCACGCGTCGCAAGCTTGGCGGCCAGCCTGGCGAGGTTGGGATGCGCGCTGCGCCACTCGATTTCACTGAAGCGGAAATCCAGATAGCCCAGCATGCAGCCACAGGCCACATCGGCCAGCGTCATGCTATTGCCGAGATACCAGGGCTTTTCGCCGAGCGCTTCGGACAGGGCTTCAAGGCCACGGAACATGGCTTTTTCCTGGAGTACCAGCCAATCGCTGCTCTGTTGTTCGGGCACCCGCTTCTTTTCCAGATACAGCGCCACGGCGGCATCGGTGACACCATCGGCCAGCGCCTCGACGCCGCGCACCATCATGCGGCTTTTAGGTTCGTTTGGAATCAGGTGACCGACCGGGCTGACATGATCGAGATACTCGACGATCACCCGTGAATCAAACACGCTGACCCCATCTTCCAGCACCAGCACCGGCACCTTGCCAAGAGGGTTGAATGTGGGCACGGTGGTGTCGGGCAGCCACGGGTTTTCAACCTGAAGCCGGAACGGAATTTTCTTTTCCAGCAGGACCACACGGGCTTTTCGACCGAAGGGGCTGGTGAGTGAGGTGATGAGCTTCATGCGATTTCAGCTTGCATCGACGATGAACTGCTTGACCGCATTCACATCGGCATTCATGACGTGCTTGCGCTGCGGCAACGATTCCAGATCGGCAAGCTCGGCCGGACGCACCGGCTCGATGCCGAGCGCCTCGCGGATCGCATCGTCAAATTTGGCGGGCTGCGCGGTTTCCATGCAGATCAGCGGCACGCCGGGCTCGCGGTGCTCCAGGCCGACCTTGATGCCGTCTGCCGTATGCGGGTCGATCATCGTGCCGTACACCTCGTACACGGTGCGGATGGTGTCGATGCGGTTGGCGTGGTTGCTGGAACCGGACACCATGCCGAAATCGGCGACGCGACCGAACAGGCCATCGGCATTCAAATCGAAGCTGCCGCCAGACTCGACCGCGCTCCACAAGCTGCGGATTTTCGTGGCGTCACGGCCGCTGAGATCGAAGATGAAGCGCTCGAAGTTGGACGCCTTGGAGATGTCCATCGACGGGCTGGAGGTATGCTTGGTCTCAGGGCGCGGACGATATACGCCAGTCTTGAAGAATTCGTCGAGCACATCGTTTTCATTGGAGGCGACGATCAACTTGTTGATCGGCAGTCCCATCTGGCGCGCGATATGCCCTGCGCAGACATTGCCGAAATTGCCCGACGGCACCGAGAACGACACGCTCTGGTCGTTGCTGTGGGTGGCGGCGAAATAAGCCTTGAAGTAATACACGCTCTGCGCGGCAACGCGTGCCCAGTTGATCGAATTGACCGCGCCGATGTGGTATTTCGATTTGAACTCGAGATCGTTCGACACCGCCTTGACGATGTCCTGACACTGGTCGAACACGCCGCGGATCACCAGGTTATGGATATTGTCGTCCTGCAGCGCGTACATCTGCGCCTGCTGGAAACGCGTCATGCCGTGCTCGGGCGACAGCATGAAGACACGGATGCCGCGCTTGCCGCGCATGGCGTATTCGGCTGCGGAGCCGGTGTCGCCCGAAGTCGCGCCGAGGATGTTCAACTCGCCGTGGGTCTTGTCCAGCACATACTCGAACAGATTGCCGAGCAACTGCATCGCCATGTCCTTGAACGCCAGCGTCGGGCCGTTCGACAGCGCCAGCACGTGCAGGCCCGGCTCCAGCGTTTTCAGCGGGGTGATGTCTTCCGCGTTCTCGCCGTTGTTGGTGTAGCGATAGACGTCGGCGGTGTAGGTCTTGTCTATCAACGCGCGCAGGTCGTCATGCGGAATGTCGTCGATCAGGCGCGACAGCACGGCAAACGCCAGTTCGCGGTAGTTCATACCGCGCATCGCTTCAAGCTCGTCGGCGCTCAGGCGTGGATAGCTGTCCGGCACATACAGGCCGCCGTCGCTGGCCAGCCCGCCGAGCAGGATTTCAGAGAAACGGAGTTGCGGTGCCAGCCCGCGCGTGCTGAGGTAGTTCATTATTTGGGCGCCAGTTCTTCAAGGCGGATGCGCATCACCTGCCCCGCTACCGTATCGAGGGCTTCGATCTTGGTGATCGCGGCATTGATGTTTTTCTCCACCGTGATGTGGGTCAGCAGGATGATGTTGACCTGCACTTCGCCTTCGGCCGGCTCCTTCTGCACCATGGCATCGATCGAGATGTTGCTGTCGGCCAGGATGCGGGTGATGTCGGCCAGTACACCGGGGCGGTCAAACGCGCGCAGACGCAGGTAATACGCGGTGCGCACTTCATCCATCGGCAGGATCGGCGTATCGGACAGCTGATCCGGCTGGAACGCCAGATGCGGCACGCGGTGGTGCGGATCGGCGGTGTGCAGACGGGTCACGTCGACCAGATCGGCGACCACTGCGGAAGCGGTTGGCTCGGCACCCGCGCCTGCGCCGTAATACAGTGTCGGGCCGACGGCGTCGCCTTTCACCAGCACGGCATTCATCGCACCGTCGACGTTGGCGATGAGGCGACGCTCGGGGATCAGCGTGGGATGCACGCGTAGCTCGATGCCGTTTTCGGCGCGGCGCGCGATGCCCAGTAATTTAATTCGATAGCCCAGCTCTTCGGCATATTGCACATCTTCACGCGTCAGCTTGGAGATGCCCTCGGTGTAGGCCTTGTCGAACTGCATCGGGATGCCGAATGCAATCGCCGACAGGATGGTGAGCTTGTGCGCCGCATCAATACCTTCGATATCGAAAGTCGGATCGGCTTCGGCGTAACCCAGGTCTTGCGCCTGTTTCAGCACATCGGCAAACGCCGCGCCCTTGTCGCGCATTTCGGTGAGGATGAAGTTGCTGGTGC
>JASJPE010000030.1:0-4950 GCA_031426895.1 Thiobacillus sp. | reverse complement strand
TCTGACGCTACTGAAATCAGTTTAGGAAATTGGAGAGCGTTTTCACACAGCCTCGACCCTGAAGAGACGGTCGGGGCTTGCTCACCGAACGACCGCTGATGCAAGGAAAGCGGTCTATTCAAAATCCCATCTCAGACTTCCCGTCGAAAATTGAGCGTCTTAAACAGGTGCATAATTCATAAGCCACCGGTCTCCTTCTCATAACGTAATATAGAGACTTGGCACTGAAAAGAGTTTTAAAAATCATAAAGATAAGCCTCCATAACAGACGTCTCTATATTAATAAATGTCTGGGCCCATGGGCCTTTTTAACACCTGTGAGGCTCGAGATGCAAAACTTGATATGGCTTTTTGCAGTATTGATTTCGATAGGCTCAGGCACTGCAACTGCCGGCCATTGGGACGATTGGAAAGAAGAAGTTGCTCTGCACGATGGACGAGCCATATTGGTCGAACGTAGTCTGTATTTTGAGTTCAAGTTGATATGCGGCGATGCGGGTAGCCCCAGCACCTTTTGCAATGTCCCGACTACTCACAAAATATCCTTCAAGCATCCTGATACCCGAGAAAAAATATCTTGGAAAGAGGATTTCAGTCCGGTCGCACTGGAGATTATTGGAAGTGTTCCCTATTTGGTAGCGGTTGGAACGGGTGTTCCAGTGGCAATGGGGACATACCCAGTCTGCAATGGCATTCCTTACTTGTACTACCGTTACAACCAAGATGGCTCGCGATGGGAGCTATTGAAAGAATCCGCTATTCCGAAGGGACTCGCTAGAACGAATATGGCGTATGGCTATGAAAGGGAAAATAAAGGGAAGCTTCTTTCTCGTGCAGAGATAGCTCGGTTCAACCAAGACCAAGAGCGTCGTTTGTCTTCATGGTTCGTCGTCAACATGCCGAAGAACTTCCATGAATGGACCTTTTATGGCAAGTGGGATTTCGCTGATAGCCAACGAAGAATGTACAAGGGAAAGGATGGTTGTAAAGACATCAAACCACTGTCTGATCCTGAAATGGAGGAAAGTAGAAAAGTCTCTCAGCAGTTGGAAAATTCGGCAAAGACTGTTGTTGGGGTATTTCTTGGTCTTGACGAAACCCCCGAGACTTTCACAAAAGGACAATACAAAGCAATTGAGGGAGATTGGGGAGTTACATGGCTAAAGCCAAGCTGCAAGGGTATCGTCGATAAGGTGGTGTCACCAAGAGATATCAAGGGCCCCTATGCTAGGCAGATTACCTTCAGCAGTGGAAAGCGGGCACAGTTCAACATGAATCACTGGTTCACTATGACAACTTGTTCGAAGGATATGGTTTATGCGATCCGTCGACAGGATCACACAAACTTCATCATCAATCGTTTTCGTGCCACGGGTGAAATTGTTGATGTAACGAAAGTAGCCCTTGAGCAGAACAAGATGCCCAATACCAAGAAGTGGCCGGAGCTGCTACGAGTACAACCTTTAAGTAGTAACGAATTGATCCTGGAGTTTGCTCAGCTGGAAGGATACGAAACCAACGTACCTCCACCTGCCTATCGCATCGCTGTTTGGAAGGCCAAATTCAACGTCAAACTAATGCCTCAGTGACGACTGCGACAAATACCATTCAACCAGTGCCGACTTTCTCCCGCAGGGTCTTTGCTGAATCTTCCGCTCCGAGGGGCGCTACTCCGGCAAGTCAGCTTCGCGCTCATGAGCATTCTCGTTGCGGCTGCTTAGCATCGAATACCGGGCATCTGAATTAACCACTATGAAGGCCCGCTCTTGGCCGGTTCCTGCCAGAGAAGCACGACCTGAACATGCACTGTCTGTCAGGTCAAGCCTGAACTTCTACACCTCAAGAAATATCAGCATGGCCTGTTGATCAGCCAAGCTCTACAAACTCCAGAGTATTCTCATCCGGATCGCGGCAGAATAACGCCGCGCGCCCGGATTGGCTGACGCTGTATGTCACGCCTGCGGCATCGAGCCGGGCTTTCAGCGCCTCCAAGTTCCGCACGCCCAACGCAAGGTGATGGTCACGACCGCCATGCTCGGGGCGGACCGAACCCACATCGGGATTGGGCAGGTTCATCAGGTGCAGCTGCTGTCCGCCGCCGAGTTCGTACCATTCGCCGGGGTAAGGCAGGTCGGGGCGGTTTGGGAATAGCTGCAAGCCTACGACGGATTCATAAAAAGCCCTGGCGCGTGTCAGATCGGATACCAGCAGGCCCGCATGCAACAGCGCGACGACATCAGACATGGGGTTTCTCCCTGGCTTGATCGTCTTCCATGTGCCCGGAAAACAGGCTGGCGGTGATGATCATGATGGCGCCGATCCATTCCTGCACGCCCATGCGTTCGTTGGACAGGAAATAGGCGGCCACGGCGGCAACTACAAGCTCAAACAAAAAGATGACGATGGCCTGGTTGGCCGGCACGCGCGCCAGGCCGTATTGCACGGCGTAGGTCATGCTGCCGATGGCGAGGCCGACGCCGATCAGCAACAGCCAGGTATAGGCGCCGGCACTAGCAGCAAAATCGAGTTCATCCGGCTTGAGCGCCAGGCCGACCAGGGTCAGGATCGCGACCCCTGCCCATACCGACACCACCTTGGCGCCTTCGGCCACGCCGCCCAGATGGCGGCTGATGACATTGCTGGCGGCGAACATCACGCCTGCCGACAGCCCCAGCCATTCGGCACGGTTGGCAGGCAAAGGCCAGTCACCGGGCTGCCACAGCATCGCCAGCGCGCCGCCGGCGGCCAGCGCCATCACCGCCCCGCCGGCGCGGTTAAGCTTTTCGTGCAGCAAGAAGCGCGAGAACAGCACGGTCCACAACGGCGACAGATAAAACAGCAGCAGCACGCGCACCACTTCGCCTTCCAGCACGCCCAGCACGTAGGCCAGGTTGGTCCAGCCCGCCGCCAGACCCAGCGCGGACAGCCACAGCCAATGTCCACGTGCATTGCGCAGAGCGCGGCCATGCAGCCAGCCCAGCAGCAGCAAGGGCACGACATAGGTGATAAAGCTCGACGCAATACCGCCTACGCCCGCGGCGTTCAGCAGCCGGTAGGGATACCAGACCAGCCCCCACAAAGTGGCGGCGTAGACCAGGCTGCTGATGGCAAAGGTGCGCTGCAAGGGAATCGACGGCATGGGGCTTTATAATGTAGGGCTTCGTTAAACTACGGCTTGATCAAGCCGGCATTTTTAATCTGATGAATCCGCGATTAGAGCAGCTCCACCCCTACCCGTTTCAAAAGCTGCGCGAGTTGTTTGCAGGGGTGACACCGAATCCCGACCTCACACCGATCAATCTGTCGATCGGCGAGCCCAAGCATCCTACGCCTCAGTTCATCAAGGATGCGCTGGTCGAAGGCCTGGGCGGGCTGGCAAATTATCCCATCACTCAGGGCTCGGATGCGCTACGCAAATCCATCGCCTGGTGGGTGGAGCGACGTTTTGGCGTGAAACTCGACTTCGCGACCGAAGTGTTGCCGGTAAACGGCTCGCGCGAGGCGCTGTTTGCCTTTGCCCAGGCCAGCGTCGATTCCAGCCGCCATGGCCGCCGCGTCATCATTTCGCCCAATCCGTTTTATCAGATTTACGAAGGTGCGGCGCTTCTGGCCGGCGCCCGGCCCTTCTTCCTCAACACCCTGCCGGACAACGACTTCAAGATGGACTGGTCGAAGGTGCCGGAAGATCTGTGGGAGCAGGTGAACCTGGTGTACGTGTGCTCCCCCGGCAACCCCACCGGTAAGGTGATGTCACTGGACGACTGGAAGCAACTGTTCGATCTGTCGGACAACCACGGCTTCGTGATCGCGGCCGACGAGTGCTATTCGGAAATCTATTTCGACGAAGCCAACCCGCCGCTTGGCGCGTTGACCGCAGCGCAACAGTTTGGCCGCGGCCTTAACAACCTGATCGTGTTCAATTCGCTGTCCAAGCGCTCCAACGTGCCGGGCATGCGCTCCGGCATGGTGGCGGGCGACGCCGCGCTCATCAAACAGTTTCTGCTTTACCGCACCTATCACGGCAGTGCCATGAGCCCGATGGTGCAAATCGCCAGCACCGCCGCGTGGAACGACGAAGAACATGTGATCGAGAACCGCCGCCTGTACGCCGAAAAATTCGCTGCCGTCATGCCGTTGCTCAAGGATGTATTGTCGTTCGATGCGCCTGACGCGGCCTTTTATCTGTGGGCTCGCGTGCCGGGCGGTGACGATGCTGCGTTTGCACGTGAACTGTATCGCACCCAGCATGTGACCGTGCTGCCCGGCAGCTACCTCGCGCGCGATGCCGCCAACGTCAACCCCGGCAAGGGCTTTGTCCGCATTGCGCTGGTCGACAGCCTGGACGCCTGCATCGAGGCCGCCAAACGCATGGCCCGCTTTGTCGGCGAAGCCGCCTGATATTCCGCTTGCCCACTCTTTCAATTCAATCCATTTCAAACAAGGAAACCACCATGCACGATCTGCAAAAAACCATCGAAGACGCTTTTGAACGCCGCGCCGAGATCACGCCGCGCAACGTCGAACCGCAGGTCAAGGATGCGGTCATGGCCGTGATCGACCTGCTCGACATGGGCGAACTGCGCGTGGCCGAGCGCACTGATGGCCAGAACTGGATCACCCACCAGTGGCTGAAAAAGGCCGTGCTGCTGTCGTTCCGCCTGGAAGACAACGCCTTCATCAAGGGTGGCTACACCAATTATTACGACAAGGTACCGAGCAAATTCGCTGACTTCAACTCGAAGGACTTCCGCGAAGGCGGTTTCCGCGTGGTGCCGCCGGCCGCGGTGCGCAAGGGTTCCTACATCGGCAAAAACGTGGTGCTGATGCCGAGCTATGTGAACATCGGCGCCTATGTCGGTGAAGGCACGATGGTGGATACCTGGGCCACCGTCGGCTCCTGCGCGCAGATCGGCAAGAACGTGCACCTGTCCGGCGGCGTCGGCATCGGCG
>JASJPE010000029.1:0-60849 GCA_031426895.1 Thiobacillus sp. | reverse complement strand
GAGCAACCGCCTTGTAAGCGGTAGGTCGTCAGTTCGATTCCGACAAGCGGCACCACAGACATGACAAAATCCGCATCCAGCAATGGATAGCGGATTTTTTATTTTGGGTTGCTTGTGTGGAGCAAGGGGCTGCTACTTGATGCCCAACCGTTCGAGTCGGTAGCGCAGGCTGCGGAATGTGACGCCGAGTACGCGTGCAGCAGCAGTCTTGTTGTGGCGCGTTTGTTCAAGTGCTTCGAGTATGGCGGTACGCTCGACCTGATCGAGGTAATCCTGCAAGGGAAATTTGCTGTCGGGCTGGTCGCTGCTTGCTGCAAGGGCAGGGGTTAAATTGAGATCATCTGTGGTGATGTGTTGGTCTTCGCACATTGCCAGGGCGCGTTCCAGTGTGTTTTCGAGTTCTCGTACGTTTCCCGGAAACGCGTAGGCGCTGAGGGATTTCTCGGCATCACGATCGAGTTTGATCTGGCTTCCGCCCAGTCTTCCGAGTAGAAACCGGGCCATTTCCGGGATGTCCTCCGGGCGATCCCGCAGGCTGGGCATGACGAGGTCGATGACGTTGAGACGATAGTACAAATCCTGTCTGAATTTTCCTGCTTCAACCAGCGCGGCAAGATGTTGGTGGGTTGCACTGATGATACGGACGTCGATGGGTTCTTCCTGGGTGGCGCCCACTTTTCGGACTTTCTTTTCCTGCAACACACGCAGCAATTTGACTTGCATTGATAGTGGCAGGTCGGCGACTTCATCCAGAAACAGCGTGCCACCATCGGCAGCCTGAAAGAAGCCGTTGCGGTCGGCATCTGCGCCCGTGAATGCGCCTTTGCGATAGCCGAAAAACTCACTTTCCATCAGCGTCTCGGGTATGGCGCCGCAATTGACCGCAACAAAAGGTTTGTCGGCCCGATTTCCCAATTGGTGAATCAGACGTGCGGCAAGTTCCTTGCCGCTACCGGATTCTCCTGCGATATGAACGGGTGCCTGGGTGCGTGCAAGTTTGGCAATGCGCGACCGGATCTCTTGCATGGCGGCGGATTGGCCAATCAGTTCACGGGCGGTGCCGTCCGGTTGTGCAGCGTCCGGGATCTTGAGCGCCGATTTGATCAGTGCGCGCAGTTGGTCGAGCGCAACCGGTTTGGCCAGATAATCAAACGCGCCGGCCTTGAGCGCGGCGACTGCGTTGCCGGCATTGCCATAGGCGGTAATCACCGCGACCGGCACAGGCTGGGGCAAGGCGCTGGCGCAGGCCACAACCTCCAGGCCTTCGCCATCGGTCAGTCGCATGTCGGTAAGACATAAATCGTATGGGGTCTTGGACAGGCGTTCCCGAGCTTCCGCCACGCTAACTGCCCGATCAGTTTCCAGGCCCATTTTGACCAGGGTCAGCTCCATCAGGTCGAGCAGGTCGGGTTCATCATCTACCAGCAGAATACGGGGACAGGCAGCCATTGCTTATGCCTTTCCCTGAACGCTGAGGCGGAAGCGTGCGCCGCCAATGCCAGGCAGGTAAGTTAGTTCAGCGTGGTTGGCTTCAGCCAGTTCACGTGCCAGGAATAAGCCCAGCCCCGTACCTTGCGCATCGGTTGTAAAAAAAGGCTCGAATAGCTTACCTTGATGCTCAGTGGCCAGACCGGCACCATCGTCCTGAATTTCAAGTTGTGTCGTATCCCCCTGACTCTGCGCATTGAAGCGGATGCTGCCTGTTTGCTTGTGGCAGAAACGCCAGGCATTTCGCAGCAGGTTCCAGATGATCTGGCGCAGGTGGTCGGGGTCGAATTGAAAATGCAGGGTGTCGGGCATGTTGACTATGACGGCGTCTGTCGGGATTTCTTCAGTTTGCCGGAGTTCGCCGATCAAAGTTGTGAGCATTGCAGCATCGAAACTGACCGGCTTGAGGCGGTCGCGCCGGTTGAGCGTCAGTACTTCTTCAACCAGGCGATCGAGTCGCCGTGAATTGTTTTCAATAATGTTGGCCAGTTTGAGGTGGGCGGCATCCTGCACGTCTTCACGCAACAGTTGCGCTGCGTGACTGATCGCCGAGAGCGGATTGCGGATTTCATGGGCAATGTTGGCGGTGAGTCGCCCGAGCGCCGCCAGTTTGAGGCGTTGTGCCGCTTGTTCAGCTTGTCTTTGGTCCTCCAGCACCAGCACCCGGCTGTCGTCCTGCATGGCAAGCGGGATACAGCGCACCCGCAGCAGGGCTGTCGGGGTGCTGAGGGTCGGCGTCGTAAACGGGTCCGGCTGTTGCGCGAGGATACGGGCCAGTTCGGGTGAATAGTCCTCTAGCCGGGTAACGCCTGGAGTGACCTGGACCGGCATGCTCATCAACGCCAGCGCGCGTGGGCTGGCGTGGCGGATGACACCATCACCCCGCACCGCCAGCAGGCCATCGGGTGAATTTTCGATTGCCAGGGCGTTAATGCGGTTGAGTAGCGCCAGTTCATCGGCCTGGCTTTGCGCCAGTCTTTCCGAGCGCAAGGCACGCTGGGTGAGCGCATGCGCCAGCCAGCCAATGGCAAAGTAGCCTGCGCACAGCAGGCCCACCTGGAAAAAGCTGTCGATTCCCTGGCTACCGCCAAGAATGTTGAATCCGTGCTGCAACAGCAAGGCGATCGAAGCCATGGCTGCGTACAGGAGCGTCAAACGACCGCTTCCAACCAGGCCGCCCGATGCAATGGAAATCACCAGCAGCAGCCCCAGGCCATCTGCCAGGCGATTACTGGTGGTCATCAGCAGCATGACAAAGACAATGTCGGCTGTGATGTGGGTGGTGAGCTGGATCTGGAAGTTTGGCCAGCGTGCGCGGATACCCAGTACAAATAGCGCCGCAACGACCAGATAAGCGTAGGCAAAGCCTAAAAAGCGTTCGCCGGCCCCGGTGCGGAATAAATCAGATTCGCTGAAAATCAGGCCAGTAAATGCCAGCGCGACCGCAAGCGTGAGTCGATAAAGATTGAAATAATCGAGACTGCGCCAGTGTGACGCGAAATAGGCCTGCGCGGCAGCGCCGGGGCGTGCGGCTGCCGATGGCCTCATGTGCTGCCGAGTTTCTGATGCTCAGGCGTGCAGTAGAACTCGCCGCCAGAATAAATCGCTTCGCTACGCGGCAGATTCACCTTGCAATGCGCACACTTCACCATGTCTTCAACCGATTGCTCGCGAACCGATGAGGGCGGCTTGTTGAGCGAACGTTGATAGTTCCGGAATACAGCGTAGACAACCACACCGACAATAATGAGCAGCAGAATTTTGCCCACATGGCACTCCTGAATAATGGCATTCCGCATAGCATAGCGCCAAGTGAGTCCAGGACGCTCAACACTGGCGTATCCGGTGCTGAAAACGGGTGTCTGAACTCGATAATGTGGGGCATTATCGATGCAGTATGGATGTCGGTATTCTTTACAGGGTGGATGAACGGATTTTCAATGGTGGAGGATGGGATGTTTATTTTCTTTTAAAAAACATGGTGTTGTGTTGATTTCTGTAGAGTCAGGCTTGCGTCTTGCTTGTTGGTTGGCACTGTAATCGATTAGAAAACCAAAAAATGCTGCCATTTCGTAAAGTACTTTCAAGTTTGGGTTTGCTCGCCATTGCTGGCGTGGCCCACGCTGCGCCCATCATATTGAATGGTGACCACTTTACCGTTTCGTATGAGTCCAGCCAGGCAGGGCTTTACGGCCAGGGCGCGCTGTCGGGTTCGCTCAATACACTCTATTTCCAGCCCACGGCACTCGCGGCGCTTTCGGGCGGGACTCCTGCCAGCACCCAGGCTCCGCTGCAACTGACCTTTAGTATCAACCCCGGCTATGCGTTTGCTGGCTTCACCTTTACCGAGCGCGGCGACTACTTCCTGTTTGGCGCGGGATCGGTAAACGTTGCGGCCAGCGTCGAAGCTGAAAACACCGCTACCTCTACATCCACGCTTTTGAGCCTGACTTCTGGCTCATCGCTCACCCGGACGGGTGCCGCTACACCCTGGCAGTTGACCGGCAGCCTGTCGGCGCAGGGCCTGGGTCTTCCGCAAACCCTGCTGGTTACGCTGGACAACAGCCTGCTTGCCGACGCAGCCAGCGGCAATCTTGCTTTTATCCAGAAGACTTACGCTGGATTCAACGTTGCCACCGTCGCCGCACCGGCAGCGGTTCCCGAGCCGTCAAGCTGGGCGCTGTTGTTTGCGGGCATGCTGGCGGCACTGCTGACCGGAGTGCGTAGGCGTACAATGCATGCTTGAGCCGGACGAAGTTGTTACACGTAACTGATTACATTTAAAACAACAATACATACACACAACAAGGAAAGGCAGGAGGAGACAAATGAAAAACTACAAGAAAACCGCACTGGCGGTACTGGGCATGTCGGCTGTGCTGTTCGCGGGTAATGCGATGGCAGCGATTCAGAACCTGGAGGGCACCAATGTGTTCTACAGTTTTGATGATGCTGGTCTTTTCGGCACGGCAATTGTGTCTGGTGACAGCCTGGTTTTTGCGCCCACGGCTGGTTTCAAGGCAGCGTCCACAAGCATCGCGCCAGCGTTTACCTTTCAGACGCTGAATGTGACGGTGACCGCCAAAAGTCTTTATCAATTGACCGCCTTCGATCTTGCCGAAAGCGGCAGCTATACCCGGAGTGGCGGCACCAGCGTCGGTGTGACGGGCACCTTCACCGTCCTGGATGATTTCGAGGGGATGAACAACACCGATGCCACGAATTTCGCGACCACGCCATTCAGCGCGGCAAGCGGCGTCTGGAATACTGCTGCGAACCTGACTGTGCCCGTGGCTGGCTGGGGTAATAATGGTGTGGTCAACAGCGTCATACTGACCATCTCGAACCAGTTGTTCGTCACAGGCGGCGCAGGTGAAATCTGGAAAAATGCCATTACGGTCAATACCAGCGTTTCCCCCGTACCCGAAGCCGAAACCTACGCCATGATGCTGGCGGGTCTGGGTCTGGTTGGCTTTATGGCACGTCGCACGCGTATCGCGGTCTGAACCCTGGAAACAGCTTCACCAATGACAACGGCCCCCAATTGGGGGCCGTTGTCATTGGTGTATCCTGCACGAAGGCGTCCACAAATCATGACGCAAGCGGGAATTATTGTTTAAGTAGTGCTTGAGATTGCCGATTAATATTCTCGCAGCCTTGATCTGGTACTTTTGTTGGATAATGCCCTGTAGCTTGGGTGGCATCAAAAGGCCCGAACTATTGATCCGGCACGAATTAAACATGACTACCGGTGCTTCGACAGGCTCAGCACGAACGAACTCGCGAATAAATATGGCCGGATCAATAAAAAAGAATACTTCTGTCTGCTGGCAGCCAAAGACCAAGAACGACACTATATATGCGTTTGGATAGATGACTAACCACAACCAGTGGCTGTTTCGGCAGCAGCTTTCCGTTGTTACGCTGACCAAGATCCTGCTCGACCCCTTTGTGGCCGTGCTGGTGCTGATTGGGTGCACGTTCTATTTTGACGAGCCATTCCGTGGGCCCTATCCGATTCTGGCGCTGATCGTCTTTACCCTGACATTCCCCGGAAAATGGCCAGAAGTCACGTTGCGCTCCTTCTGGAACGAAGTGGTCATGCCCTGGTTTTTTCTGTCCGGGCTGATTTTGCTGTTTGGTTATTCAACCGGCTATCTGGATTTCTTTCCGCCCAATCTTGTGATGGCATGGATGCTGGTGACACCTGCCGCCATGTGGGTGGCGCATCGCGTTGTCCGCAAGATTCTGCCGCGCCTGCTGCTGCTGGAAGGCGGGCGCCGCCGGGCCATTATTGTTGGGGCAGGTAACCTCGGGACCGAATTGCGTGGACGCTTTGCCAACGACAGTTCCCTGGGTGTGGATGTGGCTGGTTTTTTTGATGACCGTACCCTCGATCGCACTGAACTTGTCGACCCGAAAAAATTGCTTGGTCGCCTGACGGATATCCCGGCGTACGTCAACCGCAACGGCATCGACCTCGTCTATATTACCCTGCCCATGGCCTCGCAGCCGCGCACCCTGAGTGTGCTGGATGCCCTGCGCGACACCACGGCCTCAGTCTATTTCGTCCCCGATATTTTTGTGTCAGACCTGATCCAGGCGCGGGTCGACCATATTCACGGCATGCCCGTTGTGGCGCTGACCGAAACCCCCACCCTTGGTGTCTCCGGCATCGGCAAGCGCATCAGCGATTTGTTCATCGCCAGCCTGATCCTGCTGATGATCTGGCCGGTGCTGCTCATCCTGGCCGCAGGTGTCAAGCTGTCTTCACCGGGCCCCGTCATCTTCAAGCAGCGGCGCTATGGCCTGGATGGGCAGGAAATCCTCGTCTACAAATTTCGCTCCATGCGCGTGTGTGATGATGGCGCCGTCATCCAGCAAGCTGGTCGCAGCGACCCGCGCACCACCCGTTTTGGCGCTTTTATCCGCCGCACCTCGCTCGACGAACTGCCACAGTTCATCAACGTACTGCAGGGCCGCATGAGCGTCGTCGGCCCGCGCCCGCATGCCGTCGCCCACAACGAGCAATACCGCAAGCTCATCAAGGGCTACATGCTGCGCCACAAGGTCAAGCCCGGCATCACCGGCTGGGCCCAGGTCAACGGCCTGCGCGGCGAAACCGAAACCCTCGACAAAATGCGCGCCCGCGTTCAGTACGACATTGACTACATGCGCAACTGGTCGCTGGTGTTCGATCTCATGATCATCGTCAAAACCGTCGCCGTCGTCTGGCGCGATCAGAACGCGTATTGACAGAGACCAACTAAGACACTTTAATGATGCTTGTAAAGGCATCTTTTAAAGTTCTTTATAGATGTCTTGTTCTGTCTGAAAGGAATTCACAATGGCAAACATAGTCTTGGCTGAAGTCACCGCCAGCGTATCCGAACTCAAAAGAAATCCGATGGGAACGGTTGCAGCGGGCGAGGGTTTTCCTGTCGTCATCCTGAACCGCAACGAGCCCGCCTTCTACTGCGTACCGGTCAAGGCTTATGAAGCGCTCATGGAAAAGCTGGAAGATATTGAGTTGAATGCCCTGGCCGAGGCACGCATCTCTGATGGCAAGCCTCACGTGAAAGTCCGGCTGGATGATTTATGAACTGTTATTTCATCCCGACGCGCTCGACGAATGGGGCAATCTCGACAAAGCTGTTCGTGAGCAATTCAAGAAGAAGCTCGCCGAGCGCCTGCTAAACCCGCATGTCCCCGCCTCAAAACCCTCCGGCCAGAAAAACCGATACAAAATCAAGCTGAGAAGCATGGGGTATCGTTTGGTCTACGACGTGGTGGATGCACAATTGATCGTGACCGTGGTTGCGGTTGGCAAACGCGAGCGCAACGCTGTTTATAAAGCGGCCGTATCACGATGAGCGCGCGCAGGCCGGGCTGAGTGCGCTGCTTTTGTGGGAGCGGGCTTGCCCGCGAAACGCACCGTAGTGAATCTCCGCCCCATCACCAGCAAGCAAACTCCAACACCCCCTTAAATGCCGTCCTCCCATGTCCCCGCGCCCCCGCCCCACAGCCACGCCCTGCGCAAGGGGCGCGTATCCGAACCCGGACGCGCCTACCTGCTGACCACGGTGACCAACCACCGGCGTCCGGTTTTTGGCGACTGGCGGATCGGCCGCCTGCTGGTGGCCGGGTTGCGCACCGAGCACGAGGCCGGGCGGGTGGAATCCCTGGCCTGGGTGATCAGGCCCGACCACCTGCACTGGCTGACGATCCTGCACGAGGAAACTCTCGATGCGCTCATGCGGCGGATCAAATCCCGTTCTGCCATCGCCATCAATAATGTGTCGGGCGACAGCCGGCCGCTATGGCAAAAGGGATATCACGACCATGCCGTGCGCGCCGAAGAAGACCTGCGCGCGATGGCGCGCTATATCGTCGCCAACTCCCTGCGTGCGGGGCTGGTGCGCAGCCTCGGTGATTACCCCCTGTGGGATGCCGTCTGGCTGTAGACCGGATTTGCCCGCGAAGCGACCATTTAATCGCGGGCAAGCCCGCTCCCACAAGGGCGGCGCGGAATGTAGGAGCCAGCTTGCTGGCGATAGGACGACGGCGTTCATTGCGTGATGTGGGTTTGAGGGATGCGGCCGACCTGGAAATATTCAACAAGCCGCCATACCACCCGGCATCCCCCCCCCGTAGGAGCGGGCTTGCCCGCGAAACGCACTGCCGCACGCCACCGAACCACACAACCAACTTGTCCAGCGTCTCCTTAACCCCTATTGATCCGGCCAGATTGATTCGCGAAATCAACCACCAGCCGTTCGTCCTGAGCTTGTCGAAGGAAGCCTGTCGAAGGAAGCCTGTCGAAGCACACCCCTTCGATCATTCGACAGGCCAACAATCAGGGCGAACGGTAATCATGTTTAATTCGTGCCGGACCAATGATCTATAGGGCGCTTCCATAAATTCGTCATACCGGGCTTGACCCGGTATCCAGTCGCTTGATTTGACTGGATACCGGCGCTTTTCCCCTTCGGTGACAAGCGCCGGAATAACCAAACTTCAAACTTCAGCCGACCGGATCAATAAGATGTACACGGCCCGCATATCGGCTTATCAGTCCATTAACTTTATGTATCCATGATTGATTGTCGATAAAATTTACACATACTTCAAAGCAGGCTGTCGATTTTTATGTACTTGTTTAATCAGTAAAAATAATAAAAGCTTCTGGCAAACCATACCTGCCGGTCTCAATTACCCGGCATTCCAGAGCCATCATGACCCAATTTATTGTCGGATTTCTTTACACTCATGGTCCGAACCTACCAGGCAGCAGAGGGGGCACGCACAAATTATATTTATAAGTAATTGTTACGTATGAAGTATAAGCAAATTCTTAAAAAGGTTGGTACACCCGTTGCTTAGTGTTGATCGCCGCAAAATGATTTATTCGGTGCAAGAGTATCTACACCGCGTGGCAGGAGGATGTAGCTGTTTTAATTGATCGATCAATACTTAATCTACATGAGGAGATTTACAAAATGAATTTCAAAATGACTAAAATTGCAGCCCTGGCCGTCATGGCGTTTGCTTCCACGGGCGCACACGCTGTCCTGAGCAGCAGCAGCCTTCTGACCATCGAAAACGATGCCGTCACCACGTTCGGTGTTGATCCCGCGGGCTCGCCCACTGCTTCTGCATCCTGGTATGTTTCATCCGATGGCGCCGGGCTGGATTCGTTCTTCACCATGGGCGGCTCCAAAACCAAGACTCTGGTTGATGGCCAGTTTGCCTACCTGTACAACGGCTCCGCTCTGACCCTGAATGGCAGCACTCAGGCCGGCATCGACACCTTCACCTACTACGGCGCACCCGGCAGCAACGAAACCCTGGGCAGCGGCATCAGCATCCTGTCCGCCAGCGGTGATACCGCTACGGTGAACATGAGCGGCTGGAAAGTGGACTGGGGCACCGTGCAGGACATCCCCATGGGCGGCCTGGCATGGTCGACCGGCTACACCGCCGGCGTGGGCAACATCACCTGTGCCGCCGGCTCGGGTTGTGCAGTGGGCAGCACCTACACCCTGAAGTACACCGCTACCGTTCCGGCTGGCGATGCTTCCGGCTTCGGTACTGTCAAGTACTACCTCGAGACGCATGGTGTGGTTGCCGTTCCGGAAGCTTCGACCTACGGCATGATGCTGGCAGGTCTGGGTCTGGTGGGCTTCGCGGTGCGCCGTCGCAAGTCGGTTATCTAAGCTTAGATAGTCAAGTTGTAAAATTGGCGGCATCCTTCGGGGTGCCGCTTTTTATTGCCAGGCCGGTTTTTTGGGCTGGCCAAACACGAAATACTTGAATGAGCCGTCGTATGCTTGCAACAAGCTTGCCTGGATGTTGCTTTAAGGCGCTTTGCGGCTTTGCGCATGCAATAAAGCAGCGCATAATTGGGGCTGAATAAGTTCCTTAATAATATGTTTTGCACGGAGGGGTGTATGAAATACAAAAAACTGGCCTTGGGTGTGGCCATAGCGGTGGCCGGTATGTCGCAGGCTCCTGTTTATGCAACCAACGGCATGTTAATGACCGGTTATGGTTTCCGTGCAATCGGTATGGGCGGGGTGGGGATTGCGTATGGCCGGGATTCCCTTTCGGTGGCCGCCAACCCGGCCAATGCGGTCAATTCCGGCATGCGCGGCGATATGGGGTTTTCGATATTTAACGCCGAGCGATATGCGGCAGTTGGCGTAGATGCCGGGCAGGTTAGCCCGTTCAACTTCAACGGCAGCGTGGAAAGCGATAACAACTATTTCATCATGCCGGAGATGGGGTTCACCATGCCGCTGAGCGAGAGGCTCTATGTGGGCATGGCTTTTGTGCCCCAAGGCGGGGGAAATACAACCTACCCTGAGAACTTTTTCTCCTTTCGATCCATTCCGACGGCTACCTCGGAATATCCAAATAGAAACGCGACGCTGGGCGTTGATCTGATGCAGCTGGTTGCGCCTGTCACGCTTGCTTATAAGCTCAATGACGATCATGCGTTAGGGGTCTCCCTGCTGCTGGCGGCACAGCGTTTTCAAGCCTATGGCCTGGATGCATTTGTGCGATTTGGTGGCCCGGCTGGTCCGCTCAATGACAAACTTCTTTCCGATAAAGATCACCTCACCGATCAGGGATTCGACTACAGTTATGGAGCCGGGGTTCGCGTGGGCTGGCAGGGCGACTTCATGGACGATAGGCTCACGCTTGGCCTGACCTATGCCAGCAAAATTTACATGACCAAGTTTGACAAATACCGTGGCCTGTTCGCGGAGCAGGGTGATTTTGATATGCCGGAAAATTATGGTATCGGCATAGCCCTCAAACCCACCAAAAGGCTGACCATCGCTGCCGATATCACCCGTACCAATTATTCGGATGTTGCGGCAATTGGCAACCGTGGCCCCGAAACCGGAGTCGGCACAGGGGGAATTCAATCCTCTTACGATCCTACGGCGTTACTGGGTATGGATAATGGCATGGGTTTTGGCTGGACCGACCAGACGGTCTACAAGCTCGGGATTAACTATGGACTGAATGAACGCTGGCAAATCCGTGCGGGCTACAATTACGGCAAGAGTCCAATTCCTGACGACCAGTTGACTTTCAGTACCTTGGCGCCTGGCACAACGGAAGAGCATTACTCGGTAGGCTTCACTTACAAGCCAAATGAGATGCTGGAGGTGACGGGTACCTACATGTATGCCGTTCCCCATAGCCAGCAGGCAATCGACCAGAACATTCTGGGAGGAGTCGAACTCGGGATGCATCAGAATATGTTTGCCTTGAGCTTGGGCTGGGTGCTGGACCCGGGTTTGATGGACTATGGCGATACACCGTCTGAGCCGATCAATTTTGGTTCCGGAGATCAAGGATTTTATGCGGGTTTTGGGTTTGGTCAGTCCACAACCAAGGGATGGTCAACATCTAACATTATCGCGGATCTTGCAGCGAGGCCGGAAGGGATTACTGCGGTTGCAACTAATAGTGGCGATAACAAGAGTGAAGGCTGGAAGGTTTTTGCGGGTTACCAGTTCAATCGATATTTTGCGTTGGAAGGTGGATTTGTTGACTTGGGTGATGCAGATTCCCGCTATCGCGTGACCGCTGTCGCCGCGCCAGTCGCACCAGCAGTGGCATCGGACTATACGGGTACTCTAAATAGCACCATCGAAAACGATGCCTGGGTGTTGGCAGCCAAAGCCAGCCTGCCGTTGACCGATAGTTTTGCGGTATTTGCCAAACTGGGTGCCGCCAACTGGAGCAGCAATGTACGAACAAGTCGTGTGACAATTAACGTCAAGCCGCTGTTGTCGGGCGAGCGGGGGGCCGAAGGGGTGGATGTATATTACGGCCTGGGTGCAAGCTATGAACTCGTGAAGGATCTACTGACTCTTCGTGCTGAATGGGAGCGCTTTGACAATGTGGACGGCTACGATATCGATTTGATGACGGGTGGATTCACTGTCAAATTCTAATAGATGAGCAAAAGGGCTGTAAAAAAGCCGGGCTAAGCCCGGCTTTTTTATGTGGTTCACAAGCCGGTAAGTCCTGCTCTTCAGCTTGTGAGAACCAGTCGGCAGGAGATGAGCCCACTTTCAACCTTCAGCTGTTTCTGGCGGGTTTTCCAAAAGCGCCATCAAGGGCTGGATATAGGGCTCATAATGACGCCAGCGCGCCACTGATGTGGTGTATATCTTCTGCCGCACTTGCCACACGCTTGCAGTTTTGATGACTTGTTCGTTTTGATGGTAATTCAGGCAGGCGTCGTCCCATTCCAGACCGCAAAAATCGATTAGTTTGCGACTCATGCCTTCCTGGTCCGCAACCAGGTCTTCGTAATCGAACTCAAAATAACGATCGGCCGGCATCACCTCGCGCCAATGCTGCATGAGGCGCTCATATTCCTGCCGGTAATGCACCAGATCCTCCAGGTCAAAAGAGTAGGGGTGATATTCATTAAAACTCTGGAAGAAGATGGACAGGCAATTGTCTACCGGATGCCTTTGCACATGGATGATGCGTGCATTGGGGAAAACAGCATGGATCAAACCCACCCGTAAAAAATTGCCCGGCATTTTGTCAGTTGTCTTGCGTGCCTGATCCGCCCCGGGGACGCTGGCTAGGTCTTTCAGGCAAGCCTGTGCGAGGCTATTGATCAAAGCCTGGTCAGGAAGCTCCTTGGGTTCACGAGCGCCCCAGAAGCCGCGCTCACCTCCGCCCGCTACCTGCGGATGGGCGGCAATGATCTGCTCGGTTAGGGTTGTGCCTGAGCGGGGCATGCCTACGATGATAATCGGTGTTTCATTAGGGTTGCCGAGCACCCGCAACTTCGCGAGGGTGTCAGCGTCATACATCTGAATGATAGCGCCCACATACTGATGGTGTGCTTCCCGGTCGTAGTGCAGATTCTGGGCGCGGATATGGTTGCCGCGAGCATAGTAGTCAAACGCCGCAGCGTACTGTTCCATTTTGTCGAGTATTACGCCCAATGCGAAACACAGCATCGACACGCCTTCTTCCTGATCCCCAGCAGCATCTACTGCGGCGCGCGCTTTCAGCAACAGGGGGTCGTCCACGCCAGTGAACTTCTGGTAGCGAATAAACCTGCCCAGCATGCCCAGATTATTCGGATTACGCTCATAGAGTAGTCTGAAGAAAGGGATGGCGTCGTTGAATTTACCCGCTTCGGTGAGCAGATTCGCCAAAGACCTATAAAACAGGTCAACGTCGGGCGCCAGTTCGGCGCCTTTCTCGTAAGCGTCGAGTGCGCTGTTGACATCGCCACTGAGCACATGAATCCGCGCCAGGTTCAGCCAGGGCTGCGAAGACTGGGGCGCGAGTTGGATCGCCACCTGCGCGGCTTTGACGGCCTCGTCGCGGCGGTGCAGCAGCCCCAGGGCAACAGCCAGATTATTATGATTTTCTGCATCGTTGGGGGCGAGGCTGATGGCCTTCCTCGAATGGACGACCGCCTCTTCCAGATCGGCAGGCTGGCCGCGATGGATCAGCTTGACCGCGAGACCTGTCCATAATGCGCTGTCAGACTGGGCAAGGCTCGCTGCGCGTCGGCAGGCGTCAATCGCCTCATCGGTGTGGCCGAGTTGCTCCAGCGCTTCACCCAGGTTGTGCCATGCCTTTGTATCGCCCGGCGTGAGTTGAGCCAGCTTTCTGAAGCTGGCTACCGCCATTTTCCAGTTGCCGGCAGCCTGATAGATCAATCCTGCATTGGTTAAGAAAGGAGCACTCTGGGGTCGCAGTGCGAGCGAGCGCTCAATCAGGCTCAGCGCTAATTGCGTACGCCCTGTCTGATGGGTAAGCAGGCCCTGGAAGTGGATTGCCTCTGGATTGTTGGGTTCTCGATCCAGAATGGAGGTATAGAGCACCTCAGCTTGCGCTAGGCGTCCTTCGGAATGCGCCTGCTGCGCTTGCATGAAAAGCGCATCGACAGCCATTTTTTCCGGGGTCAAATTGCGCGCGTCGCAGCAGTGTTTATATTTTTTTCCGCTGCCGCATGGGCAGGGTAGGTTGCGACCTGTTTTCATGGTTCAGACTCTCTTCAGTTTTTTGGCCAATTAATTACCAGCCCATTTTATGTCTTCCGGTGAAATTTCAGGAATGAAAAAGTTACAGGGTTCGACAGGAACCGGTAGGTTGGCCTATACGCATCGCACCATTCCTGCCTCTTCGAGGGCATTTGGTTAAAATGGCCCAAAATGGACGGCTTGGAAATTCCGTCGGCCAGCTTGCCAGTTGGTTAAACGGGTATTCGCAAAAGCGATTTGGCATCCACCGGGAGACAGGAAGACAAATGATATCGGATGAAGACGTTAAGCTATTTTTCCGGAAACAACTGGACGTGCCGGGTGTTTTTGGGGGAGCAGGCTCATTACAGCTATTCAGGGGAAAACCGCTGCATCTTGCAGATAATATGCCGCCCGGCGGATGCAAGCGCCACTTTATGGTGTTTAATAAATTCGACGCCATTCCGGAGTATTGCTTTAATTGTTACAAAGTTCAGATCGCACCACGATCTGTGATGGAACTCTTCAAGCTTTTGATGGTATTTGAGGAACTCGTTCTCCCGGACAATAACCGTCGTAAATGCATGGTCGAGGGGAGGCCTGATTGCGCGGGCACCTATAAGGGGTTTGTTTATTGCAGAGGGTTTGAAGCGGGGGAGGAAATACGGGATGTGTTGCAGCAACTGGTTGCTGATAATGTTTCATCCAGTGTCCCGGTCATATTGAAGCGAGGGTGTTCGGAATTTTCTCAGGCCAAGCCAGAGTACGGACAAATACAGCCAGGTGCTGCCATGATGCAATACCCAAAAAACTGGAAAATCCACGAGGATTCCGTGGATAGCAATACTACCTGGCCACCCGATTATGAATCGGAGAATGGGTATGTTAAACCGGGTACAAATAGTGCTTATCCTCCGGGTGAAATATTCGCCATGCATTATTGGTTGAGATATGCGGCCACGATAGGTGATTCAAGTTATCTCGAAATTTCTGGGAAGACCGTGCCACCGCTGCCGCAACTCAAGCGTCCGCCATTCACTTTTCCGGGACCGTGAACTGAATGGCGGCCTTCTGCCGGGTAAGATTGTTCGTGTTCTTGTGGGCGTAACGCTCCCGGGAGACATCGAGATGAACAAATAGAGAGACCGGCGTCTGACTCTGTCCCGGCCCTGCGTATGCTCGCCATGTTTTGGCGTATGAATATCCCGAAACGCCCCCTCAATCCCTTGTTCAAATGTCGGAATTTTTTACACTTTGGCCTGCATGGCTATACAACGTATTGTGGTCAGTCTGAATTGGAAACATAACCCTTTGTATTAAAGTGGTTTTTGTTTGGCTGGGCTGTGTCAGCATGAAATTTGCTTGAATCGCCTAGGCTGCACAGTTTCTGGAATGGCAGGGGAATAGGGTTCACGTCTGCTCATTTCTTTTCTGTGGTCTGATAAAGGTTGTTGCCTGGACATAAGCCAAGCAACTCACCATATAAGTATATTAAGGAGGAGATTAAATGAAACACCTGAGACTTCTGGCAACCGCATTAATTGCAACGCCTGTTTTTGCCGCCACCCCGCAAACCTTCGTCACGACCATCGGCACGGCTGCCTACGCTTCGTCCGGCACCATCACTTTCAACGACCACGGCTATACCGGCCCCACCAGCGTGGGCGCCAACGATTTTCAGGTGGGTACGGGCTTCGATGCGTCCCGCATTGGCCAGAGACAGAATGTCGTGACCAAGGATCCGGACTGGTTGACATCCGACCCAACCAAAACGTTGTTGGCGGATGGCTTCAATGGGGCACCCACCCCAACCGGTAAATACAGCAGTGCCAATATGGACGGGCAGGTCAATTTCTTCCAATGGGGGTATACCACCGTGGGCGGTAGCACCTTCAACAATATGCAGATCGATAAAGCTGGCAACTATCATATTGCGAAGAGCGACATGGCTTTCCAGATGTACGATACGTTCCAGTACAAGAAGGGCACCGACCCGGTGCAGACGGTTGATACGTATATCAACTTCCAGCCCTACGCCATCTCGGATGCAAAAGGGTGGTGTGGATCCGTGCTCTCCTCCAACCCGGCTTCCCTGGAGCGGATGGCGGGGCAGGTTGCCTTCGATATCGCATTTGATGTTTATCTGGATGACTCTGGCCCGGGCACAGGATTCCCTGCCACTCAGGTCATACCGGGTTTTGTCATGCGAAGCTATGGCGACTATGTGGTCGATGTGACCACGGCGGGAGGGACGACACAGCGTTTCCGCGGTAGCGCGGTGGAGAACAACACCAACCCCGTCACCGGTGCACTGGATGCCGACTACCTGAATCAGGTTTCATTCCTGGGCGCCGGCGTTATTCCCCGGGGTGCATGGGTGCTGAATGATGGAACGGCGGATGTTGAGGTGGTGGCAGAGGGTACCAACGGTGCAACCTGGCATGAAAACCAGTATGCCGGTTATGCCTTCCTGATGCGTGCGGACGGTTCGCGCACTCTCGAGTTCATCGCTCCTGGTGGACACTCCGACTATGTGACGACCGATCCCGCTGCCTATACAAGCATTTCTGGCATACCCGAGCCCGAAACCTATGCCATGATGATCGTCGGCCTGGGTTTGGTGGGAGCGATGGCTCGCCGCCGTATGCGCGCCTGAAGAACTCGACCGCGTTTCTCGACGCCTCCTGCCTGGTTTGGCAGGAGGCGTTTTTGTTTGAATGGGCGGTTTTGTGATCATCCTGTTCCCTGTATCCTTTTCGGTTACGGATGGCGGCAGGGGTCTGCATAAATTTGTTCGCAATCCGCATTCAAATTTTTTCTCATTTTTGGGGGCAAATTGATTGCCTTGGCCCGTTCACCCTGGACTTGTCGAAGGGTATTTCATGTGCTTGATTTGGCTGAATTTATTCCGGTCATGGTTCGGCAAGCTCACCACGAACAGTATAAATTTAGCGCTTTCCTGGTTTCTGGCGCGTTTCATGCTGTGGTAATCCAGCGTTACGCTTGGTGTAACATTCGTACCATATAATTTCCAAAAACCCGGATGAAGAGGAAGACGAACATGCAAGGTTTCAAGAAGCTGTATTTGCCGCTGTTGATGGTTGCGCTGGTTGCTGGTTGTGGTGACAAAAAAGATAAAGCGGCGACGGACGAAACGGGCCCTACCCAGGTGGCAGCCAAGGTCAATGACACAGAGTTGACGGTGCATCAGGTGAATTTCGCGCTGCAGCGCGTTCCAAACCTGGAAAAGGACCAAACCAAGGCGGCTTCACTGCGGGTAGTGCGCAATCTGGTCGATCAGGAAGTGATTGCGCAGAAAGCGCTGAAGGACAAACTGGACCGCGACCCCATGGTGGTGCAGGCGCTGGATGCGGCGCGCCGTCAAATATTGGCCGAGGCTTACATGAGCCGCAAGCTGGGTGCACCGGTTGAGTCGAGCGAGGCCGAGGTGACGGACTACTTCAACAAGCATCCGGAGCTGTTCACCCAGCGCAAGATTTATCGCCTGCAGGAAATTTCAATCAAGGCGCCAAAAGACAAACACGATGCGATCCGCAGCCAGTTAACGGCATCCAAAACACTGGAGAATTTTGCTGCCTGGCTGAAGGCGGAAAATCTGGATGTGAAAGCGGCGCAGGGCGTGAAGTCGGCCGAACAGTTGCCACTGGAAATGTTGCCCAAGCTGTCTCAAATGCCGGATGGCCAGGCGATGATAGTGAACACGCCGGAAGGTCTGCTGGTGATTGTACTGGTGGATTCTCGGGAGCAGCCGGTGACGCTGGAACAGGCGAAGCCGGCGATTGCCGGGTTGCTGAAAAGCCAGGCGCGACAGAAAGCAGCCAAGGCCGAACTGGATGCGCTGAAGGCAGCCGCCAAGATCGAATACCTGGGTGAGTTTGTCGATGCAGGCAAGGAGCCCGCTGCGGCAGCCGCGCCAGCTGAACCCGCCACGGCTGCGCCGGCCGCAGATCCTGCCCCGGCTGCAGCGCCTGCTGCGGATGCGGATGCAATCAGCAAAGGCATGTCTGGTTTGAAATAAATTAGCTACAAGATTCAAGTTGCAAGATGTAAGAGGGGACGTGGCGAAGCCGCTCGCGTTTTTCTTGTGACTTGCAACTTGTAACTTGAACCTGCATTCCTATGTCTCCTATTTTCGTACGCAGCCTGCCATTTGGGCTGTATATCACGCTGCTTGTGCTGGAAGGGCTGTTGCCCGGCTGGGCACCGGACTTTGACGTGCGCTGGCTGTATCCGGTGAAAGCCGGGTTGGTGGCGCTGGCGCTGGCGATGCTCTGGCGCCATTACACCGAACTGAAATCCTATGCGTTGCCGCTTAAGCATCTGCTGCTGTCGCTGGCGATGGGCATCGTGGTGCTGGTGCTCTGGGTCAATCTCGACGCCAGCTGGATGCTGATGGGCGAGATGGGCAAAGGGTACAACCCGACCAATGACGCAGGCCAGATTGACTGGATGCTGGTGGCATTTCGCATCGCCGGGGCGGCGCTGGTGGTGCCGGTTATGGAAGAGCTGTTCTGGCGCTCGTTTCTGCAGCGATGGGTGCAGCAGCCAGATTTCATGACGCTCGATCCGGCGCAGATCGGCCTCAAGGCGCTGTTCATCGCCAGCGCGCTGTTTGCTGTTGAACATTTGCAATGGTTTGCCGGGCTGGTCGCGGGCCTGGCCTATGGCTGGCTATATATACGCACGCGCAACCTGTGGGCGCCCATCATCGCGCATGCGGTCACCAACGGTGCGCTTGGAGCGTATGTGGTGGCGACAGGCCGGTGGAGTTTCTGGTGAGGTGGTGCGCCCGATTAGGTTGGCTGCCAGGCGGGAATGGCATCCAGTCATCCTCCGTTCGGCCCGGGCCTGTCGAAGGCCTTAAGTCCTTTGATGTGTTAACCATTCACCTTCTGACGGACGCAGGCCCTTCGACAGGCTCAGGGCGAACGGTGCGCAGTGGAGCATGCCTTTCGACAAGCTCAGGGCGAACGGAACCTGGGTTGAAGGTCTCAGGGCGAACGGGCTTGGGATTGAAGGGTTCATGGCGAACGGTGTGTGCGCATGCCAGTGCTGGGTTGATCATGGTGCTGGGTATGCTGCTGGCCATGCCGGCGCAGGCGAAAGAGGGCGACACCTTTCGTCCGTTTGTGTCCTACACGCGTTATTACGACAGCAATCTGTTTCGTCTGGCTGAGGATGAAACCACTGCGGTTGTCGAAAATGGCGTGCCAACGCTGGTTTCGCGGGATTCTGCCTCGGACCAATATAGCGTGCTCAGTGCCGGGTTAAATGTGGACTGGAAACCGGGGCGTCAGCAAGTCACCGCCAGCGTCAGCAAGAACCGGGTGAGATTTTCACGTTATACCTCGCTGGATTACGACGGGTCAGACTACAAACTGCAATGGAACTGGCGCTTAGGCAACCACTGGACGGGACAGGTGGGAGCGACCGAGGCGGTGACGCAAACCAGTTTTACCGACTGGAACACAGTGCAGTCCGTCAATAATCAGGTGACCCGTGAATATCGATTCGCCAGCGCCGACTGGCAGTTTCATCCGCGCTGGCAGGTGGGGTTGGGCGCAGCTACAGCTACCGAGACCAACAGCACCGATGAGCGGAAGCCGCTGGATTACGAAAACACCAGCGTGACGGCCACCCTGGGCTACAGCACGCCCAAGGGCAGCAAGCTGCGCGGCCAGTTGCGGCGGGTGGATGGTGAATACCCCAACCGTTCAGCAAGCCTGTACACAGACCGCGTCTATAAGCAGACCGAATACAATTTGCTGGGCGACTGGAATTTGACCGGAAAGTTGATTGCGCGCGGGAAAATCGGTTATGTACAGCGCGAGAACGACAGTGCCTCGCAGCGTGATTTTTCTGGCCTGGCAGGGCGTCTGTCGGCAGACTATTATCCCACCGGAAAAACCATGCTGAACTGGGCAATCTATCGTGAAATTGCTAATTCAGGGGACATCAACGCCATCTATCAGTTGAGTACAGGCACCAGCCTGGGTGCAGCCTGGCTGACCACTCCCAAGATCACCCTGCGTGCGAATGCCAGTTTTGAAAACCGTAGCTTTGAGGGCGACACGGGTATCCCTCTGCCGCCAGGTTTGGTCCAGCGTGATGAAGATACCTTGAGCGGCTCCTTGTCGTTAAGTTATATCCCGGTAAGCATGGCGACAATTGATGTCGGGCTGCAAGCCGGGCGGCGAGATTCCAACATAAGTGGCAACAATTACACATTTCACTCGGTATTTTTTAGCGTGCGCGGCGAGTTTTGATGGTGCGCATGACTATTGGTACATGGGTACGGGATTTGCAAGCTGGATAGACTTGATACAGAGGCTGGGCGGTTCTGGCTATGGACAAGGATAGAATGGGCGTCGCTCACGTGGGCGAGAAACAAATAACACAAATAACAAGTTACAAGATTCAAGTTGCAAGTTGCAAGTTGCAGAACCGATGGGCTACGTACTTTAGTTCAAGCCAGAATCGCCTTGAATCTTGTAACTTGTAACTTGTAACCTGAATCTTGTAACTTGCATTCTGAAACAATTCTGAGTTGGAGCGCGGCCTGCATTTGCGGCAGCCGCCGATTGGAGAGAAATAATGAGCAGCTTGTGGCGTAGTGTTTTGATGATGTGTGCGTTGCTGCTGGCAGCCCCTGCATGGAGTGCGGACAAGGATTACCGCATGGGTACCGGCGACGTGTTGCGCATCACGGTGTATGGGCAGCCCGATCTCGCCACCGAAGCGCGTGTGGGCGAAAACGGCAACATCACGTTTCCGCTGATTGGCGACGTCAAGCTGGCCGGCGTGACCCCCGCCCAGGGCGAAACCGAGATCGCCAAGCGCCTGAGCAAAGGCGGCTTTATTCTTGAACCCTTTGTCAGCCTTAACGTGGTGCAATACCGTGGCCAGCAGGTTTCGGTGCTGGGGCGTGTCAATCGTCCGGGCAAACACGCACTGGAAAAAATCAGCCGCATCACCGATGCGCTGGCGCTGGCGGGTGGCGTCATCATTGATGGGGCTGACACGGTTACCCTGGTACGCACGAGCGACGGCAAGACTGAATACCGCGAGATTGACATGATTGCGTTGTTCAAGCCGGGCGGCGAAGCCAGCAACGAACCGATCCAGGATGGCGACATCATCAACGTGGCGCGTCAGCCGATGTTCTACATCTACGGCGAAGTGCAGCGCCCCGGCGCGTTTCGCCTGGAACAGAACATGAGCGTGGTGCAGGCGCTGTCACTGGGTGGTGGCCTCAACCAGCGCGGCACCCAGCGCGGCATCAAGATTTTGCGCCGAGATGACAGCGGGGTGATGAAACAACTGGACACCCAGCTGGCCGACCCGGTCAAAAAAGATGACGTCATCTACGTCAAGGAAAGCCTGTTTTAAGGAAATACTGGACATTAATAATTCGGTCATTCCGGCAACAGCCGGAATCCAGTCAAATCGACAAACTGGATCCCGGCGTCCGCCGGGATGACGATTAAATGAGCGCAACCCAAAGAGACATCAAATGAACTTCACCCAATTTCTGCTGATACTGAACGCGCGCAAGTGGATTATTCTCGGCGTGCTGTTGCTTACAGTAACTGTTACCACGGCAGTAAGCCTGTGGTTCCCCAAGGAGTACACAGCGGCTACCACGTTGATCATCGATTCCAAGAGCAAGGATCCGTTCACCGGTCAGTTGTTGCCATCGCAGATGTTCCCTGGCTACATGGCGACTCAGATTGACGTCATCAAGAGCCAAAACGTGGCAGAAAAAGTGGTGCACAACCTGAAACTGATTGATAGTCCCGGCACCCGTGAGAATTTCATGGCGGCGACCAAAGGCAAAGGCACGGTCGAACAGTGGCTGGGCGACCTGCTGCTGTCCAAGCTGGACGTGGAACCCTCGCGTGAGTCCAGTGTGATCACCATCGCATTTACTGGAACCAACCCGCAGTTTTCTGCGGCGATTGCCAATGCCTTTGCCAAGACCTACATCGAAACCAGCCTGGAGCTCCGGCTCGTTCCCCTGAAACAGACCGCCGCCTGGTTTGACCAGCAGATCGTCCAGTTGCGCGAGAACCTCGACCAGGCGCAGCAGAACCTCACCGCCTATCAGCGCGAAAATGGCATCGTCGAATCTGAGGAGCGGCTGGATGTGGAAACCCGCCGCATGGGCGACCTGGCCGGGCAAATGGTCTCCGCGCAATCGGCGGCGTTTGATGCCAGTTCGCGCACACGCAACAGCGGCAGCCTGCCCGAAGTCATCAACAATCCGGTGGTGCAAGGTCTGAAAGCGCAAGTGGCGCAGGGCGAGGGCAAGCTGGCCGAACTGGCAGGGCGCGTGGGTGCCAACCACCCCGAATTTTTGCGTCTGCAGGCCGAGGTCAATACCTACAAAGTCAAACTCGCCACCGAACTCAGCACCGCGACACGCGGCGTGGGCGCCACTGCCGGCGCCGCGCGCCAGCGTTACAACGAGCTGGGCGGCGCATTCAACAAGCAAAAAGCCAAAGTACTGGAGTTGAAGCAGCAGCGCGAAGAAGCCACCCTGCTGGCGCGCGATCTGCAAAATGCCCAGCAGATTTACGATTCTGCGTTGCAGCGTTATGGCCAGAGCCGCATGGAAGCACAGTCCACGCAAACCGATATTGCCGTGTTGAATCCAGCGACGCCCCCCACGGAGCATGCCAAGCCGCGTGTGTTGCTGAACATTGTGCTGTCGGTGTTTCTGGGTAGTCTGCTGGGCGTGGGTATCGGCTTCCTGGTCGAGTTGCTGGATCGCCGTGTGCGCTCCGGACAGGACATTGCAGCCGGGCTGGAGATCCCGGTGCTGGCCGAAGTGACCAAGAAAGGCCGCCGTTTGAGAGCACTGCGCCGCCTGTTCAGCCGCAATCGCCCGGCGATGGCCTGAGCATTTTTTGGGGACCGGGCAACTTGTACAAATTTATTGTATCCGTAGGTTGGGCAGACGAAGGAAGCCCAACATTGTCGATGCCCGTTGGGCTTCGCAAGCTCAGCCCAACCTACGGGTACTGAGCGAAATGAGCCCAGCGAAAATGATAGCTCCGTCATTCCGGCGCAGGCCGGAATCCAGTACGTTTAACTGGACACCGGCTTGTGCCGGTGTGACGACAAACTGTATTCAGGCCTGACAACCGCACTCACACCGAATAAGTCGAGGATGACATGAATTCAATTTCCAGCGCCAGCGAACAGGACAGCATTGCCGAGGCGACAACCAGCATTCGCGCCGATGCCAACATCGGCAAATTGCTGCAGGATGCCGGCAAGCTCAAGCCGCAAGACATGGAGCGCGTGCTCAAGCTGCAACAGGAACAAAACCTGCGTTTTGGCGAGGCCGCGCAAAAACTTGGCCTGGTGACCGAGGCCGACATCCAGCAGGCGCTGTCGCACCAGTTTGAATACCCCTATATCCCCGCTTCCGAGGCCAGCCTCAGCCCCGAGCTCACCGCCGCCACCGACCCCTACAGCAAGGAAGCCGAAGCGCTGCGTTCGGTGCGTTCCGAACTGCTGATGCGCTGGTTCAACGATGGCCGCAAAACCCTGGCAGTCGGCAGCGCGCATGCCGACGAAGGATCGAGCTACCTGGCCGCCAACCTGGCCGTGCTGTTTGCGCAAATGGGCCGCAAGGTACTGCTGATCGACACCAACATGCGGCAGCCGCGTCAGCACGAGATTTTCAATCTGGGCAGCGGCATGGGCTTGTCCGACATTTTGGCCGAGCGCGTCTCCTCGCTGCAGGTGCGCACCATCAAGTCGTTTCCCACCTTGACTGTGCTGCCCGCCGGCTCGCCGCCGCCCAACCCGGCCGAACTGCTGGCGCGCCCGGCTTTCGGCGCGCTGCTAACCGGCCTGGAACTCAGCTACGACATTATTCTGCTGGATACGGCGCCGTCGCAGCTCAGCTCGGACTTTCAACTGGTTGCGGCGCGCGCCGGCGGCATGCTGCTCGCCACCCGCCGCAACGTCAGCCGCCTGGCGCCGCTGGCCGAGCTGAAAGAAAAAATCACCTTCACCGGCGCGCAGGTCGTGGGCGCTGTTGTCCTGGACTGACACCATGAGCACACTTGCCCCGCGCCTCTCCGCGCTCGACGCCCTGGCCCCCCTCAAAACCTGGTGGCCGATCATCCTCGGCCTGCTGGTGCTGTACGTGCCCACCTACTGGATGCTGGCGCACGGCATGTGGAACGAGGATGACCATGCCCACGGCCCCATCGTGCTGGTGGTCGCCCTGTACCTCATCTGGCAGCAGCGCGCCGTATTCATGGCCGACGCCGCCAAGCCTTCGGGCGTCGAAACGTCCGTCGGCTGGACCCTGCTCGTCGTCGGCCTGCTGGCCTACGCGCTGGGCCGCTCGCAGGATATCCTGCTGTTCGAAGTCGGCTCGCAGATTCCGGTCATCCTAGGTGCGCTGCTCATCACCGTGGGCATGCGCGCCGCCCGCGCCCTGTGGTTCGCGCTGTTCTTCCTCATCTTCATCGTCCCGCTGCCCGGCTTCATCGTCGATGCCGCCACCGGCCCGCTCAAGCAATACATCTCGATCATCGCCGAGCAAGTGCTGTATGCGGCCGGTTACCCCATCGCCCGCAACGGCGTCACCCTCACTGTTGGCCAATACCAGCTGCTGGTGGCCGACGCCTGCTCCGGCCTGCACTCCATGTTCAGCCTGTCCGCCATGGGCCTGCTCTACCTGTACCTGATGCAGCACACCAGCACCGCGCGCAACCTCATCATCATGGCCGCCATCCTGCCGATTGCGTTCGTCGCCAACATCGTCCGCGTCATGGTGCTGATCCTCGTCACCTACCACCTGGGCGACGAAGCTGGGCAGGGCTTTTTGCATGGTTTTGCCGGCATCATGCTGTTCGTTATCGGCCTGCTGTTTTTGTTTGTGCTGGACTGGGTGTTGGGTTTCATCTTCCCCGACCGCGCACTCGCCCGGGCGCAGGCCTGATTGCTTAATAGCCGAATCACGTCGCCATGAGATTGAGCACCGAACAAACTCGTCAAATCACCCGCACCGTCAGCCAGCTCACCGGCGGGTCGGCCGACGTGTATGTGTTTGGTTCCCGGCTCGACGACACCGCGCGGGGAGGGGATATCGACCTGCTGCTTGAAAGCGCCGCCCCGCTTGGCCTGATCCAGCGCGCGCGAATCAAAATGGAACTCGAAGCCCAACTGGGCTTGCCGGTCGATATCGTCGAGCATGTTCGCGACACCCCCGCCACTCCGTTCCAAAGCCTTGCCCGCGCTCGTGCGACCCGGCTGGAGAATGCGTCATGAGTGGGGATGGATTTTGCGAGCGACTTTGCGGCCATCGTGCGAGATTGCATAGAACCGGGCGGGGATCCAACATGTGCCGTGTAATGCGCAAGTTCACCGGCGCTGTAGGAGCGGGCTTGCCCGCGATCCCACGCACACCGCCCCGGCACGCCATCGCGGGCAAGCCCGCTCCCACAGGGCGGTCAAGCGTGACCCGCACCCCCGCACCCGGCGCTGTAAACGTAGGAGCGGGCTTGCCCGCGATTCCCCGCTCATCCTCCATCAACAGACTCGGCTAAGGATTGAGGACGCTCATGGAACGCTCGACGTTAGTACGAGAAATCAGGGAAATCATTTTGCGGCACGCAAAACCCCAGCGTATTTATCTGTTTGGCTCTGAAGTGAGCGGCGAAGCGCGATCCGACAGCGACATTGACGTCGCATTCGATGACCCTTCCAAACCCAGCCTGGAACCTATACGCGAGGAAATCGAGCGACTGCCCAGCCTGATCAAGGTCGATGTTCATAACCTGGCCGAGTGCGAGCCGCGCTTCGTCAATCGTGTCAAATCCACCGGGCGTTCGATCTATAGCGAAACCAAGGCAATGCGCCTGGAGGATGGGCTGCATAATTTTGGCAACGCCTTAGAGCGATTTGTCAGCATCGTCGAGCGTCGTACCGAATTCGAAGAAGACGGCTATGGCGATGTGTATCTCGATCTGGCGGTCAAACGTTTCGAATTCACGTTCGAAATGTCCTGGAAAGCCATGAAGCGCGGACTGGCCTTTCTGGGGCTGGAGTGCAAGAGCCCGCGCGGCTGCATACAGGAGGCTTTCGCGCAAGGCCTGATTCAGGACGAAGCGGTTTGGCTAAACATGATCGAAATGCGCAACCTGTCCAGTCACAACTACGATGAGTCTGAAATCCGGGTTCTGCTTGACCGGATGCAGGCTTACAAAGTGGCTTTCGTCGCCGTGCAGTCCCGACTGCAGGAATTGCTGCCCGACGTCGCGGAGGGAAAGGCATGAACCCAACTGACAAAAACCACATCGCCGGCACCCACGTCTCCGCCCCCGTAGGAGCGGGCTTGCCCGCGATTCCTCGCACTGTGGCGAAGCAGGGCTGTATTGCGGCAAACTGACGCGCTATGGACCAGCCCCCGTTGATGACCGACTATTTTAAGGATGATGTCCTGCTCAAGCGCCCATATATCCGTCTTGAGTGGTGTTTGGCAGCAATTGAGAATCCGGTATTGAGGGAAATTCAGCCGGATGGCCGGATTCGATATTGGTGGTATGCAGAGGATTTGGGCAAATATCTGCGTATCGCCACACTGCCCGATGGAATCACACTGCACAATGCCTTTCCTGACAGGAGATACAAGCCATGAGATTGTCCTATGACCCGGAAACAGACTCGCTCTACATCCATCTGGTTGAGCGCCCTGGCGCCGACAGCGACGAAGTCGCGGATGGCGTCGTGCTCGATTTTGATGAGGCCGGCGGCATAGTCGGCATCGATGTGCAGCACGCCAGTCAGCATGTCGACATCACAAAACTGTTGGTTAATCGATTGCCTTTTCATGCGCTGGAAGCAGCATAACCACGGATTGTGCGCCGGCGCTGCGGGAGCGGGCTTGCCCGCGATCACTCGCACCTCGCCCCGGCGCGCTATCGCGGGCAAGCCCGCTCCTACAGGGCGGTTCAACCATTCCAGGAAGACACCCGGCTGGATGCCCGGCGATCCCGCGCGCTCCTCGCGGCGCCCAATCGCTGTACCTTGCAACAACCCCATAGGCATGACAGCATCGACCTGTCATACCGCACACGCATACCCATGAGACTCACCCGCCAACAAACCGAAGCCATCCGCCAGGCAGCCCATCAGGCCTTTGGGGTGGGCACTGACGTGTGGCTGTTCGGCTCGCGGGTGGACGACAACAAGCGCGGCGGTGATATCGATCTTTACATCGAAACCGAAGGCGGCGTCGAAGACGTGCTGGATCGGGAACTTGCCTTTCATTCCGCCCTGCAACGCAGCCTCGGCGAACAACGCATCGACATCATCGTGCACCGGCAGGGCATCCCGCTGCGCCCCATCGACATCGAAGTGCGTGCAACAGGAGTACGGCTGTGACCCAGACCGTGCATCGACTGTGGCAAATCCTCGGGGTCGTCGAGAAAGAAGCCTTTTACTTGCGATCTGTCATTTCCAGACTCTTTCCGCAAGCAGGGGCACTTGCCGCTGATCAGCTGCAAAGTCTGCTTGATACGCCCGAAGGAATCGACCGGCTGGAATCCTTTGTCGGCAAATTTTCGCGAATGCAGGACACCCTGGTCGACAAACTGTTGCCGACCTTCTTGCTGGCTGTGGGTGAGGAACCCGGTACCGCGCTGGACAACCTGCTGCGCGCTGAAAAACTCGGTTTCGTGAGCCACGCCGATGACTGGCTTGCCATGCGCCATTTGCGCAACCGCCTGGTGCATGAATATGTCGATGACCTGCTGGAACTTGCCGCTGCGCTCGAAAAAGCCCGCCTCATGTCCGCCGAATTGTTTCTGGCTTATGACGGCATCAAGCACTATGCAGCAGAAAAACTGCTGGCCGACATATAAGGAGACATCCGAAAATGGAAACCGTAACCCAAGTCCGTGCTCGTGAAAACTACATGCTGGAACTTGAATTCAATACCGGAGAAACACGGGTTTTCGATGCGCGTCCCTATCTGGAAAGAGGCGTGTTCACCCGCCTCAAAGACCCCGCAATATTCAAACAGGCATACGTCGCATACGATACCGTTTGCTGGCCGGGCAACCTCGATATTGCGCCCGAAACTCTCTATGACCGTTCGCATCCCGCATAATGCTTCACCCCGATATCGTTGCGATTTGATGAACCTGAACAACCACATCCAGCAGATTCTGACGCGGCATGGCGGCATTCGCCTGGCGATTCTTTTTGCCTCGCTGGCTAGGGAAACGCTGATTTATTCGTCTCACCGGCGAAAGCCGGTGTCCAGTTGGTTGATTTCACTGGATTCCGGCTTTCGCCGGAATGACGAAAGTGGAATAAATCAGCGTCTCCCCAGGATCAGCTTCGACGAACTGGTGAAGAAGCACGGCTGCAAGACCATGGACTACCACGGGTAATCGGGAGAGCGCACATGGAAGCAATACGTCGAATTGAGCAGGTTCACGGCAACTCGCTGACGATGGTTCTGCCAGACGCATTCAAGGAAATGCGCGTGGAAGTCATCGTGTTGCCGCTGGACGAAACGGTGTCTACACCGGGGCCACACAGGCAACCGCATCCTGATATCGCTGGAAAGGGGAAAATACTGGGCGACATCATCTCGTCTGCCTGCCCGCCTGAAGACTGGGAGGCATTGCGTTGATCCTGCTTGATACGCATATCTGGCTGAACTGGCTGATTCTTGGCGAAGGGGCGCTGCCGCCTGGAATTCGCAATGCAATCGCCACAGCTGACCGGATAGGTGTTTCTTCCATTTCCTGCTTCGTGGTCACGATGCTGGCCTTTGCCAATCGTCTTGTTTTTCGACAAGCAGAGAGATAGCTAAAATGCCGACCATCAGCATGTTCTACGGGATCGTGATCTATCTCTACTTCTTTGACGACGAAAGACACAAACTCCCTCATATCCACGCAAGATATCAGGGGCAGGAAGCCTCTTTTGCCATTGGAGACGGGGCGGTGCTCAGCGGGGAAATACCTCGATCCAAAACTCGTCTGGTTCAAGCCTGGATTGAAATCCACCGAGACGCACTGGTTGCGGATTGGGTACTTGCTGTCAATGGCGAACCGCCTTTCCAGATTGATCCATTGCGATAAGGAAACATCCGAAAATGGAAACCGTAACCCAAGTCCGAACTCGTGAGAACTACATGCTGGAACTTGAATTCAATACCGGAGAAACACGGGTTTTCGATGCGCGTCCCTATCTGGAAAGAGGCGTGTTCACCCGCCTCAAAGACCCCGCAATATTCAAACAGGCATACGTCGCATACGATACCGTTTGCTGGCCGGGCAACCTCGATATTGCGCCCGAAACTCTCTATGACCGTTCGCATCCCGCATAATGCTTCACCCCGATATCGTTGCGATTTGATGAACCTGAACAACCACATCCAGCAGATTCTGACGCGGCATGGCGGCATTCGCCTGGCGATTCTTTTTGCCTCGCTGGCTAGGGAAACGCTGATTTATTCGTCTGGATTGACTTCTTCGTGTTGCACAAACCGGTCAAGCCAGAGCACATCACCCGGAGGCTGAAATGAACTCAAAAGTGATCAATATCGTCTCGGTTACACAGATCGGCAAATATACGCTTCGCCTGGGCTTTGATGACGGCGTCGTACAGGAAGTGGATTTCGGGGCGTTCCTTGCCAAGGCCCTGCACCCCGACATCAGGGCCTATCTGGATGAAAACCGCTTCAATACATATCGCCTGGAGCATGGTGAACTGGTGTGGGGCGACTTTGAACTGTGCTTTCCCATCATGGACCTCTACCTTAATCAGATCGACAAAGAGGCGAATATGCAGGCGGTGGCCTGATGCCATCACGCGCACAACTGATTGAAACCATGAAATCACATCAACCCTGTATCCACGCTCCCGCTCCCGCCCCCGTAGGAGCGGGCTTGCCCGCGATCCAGCGCACCACCGCATTCGATTCCGCACGCACCTGCATTACACCCTCCCCCTTGAGAGAAAAGGGCCGGGGAGAGGGTGCCGTTCACCCCGCCCCCGCGCGCAGGCCCAACCGCCCCGCTTCTGGAGACAACACATGAAACTCATCAGCTTCAAACACCTCGTCATCGGCGTCTGCATGTTTGCCGCCGCCGGCATGGCGCTGGCGCTCAAGCCCACAACCAAGATCGCCGACGCCGGCCCCGCTGTCGATCTGGAGGTGCTGATCCCTAAAGCATTCGGCGACTGGAAAATCGACACAACCATCGTGCCGCTGATCGCCGACCCCGAAACCCAGGCCAAGCTCGACAAAATCTACAACCAGACGCTGACGCGTACCTACGTCAATTCGCGCGACGAACGCATCATGCTGTCGATTGCCTATGGCGGCGACCAGAGCGATTCCATGGCGGTGCACAAACCCGAGGTCTGCTACCCCGCGCAGGGCTTCCAGATCCTGAAAAACAAGGCCGGCACCTTTTCCACCGGGGAAGGCGACATCCCGGTCAAGCGCCTGGTCGCCACGCAGGGGCCGCGCATCGAACCGATCACTTATTGGACGACCGTGGGCGACGCGGTCGCAGTCAGCGGTATGAAATGGAAGCTGCAGCAAATGAAATACGGCCTGACCGGAAAGATTCCGGACGGCCTGCTGTTCCGCATTTCCAGCATCCAGGCAGACGAGAGCGCGGCTTACCGTAACCAGGACGACTTCACGCGTGCCCTGATTGGCGCGCTCACGCCCGAGGGCAAGCAACGCATCATCGGCCGCCCGGGCGCTATGAGCTGAAGCGGCCGTTGACATGACCAGTCAAATGCTCACCCAGCGTCTGAACCATCCCGCTACGACCATGGGCGTGTGGGGGCTGATCGGCGTGCTTCTGGTAGCTGTGGTTTTGGCTGTTTTATTCGGTTTGATAGCCGTCACGACCAGCCCCATCCTCGTGAGCATGGCCGCGGCCTTGCTGGTGGGGGTTTTTCTGCTGGCCAAGCCGACCTGGAATATCTGGTGCGTGCTGGCGCTTGGCCTGCTGGTGGCGGGCGTCGTGCCGATCTGGGCAGACTATTTCGCCAGCAAGGCCGTCTGGGGTATTTCCATCCTTAGTTTCATGTTGATGGGTAGCGCCTTCTTCAGTGCGGCAAGCAGACCAGGTGCAGCCAGAAATACCCCGGGATTTGTCTGGGCCGCCTTGATTTTCATGTTGTATGCGGTTTTTTCCACGCTGATCCAGTTCCATTCCATTGGCGAACTCCTCGGCGGATTCAAACGTTATTTTCAGGCATTTGGGCTTTTGTTCGCCTTGAGCTGGCTGACCCTGGACGAGCAGAATATTCGACGCTGGCGCAAATTTTTGGTTGTCGTTGCCCTGGTGCAATTGCCGTTTGCCTTGTACGAACTCATCAGTCTGGTCCCGTTGCGCGAGAGCTTTGGCATTCCTTTCCTGGTGCCGATCGACGTGGTGGCGGGCACCTTTGGCGCAAGTCTTTATGAGGGTGGCGCCAATGCCGAGATGGCCACTTTCCTGATTATCGTCCTGGCGTTCATGCTGGCCAGGCGCCAGGCGAAATTGCTGCCTGTCAATCGCCTGTTGTTGCTGGCCCCGTTTGTGTTGGCTCCCCTGTTTTTGGGTGAAACCAAGGTGGTTGTGATCCTGCTGCCGATGATGTTTCTCGTTCTCTACCGTCGGGAATTTCTGGCACGGCCACACTATGCCGTGATGGGCTTGATTTTTGGCACCCTGCTAACCATCGGTGCCGGCATGGCCTATCTGAGTATTACCAAGACAACGCTGGAGGAACAGATTGAAATCACCCTCAGCTATAACGTTTACGAAAAAGGGCATGGGAGTAATCTGCTCAACCGTACCAAAGTGCTCACCTTTTGGGCTGAGCGCCAGGGTGCGCAAGATCCGTTATCCCTCGTGTTGGGCAACGGCCTCGGCAGTTCGCACGACGGCATGGGCGGCCACGTCGCGATGCGTTTCCCCCACTATGGCATTGGGTTGACGGCTGCTTCCACCCTGTTGTGGGATCTGGGCATTGTTGGCATTACGCTGTTTCTGGCCATCCTGGTTCTGGCGTGGCGCACCGCCGGCAGGCTGCGGCGGGACGCTGCCGATGCGCTGGTGCGGGCGGATGCTTCCGCGATACAGGCGGTTTTGCCGTTGTTCGGTTTTTATCTTTTCTATCGGCTGACCATGCTGGAAACCCTGAGCTTTCAGATCGTCTTTGCCACTCTGCTGGGCTATCTCGCGTGGTTGCATCGCAGGCATGTCGCGCCGGCCCACGCGCCTAGCCGCCCATGAGTGCGCTGCCTTATTCCGGGGCTGCCCTCAAGCGCAGTGCCATGCATTTCTTGCTGGGCAAGGGCGCGTCCGCGCTCATCACCTTTGTCATCCTGCTGTGGATGGTGCGCCTGCTACCCATCGAACAGTATGGCGCCTATGTCACCCTGGTGGCGGGCCTGGAATTGGCCATCGCCATTTCCGGCCTCGGCATGATTTGGCTTGCGGCGCGCTATTTGCCGGAGTTCCGGATGCATGCGACCGGCGCGGAATTAAGCCGCTTCGTGTGGCAATTCCTGGCGCAAGCTGGCAGCCTGCTGCTCGTGGGCACGCTGGTGCTTTATCTGCTGGTGCCCTGGCTCATGGTCGCGCTGGAATTGGCATCGTGGCTGGAGATCGCCCGCCTGTATCTGCTGATGTTGCTGCTTGAAGGATTGGCGCGGCATATCCGTGAAAGCCTGCTGGGGCCACTGATGCAGCAGGGGTGGGCGCAACTCAGCCTGATGCTGCGCAACGTGGCGCTGCTGCTGATACTGGTTGCCCTCGTGGCTGGCGGCGAGGTGTCACTGAAGGGCATTGTCCTGGCCGAGCTTGCAGCATCCTTGCTGGGTTTGCTGCTGGTGGGGTACGGTCTCGCGCGCTTACTGCGCGCGCACCGCAACCTGCCGGGCGCGGCCGCTTGGCAGCGGCCGCGCTGGCGCGAGATGTGGCCAACTGCACGCCACATGTATACCAGCCAGATGGTCACCCTGGCCTACAGTCCGCAGGTTTTCCTCTTTCTGGTGCAGCGCCATCTCGGGGTGGAAGCCACTGCCTTATTCGGTTTTCTGCGCAGCCTCTACGACCAGGCGACGCGCTACCTGCCGGCCACCCTGTTGTTCAGTGTCATCCGGCCGAAGCTGGTGGCTTCCTACATGGGGGAGGGCGGCATGGCGGCGCTTGCGCACAATGCCAACTTTGCCGGCAAGCTGAGTCTGTTCGTGCTGATGCCGCTGGTGGTGTTGAGCTGGTGGGTGGGGCCGGGCCTGGTCAGCGTGTTGAGTGGCGGCACGTTTGCGCAACCCGGCTATTACCTTGCCGGCCTGATGCTGGCCCTTATCCCTTTCAGCCAGCGCCAGATCGTCGAGACCCTGGCGGTTGCCGTGGGGCGTAGCCGCCTATGCACCCTGGCAGCGGCATGGAGTCTGCTTTCCCTGCCGCTAACGCTGGGGCTTCTTCAGCTTGGACTGGGGTTGTGGGCACCGGTGATCGGCCTCGGCGCCGGCAACCTGATTTTCAATGGCGTCATTCTCGTGGGGTTGTCGCGCGGGAGCGTTTATCGGGTGGACCGGAACGGGGTTGCCAAACTTCTGGCGGCTACCCTGCTCAGCCTTGCGCTGGTTGCGTGGGCGCCCCTGACGATCGACACCTGGGGCGAGTTGATCGGTGCTGCACTGGCCTGTTGCCTGGTATATCTGCTTGCGGCCTATTTGTTCAAGCCATTCACGCCGTCGGAGCGTGCAAGCATCAACCGGCTGGCGAACCGTAAGGTTTTTTACTGGTGAGCACGCAAGATATGTGGCGGTTGCCAAACATGAACATAGTTCAAATAGGGATGTCATCGATACACAGTACTGTGTTTGCCTGTTCTGCAGGGCGCACAGGTTCAAGCTTGCTTGACGTGTTGGCAGGTCGCTATGCCCGGACTGAAACCATGGAGAAGCGATTCATTACTGAACGGAAACCTGAGCCCTCATGAAACGCCTGCTGCCTGTCCTGCCGTTCGCGAAGCGCGATTTCCTCATTGCGTCAGCCCTCAGCCTCCTCTTGCTTGGTCTTCCGATCAGCCCATCGGAAGCCGCCTGCACGGGCGGCGAACGGGTGCGCATGTCCGCCGCACCCGCCGCCGTTGTCGCTTCGGCCGTCCCCTTGCGCAGGATCGAGCCGCACTTCTTCGGCTTCAGCTTTGTCTGGGTGGAATTCCAGGAGTCCTTGTGGAACGATACCGCCGGACGCGTTGACGAAGAGGCGGTCAAGTGGCTGCAGGCTTTCCCAGGTGCGGTTTACCGGTATCCGGGCGGTACGGAATCCAACTATTTCCACTGGAAAGCAGCAGTCGGTCCTGTCGCTCAACGCGAACCGCGCAAGGCCGTGAAATGGAAAGGACCGATCGTCGCCAAGTTTGGCCTGGACGAGTATATGGCATTTGTCCGCGAAGTTGGCGGGCAGCCGTGGTATGTGGCAAACCTCTATGGTGAGTACGGTAAGGAAGGCGACCCGCAGAAGCTTGCAGAGGAGGCGCGTCAGCTCGCTGCTTATCTGAAAAACAAAAAACCTGCAGGCGGACCGATATTGCGCTGGGAGCTGGGCAACGAGCTCGATCGCGGTGAATATCATTGGAGCGCCGACAAGTACCTCGACGCATCGAGGCTGATCGCCGCGGCAATCAGGCGCACCGACCCACAGGCGCGCCTCGTGGCGATCATGGAAGACTATGACGCTCACGGGCACTGGCGTTGGACGAACGCAGCCGAATACAACCGCAAGGTGGCGGCTGGCTTGTCGAACCTTGCCTCCGAGTTTGCCCAGCATTCCTACTACGATGGCGTGAATGTCGAGGTGCCCTATCCCGTTGCCAAGCGCATCACGCAGATATGCAACAGCATCGAGGCGGCCGAGGCCGTCCGGCCGGCTGCCGGCCCGGTTGGCATTTGGGTGACTGAGCACACCCGGCAACCGGTGAAAAACGCCGCAAAAAATGCGGACTGGAAACCCAACTGGTCGCAAAGCGCGAATCTGGAGGCCGCCCTGGGCGTGGCCGATTTCATGATTGCCGCTTCGCAAGTACCAGAAGTCATGGGGCTTTTCGTACATGCGTTGCATGGGCTCGACGCCCCCTGGCCGCTGTTTCACAGAGACCGGGCCGGAACGCAGGTTCATCCGAGCGCGGTCTATTGGGCGCTCAGGGTGCTGCGGCAAGGCATGGAACCCGAGGTGCTGCGCACCGCGTCGCACAGCACCAACGCCGGCGGCTACTTCGGCGGCTACTTCGGCGGCTACGATTTCCGTGCATCGGTTATGGCCAACCCCGAGCGCACGAAGTGGTCCGTGTGGTCGGTTAACCGCTCGCCCAGTGCCCAGACCATCGCGTTGCGCATCCCGGCGCTGGCGGGCAAGAGTGTGAAAGCGAAGCTGCAGGTTCTCGGCGACGACAACCTCAACGCCAACAACTACCTCGACGGCAACCGTCTGCGACCGCGCGACCTGCCGGAACAGGTTATCGTTTTCGACAAAACCGGCCGCGCAGCGCTCATGCTCGCCCCCCAGTCGGTCACCGCGGCAAAGCTGGACGTTCTTTGAGACTGATCGTGCAGAACTAACCCATGCGCCTCTTTTATTTCATTGCCGACACATTCCCTGCCTGGCGGGTCGATCTGGTGGAACTGTTTTCAGTCCAGCTTCGCAGCCGTGGCGTGGACACGGTTTGGTCCATGCGCCGCAACGACGCCGGCTGGCTGGGCATGACAGTCATGCACGGCCAGACTGCGATCCTGCCGATTTCGCTCGGCAAGAAAAGCGCGGCGGCGAAGATCCTGAACCGTATCCTGGAACCGCTCTCCGAACTGCTGATTTTCTTGCGCCTGGTATTCGGCAAGCGTTACGACATCATCCAGGTGCGCGATGACCGCTACAGCGCGGCATTTTTCGCGCTACTGGCCGCCCGCATCCGGCGCGCGCATTTCACCTACTGGCTGTCATTCCCGTTTCCGGAACACGACCTGGCAATGGCGACCGAAGCTGCCGGCGCCCGCAGGGCGTTCCTGCAACTCCGTGGCCGTTTCGCCCGCTGGTGGCTGTATCGCTTCATTATGCCGGCGGCCGATCACGTTTTCGTGCAGAGTCCCAAGATGCGCGAGAACATCGCGCGTATGGGCGTAGACGAAAAGAAGATGACGCCTGTGCCCATGGGCATCCCGCCACGGTTGCTGGACTGGCTGAAGACGGCGCAAGGCGTTGTCGTGCCGGGACGTATTCTGTATCTGGGCACATTGGCGGCGAGCAGAAAGCTTGAAACCCTGGTTGAGGCCTTTGCGCGGGTGCATGCGCAATTTCCCCATGCCACCCTGATGTTTGTCGGTGACGGCGATTTCCCGCATGAGCGCAAGAACCTTGAGCAGGTGGTGCAGCGTCTGAAGCTTGAGCAGGCTGTTGAGTTCACGGGCTTCATACCCATGGAGCAGGCTTGGAAATTGGTCACAACTGCGGAAGTCTGTGTTTCACCCTTCGCACCCTGCGATACGCTGGATGTCGCTTCACCCACAAAGCTCGTCGAATACATGGCCTTTGGCAAGCCGGTGGTTGCCAATGCTCACCCCGAACAGACGATGATCCTCGATGCTTCCGGTGTCGGTGCGCTCGTGCCTTGGAGCGCAAGTGGCTTTGCCGATGGTATTGCTTCGTTGCTCGCCAACCCCGTTGCGGCCGCAGCAAAAGCCGGGGATGGACCGGCCTGGGTGCGCGCCCATCGCACGTATGACCGCATTGCCGAAACCGTGGTTCGGCGTTACGAAGAAATCACCGGTTGCGGCGCTGCGGCAAACCGAATCACCAACTCCCGCTAGACAGGAAAACGCATGACGACGTGTCTCTATATCTGTGGCGCCGGGCATTCCGGTTCGACGTTGCTCGATATGTTGCTTGGCAGCCATTCCCGCATCGCTTCACTTGGCGAGATCATCAACCTGCCGATGGACTGGGCCACCAACAATCGCTGCACCTGCGGGGCGAATGTGCGCGACTGCAATCTGTGGTCGCAAGTGGTGCACGAGTTCGAGCGCCGGGACGGCATCGATGTGACGGCCAACCCCTATTCCCTCAACCTTGGGCCGATCTATGCCGCTGTCGGCGACAGCAAGGTGACAGGGCGGGCATACCGCATCCGCCGCAGGCTGGGAAGTGGCTTGCATTACCTCGAACTGAAAGCCGGTGCTTTTGGCGCCTTGAGGCCGTTCCTGTCGACCATCTACCGCGGCCTGGAAAACAACCTCTTTCTGTACGACCTGGTTGGCAAACGACTCGGCGTGGATTTCGTGGTGGACTCATCCAAGGTGTATGCCAAAGCGGTCGGGCTTTACAAACTGGCACCGGGCCGGGTCAAGATCATCCTGCTGATCCGTGATGGTCGCGCGGTGTATTACTCGATGCGCAAACGGAATTTTGACCGCATGTTTAGCCTGAACTCTTGGTACACGCACTTCCGGCGCACCTTGCCCTTGATAGAGAAGCACGTCGATGCCAAGGATGTTTTGACCGTCAAATATGAAGATCTCGCCAGCGATCCAGCGAAGGAAATGCAGCGCATCTGCGCTTTCGCGGGCATTGACTACGAACCGACCATGCTCGATTTCAAGGCCAAGGTGCATCACAACGTCAACGGCAATGCCATGCGATTTGGCAGTGCTTCAGAGATTCGGTTGGACACATCATGGACAACCAAGCTCGATGATGAGGAGAAGAACTTTTTTTTGGAGCGTGCGGGCTGGCTGAACGAGAAGCTTGGCTATCGCTGAAAGTTTTTGTACTGCGTATCAGGCAATGGTTATCGATATTTCTAGATGGAGAAGACATGTATTCGCAAATCAAGCTGTGGGCAATGAACCATTCGCGCAAAACCAAACTGGCGCAGTTTTATTCGCGCTACCAAGGCGGCAAGGTCCTGGACGTCGGCGTATCCGGCCGAGACTGGTCTGACCAGGAGAACGTGTTTCTCAAGAACTTCCGCGGGCAGCCGTCTGACTATACGGCGCTTGGCATCGAGGATCTCTCCGCCTTGGCAAGCCGCCATCCTGATCGGCGATTCGTCCAGTACCCTGGCGGGCGCTTCCCTTTCGCTGACGGCGAGTTCGAGTGGGTTTATTCGAATGCCGTCATCGAGCATGTCGGTAGCCGGGATGCGCAACTTGCATTTCTGGATGAGATGCTAAGGGTGGCGAAAAATGTTTTCTTCACCACGCCGAACAAGTGGTTCCCGCTTGAAAGCCATACCAACGTGGTGCTGCTTCATTACTTCCCCGACAAGTTCTACCGCTGGTGCGAGAAACGGAATCTGTACTGGAATAGGGACACCCTCAATCTCTTGGGGGAGAAGGATCTGCGGGAGGTGTTGTCGCGCTCGACTGCGAGGAATACCGAGTTCACGCGGAACCGACTGGCGGGGTTGACGATGACGTTCTCCGTGGTTTGTACCGCGCATCAACCAATCAAGTGAAAATCCTGTTCGCCAACAAGTTCTTCTTCCGCAACGGTGGCTCGGAAGTCGTGATGTTCCAGGAGCGGGATTACCTGCTTGGCGCTGGGCATGAGGTCGTCGATTTCTCCATGCAGGACGAACGCAATTTCCCGAGCCAGAATTCGGCATTCTTCGTCGGCCGGCAGGACTACCGGAGCGGGTCGGGCAAGCTGGGCAAATTGAAATCGGCGTTGTCGCTGATCCATTCCGGCGAGGCGGTGGAGAAGATGTCGGCGCTGATCCGCGAGACGCGGCCTGACCTTGTGCATTGCCACAATATCTATCACCAGTTGACGCCTTCCATCATCGGCGCGGCCAAAAAGCTGGGCGTGCCGGTTGTGTTGACCCTGCATGACTACAAGCCGGTGTGCCCGACCTATAACCGGTTGCGCGATGGTGAGCCGTGCTCGGATTGTCTCGATGGCGATTTTTCGCACGTGCTGCGCAATCGTTGCGCGGAGGGTTCGCTGGGCAAGAGTGCGCTGCTGTACGCCGAGGCGGTGGTGCAGCGCGTGAGGGGCAGCTACGAGAAGGTGGATGCGTTTATCGCGCCGAGTCGTTATATGCAGCAATCCATTGCGCACCGGGTGCCGGATGACCGTATCAGGTTGCTTTACAACGGGATCGATACGAATGAGGTGCGTGGCAGTGGGGCGGATGACGGCTACGTTTTATTCCTGGGCCGGTTGGTTCGAGAAAAGGGCGTGGAAACGCTGCTCAAGGCGCATGCGAATTCATCTGCCGGATGGCGTTTAGCCATTGCGGGGACAGGGCCATTAGGCGACGAATTGATGGCAAAATATAACCCGAGTAATTTTGTCGGGTATGTTGCGGGCGATGCATTGAAGGCGATGATCGACCGGGCGTCTGTGGTGGTGGTGCCTTCGGAATGGTATGAGAACTGCCCGATGTCGGTGCTCGAAGCGATGGCGTATGGCAAACCCGTGGTGGGGAGCCGCATGGGCGGCATTCCGGAGCTGGTCGAAGATGGCAAGACCGGGTTGCTGCACGAGGCGGGAAACGTGAATGAGTTGACCTCCGCGCTGGACAGGCTGATGTCTTCTGCCGAATTAAGGCAGCAGATGGGCATGGCCGGGAGGCAACGCGTGGAAACGGCTTATTCACTCGATTCGCACAATGCTGGCTTGATGAAAATATACAAATCAATATTGGGGACTTGAACAATGGCAGCTGCATATCCGACCGATGTTTCGATCATTACGACGTACCGATGCCAGATGCGCTGCAAGATGTGCGATATCTGGGAAAACCCGACGGACAAGAAGCGCGAAATTACAGCAAAGGAACTGGAAATCCTGCCCAATTTCAAGTTTGTGAATATCACCGGGGGCGAGCCATTCGTCAGGCGCGACCTGGAAGATATCGTCGAGGTGATGTTCAAGAAATCCGATCGCATTGTCATTTCCACATCGGGCTGGCACACCGATCGAATTATCAAGATGGCCGAGAAATATCCAAATATCGGCATTCGCGTCAGCATCGAAGGCCTTTCACAGAAGAACGACGACCTGCGTGGCCGCGAAGGCAGTTTTGACCGTGCCATGCGGCTGCTGCTTACGCTGAAGGAAATGGGCGTCAAGGATATCGGCTACGGCTGCACGGTATCGAACAAGAATTCGGAAGACATGCTTTGGCTGTACAAGCTGTCCCGTGAGTTGGGGATGGAGTTCGCAACCGCTGCTTTCCATAACTCCTACTATTTCCACAAAGACGACAACGAGATCACCAATAAGGACGAGGTGATCGGCAACTTCCACAAGCTGATCGAGGAATTGCTCAAGGACAACAGTCCCAAGAGCTGGTATCGCGCGTTCTTCAATCTCGGGTTGATTAATTACATTCGCGGCAATCCGCGCATGCTGCCCTGTGAGGCGGGCACGGCCAATTTCTTCATCGAGCCGTATGGCGATGTCTTCCCCTGCAATGGTCTGGAAGATCGTTACTGGAAGGAGTCGATGGGCAATATCCGCAACGTTTCCAGTTTCGATGAGCTGTGGTTCAGCGAGCAGGCGGAAAAGGTGCGCGGCCTGGTTCGCACCTGCCCCAAGAACTGCTGGATGGTGGGGACGGCCGCGCCGGTGATGAAGAAGTACATCAAGCATCCGACTTCATGGGTGGTCAAGAATAAGATCAAGTCGATGCTGGGCAAGCCGGTCTGCATTGATGACGTGCCGCATTTCGATGTTGGCCAGGATCCGTTGCAGGGCAATTTGAGAGAAGGTGCGGTGCCGGTGCACAAGATGACCTTCCAGCCGCGTGAGCCCGAAGTGGTGCTGTCCGAGGCCGAGCTTGCCGACATGCTGCGCACGGACTGAGCTGTGAATAAAGCACGTCGGCCGCTCAGGGTTATGATGCTGGGATTGCGCGGCTTTCCCGGCGTGCAGGGCGGGGTGGAAACCCATGCCGAGCATCTGTGCCCGCTGCTGGTGGAAATGGGATGCGATGTGACGGTGCTGGCGCGGTCGCCGTACCAGCCTGCTGAAATTGGGCGGGTATGGAAGGGCGTGAAGTTCGTGCCGCTATGGGCACCCAAGTCGAAAGGGCTGGAGGCGATTCTGCACAGCTTTCTGGGTGTGCTGTATGCGGCCGTGAGGCGCCCCGATGTCCTGCATATCCAGGCGATCGGCCCCGCCATCATGGCTTTGCCTGCCAGGCTGCTGGGGCTGCGCGTGGTGGTGACCCACCACGGCCCGGATTACGACCGGCAGAAATGGGGGCGTTTTGCAAAGTTTGTATTGTTAACGGGCGAGCGGTTCGGCATGCGCTGGTCAAACGGCCGCATCGTAATTTCCGAGGTGATACGCAGCCTGGTCAGGGGCAAGCATGGCCGGGAAAGCACGCTGATTCCGAACGGGGTAGTCCTGCCGGCGATGCCGGAGTCGGTGGGGGCGCTGACAACGTTCGGACTTGAGCCGGGAAAATATGCCGTGCTGGTAAGCCGTCTTGTGCCGGAAAAACGGCATCTCGATCTGATCGCGGCATTTCAACGAGCGGCGTTGCCGGGCTGGAAGCTGGCCATCGTCGGGGCGTCGGATCATCCCGATGCCTATGTGCAGCAAGTGTTGGACAAGGCGTCGGCAACGCCCGGTGTGGTGTGCACGGGTCTGCAAACGGGTCTCGCACTGCGCGAGCTTTATGCCCATGCGGGCATTTTTGTCCTGCCATCGTCCCATGAAGGTTTGCCCATCGCCATGCTGGAGGCGCTGTCCTACGGCTTGCCCGTGATCGCCAGCGATATCCCCGCCAACCTGGAGGTGGGGCTGCCCGGTGAGCACTACTTTCCGCTGGGCGATGTGGATGCATTGGCAGCACGTTTGGGCGAATTTGCCGCGCTGCCATTGACCACGGCGGCGCGGGAATCGCGCCGTGCCTGGGTGTCCGAACGCTTTAATTGGAGCGATATCGCCCGGCGGACATTGGCGGTTTATCAAGCGGTTGTTGCGGGCGCAAAGCCCGAGCGCTAACCGCAGAGCCATTCTGCACGCTGGCTCCACACCTCCCTGTAGGGAGAAGGGCCTGCCCGCGAAACGCACCTGTCCCCGCAAGGAGGAGGCCATGGTTGTAAAGCCGATGAATCGGCAACAACCACGCACGGCCGCCCCGGCCCGAATGCCGGCGATTACGCGGCGCCGGCATTCGCGGGCAAGCCCGCTCCTACATCCCCTGCGGTCTGCTCACGGTTTCACGCGACACCTCCCCTCGTAGGAGCGGGCTTGCCCGCGAAACGCACCACCGCACGCCACCGCACCATCGCCGGTTTTGTAGGGTGCCACCTGGTGCTTCCCTTTTTTTGATGGGAAAAGTAGTATGTTTTCCCATCAAATTGGTGGGCGCTATTGTGATGCAATCCATTAATAAAAAAGCGATTTCCAGAATATACGGACATGGCATGGGGTGGGCATTCTCGCCGAGCGATTTCGTCAAGGATTTCAGCCGTGACCAGATCGAAAACGCGCTGTCGCGACTATGTCGCGAGGGGAAGATACGCCGCGTCTGCCGGGGAATTTACGATTACCCGGAATTCAGCGAATTGTTGCAGCAGGATTTGAGTCCGGATTTCGATCAGGTGGCTCGGGCGTTTGCGCGCAAGTTCAATTGGCGCATTCAACCTTCGGGCGACGCGGCGCTGAATCTGTTGGGACTTTCCACCCAGGTGCCGGGACGGTTGGTGTATCTGTCCGACGGTCCGAACCGTCAGTACGACATCGGCAATCACACGCTGGAATTCAAGAAGTCGGCGCTGAAGGATGTCGGCTTCAAATACCGCGAGAGCGGTTTGCTGGTGCAGGCGTTGAAGGCGCTGGGCAAGGAGCGTCTGGATGCGTCGGTGATGGCCGCCTTGCGCAAGCAACTGGATGGAACGGCGTGCAGGCGGGTGCTGAAAGAGACGGTGACGGCAACGGGATGGGTATATGAGGCGATCAAGCTGATTTGCGGGGCGCGCGCCTGATGGAGTCGGTCGCGCGCCTGTCTGCCGCCGAACGCCGCGAATTGTTTTCGGAAGCGGCGGCCCGAAAAGGGATGACGGCTGCCGTGATGGAGAAGGATTTCTGGGTTTGCTGGACGCTGGGCAGGTTGTTCGCGCATCCCGATTTGTCGCGCGTGTTCATGTTCAAGGGCGGTACCAGTCTGTCCAAGGTGTTCAATCTGATCGAGCGTTTCTCCGAGGATGTTGATCTGATTCTGGACTGGCGTGTGGTGGCGGGGGATGCCGTTCCGCTGGCGGATCGTTCCCATGCGAAACAGGAAGCGCTGAACAAAACGATTGAAGCCAAAGCGATGAATTACATTGCGGGTGAATTGCTTGTGCACGTCGCGCAGGCTATTGCGCCGCTCTGCCGTTGTGAGCGGGCTGCTGATGACCCCCATGCGTTGAATGTGCTGTATCCGGCGGCTTTTTCTGATGTGTATCTGCGGCCTGAAGTGCGTCTTGAAATCGGGCCGCTGGCCGCTTGGTTGCCCTATGAATGCTATCGAATCCGGCCTTACGCCGCCGAGGTGTTTCCTCGGTTTTTCAAGCAGGCGGATTGTGCGGTGCAGGCCATACGCGCCGAACGTACTTTTTGGGAGAAGGCGACAATTCTGCATCACGAAGCACACCGCCCGGAAGGTAGTCCGCAGCCGCTACGCTATTCGCGGCACTATTACGACATGGCCATGATGGCGAATTCGCCGGTGAAGGCAGCAGCCTTGGCAGACCTTGCATTGCTGGAGGATGTGGTGGCGTTCAAGCAGCGTTTTTATCCACGCAGCTGGGCGCACTATGACCTGGCAAGGCCGGGGACATTCAAGCTGGAGCCTTCAGGGAAGGTGCTGGTGTCGGTCGAAAAAGACTATGCGCAGATGCGCAACATGATTTTCGGTCGCTATCCAGGTTTCGACGAGATGATGGAAACATTGCGGACGCTGGAGCGGGAGATCAATGCGCTGCAAAAAGTGCCAGCAAGCCGGTTTCACAACCCCTCGTAGGAGCGGGCTTGCCCGCGAAAAACTGGCCGTAGGTTGGGCTGAATGAAATGAAGCCCAACACATCGCGCGCATGGCGCTCACTCCCGACATGGATCACGGCCTGTTATGTTGGCTTTGTAGCCCAACCTACGCACTGAATCTTGAACCTGTTAAAAATTAACCTGCACTTAAATCATAATGGCCTCCCCGAAAGCCGGGGCGATTCAGTCTGTCCATGGGGCGGGGTGTGTGGTTGAGTCCCCCGTGATAAGGTGAGTACGAAAAATTGTTGCTGAATTGAGCCGGGGAGATACTGAACAAGTTGGTTTGCTGTGTGGTTCGACAAGCCTGTCCTGAGCAACGCCGAAGGACTCACCACGAACGAAATCAATTACTTGCCGTTCGTCCTGAGCTTGTCGAAGGAAGCCTGTCAAAGGACTTGTTCAGCGTTTCCATAGGCGCTGTGGTGCGGTTGATTTATTGATAAGGAAAATAATCGTGATATTGGTTACGGGCGGCGCCGGCTTCATCGGTGCGAATTTCATTCTGGACTGGCTGCGGGTGAGCGACGAGCCGGTGATCAATCTGGACAAGCTGACTTATGCGGGCAACCTGGAGAACCTGGCCAGCCTGCAGGGCGACCCGCGCCATGTTTTTGTGCAGGGCGATATCGGCGATCGTGCGCTGGTCGGCAAATTATTGAATCAGCATCGCCCGCGCGCGATCATCAACTTCGCCGCCGAATCGCATGTCGACCGCTCGATCCACGGCCCGGAGGATTTCATCCAGACCAACGTGGTCGGCACCTTTCATCTGCTGGAAGAGACGCGCGCTTACTGGACGGGGCTGCCGGATGAAGAGAAGGTGGCGTTCCGCTTTCTGCATGTGTCCACCGATGAGGTGTACGGCTCGCTGGGGCCGGGTGATGCGCCGTTCACCGAGACCACGCCGTTCGCGCCCAACAGCCCATATTCCGCCAGCAAGGCGTCGTCCGACCATCTGGTGCGTGCCTATCACCACACCTACGGCCTGCCGGTGCTGACGACCAACTGTTCGAACAATTACGGCCCTTATCAGTTTCCGGAAAAGCTCATCCCGCTGATGATCCTCAACGCCACCCGTGGCAAGCCGCTGCCGATTTACGGCGACGGCATGAACGTGCGCGACTGGCTGTACGTCACCGACCACTGTTCGGCGATCCGGGCCGTGCGGGCACAAGGCAGGCTGGGCGAGACCTATAACGTCGGCGGCTGGAACGAGATGCCGAATATCGAAATTGTGAAAACAGTGTGCGCGCTGCTTGATGAGATGCGCCCCGACCCCGCCGGACCCTACGCGCGCCTGCTGAGCTATGTGACGGACCGCCCCGGTCACGACCGCCGCTACGCCATTGACGCCGGCAAGATCCATCACGAACTGGGCTGGAAGCCGGCCGAGACTTTCGAGACAGGTATCCGCAAGACGGTGCGTTGGTACCTGGACAACATGGCGTGGGTGGAGCATGTGGCCAGCGGGGAATATCGCAAGTGGCTGGATGCGAATTATGGGGGGCGGTGAGCAGTCAACCCGTGAGGGAGACGCTGATTTATTCGTCTCACCGGCGAAAGCCGGTGTCCAGTTGGTTGATTTCACGTCATTCCGGCTTTCGCCGGAATGACGTCGTGGACTTGTTCAGTGTCTCCTTAAAGGCATTGTTTTCTTGAGGCGGGCAAAAGAAATGACAGCAGTCGTAGCCTGGATGCAGCGCAGCGAAATCCGGGATAAGTTTGGTTAGGCCGGTTTCCCCGGATTCCATTTCATTCCATCCGGGCTACGCGTGCTACGCGTGCTGGATGCAACGCATCCCCTGTGGGAGTGGGCTTGCCCGCGAAACGCACCGCCGCACACCACCGGCCCATCGCCAGCCAGCGGGCTTCAACCCAGCCCTGTGGGAGCGGGCTTGCCCGCGATAGCGCCCATGGCAGACCACCGCCGCCCGCGGCCCGAATGCATGCAATTGCGCCGCGCCGGCAATCGCGGGCAAGCCCGCTCCCACAACTTCATGCCGTTGCGGCCTGTCCACGATTTCAGCCGTAGGTTGGGCTGAATGAAATGAAGCCCAACGCATCGCACGCATGACACGCACTCCCGACATGGATCGCAGCCTGTTGTGTTGGGCTTTGCAGCCCAGCCTACGCATTGATGCTTCGCTTATTGCGCCGTTGTAAAGCCGTTAAATCGGCAACAACCGCGCCCCGCTTCGCTTATTAAACCCTACGCCAGCACCAAAGAAAACCGGCGGGTTACCTGCAAAAGAAATGACAGCCTGGCGTGAAACATAAGACAATTACGGACTCAGCCATTGTTGTGAGCCTGGAAACATGACCAAAAAAGCACTTATCACCGGCGTAACCGGCCAGGACGGCGCCTACCTTGCTGAATTTCTGCTGGAAAAGGGCTACGAAGTCCACGGCATCAAGCGCCGCACCTCGCTGTTCAACACCGACCGCATCGACCACCTGTACGAAGGTCCCGAGGTCAAGACCCGCAAGTTTGTACTGCACCACGGCGACCTCACCGACAGCTCCAGCCTCATCCGCATCATCCAGCAAGTCCAGCCCGACGAAATCTACAACCTCGCCGCGCAAAGCCACGTCGCCGTCAGCTTCGAAGAACCCGAATACACCGCCAACTCCGATGCCCTCGGCGCCCTGCGCATCCTCGAAGCCATCCGCATCCTCGGCCTCGAAAAGAAAACCCGCTTCTACCAGGCCAGTACCTCCGAACTCTTCGGCCTCGTCCAGGAAATCCCGCAGAAGGAAACCACCCCCTTCTACCCGCGCAGCCCCTACGCCTGCGCCAAGCTCTACGCCTACTGGATCACCATCAACTACCGTGAAGCCTACGGCATGTATGCCTGCAACGGCATCCTCTTCAACCACGAATCCCCCGTGCGCGGCGAAACCTTCGTCACCCGCAAAATCACCCGCGCCCTGGCAAGAATCAAACTCGGCCTGCAGGACTGCCTCTTCCTCGGCAACATGGACGCCAAGCGCGATTGGGGCCACGCCAAGGACTACATCGAAATGCAGTGGCTCATGCTCCAGCAGGACCAGGCCGAAGACTTCGTCATCGCCACCGGCGTGCAGTACTCCGTCAGGGACTTCGTCAACGCCGCAGCCAAAGAGCTCGGCATGAACATCCGCTGGGAAGGCCAGGGCGTGGAAGAGAAGGGCTACCTTGTGAAAGATGCAAGTCACAAGGGGCAAGTTACAAGTAAACCGCAGGATGCCTCTTCCCTTGCAACTTGCAACTTGAATCTTGCAACTGGAGACCGCCTGATAGTGGCGGTCGACCCGCGCTACTTCCGCCCCACCGAAGTCGAAACCCTGCTCGGCGACCCCAGCAAGGCCAAGAACAAACTCGGCTGGACGCCGAAGATCAGCTTCGACGAACTCGTTGCCGAAATGGTGCGCGAAGACCTGAAAGCCGCCGAGCGCGACGAACTGGTGAAGAAGCACGGCTACAAAACCATGGACTATCACGAGTAGAAAAGCAGCTACAAGGGGCAAGTTACAAGTTTCAAGGAGGGAACGTGGCCCGGTTTGAGGATCTGGCGGTTTGGAAGCGGTCAGCTCGGCTGAGTGCTGATCTTTATAAATCGCTTAGGGATCTGAAAGACTTTGGATTTCGCGATCAGATCACCCGGTCGGGCTTATCCGTTCCCTCTAACATTGCAGAAGGTTATGAGCGTGGTTCTGCAAAGGAAACGGCGAACTTTCTGAATTACGCAAAGGGTTCGGCGGTGAGTTGAGAACACAGTTGTACATTGCGATAGACATTGGCTACATCGAACGTGAAGTTGGCATGGCATGGATCAAGGAAGTAGAGGAAATCTCGCGCATGCTTCATGGGTTGATGCAGACGATACGGACGCAGAAGAATTGAGCAGCAAGTTTCAAGCTGCAAGTTACAAGGGAAAAGCTTGGAACTTGTTTCTTGCGCAAGCAGCTTTGAGATCACAAGTTGTGATCACTAACGGGTGTAACTTGAAGCTTGTAACTTGCAACTTGCTTGTAACTTGGGACTTGTAACTTGAAACTGGATTCTAAAATCTATATCGCCGGACACCGCGGTCTCGTCGGCTCGGCCCTCATGCGCAAGCTTACAACTCCCTCCCCCTTCGAGGGGGAGGGCCGGGGAGAGGGGGGTGTGTATTCAAACCTCCTCACCCGCACCCACGCCGAGCTCGACCTCACCAGCCAGGCCGCGGTCGAGGCCTTCTTCGCCGCAGAGAAACCCGACTACGTCTTCCTCGCCGCCGCCAAGGTCGGCGGCATCCACGCCAACAATACCTATCCCGCCGAATTCATTCGCGACAACCTCGCCATCCAGACCAACATCATCCACGCCGCATACAAGAACAACGTCAAGCGCCTGCTGTTCCTCGGCTCCAGCTGCATCTACCCCAAACTGTCGCCGCAGCCGATGAAGGAAGAGCACCTGCTCACCAGCGAACTGGAGCCCACCAACCGCCCCTACGCCCTGGCCAAGATCGCCGGCGTGGAAATGTGCTGGAGCTACAACCGGCAATATGGCACTCAGTATCTGGCCGTCATGCCCACCAACCTCTACGGCCCCGGCGACAACTACCACCCGGAAAACGCCCACGTCATCCCCGCGCTGATCCGCCGCTTCCATGAAGCCAAGCTGGCCAACGCGCCGAGCGTCACCGTGTGGGGCAGCGGCACGCCCAAACGCGAATTCCTCTACAGCGAGGACATGGCCGATGCCTGTGTGTATCTCATGAATCTGCCGGATGAACAGTTCGTCCCGCTGCTGGGGCAGGACCGCAACGACGGACTGGCGCCGCTGATGAACATCGGGGTCGGGCATGACCTCACCATCCGCGAACTGGCGGAGACCGTGAAAGACGTGGTGGGCTACCATGGCACGATCGAATTCGACGCCACCAAACCCGACGGCACGCCGCGCAAGCTGATGGATGTGGGCAGACTGAACGGTATGGGCTGGCAGGCCACGACCCCATTTGCCGTTGGCATCAAACAGGCTTACACGGATTTTACGAGCAGGGAAAAATGAATTGCCGATGGCGCTGGGGGGATGATTCATCTCATGAACGAAACCAGGCACTTGCCGTTCGCCCTGGGCTTGTCGAAGGACTTGTTTACTGTTTTCTTAAACCCATGAACAGCTTGCTGGCAACTTGCACAATAAAATAAAAAGGGCTGCGCACTCATGACTACTCACCGCTTGCCGTCTCACCCTAAACGAAAAGGAATCATCCTTGCCGGTGGTTCGGGTACCCGCCTGTATCCGGCAACGCTCGCTGTATCGAAGCAGTTGCTGCCGATTTACGACAAGCCGATGATTTATTACCCGCTCACCACGCTGATGCTGGCGGGGATTCAGGATATCTTGATCATCTCGACGCCGCAGGACACGCCACGCTTTGAACAGTTGCTGGGCGACGGCAGTCAGTGGGGGATAAGCCTGCGCTATGCGGTGCAGCCGAATCCGGAAGGGCTTGCACAGGCCTTCATTATCGGTGCGGATTTTGTCGGCGACGGGCCCAGTGCGCTGGTGCTGGGCGACAATATTTTCTACGGCCACGAGATGACGCATGAGTTGCGTGCCGCCAGCGAAAAGGAGACCGGCGCCACGGTATTCGCTTACCGGGTGAATGACCCGGAACGTTACGGCGTAGTGGAGTTCGATGCCTCCGGCAAGGCCATCAGCCTGGAAGAAAAACCGGCTCAACCCAAGTCTCACTATGCGGTCACCGGCCTCTACTTCTTCGACAACCAGGTGGTGGATATTGCCCGCAATCTGAAGCCCTCACCGCGTGGCGAACTGGAGATTACCGATGTCAACCGGCACTACCTTGATGCAGGAAAACTCAATGTGTCGATCATGGGCCGTGGCAATGCCTGGCTCGATACCGGTACCCACGAATCGATGCTGGAAGCCTCGTTGTTCATCGAAACGATCGAAAAACGCCAGGGACTGAAGATCGCCTGCCCGGAAGAAATCGCCTATCGCCAGGGCTACATCACGGCGGAACAGGTGGCGAAGCTGGCTGAACCGATGAAGAAGAATGGGTATGGGCAGTATTTGTTGAGCATGTTGAGTGAGCGGGTGTTTTGAGATGCAAGATGCAAGATGCAAGAAAAATGGCGTGCATGGGCGAGTTGAACCTTGAATCTTGTAACTTGAACCTTGTAACTTACATCTTGTAACTTGAATCTTGTAACTTGCATCTTGAGTCCCAAAAAATGAACCTGATCGAAACCCCTCTCCCCGGCGTCTTGCTTCTCGAACCCAAGGTATTTGGCGACGCGCGAGGTTTTTTCCTGGAAAGCTGGAACCGCGAGACCTTTGCCGGGCTGGGGCTGGATCTGGACTTTGTGCAGGACAATCACTCGCGTTCGGCCAAAGGGGTGCTGCGCGGTTTGCATTACCAGCTCAACGAGCCGCAAGGCAAGCTGGTTCGTGTGGTCAGCGGCGCGGTATTCGATGTGGCAGTTGATTTGCGCCGGTCGTCTCCTCATTTTGGGCAATGGGTGGGCTACGAATTGTCGGCCGACAACCAGCGCATGATGTGGATTCCGCCTGGTTTCGGTCACGGGTTTCTGGTGTTGTCCGACACGGCTGATTTTCTCTACAAGACCACCGCTTATTACGCGCCGGAGTGGGATCGTGGCATTCGCTGGGACGATCCGCGGATTGGGGTGCAGTGGCCGCTTGACGGCACACCCGCGCTTTCCGCCAGGGATCAGGTGTTGCCGTTCTTCAACGATGCGGAGGTGTACGCGTGAGCATCCGCCCACGCATTCTGCTTACCGGTGCCAATGGCCAGGTCGGCTGGGAATTGCAGCGAACCCTGAGTTGCCTGGGTGAAGTGATCGCGCTGGATTCCAAAGCCATGAATCTGGCCGATGCTGCAGCGGTGCGGCAACAAGTGCGCGAAATTGCACCCACCATCATCGTCAACCCGGCTGCCTACACAGCGGTGGACAAGGCCGAGAGTGAACCGGAACGGGCACATGCAGTGAATGCGGTTGCGCCCGGCGTGCTCGCCGAGGAAGCGGACAAGCTGGGCGCGCTGCTGGTGCATTACTCCACCGATTATGTATTCAATGGCAGTGGCACTACGCCATGGCGCGAAGACGATGCCTGCGATCCAGTCAATGTCTATGGCGCGACCAAGCTGGCGGGCGAGCGCGCCATCCAGGCTACAGGTTGCCGCCATTTCATCTTTCGCACCTCCTGGGTGTATGGCGCGCGTGGCAATAATTTCCTGCTGACCATACGCCGCCTGATGCGCGAGCGACCCGAACTGAAGATCGTTGACGATCAGGTTGGCGCGCCGACCTGGTGCCGGGATCTGGCCGAGGCGACGGCACTGGTATTGAGCCAGATCAATTCTCCGGCGAGTGGGTTTGGCGTCAATGTACCTTGGGGCGTGTACAACATGACCAATAGCGGTGAGACATCCTGGCATGGATTCGCCGAGGCTATCCAGGTGCGTGATGCGTCCAGCGAAATACAGTCCGCCCGTTTGTTGCCTATCCCCGGCAGCGACTACCCGACGCCGGCCAGGCGCCCGCTCAATTCGCGCCTCAGTAACGACAAGCTGGAACACGCGTTTGGCATTCGCCTGCAGGATTGGCGCGTGGCACTGGCACGGTGCATGGATGTAGGATGAGACCCCGTACGACAACCCATAAGTTTCGCTATGTTCGACGCGCCCCGCATCGCCGATTGCTTTGTCGCTCATCCTCGCCATAGAACGACTATGGCTGCGGTTCGCTTCGCGCACTCAGCGCGCGGATGCGCGTCTCGGCATGTACGAAAACTTATGGGTTGTCGTACTAATTGGCGGTTTTTGATTGTCAACGGAACAAACAGCAAGGGAGACAGTAGTGAACGTGTTATTGACAGGCGGAGCGGGCTATATTGGTTCGCACACCGCAGTGGAATGTCTGGCAGCCGGGCATGAGGTGGTGGTGTTCGACAATCTCTCGAACAGCAGTGTGATCTCGCTGGATCGGGTCAAGACGATTGCGGGCAAGGCGGTGACGTTCGTGCAGGGCGATATACGTGACCGTGTGGCGCTGCGTAAATTGTTCGCCGATTACCACATCGACGCGGTGGTGCATTTTGCCGGACTGAAGGCAGTTGGCGAATCGGTGGAAAAGCCGATCCTGTATTACGACAACAACATTGCCGGAAGCATTGCGCTGTTCGAAGTGATGGCTGAGGTCGGAGTGAAAGCGATCGTGTTTTCATCGTCCGCTACGGTGTACGGCGACCCGGCAACCGTTCCGATCACCGAGGATTTTCCGCTGTCGGCGACCAATCCCTACGGCCGCTCCAAGCTCTTTATCGAGGAAATGCTGCGCGATATCGCGTTGTCGGATGCGGGCTGGAATGTTGCGCTGCTGCGCTATTTCAATCCGGTGGGCGCGCACGAATCAGGCTTGATCGGCGAAGATCCGCGCGGCATTCCCAACAACCTGATGCCTTATGTGGCGCAAGTGGCGGTGGGGCGTCGTCCGCATCTCAATGTGTTTGGCGGCGATTATCCGACGCCGGACGGTACGGGCGTTCGCGACTACATTCACGTGGTTGATCTGGCACGCGGACATGTGGCTGCGCTGGACAAGCTGCTTGATCTGGGTGGCGTGCAGACCTGGAACCTGGGTACCGGGCGCGGTGTGAGTGTGCTCGATATGGTGCGAGGATTTGAAGTGGCGAGCGGCAAGCCGGTACCGTATCAAATCGTTGCGCGCCGCGCAGGCGATGTGGCGCAATGCTGGGCCGATCCGGCGCGTGCAGCGAAGGAACTAGGCTGGCGGGCAGAATATGATTTGCCACGTATGTGCGCCGATTCATGGCGCTGGCAGCAGGGCAATCCTGAGGGGTATGTCTGAACGGCGAGATTCAAGTTGCAGGTTACAAGTTACAAGATAAGTGTGCGGCCTGTGCCACGGCCGTCTTGTAACTTGAATCTTGTGGCTTGAGTCTTTATGCCGAAGGCCGCTTGCCGAACACCCCGCGCCCGCGAAAATACTGCACCCCCAGCCAGCCGCCGAACAGCCCGCCCAGATGGGCGAAGTGGGCCACACCCGCCGTGGTGTTGGTGACGCCAAGAAATAACTCGATGGCGCCGTAACCCACAACAAAGGTACGCGCGGGAATCCGGATAAAAGGCAGGAAAATGATGACAATCACCCGATTGGGAAAGTACAGCGCATAGGCCAGCAATAAGCCAAATACGCCGCCTGACGCACCGATGACGGGGCTGCTGCTGTGTAAAAAATACCCGCTGATCGCGATTTGCGTCATGGCGGCGACCACCACGCTCAGCAGATAGGTCAGCAGATAGCGCAGGTCGTTCCAGCGTGTTTCCAATGCCGAGCCGAACATCCAGATGGCGATCATGTTGAACCCGAGATGCAGCAGCGAACCATGCAGAAAGCTGTAGGTGATCAGCTGCCAGACATGAAACAGGCCGCCTGAGCCTGGTGGCCACAAGCCAAAAGTGCGGATGATCTCGGGGCCGGTGGCAATTCCGAGCGCATAAATCAGGACATTCAGCAGGATGAGGGTAAAGGTGATCGGCGGCATGGGAGGCAGTTTCAGGGAACAAGTTGCAAGTTGCAAGTAACAAGTAACAAGTAACAAGTAACAAGTTGCAACTTGAATCTTGTAACTATCCCCCCGCGGGTTCCCAGTGTTGCAGTTTCAATTGCAGCGATTGCTGGCCATTGAATTCGTTGGGCATGAGCGCGTAGACGGCGCGGATGCGCTCGGGCAGCGGATCAGCCTGAAAAAAACGCATCGCTTCAAATATGACGCCATCGCGTGCCAGTTTCAGCTTCAAATGTTTTTCGCCGACTACACGCTGTGCGATGACTTTAAATTCCGCAGTGAACAGCGGAGCAGGAAAGCCTTGTCCCCAGACCGCGTGATCGAGTTGCTCGGCGAGTTCATAACTGTGATCGGCGGGGTCGAGTTCACCGTCGGTTTCGAGCATGCCATCCAGATCGGCCGGGTCGATCAGTTCACGTACCACGGCCTCAAATGCCAGCCTGAATCTTTCATGCTGGCCATTGGGAATACTGAGGCCGGCTGCCATGGCATGGCCGCCGAATTGCTTGATGAGTCCCGGATTTCGTTTGTTGACGAGATCGAGTGCGTCACGCAGATGCAGGCCGGGGATGGAACGGCCCGAGCCTTTGAGTTCCCCGGTGTCGTTGCTGGCGAAGACGATGGTGGGGCGGTGGAATTTGTCCTTCAGCCGCGAGGCCAGAATGCCAATTACGCCAATATGCCAGCCGGGCTGCCAGGCGATGAGGCTGTGGCTGTCAGTGGAATTGAAGGTGGCGAGGATGGCGAGTGCTTCTTCCAGCATGTCGGCTTCGACATCGCGCCGGGCGCGGTTGAGGGTGTCGAGTTGCTGCGCCAGGTGTTGTGCGGAGGCGGGGTCGTCAGCCAGCAGACATTCGATGCCGAGCGCCATGTCGTCGAGTCGGCCGGCCGCATTGAGGCGCGGGCCGAGCATGAAGCCGAGATCGAATACGGTGGCGCGGGTGGGATCGCGGCCGGCGGCACGAAACAGCGCGTTGACGCCGGCGCTGGCTTTGCCAGCACGCATCCGTGCCAGACCGTTTTCCACCAGCGTGCGGTTGTTGGCATCGAGCCTGACCACGTCGGCGATAGTACCCAGGGCGACCAGATCGAGTAATACGCGCAAATCGGGTTCGGGTGTTTCTGCATAGGCGCCGCGCTGGCGCAGTTCGGCGCGCAAGGCCAGCAACACATAAAACATCACGCCCACACCAGCCAGGTTTTTCGATGCAAAGGGGCAGTCCGGCTGGTTGGGGTTCACGATACACGCCGCATCCGGCAGGGTGTCACCGGGCAGGTGGTGATCGGTGACCAGTACGGGAATGCCGAGCGCGTTGGCCGCCGCCACGCCTTCCACCGCCGCGATGCCGTTATCCACCGTCACCAGCAGATCGGGCTGACGCTCGGCGGCAAGCTTGACGATGTCGGGAGACAGCCCGTAACCGTGTTCGAGCCGGTTGGGCACGATGAAGTCGACGTGTGCGCCGAGCATGCGCAAGCCGCGTACGCCCACTGCGCAGGCGGTGGCGCCGTCGGCATCGTAGTCGGCGATGATGAGCAGGCGCTTGTGATCGCGGATGGCATCCGCCAATATTTGGGCAGCCTGTTCGATGTGCAGTAGACCCGGCGGCGGTAATAGCTGTGGCAGGCGGTGCGCGATTTGCTCGGGATGGGTGATGCCGCGCGCGGCGTACAGTCGCGCCCATGCCGGAGCCATCCCCGCGTGTTCGAGGGCGGCGCGGGCGTCGGCGGGGCAGGATCGAATCGTAATGGCTGGCATGGGGCGATTGTAGTGGGTGCGGCGCCGGCGTGCTTGAGTCAGGGGTTTGTATTGGGCAGCTTGATGATTGAGCTGACAGGGGCACGGAGTACTATTTCGCTATGAGTCATCTAATTCCGCTTTCCCGCGTTGCGCGCCTGGTGGGCCAGCCGCGCCGCGTCCTGCAGGAAATGATACGCAACGATACCCTGGCAACATTCGATGGCCTGGTCGAGCTCGACGAATTGCTGCGCGCGTTTCCCGATGTGAAATGGGATGACGATGCGGAAATTCGCCGGGTCAATGAAATCAAGGACAAGGCATTTGCCAAACGGGTGCGCGAACGGGCGTTGCCGGACAAGGATGTGCTGGCGGCGCGCCTGAACGAGATGGGTGACGACTACGCCGCGGCCAAGGCCTTGATCAAACATTATGGAAATGTGATGACCTGGCTGGACGAGAAAATTGACGAAATGGACGAAGGCGCAAGCATGGAAACGCACCATGCCTTGCACAGCGTCCGCGCATTTTTGCTGCGCAACCTGGCCGAGCTGCCGCCGGACGCGGTGCAGGCGCAGGCCGTGGTTGCTCAAGAAAGGATACTTAAAATCATGGCGCCGAACGTCACGATCCAGCCCAGTGGCCACGAGTTTTTTGTGGAGGGGAACGATACGCTTCTGGAAGCCGCGTTACGCAACGGCGTGTCGCTCAACTATGGCTGTAGTAACGGCAACTGTGGTGATTGCAAGGCGCGTGTCGTGTCGGGTGAAGTGAAGAAGGTTCATGCCCACGACTATGTCTTGAAGCAGACGGAAAAAGATGCCGGCGTGATTTTGCTGTGTTCGTATGCGCCAGTAAACGATGTGGTGATCGAGTCCGTCGTGGCGGGCGCACGCGATATTCCGGTGCAGCAGCTTACCGCCCGGGTGAAGTCGGTCGAAATTTTCAATGATCAGATGGCGGCGCTGCATATCCTGGCGCCGCGCAGTCAGCGTTTGCGGTTTCTGGGTGGGCAAAGCATTCAGTTGAGCATTAATGGGACCAGCGGGCGCTATGCCATTGCCAGTTGCCCGTGCGAGGATCGGCATATCGAGGTGCAAATTCCGCGGCGAGCGGAGGATGCATTTGCCGAGGCTGTATTCAATACCCTGAAATCCAATGATCCCGTGATGGTGGAAGGCCCGTTTGGCGAATTCGTGCTGGATGAGGATTCGCCGCGGCCTGTGATTTTTCTGGCTTTTGGCGCTGGGTTTGCCCCGATCAAGAGCCTGATCCAGCATGCCATGTCACTGGAGTTTGCCGAGTCGATGGATTTGCATTGGCTGGCGGATGCGGCGGGGCATTACCAGGACAATCTGTGTCGCGCCTGGACCGATGCGCTGGATAACTTCAACTATGTGCCACATGCGCCGACCAGTGATCTGGAAACCTTGCTAAAAAACATCGTGGTGGATTACCCGGACATGCACCGCTTTGACGTGTATGCAGCAGGCACAGCGGTCCAGCTTGAACGGGCGTACGAGCATTTCGTACGGGAGGGCTTGCACGGCTCGCGCTGGTTTGCGAGCGCGCTGGCAGACTGAGTGCTGCGTTTGCTGCGCTATGTGTGGCCCCTGCCGGTGACGCTGCTTGGCGTACTGGTTGCCCTGGTTGCTGGCAGCAGTGGCGGCACGCTGGTGCGGGTAGACGGCGTGCTGGAGTCGGCTGGTGGTTGGCCCGCCCGAATCCTGCGCCGGGGGTTTCCCTTTAGCGGGGCCGTGGCAGCCATCACGCTGGGGCATGTGGTGGTAGGGGTGTCTGCGGATGCGCTCACGGCTACCCGGACACACGAGCGTGTTCATGTCCGGCAGTTTGAGCGTTGGGGAATACTGATGTTGGTGTTGTACCCGCTGGCAGGTTTGCTCGCCTGGATACGCGGCGGTCATCCGTATTGCGACAATGTGTTTGAGTGCGAGGCGCGAGCGGCTGAAACAACCCCGTCGCATGAACCCGGGTAATTCAGGCTCAAACAGCGCTTAATCCAGACGGTGAAAGCCTTCGCCGGGGTCGCCGGTGTCGGGATCGATCCAGTCTGAAATCCCCAGTTCGTCCTCGGCTTCTTCCAGGGTTTCGCCGGGCTCGTAGTCACTGTCAGCGTTGTATTCCATGTCCTGAACGGCATCCATCATGCTGGCGAAGGGGCCGTATTCATCGCCCGAGTCGGCATCGGTCCAGTAACAACCATCCGGTCGTTCAACAATGCGGGTATGGTCAAATCCAGATGGAGTTTCAGGTATGGCGTGTTTCATGATGCGTCCTCCGTGCCTTGACTATAGGGTGTGAAATTCGACAGGGCAAGAAACAGGCGCGGCTGCGTGTCAGATGAAAGCGAGTCCGGACAGCGCGGCCAGCATTAGCCCAAGATGCAGCCAACTCCACAAGCGGAAATGGCGCACCAGTGCGGTAACTTCACGGTTGGCTACCAAAAACGGGCGGCCATGTTCAGGTTTACGGATGAGGTGGATGCCATCTTTAAGGCGAATGTCGAGATGGGAGCGATCAATTTCGATGGAGGCGGCCTGGCGTGCGCGTTCCCATTCTTCGAGGCTGATTTCACCGTCGCGGTTGGCATCGAAACGGGCCAGCAGGGCGGTTTTGTCCTGCTTCCATTCGGCCAGCAGAGCGGCGAGGTCGGTCTTTTTGTCGAGCATGGCATTGGGCCCCCCCAGGGTGACATGCTCGCCGATGACATAAATCGTTTCGCCTTCAATCAGGGTCCACTCGGTTTTGCGATAGCCGCCCTGGGTTGAAACCTGTTTGTGTGAGGTGAGAATTTCGGCGCCGTCAGGGTCAACCAGCACTTGGCCACTGCCGTCGTTTACGCCAAAGGTGTCGTGTGACACGCCGGACTCAACGTGCTCCCAGCGGTCGCCATGTTTACGTTCGACGCGGTAGCGATACCACAGGCAGGGCAAACCGTTGACTGGGCTGATCAGGCTGTCGCCGGGCGGCTGCTGGCCGCGGCCGACGAGTTCGATATAGCCTTGCGGGGCCGATGCGATACGTGAGGTAGGCGTGTCCGCCACGGTGCGATAGCGCTTGAGATTGGCATACCAGGCCCAGAAGCTGGTCAGCCCGACCAGCGCAAAGCTGATCTGCCAACCCAGGCGTGACTGCAGTTTGAACCCGAGCAACAGTAAGAGTAGGTTGCCGCCACCCAGCACAAAGTTGGCGTAGTCATGCCGCCATTCGTTGCCCAGACGCAGGTGAAACATCAGCTATTGAAAAGCTGTTTCAGATCGACGTCTTTCTTTTCTTCAGCCGTAAATTTGAGCAGTGCAAACGGGTTGAAGCCAAACAGGCGTGCAACGATCGTATCCGGAAATTGCTCGATGCGTACATTGTTGATGTTGACCGAGTCGTTGTAAAACTCGCGGCGGTCGGCGATGGCGTTTTCCAGTCCGGTGATGCGTGCCTGCAGATGCTGAAAGGTTTCGTTGGTTTTGAGTTCGGGATAGGCTTCAGCCACGGCAAACAGGTTGCCCAGGCCCAGACGCAAGGCGCCTTCGGCCTGGCCCAGCGCGGGAATGTTGTGCGATTCACGCGCGCTCGCCACCTGGCTGCGCGCCTGCATCACCTTTTCCAGTGTCTCCTGTTCAAACTGCATGTATTGCTTGCAGGTTTCGACCAGTTTGGGGAGTTCGTCGTGGCGTTGCTTGAGCAGAATGTCGATATTCGACCAGGCTTTTCCGACACCATGCTTGAGCGCGACCAGCTGGTTGAAGATGAACACACCATAAATGGCGGGGAGTGCAAGCACTACAAAGAAAACCAGGAGGCCAGACATAATGATTCCCGAAGAAGAGGTCGCAGAAAATAGCGGATGGCAGGGCGTTAACTTTAATGCGTTGTTAGTGGATGCGTGACTCAAGGATGGCTGCGATTTCGCTGTCCGTCAGCGTGACCGGATTGGTTTTCATGCTGCTGCCCCGACTGTTGGCCACTATGCGCGGGATGTCTGCGTGAGTCACCCCGTAATGTGCCAATGCTGGCAGGCTGAGTGCTTGTGTCCAGCTTTCCAGCGTGTCGATCAGGGCTGCGTGCGCGGCCTCCCGTGACAGGCCGCCTTCTTTGCTCAGCAGACGGCCTGCCTGCGCATACTTTTCCAGCGTGGGATGCATGGGTTCGCGTGCGAGCAGCGTGTCGATGTTGATGCGCGTGGCGCTTGCCACCAGCGTGCCGCAGGCGACACCATGCGGAATCGGGAAAAACGCACCCAAGGGCGCGGCCAGGCCGTGCACCGAGCCCAGTCCGACTTGTGCCAGCGTGATCCCGGAGACCAGCGCCGCATACGCCATCTGTTCGCGTGCCGTCGCATTGCTTGCGTCGGCATATAAAGCCAACAAGCCGTCGCGAGCGGCTTTCATGCCGCCCCAGGCGAGCGAATCGGTCAGCGGCGCCGCGCGGCTGGAAACATAGGATTCCAATAGCTGAGTAAAGGCATCCATGCCGTTCGCCGCAATGACGGCAGGCGGGCAGGTGGCCAGCAGATCAGGGTCAATCAGTGCGTATTCCGCCACCAGCTTCTCGTCGCGGAATGATTTCTTGAAGCCGCCGGTGCCTTGCACGCTTAACACCGCATTCCTGGTGGCCTCCGAACCGGTGCCTGCCGTGGTGGGGATGGCAATAAACGGGGTGGCGGGGCCGATATAGGGTAACTCTGGCCCTACACCTTCCAGATGGTCCATCACGGAATTGCCTGGTTTAAGTAGGCCGGCAATCGCCTTGGCCGCGTCCAGTGCGCTACCGCCGCCGATGCCGATAACAACGTCGATCGGATTCAAACGCAGGGTCCGCACGGCCTCGTCGACCATCTGTGGAGAGGGTTCGCCCGGAATAGCCAGATGTGTCCATGACATACCTTGCGCGGCCAAAGCGCTTGTCACCGTCGCCCAGAGCGGCGAGTGCCTGAACGAACTTGAACCCGTCACCAGCAATGCCCGCGTGCCATATTGGCGGGCAATTGCGGGTAGTTGAGCGAGTGTCCCAGAGCCAAACTCGATACGCGGCAGACGAGAAATCGAGAAATCAGTGATTTGCACAGGAGACCTTCAAAAGAACAATAAACGCTTCAAATGGTAGCGGCTTCGCCAACAGACTGTTGCATATAAATTGTGCGAAATTTACGGCCTGGCAATTGATATAGGGGTTTTTTATGTCGGCTTCATTTTTGGATGTTTGTGGCATGAACTGCATAGTGCTTTGAAAACATTGTGGATGTTTGTTTTTGAGCGTGGGCCGTGTGCGGGAAGCGTGAGTAAGTGTTGACGGGCTTGGGGGCGCTTTGCTATAGTTCCGCTTCTCGATTGACGCAGTTTCATTTGCGAACAGGCGCGGGGTGGAGCAGTCTGGCAGCTCGTCGGGCTCATAACCCGAAGGTCG
>JASJPE010000028.1:0-48743 GCA_031426895.1 Thiobacillus sp. | reverse complement strand
TTACACGATGCTGTCGAAGACAGTGGGATTTGCGTTTCCACACAGCCTCGACCCTTTTCGGTCTTCCAGGTTGTTTGCGTCGAATGTCTGATTCTTCAGCCAAACCCGTCGTACATACAATAAAAATCTGGTCAAGAAAAACGGGGGCCGCTGCCCCCGTCTTCTCCTGATGCACTCTCAAGTCAAATTTCTGCCCGCCTCCTGAGATTAACCGCCCGCCCGACCAGCCCAAGGCCGACCAGCAGCATGGCCCAGGTTTCCGGTTCTGGAACAGGCGTTAGCAAATAAGGCGTCTGGTCGCTCATGCCGGCCAGCACACCTTGGCCGATAATCTGCCCAGCGCCATTGGCGTCATAAACGTTTGCAAGATAGTCCCAACCTGCTGCACTCAGTCCGCCATTGACTAGGCTTCCCAGATCGTTCCAGCCATCCGCCACCGTAAAGGAAAAGACACGGTAGCCAAGAGATCCATAAGCGTTGTAAAGCTCGTATACGCCTAGCGCCAGCCCGTTGTCGTCAAGGTACTGGATGGAACTGTAAGCTGAGCCCCATAATACCGAAATCGTTTCGTTCATCATGAAGGTTTGGTTCGCGGCTGGATCATAAAACCATGCGCTCAAGCCCGCGTAGGACGCGCCGTTGTATCGCTGCGCCTGCCCCGCCACTTGGCCGGCGTTGTTTTGGAACGAGATAAAGTTGCTTTGTTCACCGGTACTACTGCTGGTATGGCCAGCATCAGTGAGTCCGATTTCCTGGGTGCTGCTACCGTTGAAATACCAGGCGCTCTGGCCCGCGAAGGACGTGCCGTTGTAGCGCTGAGCGTGCCCTGCCACTTGGCCGGCATTGTTGAGGAATTGGACAGAATTGCTTTGCATGCCCGTGCTGCTGGTATGTCCGGCGTCGGTGAGTCCGATTTCCTGGGTGCTGCTGCCGAAATACCAAGCGCTCTGCCCCGCGGTGGACGAGCCGTTGTAGCGCTGAGCGTGCCCTGCTACTTGGCCGGCATTGTTGAGGAATCTGACAGAATTGTTCTGTTCACCAGCACTGCTGGTGTGGCTGGAATCGGTAAGGCCAATCTGTTGGGTGTTGCTGCCATTGAAATACCAGGCACTGTAACTCCAAGTTGCGACGTTATAGCGTCGGGCCGACCCTGCCACCTGGCCGGCGTTGTTCAGGAATTGAGCATAGTTACTTTGTTGGCCGGTGCTGCTGGTGTGGTTGGCATCGGTGAGGCCAATCTTCTGGGTGTTGCTGCCGTTGAAATACCAAGCGCTAGCACCAGCGGGAGTCACGCCGTTGTAGCGCTGTGCAGACCCGGCCACCTGACCAGCATCGTTAAGCATGAGGACGCTGGCAAAGTTATCTCGTTCGCCGGTGCTGCTGGTGTGCTCGGAATTGGTGAGGCCGATTTCCTGGGTGCTGCTGCCGTTGAAATACCAAGCGCTAGTACCTGCGGAGGTCACGCCGTTGTAGCGCTGTGCAGACCCGACGACCTGGCCAGCATTGTTGAGAGACCAGACAAAGTTGCTTTGTTCGCCGGCGCTGCTGGTATGTCCGGCGTCGGTGAGTCCGATTTCCTGGGTGCCGCTGCCATTGAAATACCAAGCGCTCTGGCCTGGAAAAAGCGCGCCGTTGTAGCGCTGTGCAGTGCCTGCCACCTGCCCAGCATTGTTGAGGAATCGGGCAGAGTTATTTTGTTCACCGGTACTGCTGGTGTGACCGGCATCGGTGAGGCCGATCTGCTGAGTGCTGCTGCCGTTGAAATACCAGGCACTATAGCCATTCCAAGTCTCGCCGCTATAGTGCCGTGCATACCCAGCCACCTGGCCGGCGTTGTTGAGGAATGAAGCGACATTGCTTAGTTCACCTGTGCTGCTGGTGTGGTTGGCATCGGTGAGGCCAATTTCCTGGGTGCTGCTACCGTTGAAATACCAAGCGCTCCGGCCATTCCACGTCGCGCCGTTGTAACGATCTGCAAACCCGACCACTTGGCCGGCATTGCTGAGGAATTGGACCCTGTTGCCAGTGTGGCCGGCATCGTACAAACCGATGGGAGTGATGTCGTAGAACTGGATGGCCAGAGCCGATTGGGCAGTCATGCCCAGAGCGCTTGCCATTAACCCGGAAGCAAGCCACTTGATAAATTTGGTCCGGCTTTGCGCCGGTAAGTTCTGCACCTTTACAGATGCAAAGAAGCCTTGAAGCGAATTCACAATCATTTCCCCTGAGCGTGTTGACTACTAAATTAATTTGGAATTTAGGAGTTCTCGCAATTATCACTACTTATTTGTCATGGCTCTATTGGCCATTTTGTTCGCTTAAAGCTGAGCAAACATTCAGTTTGATGTTCCGGACTATAGCGACAGCAAGAAACGATCCATGGCATGAGGGCTTAAATGAATCAATGGCTTACATATGATCGTCTGTTAGCAACAGGCAAAACTGTAAATTTATCCGACAAATATTGGGGGCTCTGATGAGCGGTCAAGTCATTGGTTGCGTGGAAACTTACGGCAAACAACCCTGAACTCCCAGAGAAGGTCTGCAAACGTCACCGAAACGGACATAAGGTAACGGCTATATCGATGGTCTGCTTCTGGCCGACTGCACGCATCCAGCATGCCTCACTGAAAACCGCCGCCCCGGAGGAGACCGGTTTGTCGCAACCTTTTTACGCCTTTAATTGTTCAGAACCTCAACCCTGTCCATATCTGAGCCGCGGCTGACACGCACACAAAAAAGCCCCCGGCTTTTATTCCGGGGGCCCGTTTAAGCGCTGGAGGAAACGTCAGCGTCAGTGGGCGCTTGCGCCCTCCGCGTTGATGCCGGTGTTCTGCCGCACGTAGAGCTCATCCCACATCTCTTCCGCGCGCTTGTCGCGGAACAGCAGCGAGCCGACGATGACTATCAGGAAGCCCAGCGGGATCGAGATGAGACCGGGGTTCTTGAGCAGGAAGAATGGCTTCTCCAGTCCCACCATGCTGGTGGTCTGGCCCTCCATTTTCTTCAGGTCATCCTCGGCTTTCTTGATGTCCTTTTCCAGCTTGGCGATGTCCTTCTGCGCCGTTTCGATTTCCTTGGCATCGGTCAGCGTCGGCAACTTTTCCTGCAACTTGGCCAATTTTTCAGGTGCGCCCGGTTTGGCCGCTTTTTCAGGTGAGGCGTGCTTGGCCGGCTCGGATTTCACGCAGCCTTCCAACGCAAACAGTTCGCACGCAAAGCTGCTGGCCGAAACCGCAGCAACTGCGGGTTTGGCCGGTTCGGCGGGTTCACCCTGCAGCACTTTATTGGCGTCCTTCACGACCGCCTTGGGATAGGTCATGTTGGGTGAAATCATGACCAGCGCAATGGCGGAAATGGCCCCCACCAGCATGCCCAGGACTATGCCGTAGGTGTTGGCGCGTTTCCAGTACAGCGTCAGGAACACCGCCGGCAGGTTGCTTGATGCGGCCACGGCAAACGCCAGCGCCACCAGGTGGGCGACGTTCTGGCCCTCGGCTGCGATACCGACGTAGATCGCCAGGACGCCGACGATCAGCGAGGACACGCGCGCTGCAACGACCTGCTCCTTGGGTGAAGCGTGGTCGCCCTTGATGACGCCGACGTAGATGTCGTGCGCCATCGCCGACGCCGCCGCCAGCACCAGACCGGCCACCACCGCGACGATGGTGGCGAAGGCCACGGCCGAAACGAAGGCGAGGAACAGGTTGCCGAGCATGGAATCGGCGCCGCCGCCGACGTACTGGGCCAGCAGCGGGGCCGCCATGTTGCCACCCTTGTCGAGCGCGGCGATGGGGCCGGCGCCAACGTTCATCGCTGCGCCCATGCCGAGGAACAGGGTCAGCACGTAGAAGCCGCCGATGATTCCCATCGCCCAGATCACGGACTTGCGCGCGTCCTGCGCGGTCGGCACGGTGAAGAAGCGCATCAGGATGTGCGGCATGCCGGCGGTACCCAGCACCAGGGCCATGCCGAGGGAGATCTGGTCGATCGGGTTTTTCAGGAACAGGCCGGGCTCCAGGAAACGCTGGCCGAGTTCTGCCGGGGTCATGCCGGTGGCGGCATCGCCGACCAGCTTGGCGACTTGCGCCTGCACCTTGGGATCGTCCACCACGGCCTGCAGAAAGCCGGGCAGGCTGAAGCCATACTGACCCCAGGTGAGCATCACCAGCAGGATGGAGGCGGTCACCAGCAAAATGGCCTTGATGATCTGCACCCAGGTGGTGGCCTTCATGCCGCCAAACACCACGTAGGACAGCATCAGCACGCCGACGCCGATCACCGAGACGTGGTAGTCGATGCCGATCAGCGTCTTGATCAGCACGCCGCCGCCGACCATTTGCGCGGTCAGGTAGAAGGTGGACACGGTGATGGTGGACAGCGCCGCAACCGTCTTGGACGCCTTCGGGTGATTGCGGAAAGCGAGGATGTCGCCCAGGGTGTACTTGCCGATGTTGCGGCACGGCTCGGCAATGACCAGCAGCACGGTGATGTAGGCCACCAGCCAGCCGACCGAATACATGAAGCCGTCATAGCCATACAGCGAAATCAGGCCGGCAATGCCGAGGAAAGACGCAGCCGAAAGGTAATCACCCGCAATCGCCCAGCCGTTCTGCAAGCCGGTGACGGAGCGCCCGGCAGCATAAAATTCCGACGTCGTGTGCGTCTGTCTGGCCGCCCAGAAGGTGATGTACATGGTGATGGCGATGATGGCGCCGAACACCGCGAAGGTCATCCACTTGAACTCGTCGGCCACCGCGCCGGCGCCGGCGAAGGCCTGGCTGGAAGCAAGCAGCGCTGCAGTGCCCATGAACAGGGGAGTATGGCGTCCCATTATTTGCTCCCGCCGATGTTTTTGGCGTCGCGCACAATTTCAGCGGCCATGGCGTCGTATTGCCGGTTAGCGCGCTGGGCGTAAATCCCGGCGATGGCCCAGGCCACGATAAATTCGGACAGCGCGAACAAAATGCCCACGTTGACCGGCCCCCACACCTTGATCTTGAACAGGTCCTGAAAATAGGCGGCGCCCACCGGCAGCAGGAAGTAATACGCGATGGAGAACAGCATCAGGCCCCACAGGAACGTGGTTTTCTTTTTGTGCAGTGCCTGGAACCGCGGATCCTGATCGATCGCGGCCCAATCCAATTGTGAGCCAGACATGGGAAGCCTCCTTAATGACGGGTTGACATACTTGTTGACCTGCACCCCGACACCAGCCAGGGCAGGCGCTCAACATATCGCAAAAGCCCCAGGAACTGAAGGCACAAAACGCTCAAGCTCAAAACCCCGCAGATCAGATGGGTCAAAATTCAAAATAACGATTCATTACCGCCTGTAACTTGCGACCCTGGCGGAAAGCCTCCTTCAGGATGCGGCGATCCAGTGCATTAAGCTGATCGGGATCGATGCGATTGCTGACTTCTTCGCCCGTTGTTTGCGCCATATGCTGATGACGCAAGCGCAGCAACTGGATGAAGTGGAAAGCGGCCACCCAGGCCTCAACTTCGTCTGGCGCCATATCCCAGGCACGGGCCGCAGCCCTGAGGCGTGCCGTCGTACCGGTTTCGCCAACGCCGGCATACAGCGCAAAAATGCGGGCGGCGTCGACAAACGGCGTCACGCCGTTGATTTTGAGATCAAGGGTGTGAGCCTGCGTGCCGCCCGACGCCACCACAAAATCACGCACCAGCCCAAGCGGCGGACGATTGGCGAGCGCGTTTTCCGCCATGCGTTTGAGAAACAACCGGTTGTCCTTGATGCTGCCGTTCAGCCATTCGCGCAATTCGTCGCACAACGCTCTTGCACCAAACAGAGGACGGAAGTCGAAAAAAATGCTGGCATGAAGCAAGGCCGGGGCGTCGCTGCGCTGGATCCAGTTGGCAAACGTCGCCCGCCATTCCTCCAGACTTTGGCACCACCTGGGGTTGCTGGCCATGATCCCGCCCTTGCAAAGCGGGAAGCCGCATGCCGCCAGGCGCTGGTTGACCCGTTCGGCAAACGCCAGCAAAGCCACTCGCTCATCCGCCGTAGCGCTTTGGTAAATCAGCGCATTGTCCTGGTCGGTGGCCAGCGTCTGTTCCATGCGGCCCTCCGAGCCCAGCGCCAGCCAGCACCACTGCACGTCGGGCAGATTGGCCGCGCGGCTTTCCAGTTCGATCACCCGCTGCGTCAACCGGTCGTTCAGGCTGGATAGAATGGCGGTCAGGTTTTCCGCGTGCATGCCTTGGGCCAGCAGATTGTGCGCGAGTGCACCGATGTCCTGCGCCAGCGCGGACAGGCTGGCCGGATCCTCAACGCGCGCGATGGCGCCGGTGATGCCTTCCATCGAGAGGCGGCGCAGCGCAAACACATCCTTTTCCGAGATCACCCCGATGAGCCGCCCCGCTTCCACCAGCGGCATGTGATGGATGCCCTGCCGCGCCATCAGCAGCAAGGCGTCCGATACCGGCGCAGCACCTTCCAGCGTGGCCGGGTCGGCCGTCATCACGGAGGCGATCGGCGTAGTCAGCGGAATGCCGGCCAGCGTCACGCGCTTCAAGACATCCTTCAGGGTCAGAATGCCCACCGGCGTGGCCGCGTCATTACAGACCACGACCGAGCCGACCCTTGCCCGGTCCATTGCGGCCAGCGCCTCCGCCAACGGGGTATCGGGCTTGACCGACAACGGCGTCTGGCGGATCAGGCTACGAACCGGACGCGAGAAGCGATTTTCGTCGTCCTGCGCCAGCGCATATTCAGAATGCACCGCCCGTTGTGATTGCTCCAGTAAGCTGGCGATCCGACGCGTGCAAAAATCGCTGAACGCCCGGCTGCGCCCGAGCAGGGTATGAAAATCAGCGGCAGGCAGGCGATAACAGAACGTGTCGGTTGCTGCGAGATAGCGATTCGCCACGGCGCGTCCGGCCAGCAATGCACCTAATGGAAATATTTCTCCGCTGGTCAGTTGCAGCAAGCGCGTGCCCTCCCTGTCCGGCGCCTCACCTTCGACCACGCCCTGTTTGACGATGAAAAGAGCGTCCGCAGCCTTGCCATGGGCTTCAAGCAGCGTCGTATCCTGCGGGAAATACACCACAGACAGGCGTTCCACCAGCCATGCCAGGTCCGCTTCCACCATGCCCGAGAAAGGCGCCTGCATGCGCAGGGCTTCGAAGGTGGCTTGCAGCAGACTGCTGGCAAAAGGCGTGATGGGAGCCATGGGCAATGTTAATTGATCTCTACGCTGTCTATTTGAAACAACAAATTGAGCAGACCATCATCCTCAAGCGCCAGGACTGGGCTTCATTGATACCAGAGAACCCCCCAAGCCATGCAGAACACTCAATCTTCATGCACCAAGGGAGCTTGGGCTTGAGTTTATCGAAACACGCTGCACGTCTCCATTGGCCGCGCCTGTTGACTTGCAGCCCGGCTCAGGGTTTAATTGCGCGCTTTCCTGCCTTTAACAAGCAGGCAAAGATCAATAAAATTCAAAAATGGCCAGTTAGCTCAGTTGGTAGAGCAGCGGATTGAAAATCCGCGTGTCCTTGGTTCGATTCCGAGACTGGCCACCAGTATTCTAGACGGCTCCCAGCGATGGGGGCCGTTCTCATTTGGTGGCACTGTGACAAAAACGCGCTCATCCGGCACGCGGGCTCCGCTTATGCTTTGAGCGGCAGCCCCTTCACCCATTCAAAATGCCCTTGCGGGTGCTTACTTGAATCGGGACTTGGCTGAATCGACGGCCTCACCGATGGCATCCCATGCCATCTCCATCCCGGCTTTCAAGTCTTCCCACGCGCCTTCGCCCGTCTGCCGCAGCTCATCCAGGTGTTTTTGCGCGGCCGCCTTTTTGGTGTGCAACTCATCAATATGCTTGCGATACTCCGCTCGGGTATCCGCTCCTACCTGATCCGCCCTGGCGGACAGCTTGTTGATTTCAGCACTCCAAGTGTCCAATTTTGAGTGCATTTTACGAACATATTCTTCCTTCGTGCTCATGATGCATCCTTTCGGTTGTTGATTGGGTGTGCAGGTTCAGTCTAGTTTACATACCGAAGTGAAGCCAGTTCAGACGGCCGTTTTCAACAGAAGCCTGCTTGCAATGGTCTGCTGCTTTTTCGCGTAATCTCGAAAAAAAGCCCCGGAAACATGAGCGATTCCGGGGCTTTTTGATCACAACCTCACACGGCTGTGCGTAGACAACCGTTAACTGGCTGCCAGGTGCTTCCCTTGACCAAATCCACGCATATGCTGGCCAAGCAGCGCGGTAGCTTCGTGTCCTGAAAGCGGGGCACTGTAGAAATAACCCTGCACTTCATGACATTGCATTTGCTGCAAACTCGCACGCTGGGACTCGGTTTCGACCCCTTCGGCGACGACGTTGAGGTTCATGCCGCGGCCCATGGCGATCATGGCATTGACGATGGACATGTTCTCGTCGCGGTCAAGTTCCTGCACAAAGGATTGATCGATCTTGAGCGTGTGAATGGGGAAGCGCGACAGGTATTTGAATGAGCTGTAGCCCGTTCCAAAGTCATCAATTGCAAGACGGATTCCGGCAGCGGAGAGCCGCCCGAGCTTGATGGCATTGGCTTCAAAATCACGCATCAGCAAACTTTCGGTAATCTCCAGCTCCATCTGGTGACCGTCCAGCGAATACACTTGCACCGCACGCATGACGCTCTCGACGAAATCGGGGCTTTCGAGCTGGCGTGCAGAGATATTGACCGACAAGCGCACTGCCGGCAGCCCGGCCTTGCGCCATTCGGCCATTTGCGCGCTGGCCTGACGCAGTACCCAGTCGCCGATTGGGACGATGACACCGGATTCTTCGGCCACGGGGATGAAATCAACCGGCGTGAGCAGACCGCGTTGCGGATGCCACCAGCGCAGCAGGGCTTCGAATCCGCGCACTTCACCGGTGACGGTGTCGACCTGCGGCTGATAGAACAACACGAATTCGTTGCGCGCCAGGGCGCGACGCAAATCGGCCTCAATCTGCATGCGCTCGGAGTAGGGCGCCTGCATGCCGGATTCCCAGAATTGCAGGCGGCTGCGGCCTTGCGATTTGGCCTGGTACATGGCGATTTCGGCCTGACGGATCAGACTGTCGATCATTTCGCCATCTTCTGGTGCCACGCACGCGCCGATGCTGACCGAGATATAGATCTCATGGCCTTTGACATACACCGGCTTGGACAGCACCTGAATAATCTTGCGGCAGATGTGCTCGACATCGCTACGCGAAACCAGTGTGGGCAACAGCACGGCAAACTCGTCGCCACCGAGGCGCGCCAGGGTATCGCCTTCGCGCAAACACTGGCGCAACCGGGCACCCACTGCCAGCAACAGTTCGTCACCGATGGTGTGACCCAATGAATCGTTGATGACCTTGAAGTGGTCGAGATCGAGACTCAGCACCGCCAGCGGATTCTGGTTGCGCTTGGACTGTGCCAGCATCAGGCCGAGGTGATCGCGAAACAAGGCCCGATTGGGCAAACCGGTGAGCAGGTCGTGGTACGCCTGATAGTGCACGGTTTCCTCAGCCTGTTTGCGGTCCGTCACATCTTTCACCACGCCATAGCTGCCAATGAAACGCTGCTCGAATGGGCTGGCCTCTTCGTCATACATCCCTGTCGCAGTCAACTCAACGGCCTTGCAACGGCCGGTCATCAAACGCGGGCGGCGCACGCCTGGATTGCACTTGAGACGAATTTCGATGTTGCGTGCGTTGCGATCTCCCGCCCGGCGTTCGTTGAATACATGCTCGGCACGAGCGATGTCGTCTTCGTGGATGACCAGGCTGTAATGCTGGCCCAGCAAATCTTCACGACGGTAACCAATCAGGCTTTCGACCCGGTCGTTCACAAACGTGAAACGCCCTTCGCCATCCAGCGTGTAGATGAAATCCGGGGAGCTGTTGACCAGAAAGCGGTGCCACTTTTCCGACTGCTGCAAGCGCTGCAGGATGTGGTTATTTTCCTTTTCCAGCCGCCGCTGTGTGAGGGTGTTGTCGATGCGGCGCAGCAATTCTTCGGGTTCGTAAGGCTTGCGCACGAAATCGGCTGCACCGCCTCGCAGGGCCTTGATCGCCGCGTCGATGGTGCTGTCACCGGACACCACAATCACGGGCGTCGCCGCGCTCCGCTCGGCGACGAAGCGCAAGACTTCGGTACCGTTCAGATCGGGCATGCCAAGGTCGAGCAGAATCGCGTCGAACTGCTGCTTGCCGATGGCAATCAGGGCTTCGCAACCACCGTTGGCCGTCACCACCTCGTAATCGCGGGTGGCCAGCAAGCGTGCAAGGCCTTCCAGAATCAGCGGTTCATCGTCCACGATCAAAAGCCGGGGGCGCACCGGAAAATGGCTCACCGTATTGAGGTGCGGGGATGCGTTTATGAGATCGTCTGACAAGTAATTCTCCTTGGTAGCCCGGGTTACATAGACCCATAGCGTGTTGTCGTGAGCGGGGCCTGGCCGTTTTGCAGGGTCGGCAGGCGAATCAGGAAATGGGTGCCTTTCGGAGTGCTGTTGCAGCTCAGCTGGCCGTTCATGCGCTCAATCAAGCTGCGGCTGATGGTGAGTCCGAGGCCGGCGTGGTCGCCGCCCTTCTCGCTAACCATCGGCTCGAACAAATGGGCGGACACGGCTTCCGGCAAACCCGGCCCGGTATCCGCCACTTCGATTTCAATCTGGCGCTGGCCGCTTACATCAACCATGCGCGTGGTGAATTTCAGGTGGCCGCCAGCCTGCATGGCCTCGACCGCGTTTTTGGCGAGATTGAACAGGACCTGCTTGAGCAAGTCCTTTTGCAACGGCATGGGCGGCACATCGGGGTTGAGGTCGATCTGAACATTGACCTTGTTCGGCGCGAACAGCGTTCCCAGCGCCATCCGCACCAATTCGGAGACGATGCTGTTGACGGACACCAGTTCGAGCGATTCCATCGGCACCACGACAACCTCCTCGGTCGCGGTGATGCCGCGGACAATGCGCGCAACCCGTTCGATTTCGTCGCCGATAATGCCCAGGTCACGCTGTACGGAAGAGTCCGTTCCAAGCCGGTCAGAAAGCAAGTTGACGTAATTGCGCATGATGGTGAGCGGATTGGCCACTTCATGAACGGCACGCCGCACGCGATCTCGCGGAATATCGTCACTGGTCGCGACAGGCCGTGATGGCTCGGAGAGCACGGAGGCCGGCGCGGGAACCGGCACGGAAGCCAGCGCCAATCCAGGCCGCAAGGCCTCGGTGCATTCAGCCAGAGTAAATCGCCACAGCGGCGACTGGTCCAGGTCGGAAGCCTCATCACCCACCACCAGCACGCCAGTCTGACCATCGTGCAACAGCAGTGGCTGACAGAGAAAATGCGACACGCCCAGCAAGCGGGCGATTTGCTCATCGACCAGTGCGGCATCGGCCGCGCCACGCTCGAATTGCTGGGGGGCATTGCGTGCCAGTGCACGCGGCAACGCGGAATGACCGTCGTCAGGCGGGATGGCCAACGCATTCAAGCCGGATGCGGCCGGAATCAGCGCACTCAGCCGCAGGGTGCCATCGGTTGCCGGGGCAAACAGGCAGGCCCGCTCAACCCCGAACAAGGCACGCAAGCTGTCCTGCAGCAGCGCAAACACCTGGCTGGCCCCGTTTGCCGAGCGAAAATGACTATGCAAGGCCGATTGCGCCGCCTGCCCCGCATACAGCCGGGCGAGACGGTCAAAACCTGTGCCATTTGAGTGCGCCACGGCGTCAACCAGGCCAAAGCGCAGGGCCAGCTGTCGCGCCTGGGCCTGACTGTCGGCCAACAGCTGAGCCGCTTCGCCTGCGCCCATATTGAGCGTAGCGAGGGCTGCGCGCACATCCACACTCACCACCGCATCCGCGCGCGTCACCAGTTGATAGGCCAGCTGGACAATGCGCACCAGCGGATGCGCCGCCCGCGCCCGCGCCAGCGGCTCGGCGTGATAGCGCACCGCGTCGGCCAACCAGCCGTCGGGGTCCAGCGCTATCAGCCAGTCTGCTGCGTGCGCAGACGACACAATGTCTGTTTCGAGATATTCCGTCAGGTTGTGGCTCAGCCCCGCTGTCCAGGCTGCTTCGGCATCCACCACGCCGGAGCGCACCCCCAGCGTCTGCGCCAGGTGCGCAACGCTGATCGACTGCCGCCAGCGCGTTGCGTAAGTGACCTGCACGCCGCCCGCCGCAACAGGCGCTGCGAGCAGCAAAGCCCGCAGCAGGTCCTGCTGTGAGCCGAAATCGTCAGGCAACAACCGCAACCGTAACGCCAGCACCGGGTCGCAACGCACGCAGGCAGTAAACTCTGCCTGCGCAGCCTCGCCCCGCATCAGATGCTCCAGCGCCTCAGCCACCACGCCGGGAGCGCAGAGACAGGCCATTAGCTCCGATTTCTTTAGTAAATTATTCGAAAGATCTCCCATGTCATTGCTATATATAATGATTTTTGCTACACAGTCAATCAAGGGCGTAAAATAATCGCGACCAAGCCCAAAACTGTTGTTTTCAAGTTTTGGGCGGGATGACCGTAACTCGCCTATGCGGATAAATTTCTGTCGCCTTACAATGAAGCCAATGCATATGAAAAACGCTTTTCTGACCGGATTGATTTTATTGGGTGCACACACAGGCGCTGCTGCGCTTGACGGTGGTACATCGCTGCAATTGAGCAATCAGATCGACGCAGCCATGTCCGCGCCGCACCCCACGCTCGATTACGCATCGATGCCGGAACTGAGCGCGCAATCGGTGCTGGTGTTTGACCAGGCCAGCGGACAGCCGCTGCTGGCGAAAAACGCCAGCATGCAAACCCCCATCGCCTCCATCACCAAGCTGATGACCGCGATGCTCGTGATGGATGCCGCCCAGCCGCTGGACGAGCACATCACCATCACGTCCGAAGATCGCGACACGCTCAGGGGTACCGGTTCACGTCTGGCCATTGGCGCCAGCTACACGCGCGGCCAGCTATTGCATCTGGCACTGATCGCATCCGACAACCGTGCCGCACACGCGCTGGGGCGCACTACAACGGGCGGACTGTATCGTTTTGTTGGCAACATGAACCGCATGGCGCGTGCGTTACACATGAACGATACGGTCTATGTGGAGCCGACCGGCCTGTCGAGTGAAAACCGTTCGACCGCAATCGACCTGGCCAAGCTTGCCGATTACGCTTACCAGAACTACCCTGAAATTCGCCATATCAGCACCACCGGCAACTACACCCTCGGTACCCAGCGTGTGGTTTTGAAGAAAAAACACCACCAGCCGCAAGTACGGTATCACCAGGTGGCCTTCAACAACACCAACCGTTTTACCCGCGCCGATGATTGGGATGTGGGCCTGTCGAAAACCGGTTTCATCAATGAAGCCGGGCACTGCCTGGTGATGCAGGCACATGTGGCGCAGCGTGATGTCATCATTGTCCTGCTCGACGCGCAAGGCACCAACCGCCGCGCGGGCGACGCCGCACGCATCAAGGCCTGGCTGGAGTCCGGCCGTTCCACTTCACGGCGCGCCGACATTCCCTACACCCCCGCTTCCCGCACCTGATCCCCCAAGCTGGCGCGCTCGCGCCAGCCATTCGGCCATGGGCGTTATGATGAACGCCCTGTTCGCCTGATTTCCGTTTCATGTCCCCCGATCTCGCGCAGCAATTGCTGCTGAAAACGCTATTGCCTTTAGCCCTGCTGATCGCTGCAGGCGGTATCTGGCCGCGTTGGCAAAGCGGCATTTCCATCGTCGGCCTGCGCGGTGAAATCAACCGGCTGGTGCTGAATTTTTTTGCGCCCATGCTGTTTTTCGCGGCGGGCGCTGCCGCTACCGTCGATCTCAGCCTGTTGCAGGTGCCGCTGATCCTGGGCCTGGCTACGTTATTTGGCCTGGGTCTATCCGCACTGGTGTTGTTTGCCACGCCGCTCGGACGCGGCCTGTCGAACCCCGCGCGCGGCTCGATCATGCTGGCTTCCGGGTTCGGCAACGTACTGTTCTTTGGTTACCCCTTTCTCACCACCGTGTTCGGCGAATCGGGCGCGCGTTATCCGTTCTTTGCCGACATGCTCGCTGCCACGCCGTTGCTGTGGTCGGTCGGCGTGTGGATCGCCTTCCGCTGCGGCAAGCACGCCGAGCACACCTCGTTTCTGGCCATGTGGCTGAAACTGCCGCCAGTGTGGGGGTTTGCCGCCGGACTGGCCGTCAACCTGTCCGGCCTGCCGCTTGCCCCGCTGATCGAGGCCGCGCGCTGGGCCGGCAGCCCGACCATTCCGCTGATGCTGTTTGTACTGGGACTGACCATCCCCTGGCACGATTTGCGCCCGCAAAAAGCGGTGTTTGTCGCGCTAGCCATCAAGCTGGCGCTGATGCCGCTGCTGGCGCTGGGCATTGCGCTGGCGTGGCCGGGCACACTCACCGAGCCGGGCGAGGCGGGCGTGCTGGAAGCTGCGATGCCGACCATGGTGATGGTGATTGCACTGGCTGACCGCTTTGGCCTGGACACCCGGCTGGCAGGCCTCATCATGGGCTGGTCAACGCTGGCGGGATTGGTTACGCTGCCATTCTGGCTTGTTGTAGTTAAGGGATTGGCATCATGAAAATCGGATTTATTGGCAGCGGCATCATGGGGCGCCCGATGGCGGAAAACCTGCTCCGCGCCGGACACCAACTGTTCGTCTATGGACGCCGCTTCGACCGCCTCGAGCCCATGCTCGTCGCCGGTGCTTTAGGCAAAGGCACACCCGCCGAAGTGGCCGCCGAAGCCGACATCACTTTCACCGTCGTGTCCGACACCACCGACGTCGAACAGATCATCTTTGGCGACCGCGGTCTGATCCATGGCGCCAAGCCCGGCCACACCATCGTCGACATGAGCACCGTGTCGCCCTCCGCCACCCGCCGCATCGCCGCCACACTGGCCGAACGCGGCGTCCATATGCTCGACGCCCCCGTGTCGGGCGGTGAAGTGGCGGCGCGCGAAGGCACCCTGTCGATCATGGTCGGCGGCGATGCGCCCATCTTCGACAAAGTCCATCCGCTGTTCGAGGTGCTCGGTAAAAACATCGTCCACGTCGGCGGCCACGGCGCCGGGCAAGTCGTCAAATGCTGCAACCAGGTGGTGGTTGGTCTCACCTTCGAAGGCGTCGCCGAAGCCATTCTGCTGGCGCGCCGCAACGGCGTCGATCCAGCAAAAATGCGCGAAGCGCTGCTCGGTGGTTTCGCCGGCAGCCGCATCCTCGAAGTCCACGGCCAGCGCATGCTCGACTCCAACTACAAGCCCGGCTTCAAGGTCAAACTGCACCACAAGGACATGGCCATCGTCATGGATAACGCGCAGGAAACCGCCACCCCGCTACCTGGCGCCGCACTGATCGCCCAGCAGATGAACGCACTGATGGGCGCGGGTGACAGCGAACTCGACTCGTCCGCTATCATGCGTGCACTCGAGCGGCTGGTGGGCGAAGGAAAATGAGTTTCAAGGAACGCGTTGTTTTTCTCGACCGCGCCGCGCTCACCCCAACCGACCTGCCCATCCCCAGCTTCGAGCACAACTGGAGTGAATTCCCTTTCACCGAGGCCGCCGACCTGGTACCCCGCCTGTTCTGGTCCACCACCGCCATCACCCACGCCACACCGATTGATGCCGAGGCGATCGGGCAATTGCACAAGCTGATTCGTATCGTTGTCACCGGGCCCGCGCTGGTTGATGGCGCGGCATGCGCGGCGAAAGGGATTGTGGTGCGTCATTTATCCGCGAATGATGCACCGGGGCAGGCGCTGATTGAGCTGCTTGAAGCTCTGGTCGACGAAGCCAAACACTAAAATGGATATGCGGTTATTGCCCTACGCGAACTGACTTAACGAGGTATTCCCTACTCACGTCAGAACGCCCTAAAAATGCACGCGAGTTCAAATCCGACAAGCTGCTAGGCTGACAGCATGAATCCGCCCACTCCTGCCAAACCCCGCAGCATCATGATCATCGGCGCAGCCAGTGGCGCCGGTGCGCCCGACCCGGCCTGCGCCGAGGGGCCGGATGCGCTGCGCCATTACCGAATCTTCCACGACACGCCACTGCAGCATGTAGCATGGGATGCGATCCTGCGCGTACCGCGCGCACAGCTGGATGCACCACTACATGTAATCGCTTCACTAAATACCCTGCTGGCCACAGAAGTGGAAACCGTGCTGCACGCGGGACATTTTCCGCTGGTGGTCGGTGGCGACCATTCCTGCGCCATCGGCACCTGGAGCGGGGTGCGTCACGCCCACGCCAGCAAAGGACCAATCGGCCTGATCTGGATCGATGCCCACATGGACAGCCACACATTTGCGACCACGCCGAGCGGACAGATTCACGGCATGCCGCTGGCCTGCCTGCTCGGCCATGGCGACACGGCACTGACCGGAATCGATGGCCCTGAAGCCAAGTTACGGCCCGAACACGTGTGTCTGATCGGCGTGCGCAGTTACGAAGCCGGCGAAGCCGCGCTGCTGCACCGGCTGGGGGTACGGGTATTCGATATGGATGAAATACACCGGCGCGGTCTGGCCGAGGTGTTCGACGACGCACTGGTCATCGTTCGACAGGGCACGGCCGGTTTTGGCGTGAGCGTGGATCTGGATGCGCTCGATCCCGAGGAGGAGCCCGGCGTGGGCAGCCCCGTTCCGGGCGGACTGCATCGTGACGACCTCGCTACCGCACTATCCCGTTTACGCAACGATCCATTTTTTGTGGCGATGGAAATCGCCGAATACAACCCGCACCGCGACCGCCGGCACGTCACCGCCGACGCCGCGGGCGCGCTGGTCGATGCCATCACGCCGCTTTATTGATCCGGCCAGGTTTATTCGCAAGTTCGTTCGTACTGAGTTTGTCGAAGCACAGCCCTTCGACAGGCGAACGGTGCTCATATTTAATAATTCGCGCCGGATCGATAGTCACGCATGCTTATTCGAACTCCATCGCCCGGTACACTCGCCCGGCATTGCTGCGTGCGAGCTCGTCGGACGTATGCAGATGCAAGTAGGCCGACTGGTCGACCTGGTAGGCATCGTCGAGAGAACCGCCTCTCTTGATAACTTCGGCCACCTTGGCGCGCAGATGCACCAGATAATCGCGCGTCCACTTGCGCACCGTGGCCATGTCGGTTGGGCCGCCATGGCCGGGAATGACGATCTGTGCACCGAGCGCCTCGAACGTGTCCCAGGTCTCGATCCACTTGGCAGTGTCGGTGTCTTCAAAAATCGGCAGCATGCGGATATGAAAAGCGGTGTCGCCCGCAATCACCAGTTTTTTCTCCGGGATCCACACCATGGTGTCACCGTGACTATGTGAGGGGCCGAGATGCAGGATCTGCAGGTTCCATGAGCCCATTTTCAGTTCGAGCTTGTCGTCGTAAATCTTGTCAGGCATGACAAATTCGGTCTTGAATGCCTTGTCGCGTGCGCGGCTGCGCATCACCTCCAGCGCGTCGTAGCCGGTCTTTTCCATTTCCTTCGCGGTGTCGCGGTGCGCGATGACGGTGGCGCCCTGCTCTTTCCAGTATTTCGAGCCGAGCATGGCGTGGCCCTGGCTGTTTTCCAGCACCACGTATTTCACCGGCTGCTTGGTGCGTTTCTTGATCTCCTCATGCAGGCTTTGCGCCAGCAAATAGTTGTCGCCGGCATTCACCACCAGCACGCCGTCTTCGGTGATGACGAAGGAGAGATTGTTGTTGTGGCCGGCGTTTTCATACGTGCCCGGCGCCGTGGCGCCGATGGCCGACCACACACCGGGGATGATTTCCTGCGGCAGGTCATAGAGGAAAGACGTCGGCACCTTGTCATATTGTTGGATCGGCAATCCGGCGCGTTTCCAGTTGAAGAAGCCGTCACGGTAATTCTTCACATTCTTGTAGCCGAGCTTGATCAGCGTATCGGCAGCCAGCGGGCTGCGCTGGCTGACACCGCAATAGACAACGATAGGGGTCGCCTTGTCTGGCACCCGCGCTTCGATCTGATATTCCAGAAAGCCGCGGTCGATATTGAAAAACAGCGGCGCATCGATATAACCCGACGCACTCAATTCGGCCGGGGAACGCACATCGATGACCACCGTTTTCGGTTGCGCTTTCAGTTGCGCTAGCAGACCTGCCGTATCAATCTGTGGCACATGCTTATTCACGGTCTTCAGCACGCCTTGTGCCGTCTGGGTGATGGCAGGCGCTTCGGGCGGCGGGTTGACGATGGCTGCCAGATTCTGGGCCTGCGCCAGGGTGGAGAGCAGCAAGGCCGGGTAGAGCAGGGTGAACGGAAAATGCGGAAAACTCATTTCTGTCTCCTTGGGTTCTGGATGGCCGCTGGTGGCGATATCAGTCTGACCCCGGCCCGACGAAGGGGTTCTCGCGACGTTCGTGTCCGAATGTGGACATGGCGCCATGTCCCGGCACGAAACGTACGTCATCACCCAGCGGAAACAACTTCTCACGGATAGCGGCCAGCAGCGCTGCATGGTCGCCACGTGGAAAATCGGTGCGGCCGATCGAGCCCTTGAACAGCACATCGCCCACAAACGCGAGCTGCGCCTCCGGCTGGTAAAACACCACATGCCCCGGAGTGTGGCCGGGACAATGCAGCACGTCGAAGCGGATCGAGCCCACCTCGACGCGGTCACCATCATTCAGCCATTGATCCGGCGTAAACACCACCGCTGGCGGAAAGCCGAACATCTCGGCCTGCTGCGGCAACGCATCGAGCCAGAACTGCTCGTCCTGCTGCGGGCCGATGATGGGGATGCCGAGCGCATCGCGCAACGCTACTGCCGCACCGACGTGGTCAAGATGGCCATGGGTAAGCAGAATGCTTTCCAGCGTGAGCCCGCGTTGCGCCACCTCGGCCAGCAGGCGCTCGGCCTCGCCACCGGGGTCAATCAGTGCGGCCCGGCCTTGCGCGTCCCACACCAGCGAGCAGTTTTGTTGATACGGGGTGACGGGGAGAATGGTAAATTCCATGCAGCCTATTATCTGCCGATTCCACCACGCTGGAATTTTCATGCCATGTCCGCACCCGACGCCCTGCTGCTGATTTCCACCCACTGCCCGCACTGCCCGGCCATGCTGTCGTCTCTCGCCGACATGGTGAAGCAGGGCATCATCGGTCGGCTGGAGGCGGTCAATCTGGAACAGCATCCCGAAGTGGGGCAGGCACTCGGTGTGCGCTCGGTGCCGTGGGTGCGGCTTGGCAAAATCGAACTCGCCGGCGTGCATAGCAAAACTGAACTCACCGACTGGGCAAGCAAAGCTGGCAGCGAGGCAGGCATGGCCGACTACTTCCACCTGCTGCTCAAGGAAGGCCAGTTGCCCAAGGCACAGGCGCTGATCGAAGCCAATGCGGAATTGCTGGCGGCGGTGCTGCCCATCGTCGGCAATGTCGATGCCAGTCTGAATGTGCGGCTGGGTGCCGGCGTGCTGCTGGAAAATTTTACCCACACCGACACCCTGCGCGCGCTGCTGCCAAGGTTGGGCGAACTGTCGCAGCATGACGATGCGCGAATTCGGGCGGATGCCTGCCATTACCTGGGGCTGACTGGCGATGCCGCTGCGCGGCCGTGGCTGGATGCCCGGCTGACGGATGACGATGCCGACGTGCGCGAGATTGCGACAGAGAGCCTGGAAGCCATTCCAAGTTAGTGCGCACTCGCTTCATGCCTCTCCCCGCCGCCTATCTCAGCGTCATCCTGATCTGGTCCACCACACCGCTCGCTATTCAATGGAGCGCACAGGGGGCCGGTTTCAGCTTTGCGGTGATGTCGCGCATGCTGATCGGGCTGGCGATCTGCCTGGTGCTGCTGCGCGTCACCCGCACGGCATTTCCCTTTACCCCGGCGGCGCGGCAACTGTACGCAATCAGCGGGCTGTCGATGTTCGTGGCGATGCTGCTCACCTATTGGGGGGCGCTGCACATTCCGTCCGGGCTGATTTCGGTCATCTACGGGCTGTCGCCTCTGATGACCGGCTTATTCGCCGCGCTATGGTTGAGTGAGTACACGCTCACACGGATGCGCATACTCGGACTGGCACTCGGCCTGACCGGGCTGTGGGTGATTTTCGGCCAGCCATGGCCGGGCGGTGACCACGGCACGCTCGGTACGCTTGCCGTGGTGACGGGAATGGTCGCGCAGGCCCTGGGGCTGGTGTGGATCAAACGGCTGAACCTGCGCATCTCTTCGCTCGCCATCACCACCGGCGCACTCGGCGTGGCGGTGCCGTGCTTCATGCTGGCCTGGGTCATCGCCGATTCGGCGCAATTGCCGCCCGAGATTACGCCGCGCGCCAGCGGCGCCATCGTCTATCTCGGCGTGCTGGGCTCGGTGGTGGGATTCACACTGTATTACTACCTGATCAAGCATCTGGACGCGGGCCGAATCGCCCTGATCACGCTGATCACCCCTGTCACCGCCTTGCTGCTGGGGCAGACACTCAATGCCGAATTTATTCCGGCCACGGGGTGGGCCGGGATTGCGCTGATTGGTGCGGGGTTGTTGATGTACGAGTGGCAGGCGCTACGGCAACTGCGACGGCAGGCTATTCCATTTCCAGATTGAAAAGGTCGCGAAGGTGAGCCGCAGACAGTGCTGTAGCACGGCAAGGCGAAACCGACAAAGAGATTTTCAATCTGGAAATGGAATTACTTCTTGAACAGATCGTCGAGCAATGAGCGGGGTGCAGGTTTCGCAATCTTTGCGTCGGGCTGATCTGCACTGGATTGATCTGCACCGGACTTGCCGGCAAAGAGCGCATCCAGCGCGCTGCGGCTGGCCTGCGCCATCACCGCACCACCGCCCTTGTAGGCTTCAAGCCGCGGCACAAACCAGCCACAATCATTGACGCGGGTCTTGTCGGCCACACGGTCGGCCGCCAGTTCGCGACACTGGCCCGAGCGGTGGGCATCAAAGTGCCGGCACAAACGACACGCGTGAAGGTCGGTGCGGCAGCTGGGGCAAACATCGAGGCGCGACAGCGGCAGCAGCATGCCGGCCAGGCTGGCGCCACATTTCCAGCAGACCAGACTCATGAGCGGGGCGACGCCTGACCGGAGGTGTCGGCACCGAGCAGGGCATGATATTTCAGGTCGCCCAGCGAGACTTTTTTCAATGCCCGTTCGTGCGTGGCATTGAGCACCACGGGCGGCGCCATGCCGTCTTCGGCCGCCTCGAGCCAGCGTGCGGCACACACGCACCAGCGGTCGCCGGCTTTCAGCCCGGGAAAACCATATTCGGGAACGGGGGTGCCGAGATCGTTGCCGCGGCTTTTCGAATATTCCAGAAAGGCCTCGGTCATCTGCACGCATACGGTGTGGCTACCGATATCCTGCGGGCCCGTATGGCACACGCCATCGCGCGCAAAGCCTGTCATCGGCGACACACTACACACCTGTAGCACACTGCCCAACACGTTACGCGCGTCGCTCACATGACCCTCCCCGGATATCTGCCGGAAAAATAACACAAGCGCGCAGGGTGCGCCTGCATCAGGGTTGCTCGGAAAAGGTTATGGGCGCCTGAGTCAGCTTGCCCGCCAGCTGGGCAAGATAATGCGACTGCACGATATGCATCAGCACACTGGGCGCGGGATAACCGTCAGCAGGCAGATGATGCACAACCTGATACAAGCGGATGGCGCTTTGCGTACGCGGACCAAGCATGCCATCTGCCGTGCCCGCATCCAGACCCAATTCATTGAGTGACTGTTGCATGGTTTTCAGTTGAACCATGCTGAGTGCCCCCGATTCGCCGGACCGCACAGCCAGCGCACTGCCTCCCGCCATCTGTTGCGCCAGCTGCGCCACCGACAGGGCGTAATTCACTGAGCGGTTCCACTTCATGATGACGTCAAAATTGTCGAACACCATCAGGGCCGGGCCTTGCCAGCCCTGGGGCAGGATGATGGCAGCGCTGCCCGCCACAGACGGCAGGGCCGTGGCATCGATTTGCTGCACGCCGAGTCCGCTCCACTCCGAAATGGCCAGGCGGTTGTTTACGCGGGCATAACGCCAGTCGAAATTGGCCGGCAGACTGACTTCCAGCGCTGCCGGCTCCTGTGCGCGCCAGCCTGCGCGTTTCAGATAATTGCCCGCCGAATGCATGGCATCGGGCACGGACTGCCACAAATTGATGCGGCCATCACCATCCCCATCCACGGCATAGGCGCGGTAGGTGGAGGGCATGAACTGCATGTGGCCCATGGCGCCCGCCCACGACCCGTTCATGTCGATGGCCTGGACGTGCCCGGCGTCAATGATGCGCAGCGCATCCAGCAACTGATTCCGGAAGAACGTGCTGCGACGTCCATCGAAGGCAAGGGTCGCCAGGCTGGCCGGAATATTGTGGCTGCCCATGGTGGAGCCGAAATTGGTTTCCAGGCCCCAGAATGAAACCAGCACGGTCCTGGGCACGCCGTATTTCTGCTCCACATCATCCAGCAGCGCGGCATGCTCCTGCAACAAGGCTTGTCCGCGCGCAATCCGGGCGAGCGTTACACGCTTATCCAGATAATCAATAAAGGTCTGCAGGAATTCGGGCTGACGCTGGTCGAGCTCAACCACCTTGTCTACGGGCGTAATGCCAGTCAACGCGGCGTCAAGCGTGGCGGGCGAAATACCTTGTGCCAGGGCTTCCTGACGAAACCCGGCCATCCAGTTTTCAAAAGCCGTCTGGGCGTGAACGGGAAAGGCCACCAGCGCGGCCAGCGCGGCCAGCGCGGCCAGCAGATAAAAACAGTTACGCATGTCGTTGCAACCAGTATTCGAGCAACGCCAGATGCCACAGCTTGCTGCCCTGGATGCGGGTGTGATGCCGCTCCGGCGCGTCCAGCAATTTGTTCACATAGGCGCGGTGATACAGGCCGCGTTCGCGGCAAGCCTGCGAATTCAGGATGTCCTGCATGAAGGTCAAAAATTCGCCGCGCACATATTTGAGTGCAGGCATGGGAAAGTAGCCTTTCTTGCGGTCGATCACCGCGTCGGGGATCAGGCCGCGTGCAATGGTTTTCAAAACATGTTTGCCTTCGGATGCCAGTTTCAGTTGGGGTGGCATGGACGCCGCAAGTTCCACCAACCGATGATCAAGGAAAGGCACGCGCGCCTCCAGCCCCCATGCCATGGTCATGTTGTCGACGCGTTTGACCGGGTCATCGGTGATCAGCATGGTCGTATCCATGCGCAGCACCTGGTCGATAAAGTCATCGGCGAACGGTTCGGACAGATGCGTGGCGATGGTTTGCGCGGTGTAATCCGGGCCGTGATACGCAGGGTTCACCATCTCCAGAAACTCGTCGTGGTCGCGGTCGAAATAATGCGCGCGGAAGCGCTCCAGTGGCGACCCCGATGTGGCAGCCGCCATGCGCGGATACCAGAAATAGCCGCCGAACACTTCGTCCGCCCCCTGGCCGCTTTGCACCACCTTGACGGTTTTGCTGACCTGCTCGGACAGCAGATAAAACGCCACGGCGTCCTGCGCAAACATCGGCTCGCTCATGGCGTCGACCGCTTCGGGCATGCGCCGCAGCACTTCCGGGTTGGGAATGAGAAACTTGTGGTGCCGGGTACCGTACATGGCGGCAACCGGATCGGAGTATTCGAATTCGTTGCCGCGTTCTTCCGGCTGATCTTCAAAACCCACCGAAAACGTCATCAGGTCGGGCACGCCCTGTTCGGCCAGCAAGGCCACCAGCAAACTCGAATCGAGACCGCCGGACAGCAACACCCCCACCTTGACGTCAGCAATCTCGATGCGTTTCTTCACCGCCTGCCGCAGGCTCTCGTGTATCGCCTCGGTCCATTCAGCTTCGCTTCTCGGGACGGCCGGGCGTTGCGCTTTCAACGACCAGTATTTGTTGTGCCTGAACTCGCCACGCACATTCACCGTCAGCGTGGTGCCCGGCGCCAGCTTGCGAATACCGTTGAAAACCGTGCGCGGTGCGGGCACCACCGCATGCAGCGTAAACAGATGGTGCAGCGCAACCGCATCGAGTCCGGTATCCACGCCACCCGCGGCCAGCAGGGCCTGCGGGGTGGAGGCGAAGCGGAAGCGTCCCGGATTTTCGCTGTAATACAAGGGCTTGATGCCGAGGCGATCGCGCGCCAGAAAAAGCGTCTCGCGATTCCAGATGGCAAACGCAAACATGCCGTGCAGGCGCTCGACGCAGGCATCTCCCCATTCCAGCCAGGCGCGCAGGATGACTTCAGTGTCGCCGTCGGAATGAAAAACATGGCCACACTCGAGGAGCTCGGCGCGCAACTCGGGGTAATTGTAGATGGTGCCGTTGAACACCAGCGTCGTGCCGGTAGCGGCGTCGAGCATCGGCTGACGCGAGCGCGACGATAAATCAATGATGGACAAGCGCCGATGCCCCAACCGCACCGGTCCGTCGGCATGCTGACCTTCGGCATCGGGCCCGCGTCGCTCCAGCTTCGCCAGCATCCGCGCCATGGCCGCCGCATCGGGCGCCGTGCCGTCAAACCTGAATTCACCTGCTATGCCGCACATTTTTAACCCCTGTTATCCGCGAAGGGCGCAAAGAGTCACGAAGATAAACTCTGCCGATTCCCTTCGCGTTTCTTCGCGTCCTTCGCGGATAAAAATTGCATTTCAAGCCGCCAGCGGCGGCTCGTCCATCAGCGCAATCTGTTCGCGCAATTCGAGTATTCGCGCCTGCCAGTACTGCTGGGTATTGAACCACGGAAATGCAGCCGGAAAAGCCGGGTCGTCCCAGCGACGCGCCAGCCAGGCCGCATAGTGAATCAGGCGCAGGGTGCGGAGTGCTTCGACCAGATAGAGTTCACGCGGATCAAATGCGGCAAAGTCTTCATACCCCGTGAGAATCTCGTTGATCTGCGCCTGCTGTTCCTCACGCTCGCCGGACAGCAACATCCACAGATCCTGCACGGCCGGTCCCATGCGGCTGTCATCGAAATCAACAAAATGCGGGCCGTCTGCGGTCCACAACACATTGCCTGCATGGCAATCGCCATGCAGGCGAATAGCGCGCACCGTGCCAGCGCGTTCATAACAATATGCCACACTGGTCAGGGCATGTTCGACCACGCTGTCCCATGCCGCGACCAGATCGGGCGGCAACCACTTGCCAGTGCGCAGAAAATCGCGCGAGGCCAGGCCAAAGGTTTCAAGATTGAGCACCGGCCGGTGTACAAAATCCGCTTGCGCACCAACTGCATGAATACGCCCAAGAAAGCGCCCCATCCATTGCAGGGTATCGGCGCGGTCAAATTCGGGCATGCGCCCGCCCTGTTTCGGATACACCGCAAAGCGAAAGCCCGCATGCCAATGCAGGGTGGCGCCCCGCAGCTCCAGCGGGGCGACCACCGGAATCTCGCGCGCGGCCAGATCGGTGGTGTACGCGTGCTCCTCCAGAATGGCTTCATCGCTCCAGCGCTCGGGTCGATAGAATTTGACCACGACGGGTCCTGCATCTTCCACGCCCATCTGGTAGACGCGATTCTCGTAGCTGTTCAGCGCCAGCAGGCGACCATCCGCGCGCAAGCCGGTGCTGTCGAGCGCATCGAGTGCGCAGTCCGGGGTCAGCGCGGAATAGGGGTGCAATGAATTCATGAGGTGGTCGGGTAAACAGCTATAAACAGATGATGCCTCAAAACGCCAGCCGGGTCGGCGCACCATGACCCACCCCGATCCCTTCAGCATGGAAATCTCCCGCCACATCTGGGCGACGCGCTATCGCGCCACGGGTGAGCCGGACATCCAGGCAAGCTGGCAACGGGTCGCCCACGCCATTGCGGCCGCAGAGAATCAGGACACCGCACTGTGGGCCGGCCGGTTTTACAGCCTGCTGCAGGGGTTTCGCTTTCTGCCCGGCGGCCGCATTCTCGCCGGTGCCGGCAGCGGACACCGGGTTACGCTGTTCAACTGTTTCGTCATGGGCGAGATCGCCGATGATCTCGAACACATTTTCGATGCGCTGAAAGAAGGCGCGCTCACCATGCAGCATGGGGGCGGCGTGGGCTATGATTTTTCCACCCTGCGCCCGGCCGGCATGGTGGCTGAGACCACCGGCAGCATCGCCTCTGGCCCGGTGTCCTTCATGCACATCTGGGATGCGATGTGCGCCACCCTGCTGTCGACCGGCGCGCGGCGCGGCGCGATGATGGCGACGCTGCGCTGCGACCATCCCGATATCGAAACCTTCGTCGATGCCAAGCGCAACCCGGCGGTGCTGCGGCATTTCAACCTGTCGGTGCAGGTCAGCGATGACTTCATGGCTGCAGTGGCACAGGATCGTGACTGGCCGCTGGTTTTTCCCGCGCCGGCTCGCCATGCGGCAGCGGGTCCCACCACCCTGCGCACGGTGAAGGCGCGCACCCTGTGGCAGCGCATCCTGCACGCAGCCTACGATACCGCCGAGCCCGGGGTGCTGTTCGTCGACGCCATCAACCGCGACAACACCCTGCATGACAGCGAGACCCTGACCACCACCAATCCCTGCGGTGAAATTCCCCTGCCACCCTATGGCGCCTGCGACCTCGGTTCGCTCAACCTGGCCGCCTTCGTCACGTCGCCATACAGCGCCGACGCCAATCTCGATCTGAAGGCGCTGGCAAATTCGGCAGCATGGGCAGTGCGCTTTCTCGACAATGTCATCGACGTTTCCCGCTACCCGTTGCCGGCCCAGGCTGCGCAGGCCCGGCTTACCCGGCGCATTGGTCTCGGCATTACCGGACTGGCCGACGCACTGGTGCTGCTCGGCTTGCGTTACGACAGCGAAGCTGCACGCATGCTGGCAACCGATGCGATGAGCACAATCCGTGATGCCGCCTATCGGGCGTCGATTGAACTTGCCCGGGAAAAGGGGGCGTTCCCGGGGTTCAGGCGCGATACATTTCTGACGAGCGGTTTCGCCACCCGGCTGCCGGCAGAGCTACGCGATGCCATCGCCGCACACGGTATCCGCAACAGCCATCTGCTGGCGATTGCACCGGCCGGCACCATCAGTCTCCTGGCGAATAATGTTTCCAGCGGCATCGAGCCGATTTTCGCGGCCGATGCAGAACGACGCGTACTGGGAACGGATAGCCGCTATCACACCCATCGCGTGATCGATCATGCCCAGCAACTGTGGCAGCAGCAGGGGTTGAGCGGAAAACCGCCCGCGCTGGTCGAAGCACACCAGGTCGATCCGCTTGCCCACCTTCACATGCAGGCCGCGCTGCAGCCCTACGTCGACAACGCCATATCCAAGACCATCAATGTCGCGGCCAATTTTCCATTCGAACGCTTCGAGGCTATTTACCGCCAGGCGCACGCGCTGGGCCTCAAGGGCTGCACCGTGTTTCGCCCCAACCCGGTAACGGGCGCCATCCTGAGTCCATCACCCGCAAACGGGCACGTGCAGTGCTGCGGTCTCGAGCGCGAAGCGGATTAAGCCAAAAAGTCGAAGACGTCATGCCGCAGCTGCTGATGCGGCTGAATGGCACGAATGGTGGCTGAAACAGGAAAACAATTATCGCGGAGCAGCACACAGCTGCTGCTTGCTCGCACGATCCAGTCGTTTAATCGCTGCCTCGCGCCGCGATGCTTCAGCGCGACTGTCAGCAGATTCACTATAAGCCAGCGCCACCGGGCGACGGCTACGCGTGTAACGCGCGCCCAAGCCTGCTTCGCCATTATGTTCGGCCAGGCGACGATCAATGTCGGTGGTGATGCCCGTGTAGAGCGTGCCGTCGGCGCAGCGCAGCATGTAAACAAACCATGTCGCACGGCCGACGGACAGGGAAGTCATACGTCAGACAGTTGCTGCGCCCACAATAGCGCGTCCATATGCGCAGCATTGATCTCGTCAATTTCGCGGCCAATCTGCTTGGCCAGGGCGGCCATCTCGGCCTGTTCGGCGTTCTCGCAGGCGATGGCCACCGCCAGATAGGGCGCATAGGGGCCGCGCTGATTAACGATGGCTTCGGTGATTTCCGCAGGCAGACTGATCTGTTTGAGCAGTGTCTCCATCGGCGTGTTCATCACCACGTCCAGCAGGGAGAATAGACCTGCAACAAATATCTCGTCACGCGCCTTGGCAAACAGTGCGCGGCCAGCAAGCTGCTCGGCCATCCGGCCGCGCGTCAGGGCATTTTCCAGCACGGCCTGATCCATGTCCTGAGCCTTGCCGCCGGTAAACAGGATCAGCGTCAGCCAGCGATAGAGCTTGTCCTGCCCCATCACCATCAAGGCCTGTTCGATGCCGCCGACTTTATTCATCAGCCCCATGCCCGGGGAGTTGACATAATGCAGCAGCCGCACCGACAGCGCCGGGTCATGGCGGAACTGCTCAGCCAGCTCAGGCTGCTCGGCACCGGTGCGCACGCGGTTCATCAGATCCAGCACCTTGGCACGTGATGGTCCCATGGTGGGGTTGTCCAGCTTTTCACGACGGGTAATGAACGGCCCCATGAACAATGCAAACTGCAGCTTGTGACACATGTGAAAAGCTTCCAGCGTCTGCACATTCATCGCCACAAAATGCTTGCCTGGCGCGACCTTCGACACTGCTGCCATTTGCGCGGTAATGGCTGGAATATCTTCACTGCCAACGTCCATCAGGACATAACTGGCCAGTTGCAGCAAGCTGTGACGGTCGGGATGCACGACTGCAGCGGCTTCCAGGGCATATTGAAAACCTTGCGCCTTCAGCGCCTCAAGCCGGGCAAAAAGCGTCTCACTGATATGTGTGTGGGCATTGAGCTTCAGCACCCACACTGTGCCGACGGCGGGCCAGTTGTCGATTCTTGGGTGAAGCAGCATGGCTGGCGAAATCGGCACAAATGCCTGTCGCCGGCCCAATAGCCGCGTGATATCCATGCGCTGAAGGCTATCCAGCAGGGTTTCGTCGCACAGACGCTGCACATCGGCCTCCTCGGCCTCGAGCGCAGCTTCAGGTGCGCGGCGCAGCGTAAAAGTGTAGCCCGCGACACGTTGCTCGCGCCCCAGCATGGCCTCTCTGCGCATCACCGACGGGGCTTTGGTTTGCACGGCTGGTGGTGGTGCAGCGGGCGCCTTGCCTGCCTCGGCCAATACTGCACTGTTCACCTGTGGCGCCACCTTATCCGGCTTGCCTGACAACATTCCTACGAGACGACTCAGCACGCTGCGTTCCTCCATGACAGACCGGGATATCGAAGTAGAGAACGGCAGCTTCGCGCAGGACTGTAGCCCGCGCGAAAATTTATTTATCAGCGGGTTTACAGCGCGCGTTTTACCGAAATAATGCCGCGCACCATGCCCAGGCCGTAGCCTGTGGCCTTGTCCTGTGGATACTCAGCGGCGAGGCGCGCTTTCACCCCATCGGAAATCGCTGCCGGGTCGCCGTGGCAACTCAGGCACACCTGCGCCACCGGCAATGCCTTGGCGTAACGGAACTGCTTGCCCGTCGGGGTGCTGACGATCTGCCAGGTATCGAGCGTCTCCGGTTTTTCGCCGGCTGCCAGGCGCTTCTCCAGACCAGCCTGGGCCTCGGCTTCCCAGGCGTCGGGCACACCCGCCGGGTTACGATTTTTGGGACTGACACGTTTAACCTCGAAACCGGACTGTTTCGACACGTCGGCGGCCATCTGCGGTGCGCGCTCCTTGCATACGCTGATCGCACCCTCCGGACCTTTTTCAGCCAGCGCTGCTTTAAGTTCGCCCCCGAGTTTTTGCATGAGCGCCCCGCTGGCCTTGCGCGCGTCGGCCGCCATGGCAGCCTGTTCTTCAGCACTGGGGCTGCTGGCACAGCCCGCCAGCAAGGTCGGGAGCGCAAGAACCATCAAAGCAGATACTTTCATGTGGAAATCTCCAAAGAATAAAGGAACAAAAATTAAAGGCGCACCCTCATCAGAAAGGGTACCGTTACTATCCTAGTACGAAGCAGGGTGAATTTTCCATAGCACAGTCACTGGACCCCAAAATTGAGCAAACTTATTTATCAATATTTTTTTCGCGGCCTGATCACGGCCTTGCCGCTCGGATTGACGGTCTACTTGCTCTATATCTTCCTGAGCTGGAGCGAAACATTGACGATGCTGCTGATACGGCCATTCATCGGCGAATTTTATGTGCCGGGAATGGGTTTGCTGTTGGGAATGGTCGGCATTCTTCTGCTCGGCTTTCTGGTATCGCAACGCACTGCCGGCAAGCTGCTGTCATGGGTGGAACTGCCCTTCACCAATCTGCCCGTAGTCAAAAGCATTTACTCCCCACTCAAGGACTTCGCCGATTACTTTTCACCGCGCAGCAACCCGGTCGCCCAGGCCGTCGTCGCGCTCAAGTTGCCGGGATATCCGCTTGAAATAGTGGGGCTGGTGACGCGCCAACACGTCGACGATCTGCCTGCCGGTTTCCTGCAAGGCGATCGGGTGGCCGTCTATTTGCCAATGGGTTACATGATCGGCGGTTACACGGTATTTGTGCCGCGCGACTGGACACAGCCGATCGACATGTCCGTGGAGGAGGCGATGCGCTCATCGCTCTTTGCCTGGATGAGCGCAACCGAAACCGACCCTGCGTCGGAACCCAGGCCATCATGACCCTCCCGTATCGCCTGCGGAGGTAGCGTTCAGCTCATGGAAATCGAGTGCTACGCCCAACGCCTGCTCAACCCGTTTCGCGGGGTGGTGCACGTTATTCGGTTTCAGTCGGCCGAAGCAGTCACGACTGACGGGATCGAGTGGGACATCTACGTCGCCAATGATGCGTTGCTGGATGACCTGGGCCACGCCGGACGGCGTGCCCAGATCTCCGATATCCGCTACGGCCACTGGTCGGCGGAGAAGGGGCTGAAACGCGGGCCGCTGTTCCCCTCGGACGACTTCAAGCGACTGGAGCATATGGGGGCAGTGGTCTACGAGCATTTGCGCAAAGCGCATCGTGAGGTGCCGTTTACCTTTCGCGATCAGTTTGAATTATGGCTGTTGGACCCGCACACGCAGCCGCTGGCGCTGCTGCATAGCGTGCGCACCGACAGTGAAACCGATACCAAACCGCCGCTCGACTGGCGTGCAGGAATGGCTGCGCAGGAGCATTTCCGGAGTACGGCGATCACCGATCTGGCTGAGTCAGCCGGAACCTACCTGACCCGCTATGTGAACAGCCTGTCGAATGGTGTTGCGCAGTGGTTTCGCCGCTCCGACGACGGGGCCGGTCTGGGCCTGCACACGCTCAAGGGGTGCGAGACCCTGCGCGGCCGCGTTCTGGAAGCCGACGCCTTCCCGCCCCTGTTCATCGCCACGTCTGGCATGAACCCGGCGCACACCCAGTTGGTGCATGATTATCACGCCTGGCAGGCGCCATGGATTCTGTTATTGCCACACCTCGAACGTGCCACCCGCAGCGCACTTGAAACCTCTGCATGCCAGCAAGCGGAAATGGTCGAAAAGCACTGTCGCCTGTACCCTCACGTCATCAACCAGGCGGCGCTACAGGCTGCGCGGGTGGAAGCGGCATTCATACGGAACCAGCCTGCTCCACCCAGGCCGGCCGATGCAACCTCGGCCGAGTACATCGAGCTCAACGTCAGCGAGGAATAAGTTGTAAGGGGTTTTATTGCGCCGGATCGAGCGCCCGTTTCATCTTCTGGCTGTCGATGTGATTTTCGAGATCGGCCAGGCCACGGGCCACGCTCGGGTCAGCGAACAGTTCACGAGCGGCAACCTGCCCCAGCATCTGAAAACCGGTTTGCAGGGCGGCGGCACCTTCGTATTTCACCGCCTGCTGGGTTTGTGTGCGGCATGATTCGGTCAACAAGCGTTCGAACAGCTGCGCCGTGCCACGGCTCGACTGGATGCGTTCCGCCTCGGTGATCGAAGCAATCGATTTCACGGCCGGATGCAGGGCCGCCATGGCAAACATCCATTTGACCAGCGCATTCTTGTCAGCCGTCGTTGTCGATTCGACCAGACACCTGGCCAGACCGTCGGAATACGGGCCTGCATACGCAGGACCCGCACTCAGCGCACACACCGATACCGCAACCGTGGCGGCAACCACATAACGTCGAATCATCGCCTGTCTTCCTTGAATATTGGCACACTCACATCCGTATCGGCTCGAACGTCGCGTCCAGATTCTGGTCATCGCAATAATCGAGAAAATCGCCCCGCAACGTAGCGATGTGCGCATCAGCCGGAATGCCCAGCGTCATGTGGACCGCAAACATGGGCGCACCTGTGTGCGGGGCGGGATAGGTTTCCGTATCCAGCGCTTCGATATTGATATGCAGGCGCGCGAAAAAATTGGCGAGGCTATTGACGATGCCAGGCTGGTCGAGCGCAGCCACTTCAACGGTATAGGGCATCAACGGCTTGTCGACCTGGGTCGGGCGGGTGCGTTGCTGGATGATCGACAAGCCCAGTTCTTCGCCGATGGCGGGCAGGCGGGCTTCCATCTTGGCCAGGGCATCCCAGCTGCCGGACACGCGCATCAACAATGCAAAACGGCCGCCCAAAGCAGCCATCCGCGACTCGCCGATATTGCAGCCGGATTCGCTGATGCGACGGGTCAGACCCTCCACCAGACCAATTTTGTCGTCGCCGCTGGCGGTGATGACAAGTGACTCAGCATCGTTGGACATTAAATAAGCTCCCTGTCGGACAATTCTTTTTTGACGTAAGCGTAAATGATCGGTGCAGCAATCACGCCCTGCACCCCGAAGGCCGCTTCCATCACCACCATGGCGATCAGCAGCTCCCAGGCAGACGCCTGGATCTGGCCGCCGATGATACGGGCATTCACAAAATATTCGAGTTTATGGATGATGACCAGAAACGCCAGCGATGAGGCCGCAATGTACGGGGAATGCGACAACGAAATAATGACGATAACCGCATTGGAAACGAGATTGCCCAGCACCGGAATCAGGCCGACGATGAAGGTGACGACGATCATGGTTTTGGTGAAAGGCAACTGCACCCCGAACGAGGGCAGCACCAGCACCAGGTAAACCGCTGTCAGCAACGCATTCAGCGCCGAGATGCGCACCTGGGCAAACACCACCCGACGGAACCCTTCGGCCAGACGGTTAACCCGTTCACACATGGCTTGAGCCATCGGTGCCATCGTCTGGTGCGAGCGCGCCTGCCGCAAGGCAATGAAACTGCCGATGATGAGGCCGATGATGAAATGCAGGAGCACGCGACCGGCGTCTCCGCTAAGCTTTCGGATATCCAGCGCATGGGTGCGCAGCCATTCGACCAGTCCGGCGCGGATACCGGTTTTATCGCCCTGCGGCAGCCATTCCGCGGCCCAGATCGGCAGCAGCTGGCGGGCGTTTTCAATGATTTCGGCCATTTTCGTCAGCAAGCCGGCCAAGCCGCCTTCGGTGCGCAAATACAGAATCACGCCGGTGGCAAACCCGCCAAGTGCGCCGAGTACGATCAAGGTGATCAACGACACCACCAGCACCTTGGCCCAGCTGTGATCGAGGCGGCCAATGACAAATCGCGGCGCCAGCAAATGCACCAACTGCACCACCAGCAAACCGGACAACAGCGCGGGTAATAAATGGAGTGTCAGAACAAGCGGCAGTCCTGCCGCCATCATCAGCCAGGCGGCAATTTCGTAGCGTGAGGCGGGAGCAATCGACGGCAGCATGCCCGTCACAGTGCCAAGAAACCCATCAATCGGCAAGAACTAAAGCGTGAAAGTTTGGGTTGCGTGTGAACGGGGTGCCGGTTTGGCAGCCCGCACCTTGATTTGCGTCATCACGGCCAGCCCTCTCATCGCAATAAAAATCAAGTTTTCGACCAAAACGACCGTTAGGAAGCTAACCCCTATTAGGCCACCACAAGGTCTCAATGTCCTTTGGAGGAGGATGAAATGTATAAATGGTATGGAAACCCGATGATTCTGTTTGCCGGGCTATTTCTCTATACGGCGGCGGCCTGGGCGGAAAAACCGTTCGCTCCGGACAGTGTTGCGGGTACGACGCGAATAACCGCCGAAGCGGTGGTCGATCTGGCAGGCTCTTTGCCCAATCTGGTGATCATCGATAACCGCCATGCCGAGGAATTTGCAAAAGGCCATATCGAAGGCGCAATCAATCTGCTCGACACCGACATACGCCGGACCGATATGGCGCGTCACGCGCCCAGGCTGGATACGCCACTGCTGTTTTACTGCAATGGCGAGCGCTGCCTCCGCAGCTCGCATGCCGCGAAACTGGCCGTAGATTGGGGCTATACACGCATTTACTGGTTCCGGGGCGGCTGGCAGGAATGGCTGGACAAGCAACTACCGATAACACGCTGACCTTGTCGACCAGCGTTATTCATGCGCCCTATTAATCGTATTTCCCTGCGTACCCTGACGATCAGTCTGGTGGGGCTGTTGGCGCTGCTTGCGGTGCTGGCACAGGTATTGGCAGCCCAATACTTCCGGGGGGCCGCATTGGCCGCCCAGCATCAAAGCCTGGCACATATCGTGGAAGTGGCGAGCGCAGAAGTATTGCGGCAACTCGAAGCCCAACTTATTTCGCTGGGCACCGAATTCCAGACCCGGCCCGAATTCAAGAATGCACTGAGCCGTTTTCAGCGCGAGGGTGAACAAGATGCCTTGCAGGTGGCGCTCCAGGATCCTTTCGCTCATGGCTTTGCTGGCGTACGCACCACCGATCTCATCAAGCTGCGTATCTTCGATACGAAGCTGCAGCTTGTGGCTGAGAGCAAATCAGGGATCGAGTTTCCACCCGGTCTGCCCACGGCCCTGTTGAAACAGGCCAGCCATCGCGAGGGCGCGAACCGGCTCAAAGCGGTGGGTGCGTTATGGCCGCTGGAGCAGCGCGCCTACTATTCTGTATTGCTACCCATCGGCGGCCTCAAGCTGCTGGGCTACCTGGAAATCACCGCCGATCCCACCATCAATTTGCGGACGATCGAAGGCATGACGCAGATGCCCCTGGCGATATATAACGGCGATGGTCGTTTTCTGGAAGGCAGCATCAACGATGGCAATGGCAAGGAAGGCATGCTGCCAATCGAGTCCACCTTGCGAGGAAGCGAGAACGAGAAACTGCTACGACTCGTCAGCCTCAGCAACGTCAACCAGCTCAACAAGGATTGGCAGCAGACGACATGGCTCGCCGTTATTGGGGTAGTCGCCCTGATAGGACTGGCCGCCCTGCTGGTGCTGGCCATCCTCAACCGCTTTGTCTTCAAGCCGGTCGATGCGATGAAGCAGGAGATGGCGCGCTTTGCGGCAGGCGATCAATCGGTCATCGTGGGTACGCACATGTTGTTCGAGTTTGCCGTGCTGGCCGATACGTTCAATGCCATGGCCCGCGAGCTTGCTGCAAAGATCAAGCAACTGAAGCACCTGTCGCGTTACGACAGCCTGACTACCCTGGTCAATCGGCAGCATTTTGATTTATGCATCGAACAGGAGTGGCGGCGAGCACTGCGGAGTCACGAACCCATTTCGCTGCTCATGATCGATGTGGACCACTTCAAACGATACAACGATTATTACGGCCATGTCGGTGGCGATAGCTGCCTGCGTGCCGTGGCGGATATCCTGCGTCAGGCGGTGCGGCGTTCGACAGATCTGCCCGCACGCTATGGCGGGGAGGAGTTTGTGGTGTTGCTGCCGAACACCCCTCTGCCAAGTGCAATTGCATTGGCGGAAGAAATTCTCACCACTTTCCAGCAGAGAAACCTGCCACATGCAGCCACGTCACTGGGGCGCATCAGTGTCAGCATCGGTGTGACGACCTGTTCCACTGCAGATGCGTGCTCGCCGTCAGGCTTGGTTGAGTCAGCCGATCACGCGCTCTATGAAGCCAAGCATGCTGGCCGCAACCGTGTGGCCGTTGCGGGCGAAAATGACGTCGTCAACAAATGTGACGGCTGTTCCAGTTTGTTGCTCACGAAAAACGACATAACCCTCCAATAGAGCGGGCGTTCGCATGGATGATTGTGGCCCTTCAAATTTGGTTAGGGAAACGCTGAACAAGTCCTTCGACAGGCTCAGGACGAACGGCAAGTGGTTGATTTCGTTCGTGGTGAGCTTGTCGAACCACAAAGCAAACCAACTTGTTCAGTGCCTCCTTAGGCCTGTCATGTCTTTTCCTCCGTTGGCATCACCCAACCCAACTCACGGTGGCGGGCCAAATGCCGGGGCGTCCAGGAATGGGGCGTCTTGCCGACGAAATGGTGACGCGCGACATGGTAACTTGGGTCAAAGCCGTAGAAATTGCGCTTCATGTGGTCCAGCTCCCCGGCCTGGTAATGGGCAAGGGGCTTCGCTGCTTCATCTTCCGCACGCTGCCGGCACTTGGCTGCGAGTTGCCCGGCATAATCCGTGGCGGCGGCCAGACGACCCGCGCGCAAACGGATGTCCGCTTCGAAAATGGCCGGACTGGCGTCGATGCAATCATCCACAAAGCCCATCGCCGCCGCCTCCCTTCCGCCCAGCGGCAGGCGATGCTGCATGATGCGGCGCGCCTGATCTTGCCCCACCCGGCGCGGCAGTAGATAGGTCCAGTATTCCGAACCGTACAGATTGCCCATGCTCTTGTAATGCGGGTTGAGAATCACCCCTTGCCGCACCCAGACAAAATCGGCAGCCAGGGCCAGGAAGGCCCCGCCGGCCCCCGCATTGCCGCGCAAGGCGCTGACGGTGAGCTGGCTCGACGTTTCAATAATCGCCCGGCACAGCTCATCCATGGCGAGGATGTTGCGCCAGGATTCGTCCGACGGGCTGGCCGCTGCTTCGATGCGGTTGAGATCCAGGCCGTTGCTGAAGAAATCCGCCCCTCCCAGCAGCACAATCACCCGGGTTGGACGCTGCGTAGCGGCGACATACGCGGCCAGTAACTGCTGGCAGGCTTCGGTCCCCATGGCCCCATTGTAAAAATCGAAATGGAGGTAGCCCACGCCATCGCATTCCTCATAGCGGATTTCGTCAGTGGCCCCGGGCCATTCTGCCAGTGAGGCGGTTTCGGGGAAGGCCAGCGCGACCGGCAGCTTGATGGTCAGCGCCCCTTCCTTGCGGCGCACGTGGCCGATCTTCACCGCGCCATCACGACAGGTGCGCACCACACCCTCACCGGCACGGCCCAGCAGCGATCCGGGCGACCCCGAACCGGGCACGACGTGAGCGTTGTGCAGATAACAGGGCTGGCCGAACAATTCGTCGAGCACACCGGGTACCCCATCAGCGCTGTTGAGCCTGGCCAGCACCGTAACGGTGTCGTCCTCGCTCCAGTCGATGGCGCGGTCACGCTGGGTCACCATGGGGCGCAGCCGGCCCCGCACGGCAGGATCATCAGGGATCAGTGGCCGGGGGTGCCAACGGCCGGCCAGATAATCCGGCCATCGTTCGAGAGCGGTTCGCACCACCGCCACCGCCGCCTCGGTCACTTCGTTGCGGTACAGGCTGGACTTTCTGGCTACCCGCATGGGAAAACACTGCGTGGCCCAGATCGGTCCCGCATCCATGTCCGCCTCGGCCTGAAGTAGCGTCACCCCCCATTCCGTTTCGCCGTTGAGTATCGCCCAGTCCAATGCCGATGGCCCACGGTCACCGACGACGCCGGGATGCAGGATGAGACACACTTGCGCGCGCCAGACCGATTCGGGAATCGCGCGCTTGAGAAAAGGCGCCAGGATCAGATGGGGCCGGAATAATTCAACTGCCTCAATGGTGACGGCATCGCTGATGTCAAATTCAATGGAAACCTCATGGCCCAAGGCGCAGAGCTCCAGATGGAGTCGCTGGGTGAGGCTGTTGAAAGCATGGGTAAGCAGGAGGATGCGCATGACTCAGCCGGGGTTTGTCAGCATATCCGCGGCAGCTGTTCGCCTGAGAGCCAGTCCACCATGCGGCGGCCGCCGAATTTGGTTTTCATCTGCACAAAGCCGTTCGGGTCTTTCACCACTTTGCCGATCATCGCAGCTTGCCGGCCCAGGGGATGGGCGTGCATGGCGGCGAGGAGTTTTTCCGCGTCCTCAGCGGCGCAGACGGCGATGAGTTTGCCTTCGTTGGCGATGTTGAGCGGGTCCAGGCCGAGCAGTTCGCAGGCGGCTTCGACTTCCGGCTTCACCGGGATGGCGCCCTCTTCCAGATGAACGCCGACGCCGGATTGCTGGGCGATCTCGTTGATGGTGGCGGCAAGGCCGCCACGCGTCGGGTCGCGCATCACGCGGATCGCGGCACCGCTGGCCAGCATGGCGGCGGTAAGGCCGTTCAGGGAGGCGCTATCGGACAGGATCGGCGCGTCGAAGGAGAGGTTTTCCCGTTTGCTCATGATCGCCATGCCGTGGTCGCCGACGCTGCCGGATACCAGCAGCACATCACCGGGCCGCGCCAGGTCGCCGGAGAGGTGAATGCCCGCAGGCAGGAAGCCGATGCCGGTGGTGGTGATGAACACGCCGTCGCCCTTGCCCTGCTCCACCACCTTGGTATCGCCCGCCACCAGTTTCACGCCCGCCTCGTTCGCCGCCCGGGCCATCGACTCAACGATGCGCGCCAGGTCGGCCAGGGGAAACCCTTCTTCCAGGATGAAGCCGGCGGTAAGGTAGAGCGGCGTGGCGCCCATCACCGCGACGTCGTTGACCGTGCCGTGCACCGAGAGGCCGCCAATGTCGCCGCCGGGAAAGAACAGGGGCGAGACCACATGGCTGTCGGTGGACACCACCAGCTGGCCTGCGCCTTGCGGCAAGCAGGTGCCGTCGTTGCCTTGGGCCAGGTATTCGTTGGACAGGTGCTTGGCGAACAGTTCGGTGATCAGCTGCACCATGGCGCGACCACCACCACCGTGGCTCATGTCGACGCGACCGTGCTTGATATCCAGAGCGCGAGCGTAGCCCTTTTTTACTTGACCGCTACCCATGGCAAATCCCAACCGAGTCCTCAGAAAGTCCATGCTTGGACGCATGTTCCTTCATGGTGCTAAATGCTTTTTCAAATGCACTGCTCGTGTCAGAAAACACCAAGAAAGCCAAATCCGCCTCACGGATAAAGGCGACTGGTCTTTGGATCATTTTGCTTACCCGTGTTGCACGCATAACGGTGTCATTCGCGCGAAGCTTGCTATTAAATTGCAGGTGTTGATAGATGATGAAAACAGCGTTTTCTGCTCTTTGGCTCAGCCCGAGCAAGTCATCGAGGAACAGATATTTATCTAATCCTCCGACCCCACGCTTCTGCATATGCGACAGCTTGCCATGCTCGATTCCAATATCGGGATCAATGAACAGGCAAGTGTCTTTCAAAGACTCGACCGGAATTTGATTAAAGTAATTTCCCCTGTCTTCATACTTGTAGCACGGTGGCGAGTCTCGATAGGGCATATATTCAATACCGCGTTCAGAAAAAAAGTCGCGCCAAGCCGTCAAACAACATTCATCCAGGTGGGCGCCCTGTCTCCCTTCTAAAAAGCCAAATAGTTCGCTTCTGCGGAGTCCCTCATCTTTCCTTCTTAATGAACCCTCCTTACCACCATCGTTTGGCGTAAGCATCGGTACAAATGAAAACCGGTTATATGCAAGAGCGTCCAACAAATCCAGAAGAAGGTCGTACTTGAAGATATCCCGCTTGTCTCCAAAGTACTGACATTTCATATCAACTCCTCCACATCTCTGTAGCGTCCATAAGTGTAGTGCGCTGCACAGGCGCCTTCCGACGACACCATGCAGCTCCCCATCGGATTCTCGGGCGTGCACACCGTGCCGAATATCTTGCAGTCGGTAGGCTTTTTCACGCCGCGCAAAATGGCGCCGCATTCGCAGGCCTTGTTGTCCGGTACCGGCCTGTATTCCAGGTTGAAACGCCGCTCGGCATCGAATTCCGCAAAACGCTCGCGTATCTTCAGGGCGGAATAAGGCACCTCGCCCAGGCCGCGCCATTCGAAACTGCGCCGCAGCTCGAACACCTCGGACACCAGGTTCTGCGCCTTTTCGTTGCCTTCCGGCGTGACGGCCCGGGTGAATTCGTTTTCCACTTCCGCCCGACCCTCGTTGACCTGACGCACCAGCATGCGGATGGCCTGCATCACATCCAGGGGCTCGAAGCCAGCGATGACCACTGGCTTGCGGTACTCCTCGGCGAAGAATTCATAAGGGCGGCTACCGATCACCGTGGACACGTGGGCCGGGCCGATGAAGCCGTCCAGCGGCACGGTACCCAGCTCCCGCACCTCGGGCGACTCCAGGATATTCATGATGGCCGAGGGCGTGAGTACGTGGCAGCACAACACCGTGAAATTTTTCAGTCCCTCTTTCCCGGCCTGCTTGATCGCCACCGCCGTGGGCGGCGTGGTGGTCTCGAAGCCGATGGCGAAGAACACCACCTCCTTGCCGGGATTGTCCCGGGCAATCTTCAAGGCATCGGTCACGGCATAGACCATGCGGATATCACCGCCCCGGGCCTTGGCTTTCATCAGCGACAGGCTTCCGGAGGCCGGCACACGCACGGTATCGGCATAGGTGCAGAGAATTGCACCGTTTTCCAGCGCCAGTTTGATGGCCAGGTCGATACGACCAATCGGCAACACACACACCGGACAGCCGGGACCGTGGATCATGCGCACGTTTCCGGGCAGCAGATCGGGCACCCCGTAGCGGGAAATGGCGTGGGTATGGCCGCCGCAGAATTCCATGAAGTTGTAGCGGCGGTCGGGCCTGACCTCGGCGGCGATGGCGCGGGCCAGCCCTTGGGCGACCTCGCCATCGCGGAATTCGTCCACGTATTTCATGTTGCCGCCGCCGGTTCAGCGATGCCGGCCTCCGCCATCAGGATCAGCGTCTTCTCAGCCTCGTCCGGATCAAGCCGGGTCAGGGCATAGCCGACATGGACGATGACGTAATCCCCCGCCTGCACGCCTTCCACCAGGGCAAGTGAAATGCCCTTGCGCACACCGCCCAGATCGACGATGGCTTGATCGTCGGCGGCGATTTCCACCACGCGGGCAGGGATGGCCAGACACATAATTACATTCCTTTTCGGTGAACAGGTTGCCCCCGCAAGGGGGATGCCGGATTTGTAACATGCTGAAGCATTAATGACTCCGCTGCATTGCAATCCAGGCCTGGCCCAAGGACAGACCGCCGTCGTTTGGCGGCACCTGACCGGCTTGCAGCACGGTGAGTCCAAGCGCACTCAACTGTTGACGCAGGCCCCGGCTGAGGACGGCGTTCAGCAGGCAGCCGCCGCCCAGGGCCACGGTACGCAGCCCCTGCTGGCGGGCGGCCCACCCGGCCCAGTCGGCCAGGGCCCTCACCAGGGTGGCATGGAACAGGCCGGCGCCATAAATCGGGTCGGTTTCGTCGGCCAGCCGTGCCAGCAAGGGCAACAGGTCGAGGCGACCGTCGTCATGCAGAACATAGCCATCCGCCAGGGCAGATACGGCGCCGGCCTGCTCGGCCAGGCCTTCCAGCAGCATGGCCGCCTGACCCTCAAAGGCCATGACCTCACGCACGCCCAGCAGGCCTGACGCCGCATCGAACCAGCGCCCCAGACTACTGCTGGGCGGACAGTTAAGGCCGCGTTGCAGCAGGTGATTCAATTGCTGTGCCGCCGGCTGCGCGGGAAAACGCTGCGTGATGTCTTCCCCTCGCCCGAGCCGATGCAGCACCGCTGCCGCCATGCGCCAGGGTTCTTTCGCCGCCTTGTCGCCACCGGCCAGCGGCAGCGGTGCGAGATGGCCCAAACGCGTGAATTGTGGGCCATCCACGCGCAGCAGTTCGCCGCCCCAGGCAGTACCGTCGCTGCCCAGCCCCACCCCGTCCAGCGCCAGACCGAGTATCGGACCCGTGATCGCATGTTCCGCCGCCACCGCGGCGATGTGGGCGTGATGGTGCTGCACGGCGACGGCCGGCACACCCCATTGCCCGGCCAGCGCCACGGCATGGCCGGAACTGAAAAAATCCGGGTGCAGATCATGGGCCACGGCTTGCGGCGTGACCTGCAGAATGTCGAGCAGATGCTGCGTCACTTCGACCAACATGCCACAGGCGGCCGGATTATCGAGACCGCCGATGTGCTGCGAGACGAAGGCCTCGTCGCCGCGGGTAACGCAGATCGTGTTCTTGAGATAGCCGCCCAGGGCCAGCACCGACGGCCCCGAACGCGGCAGCCGGATGGCGCGGGGAGTATAGCCACGTGCGCGGCGGATGAACTGGGGTGGCTGATGGTTAGCCGTGTTAAATCCCTCCTGTCCTCCCTTTAAAAAAGGGAGGGGCCCTTCGGCTGCGGGCAGCGGTTTTGCCCCCCCCTTTTGCAAAGGGGGGCTGGGGGGGATTTCGCCGACGCATCGAACCACGGAATCGTCGCAGCGCACCACAATGTCACGATCATGCAGCAACAGCGCATCAGCGATACCAGCGAGACGCGCCACGGCTTCGTCATTGTCGATCGCCAGGGGTTCGCCACAGGGATTGGCGCTGGTCATGACCAGCACCAGATCCTGAGGCTGTGCCATCCACGCCGTGCCGGCGGGCGAACCGGCGGCGGCATGAAACAGCAGCCAGTGCATCGGCGTGTAAGGCAGCATCACGCCAAGCCAGGCAATGCCCGGCGCGATGCCGGGTAAATCCGTGTGGGTACCGGGCCGCTTGCGCAGCAGGCAAATGGGGCGTTGCGGCGATTGCAACAGTTCGGCCTCGCGCTCGCCCCACTCAACCCACTCGCTGAGCGAAGCCAGGTTGGCGGCCATGATGGCAAACGGCTTCTCCTCGCGCTGCTTGCGCTCACGCAGGCGGCGTACGGCTTCGGCATTGCGTGCATCGCAGGCCAGATGAAAGCCGCCCAGCCCCTTGATGGCGACGATCTGGCCGGCTTGGAGACGGTGGAGGGTGTCGGCGATGGGGTTGTGCTCCCTCCCCCGCTTGCGGGGGAGGGTTGGGGAGAGGGATCTCTTTTGATTGAGCAGGTGAAAACGGCCCTCTCCCCCAACCCCTCTCCCGCTTGCGGGAGAGGGGAGTGAAACCAACCACAGCTTCGGCCCGCACGCCGGGCAGGCCGTTGGCTCGGCATGGAAACGCCGGTCAGCCGGATCACGGTATTCCCGCGCGCAATCCGGACACAGTGGAAACGCCGCCATGCTGGTCTGGGCGCGGTCGTAGGGCAGGCCACGCGTCAGGGTATAGCGTGGTCCGCAGTGAGTGCAGTTGGTGAAGGCATAACGCCAGCGCCGATCAGCCGGGTCGAATAGTTCCGCCAGGCAGTCCGGACAGACGGCGGTATCAGGTCCAATCAGGGTGCTGGCCTGGCCGGCTTCACTCTCGCCAATGCTGAAATCAGTCACGTCGCCACGGGCCGGCGCATCGGTCCAGCTGAGGTCACGCAACTGGGCCAGGGGCGGAATCTCCTGGGGCAAACGCTGCGTGAAAGACTCGATTCGCCCGGCCTCGCCTTCCACCAGCACGTCGACACCGGCGGCATCGTTACGCACCCAGCCGACGAGATTCAATTCCCGCGCCAGATGCCAGACATAAGGCCGGAAGCCGACACCCTGAACAAGGCCGGTGACACGCAAACGGCGCTGCAAACGGTCTGCCGCGTTCAGGCTAAGTGCTGGGGCCGGCCCGTTCATGGGGAATCACCCACCCGCCGCCAACCGGGCTTCCAGTTCGGCGATCCGTCGCTTGAGCAGGTCAACGTTCTGCTGCCGCGCGGCCCGGGCCTCGCCCAGACCGGCCAACAGCCAGGCCAGCCAGGCCTCCATGCCCTGGCCACTGGTGGCGGAAACCTGCAGGACCTTGAGCTTCGAATTCACCCGGTGGGCATAGTCCACGCACTGGGCCACGTCGAAATCGAGGTAAGGCAGCAAGTCCACCTTGTTCAGGATCATCAGGTCGGCGGCATGGAACATGTCCGGGTATTTGAGCGGCTTGTCCTCGCCCTCCGTCACCGACAGGATGACGACCTTGTGGGCCTCGCCCAGATCGAAAGCGGCCGGGCAGACCAGGTTGCCGACATTCTCGATCATCAAGAGGCTGTCGTCGGGCAGCGCCAGGTGTTCCAGGGCATGGCCCACCATATGGGCGTCCAGGTGGCAGCCCTTGCCGGTGTTGACCTGGATGGCCGGCGCCCCGGTGGCACGGATACGATCGGCATCGTGGCTGGTCTGCTGGTCGCCTTCCACCACGGCGACCTGAGCCTGATCCTTGAGCATCTCGATGGTCTTGACCAGCAAAGTGGTCTTGCCAGAGCCGGGGCTGGACACCAGGTTCACCGTAAAGACGCCATGCTCCGCGAAGTGCTTGCGATTGCCCTCGGCATAGCTATTGTTCTTGCCCAGGATGTCCTGCTCGATGCGCACCATGCGTTCCTGGCTCAAACCCGGCGCATGGGCATGGGCGGGGCCGAGGCCGTAATGGAGGTCAACCGTGTGTGCGCGGAAGCGGACCGCGCCGGCATGGCTGTGGGCGTGATCATGGTCGTGATCGTGGGGATGACCATGCTCGTGAGAATGCTTGTGATCATGACCTTCGATTCGGGTTTCGCCTTCGCCGCAGCCGCAAACAGTACACATAGTCAGACTCCTGAATTCACTCGACCAACAAATCCTTGACCCGCATTTCCGTGCCGCCGGTGGCCTGCACCTGATAACTGCCGCATGTCGGGCAGGGGTCATACAGGGCATTTACCGACACCGTTTCGCTGCAGTCCAGGCAATAGCCCCGACCGGGCAGACGCTCCAGCTCGACTCGCGCGCCATCGGCCACACTGCCCTTGAGCACCACGTCCAGGCAGAAGCTCAGGGCGTCCACTTCCACCCCGGAAAGCGCGCCGATTTCCAGGCGCACCTCGGTGACCCGATGAAAACCTTGCCGGGCCGCCGTGTCTTCCACGATTTGCAGAATACCTTCCGCCAGGGACATTTCATGCATCGCTCAATTTGACCCCATAAGATACGCACGGGTCCAGCGACCGGGAAACCAGTCGGGCCCGGTCTTCCAGATCGGGGCCTGCTGCCAGGCCGGTCAATGCCCGGGCAAGCGGACCTCCCGGTTGAAAGTTCCATTCTGTGGGCGCGATGATGCGGTAATCCGCTACCCGCCCATCCTGCATCCGCACCACATGCAGCAACAGACCCCGCGAGGTTTCCACGCCGGCCATGCCGACATTGTCCCCCAGCCTCCAGGGCCGAACCACTGCAGCCCTGTCGGATAGACCCGGATCGTCACGCAATCGTTGCGGCAATTCGACCAGTTCCAGTAAACGGGCCAACAAGCGGGCACCGGCACCGCGCCCGCGCCGGGCAATCCAGTCCGCCAGCATGACGTGATCAGATACCCGAACCAGCGCACCGGTTTCGGCGGGTTCGCCAAGCCAATGGGGCGCAGTGCAATACGCCGCAGTGCCCAAAGCTTGCCAGGCCAGCTCGGCGGCCAGGGCCGGGTCCATGTGTGCCAGGGCAGGTAACAAGGGCACCCGGCTTATCCCCAGGTCAGACCCCTCACCCAACTCCGCAAACAACCTGGCGACCGGGGTCGCGCGTTGATGTCGCCACGCATCAAAGCCTGCCAGGTCCCGACATGCCCATTGGGAGGAGGGCTCTCCCAGCAGCGTGGTCTCCAGCAAGCCGTCCAGAGCATCGGCGAACCGCACCGGTTCGGCGGCCATACCCGCAAGGGGCACGCCGGATTCGTAAGCACTAAAGCGCGACGACTCCGCTGCTTGGCGCAGGGTCCGCAGACCGGGCATGTCGGGAGCATGTCCGGCCAGTTCCGGCCAACTGAGCAACAACAGCCAGGCGTGTTCCTGAGCCCGCTCCACCAGCACTGCGTGTTCGCGTTGCCTGAGCACATCCTGCCCAGGTGTCAGGCCGCGCGCGGCCTGGCACGCCGTCTGCGCGGCAACCTGCTGGGCCTTGCCGCACAGGCTAAAAATCAGGCCGGCCAGATCGGCCGCTTCTTCCGGCGCGCGCCCGGCCATGAGTCCCTGGGCCAGCTGGGGTCGAGAAGAATGAATCTCCACATTGGTCACCGCGTCACCCGTGCGGGTCAGGTGAATGTCGATTCGACCCTCCAGGCTGGAACTCACGACTTCTCTCCCGGGCGCAGCAAAACACCGGGGAAGCCACGCCAATTCATGGGTGTTTCCAGCCGGGCGTCCGCCGGCGAATGGCCAGGGAATCCTTCGTAAGTGTTCATGGCCGTAATGGACCCAGCGTCAGATAAATTCACAGCTCCATCATGGCTCTGGATGGCAGGGTTTGTCTCCCCCTTTTGCACGAGGCGCGTGCTTCCCGGTCTATTCCTCCAGCACGTTGGCAAGACAACCGGCTCGATTTTTATTTAAGGCGACACGCCATACAACGCAACTTAAATAGGCCAAAGCTCAAACTTCGGCCAGATAACCCATCGCGGCGCCGGTCTGCTCAGCGGCCTGCTTGAGCGCCTCGATCCAGCCGGGCTTATGACGACCGGCCGGGGCGGAGATCGACAAGCCCGCGACCAGCTTGCCTTCGACATCACGGATGGGCGCGCCGATGCACGCCACGCCCAGTTCGGCTTCTTCGCGGTCGTAGGCAATTTTTTCCAGGCGGATCGTTTCCAGTTCGGCGCGCAGGCTTTCCAGCGTCACCAATGTATTGGGCGTATAAGCCGGCAAGCCGGTGCGGTCCGCGTAGCCCATCACGCCGCTTGCACTGTCTTCTGCCAGAAAGATCTTGCCGACGGCAGTGACGTGCAAGGGCGCATGCGCACCCACCACCTGCACCACCTGGATCAGCGTCTGCCCGCCCGATACGCGCTCGATGTAAACCGCCTCATCGCCACGTCGCACAATGAGATTGACGGTCTCGCCGGTCAATTCAGCCAGTTTCTGCATGGTGGGCATCGCCATCTGGCGGATATTCATTCGCGCCCGCAAGCGATTGCCCACTTCCAGCCAGCGTACGCCGAGGTCGTATTCCCCGGCACCGGTTTTCTCAACCAGGCCATGCGCCATCAGCGCGCCGAGGATGCGGTGCGCGCTTGCGGTATGCAGACCAGCCTGTTCGGCCAGCCGGGTGAGACTGATGGGACCCGGCGCGCGCGCAAGGATAGTGACCAGCGACATGGCACGGTCGAGGACTTGAATGCTGGAAACAGAATTTTTCATAGAGTGAAAATTTATCACGCATTGTGAAATTCGTGCAAATATCTGCTTCAATGCGTCCATGGTTTCACATCACGTGAAACATTTTCATATTGTGAAAGGCACGGCCATGAACGCACAGATGCAGTCCCCCCTCGAGACCCTCCCCACCTTTTGCGAGGGCATTCAGTATTTCGCCGACACCCTGCCGGAAATCGACCGCCTGGGCTCAGCGCCGCTGCTGGGGCCGGACTGTCCGGCGCTACCCGACGCAACCGATGAAAAAGCCATTTACCAGACCCTGCTGGCAGCCGACGCATTGCGTTATCTGACGCTGCAGGTCACCGGCAGCAAGTCCTCCGGCCACCCGGGCGGCTTTGCTTCCAGTGCCGATGCGGTTGCCGCGCTCCATCTTCTGGGTCACCGCAACATGGTGACCGAGGTCGGTCATCACGCGCCCGGCTTTTATTCGGCGATGTTTCTCGATACCTCGCTAGAAGACATGGGCATCCATACCGTGAGCGACATGCGCGCACGCTTCCGCGAGCGCCACGGCCTGCTGGGCCATCTGTCGGGCGCGATCCCCGGGCTGCTGGCTCCGGCCGGCCCGCTGGGGCAGGGCCAGCACTTTGCAATGGCCGGCGCCTATCTGAACCGCGACAAGCTGTTCCCCGTCACCATCGGCGACGGCGGCCTGGGCGAGCCCTACATCATGAGCGCGTTCCAGCACTTTGCCACCGCCTATCCGGACATCACCAACTACCTGCCGGTGCTGGTGTGGAACGGCTACTCGCAGGAGCACCACAGCATGGTGTCGCTGTGGGACAACACCCGCATGACCGATTACTGGCGTGCGCATGGCTTCGATGACATCTACCTGGTTGATGCCCGCGAATTCGCCGACACGCCCGGTGCCCCGGTGTATACCGACAGCACCACCTTCGGTTTTGAAGCACGCATGTCCTTTACCGGCGCAGTACTCAAGGCAGCCGATGCGGCCGCACGCGGCGCGCTGTCGGGCCGCCGCAGCTGCATGATCATCAAGCAACTGAAAGGCGCGGGCGTGCACGCCACCGGCGCCAAGTCGCACAACCTGTATGCGCACCACACGCTTGACTCTGATGACGTAAAAGCCGGCCTGCAGCGCCGCGCCCTGCCCGTTCAAGCCTGGAAAATCACCCGCGAAAACTTCCGCCATGCCGGCGGCGGTCCGGCTGCCCGCGTGGCGGTGACCGAAAGCGTGCGCGACCTGCCCAGCCTCGACGGCCTGCCGCTCACCGAATTCAAGGTCGGTGAAAACCACATCCCCACCACCGCTTTTGGCAACGTGGTCGGCGAAGTGGGCAAGCGCGATCCGCATTTTGTGGTCACCAACGCCGACGGTAACGAAGCCTCGGGCATGGCCAACATCAACAAGGCGCTGACGATCCGTCACCCGACCGCCGACGACCTCTATTTCCAGGGCCCGGCCGGACAGGTGTACGAACCGCTCAACGAGGATGCCTGTGCCGGCATGGCGGTGGGGGTCGCGTTATTCGGCGGCCGCAGCCTGTGGTGCAGCTACGAATCCTTCGCCATCAACGGCCTGCCGATCTGGCAGACGGTGACGCAGGCAATGGCCGAACTACGCCGCCCCACCCCCGCCACGGTGTGCCTGTTCACCGCCGGGGCGCTGGAGCAGGGCCGCAACGGCTGGACC
>JASJPE010000027.1:0-62793 GCA_031426895.1 Thiobacillus sp. | reverse complement strand
GCGCCTGGCGGCTGTTCTTGGTTTTGCGGTTTTCGGTGTAGTCGACGGCCTGGCGAAAGCTGCGTTTGTTGGCTTCCTTGTAGACCTTGGCGCAGCGGATGTCGTCGCCACAACGGACGACAAAGACCATGGCTTCCTTGCCGCTCATGAGCTGGCGTACGACGCCGTCGATCAGGCCGTCTTCGAGCAGGGGTTCGAGGCGTTTGGGGATTTTCATCGGTTGATATGAAAGGTGGGCTTAGCCGCGCACCTTGCGATAGGCCTCCAGCAAACGTTGGTGAATTGTGCTGCCTTCGAAGTTGCTGCCCAATGAGGTCAGTCCGAAGAAGCGCTCTTCCTGATTGAACAGTGCAAAGGCCTGCGTCAGCGTGTCGCGACCATACATCAATGCCAGTGCAGACTCGAAGGGGCTGGGGTCGTCGAGCTGGACGAGATCGGCAATGCAGCGGTAGACCTTCAAGCGCGCTTCGCTACGCTGGCCGTATTGGGCGATCCAGGTGCAGCCTTCGAGGATGGCTTCGTCATCACCAATGGCGAGCGCGAGCAGCAGCTTGATTTCGCCGACGCGGATGTCGGCCCAGGCTGAATTGGCATCGGGTGCCAGACCGATCAGCACGGTGACGAGGCGGTCGTCGGCCAGTTCCAGTTCGACCATCAGGTCAAACAGTTCGGCACATTCTTCCTCGGTCAGTTCGGGCAGGCGCGCAAGCGCCGGGCGGATCAGGTTGCCGACACTGTTGTTCTCGAATTCGAGTTCTTCAGCCGGGTAAATTTCAGATACGCCCGGCACCAGAATGCGGCAGGCGTAGACGCCAAGGTGGGTGAAGTCGGCGATGTAGAGATCATGCCCAGCGGCGTGCAGCGTATCGACCGACCATTGGTAGTCTTCTTCCGTGGTGGTGCCGAAGTTCCAGTCGACGAAGTCGAAGTCAGGCGTGTCGCGCAGGAACTGCCAACTGATGACACCACTGGAATCGACGAAGTGAATTTCCAGATTTTGCGGGTCGGCGATTTCGGTTTCATCGAAGCCAGGAGCGGGGAAGCCGGCGAGCGACTCCAGTGCACGGCCTTGCAGCAGTTCGGTGAGCGCGCGTTCCAGCGCCACTTCAAAACGTGGATGTGCGCCAAAGCTGGCGAAGCAGCCCTGATCGTCAGGGTGCAGCAGGGTGACGTTCATCACCGGATACTGGCCGCCGAGCGATGCGTCTTTTACCAATATGCCAAAGCCCGCTTCGCGCAGGCCGCGGATGCCGGTAGCGATGTGTGGGTAGCGGTTGATCACGTCTTCAGGCACGTCGGGCAGGCACAGACCTTGTTCGATGATGCGGAACTTGATGTGACGCTCGAAAATTTCGGCCAGTGCCTGGGTGCGTGCTTCCATCAACGTGTTGCCGGCCGACATGCCGTTGCTGACGAACAGGTTGCCGATGAGATTGACCGGGAAATAGGCCGTCACGCCATCGCGCAGGCGCTGGTAGGGAATGGCGCAGATGCCGCGTGCGGCGTTACCGGAGTTGAGGTCGATCAACTGGTCGGCGCGCACGCCGTTGTCCGGGTTATATAGGGCGTGTAGTTCAGGCGTGAGCAGTTCATCAGGCCAGGCGTCGTTTTCGGCGGCAAACCAGCGTTCGTCGGGATGGTGGACGTAGGCCCGGTTGGCGATGGTGTCGCCCAGGTAAAAATGGGTCCAGAAGTAATTGGTTGATAGCCGCTCGAAATACTCGCCCAGCGCGCTCGCCCGCGCCGCCAGTTCCGTGGCGCCCTTACCATTGGTGAATAGCAGTGGGCAATCGCGGTCGCGAATGTGCACCGACCAGACGCCTTCCACCGGATTGAGCCAGGAGCGTTCTTCGATGTGGAAATCCAGTGCTTCGAGCTTGGATTGCAGGGTGGCGATCGAGGCTTCGAGCGAAGCGTCCTTGCCGGGGATGAAGTGTTCGGTGGCGTGCATGGGGTGGGGCCGGATGGAAACAGTCGAACAGGATAAACGATGCGTCAAGCGGGGCGTAAAATGAATGCCCTTGATTTTGTTGGTCTTGTGGCTTCAAGCCACGCTGTTTGCCCATGCTGATCCGGTTTCCTGTGCTTGTGCTGTTGTCCTGCCTGACGGGTTCCGGGCAGGTTGTGGCTGCGCAGACGTTTGGTCTGGACGGTGGGCGGGCTGCACTGGCGTCGCGTTCGCAGGCCGAGTGGGTGAAGCAGGCGCAGACATTGGAAAAGCACGGCGACTGGCCGAGCCTGCTGGCCTGGGGGCAGGACTGGGCAAAGGTGGATGCAAAAAATCCGCTGGCCTGGTTTGTTCAGGGGCGTGCCCTGAATGAAATGGGGCGGCAGGCCGAAGCGATTGCCGTGTATCAGCAGAATGTGCGTGTTGCTCCGGGCGATGTTATGGCGCGCAATAACCTGGGCAATATCTATCGCGACAGCGGGCGCATCCGCGAGGCGATGCACGCGTATCGCGCGGCAGTGGAAATCGACCCCGACTACATTCAGGGCTGGCATAACCTGGGGCTGACGTTTTACCTGGCAAAAGGCGAGGCGGGGGTGACGCAGGCGCTGCAAAAGTTGCAGGCCACGGATCCGGCGCTGGCCGAGGTCTGGCGCAAGCTAGCGATTGATTATTCAATCACGCGTGATGAGCGGGTGGCGCGTGAGGCGGTGCGGGTGCTGCGTGGCTTGAGCAAGGCCGAACGGGCACGCATGTTTGATATTCTGTTTGCCGGGGGCTGAATCCTCAGACGGTGGTTTGTTCGAACTCCGCCACGATTTGCCGGAGCCGGCTGGCTTCGTGTTCCGGCCGCATCAGTCCGCGTCGCAGTCGGCCATGCTTGAGCAACTCGGCATAGAAACCGGGATCGTCCTCGGCCATCGTTAACAGCCTGGCCAGCTGTCGCTCGTCCCCTACCGGGAAATAGCCCGGGTAATCTTCGCCCAGCATGCCGATGTTGCCGGGCATGCGCGAGGCCAGCACCGGCACATCCGCAGCCAGCGCTTCGCAGATCACGTTGGCTCCGCCTTCCATCACCGAACTGATCACCAGCAGATGCGCGCGCGACAGGCGCTTCAGCACCGTCTTGTGCGGCACATCGCCTGCCCAGACCCAGCGCGGCAGCTTGTTTTGCGCCATCGCTGCGGTGTCGGCCATCTCATCACTCAGGGCGCTGCCCAGATGGGTAATCTGTATTTCTGAATGTTCAGGCAGATAGGCAGTGGCCAGAGCCGCGCGGAATGGGTCTTTTTCCTCGCGCAGGTGACCGATCGCCAGCACTTCGAACAGGTTCGGCCGTTCAGGCGTGCGGACATTGTCAGGTGAAGACTGATACACCACCCGCGTCTTGGCGGCCAGATGTGCGGCCAGTTCATCCGGGCCGCGATCCTGCAGCACGATGAGGCGGTGCGCGAGTTCCAGCGCCTGTTGGGCATCGCGGTCTTCGTGTATGTCGCGGTAGAGGTCGGTGCCGGTGAGCGCCAGCAACAATGGGCGGCTCGGAAACGCTTTGGCAAAGGCATGGATCGAGGCAAAGCTGCGTCGCGCATGCAGCGCTAGCATCAGATCGACGGGGCGGCCATCCCATTCCACCTGTACCCGCACGGTGTGCCCGGCTTCGCGCAGAAAGCGCGCCCAGCGTGCGGCCGTGTGCCAGTTTCCGTTGCGATGTTCACGGCCGTAGGGGGTGATGAGGGCAATCCGCATGGTGGGAGTGTACGCCCGCCGTACGGATCGCGGATAATCCGTGCATGAGCGAAACGACCATTACCTCGCGCGACAACCCCATTTTCAAACGCCTGAAAAGGCTGGCTGAATCGGCGCGTGCCCGGCGTGAGGCACAAATGACTTTGCTGGACGGCGAGCATCTGCTGACAGCGTATCTCGATGCCGGTGGCCGGCCGCACACTTTGGTGTGCGCGTCGTCGTTCGATGTCGGTCGCTTCAGAGCGCTGGCGGGGCGTTGCCCGGAAGCCAAAGTCATCGTGCTGCCTGACGCACTGTTTGCCGAGCTGGCACCTGTAGCCACGCCCACGGGCGTGTTGAGCGAAGCCGCCTGGCTGACACCGCCCACCCTCAACGCGGCGCCACTGGTTCTGGTGCTGGAAGACATTCAGGATCCGGGCAACCTGGGTTCCATGCTGCGTACCGGGGCGGCGGCAGGTGCTACGCTGGCGGTGCTGAGCAAGGGCTGCCACGACGCGTGGTCACCCAAGGCATTGCGAGGCGGTCAAGGTGCCCAGTTTGTGTTGCCGCTCGAATGCGGTGTGGATATTTCGGACTGGTGTGCGTTTTTCGAAGGGCAGAGCCTTGCCCTTGCGTTAGGTGAAGACAGGAGTGTGTTCGCGCGCGATCTGACAGGTCCGCTGGCCATTATTGTCGGCAATGAGGGCGGTGGGCTGTCGGATAAAGTGCGTATCGCGGCGACAGCCACGGTTCAGATTCCGATGCCGGGCAAGATGGAATCATTGAACGCTTCGGCGGCGCTGGCCATTGCCCTGTTTGAAGCCGTGCGGCAGCGGTCAGGCTGAAATTCGCGAAGCGAACCTGCGTCCCTCTCTCCCTATGGGAGAGAGCAAGGAGAGAGGGAAACGGGCATGGCTAAGCGCTGTTTCATTATCTGGAGCGGCGCTTAGCCATGCCCGTTGGGCTGAACCGCAGATTTCATTGCCTGTGTCTCAGTTCGAGTGTGGCAAGGCCCGCTCGCCGGTTCGCCGGTCTTCCACAATTCGCAACCGATGCTCTTTGGCAAAGCTCATCACGTGGTCGTAGGTGGCACGGTTTTCGGTTTCCAGCCAGGGCGCCACAATCAGGCTGAGTTCCCCTTCGACCACGTTGGGCTGTACGCCGTAGGTGTAACGTAAACGCGGGTCAGCAAGGAAGCCGGCCAACGTTGCCGCAAGACTCTCAATCCAGCCTGCCGGGTTGAATGCGGTATCGCTTTTTGTCATGCCATTCAATCCTCCATTTTCATTAGACATCGACCATGCACCTTTTCGCGGAATGTACAGTGCTTATTCGGCATGTTCCGACAAAACTGAAGCTGGGAGCGGTGCCGCGTTGATATTGGATTGGACAAAAAAATGGCTTCGCATCGAGGCCATTTTTCATGAGCGCGCGGACTTGCCGGGGCGGCCTTGCCTTCGAGGCTCTTGCCGATGCTGGTGCGTGCTGTTGTCAGCTTTTTCTTTTCCGGGGAAGGCAGGTCGTTAACTTAGGCTGAGCGCAGGCGGGCGGCGATCTCTTCTACGGACATGCGGGTGGTGTCGATAACGGGAATGGCGTGGTGTGTGTAGAAGCGCCCGGCGGCTGCGAGTTCTTCGCGACATTGCGCGAGGCTGGCGTAGCGGCTGTCGGGGTAGCGCATCTGGCGAATGGCAGCCAGGCGTTCGGCCGACAGAGTCAGCCCGCGCAGCCGGGGGAGCTGTGCCAGGAGCGGTTGCGGCAGGCTGCTTCGGGCAAGGTCTTCCGGCGTAAGCGGATAGTTGGCAACACGCAGGCCGTATTGCAGGGCGAGATAGAGCGCGGTGGGGGTTTTGCCGACGCGCGAGACACCGATCAGGATGAGGTCGGCCTGATCGAGTCGCTGCGTCTGCAGGCCATCATCCAGTGCCAGGCTGAAATTGACTGCGTCCATGCGCGATTCGTAGTTGTGCGCCATGCCGTGAGTGCGGCCGCCGCTGGGCGTGGCGGCATGCCCCAGCGTGGTTTCCACTGCGGGGGCGATCAGGTCGAAGATATCGAACAGATTGAGTGTGTTGTTGCGCAGGCTGGCACGCAGGTCAGGGTTGGTCAGTGTTGAAAACACCAGCGCGTCGGGGGTGGTGGCAATCCGTTCAATAGCGGATTGCACCTTCTCAGGATTGTCGATGAACGGTAAGGTAATCAGGCTAAACTCGAAGGCAGGAAACTGCGACAGCACGCTCTTCGCCACCGCCTCGACGGTGACGCCAGTGTGATCGGAAACGCAGTAGGCAATACGATTTTTCATGGAGAGTAAGTATGACGGCCTCGGCTGACTATATCGTTCCCCTGGAGGCGCTGTCGATGGCAGATGTGCCACGCGTGGGCGGAAAGAATGCATCACTGGGCGAAATGATCGCCAATCTGGCGGGTGCAGGGGTCAAGGTGCCGGGTGGGTTTGCCACCACGGCGCAGGCATTCTGGGAGTTTCTCGATCACAACGATTTGCGGACGCGAATCAATGCCCGGCTGGCGGCGCTGGATGTAACGGATGTGACGGCGTTGGCGCAAGCGGGCGCGGAGATTCGCGCGTGGGTGGAGGCAGCGTCGCTGCCGGCCGCACTGGAAACGGGGCTGCGCGAGGCCTATCTCGCCCTGGGCAACCGGGTGTCGGTTGCGGTGCGCTCGTCGGCCACGGCCGAAGATCTGCCCGATGCCTCGTTTGCCGGGCAGCAGGAAACCTATCTGCACGTGCAGGGTGAGGAAGCGTTGCTTTCGTATGTGCGGAAAGTGTTCGCGTCACTCTATAACGACCGCGCCATTGCCTATCGTGTGCATCACGGCTTTGCCCATGCCGATGTGGCGTTGTCGGCGGGCGTGCAGCGCATGGTGCGTTCGGATATTGCCTGTTCCGGCGTGCTGTTCACGCTCGATACCGAATCGGGCTTTCGCGATGTCGTATTTATCACTGCGGCCTACGGGTTGGGCGAGACCGTGGTGCAGGGCTCGGTGAATCCGGATGAGTTCTATGTGCACAAGCCCACCCTGGAAAAAGGCTTTCCGGCCGTGGTGCGGCGCGAACTGGGTGAAAAGGCCATCCGCATGGTGTGGCGCGACGGCGCAACGGTGATCGAAGACGCACCGGCCGAATTACGGCGGCGCTATGCCCTGACGGATGCCGAGGTGCTGGAGCTGGCGCGCCAGGCGGTGGTGATTGAAAAACACTATGGCCGCCCGATGGACATCGAATGGGCGAAAGACGGTGAGACCAACGAATTGTTTATCGTCCAGGCACGGCCGGAAACGGTGAAGGCGCGCGCCAGTGGCGTGAGCGAACGCTACGTGCTGGAAGCGACCGGTGAGGTGCGCATCACCGGCCGTGCCATCGGCCAGAAAATTGGTGTGGGCGTCGTGCGGCTGATTGCCAGCCCGGCGGAAATGAACCGGGTGCAGCCGGGCGACGTGCTGGTGACCGACATGACCGACCCCGACTGGGAGCCGGTGATGAAACGTGCGGCAGCTATCGTCACCAATCGCGGTGGGCGCACCTGTCATGCGGCCATCGTGGCGCGCGAACTGGGGATTCCGGCGGTGGTGGGCACGGGCGAGGCCACCACGGTGCTGAAGGACGGCGAGACGGTGACGGTATCGTGCGCCGAGGGCGACACCGGCATGGTGTATGCGGGCCAATTGAAATTCACCATGGAAACGCTGGCGAGCGAAACCTTGCCCGAGCCGCCGGTGAAACTGATGATGAACGTGGGCAATCCCGAACGTGCATTCGAATTTGCGCAGATTCCCAATCACGGGGTTGGCCTGGCGCGACTGGAGTTCATCATTGCCCGGATGATCGGGGTGCACCCGCTGGCGCTGCTGGAGTATGCCGGCCAGACGGCAGACGTGCGCGCTGAAATCGATCTGCGCAGCGCCGGGTATGCCGATCCGGTGGCGTTCTATGTCGACAAGCTGGCCGAGGGCATTGCCACGCTGGCAGCCGCATTCTGGCCGCAGCCGGTGATCGTGCGGCTGTCCGATTTCAAGTCCAACGAATACGCCAACCTGGTGGGTGGCGACCGCTATGAGCCGAAGGAAGAAAATCCCATGCTCGGGCTGCGCGGCGCGGCGCGTTATGTGTCGGCACAGTTCCGCCCGGCGTTCGAACTGGAGTGCCGCGCGTTGAAACAGGTGCGCGAGACCATGGGCTTTTCCAACGTCGAAGTGATGATTCCCTTCGTCCGCACGCTGGAGGAATGCGCGGCGGTGGTCGAGTTGCTGGCGGCCAATGGCCTGCGCCGTGGTGACCATGGCTTGCGCGTGATCATGATGTGCGAGATTCCGTCCAACGTGCTGCTGGCCGATGATTTCCTGCAATACGTCGATGGGTTCTCCATCGGCAGCAACGACCTGACCCAGCTCACGCTGGGGATCGACCGCGATTCCGGCCTGGTAGCGGCCAGCTTCGACGAGCGCAACCCGGCGGTGAAAAAGCTGCTGGGTGAGGCGATTGCCGCCTGCAAGCGGCATGGCAAATACATCGGTATCTGCGGCCAGGGCCCGAGCGACCACCCCGATCTGGCGGATTGGCTGGTGGAACAGGGAATCGGCTCGATTTCGCTGAATCCGGACACGGTGGTGGCAACCTGGCAGCGACTGGTTCGTCATTGAGCCGTCATCCCGGATGGAGTAGAATCCGCCATCACCCGCCCCCGCTTATAAAATGACGAAGTATGTATTTGTCACAGGTGGAGTGGTTTCTTCCCTCGGGAAAGGGATCGCTTCCGCTTCACTTGCTGCGCTGCTTGAATCGCGCGGTATCCGTGTCACTCTCTTAAAGCTCGATCCGTACATCAACGTCGATCCTGGGACCATGAGTCCGTTCCAGCACGGCGAGGTGTTCGTGACCGACGATGGTGCGGAAACCGACCTCGATCTGGGCCATTACGAGCGCTTTTCCAGCGCGCGGATGAGCAAGCGCAATAATTTCACCACCGGCCAGATCTACAAATCGGTCATCGACAAGGAACGCCGCGGCGATTACCTCGGCGGTACCGTGCAGGTTATCCCGCACATCACCGACGAGATCAAGCGCTCGATTCGCGCGGGCGCTGACGGAGCTGATGTGGCGCTGGTGGAAATTGGCGGCACGGTGGGCGACATCGAGTCGCTGCCGTTTCTGGAAGCCATCCGCCAGATGGGTTTTGAAGATGGCCCGGATAACGCCTGCTACATTCACCTGACCTTGCTGCCCTACATCCCGACCGCGGGCGAACTGAAAACCAAGCCAACCCAGCATTCGGTCAAGGAATTGCGCGAGATCGGTATTCAACCCGATATTCTGTTGTGCCGTGCCGACCGTGATATTCCGGCCGACGAGCGCCGCAAGATCGCGCTGTTCACTAATGTGCGCCCCGAGGCGGTGATCCAGGCGCTGGATGCGTCGTCCATCTACAAAATCCCGGGCATGCTGCACGAGCAGATGCTGGACGAGATTGTGTGCCACAAGCTGAAAATTCTGGCTCGGGCGGCTGATCTGACGGTCTGGAAAAACCTGGTGCATGCGCTGGAGCATCCCGAGCACGAAGTCAGGATTGCCTTTGTCGGCAAATATGTCGATCTGACCGAATCCTACAAATCCCTGTCCGAGTCGATGATCCACGCGGGCATGCATACAAAAAGCCGGGTCAAGATTCAATACATCGATTCCGAGCAGATTGAAAAAAGCGGTACGGACTGCCTGAAAGACGCGGATGCGATTCTGGTGCCGGGCGGCTTTGGCAAGCGCGGGGTGGAAGGCAAGATCGCGGCTATCCGTTATGCACGGGAAAACAAGGTGCCGTATCTGGGCATTTGCCTGGGTATGCAGCTCGCCGTGGTCGAATATGCACGCGATGTGGCCGGAATGACTGACGCGCATTCCACTGAATTCGAACCGGCGACGACGCATCCGGTGATTGGCCTGATTACCGAGTGGCTGGATCGTGGTGGCCAGCTCGAAAAACGCAGCGAATCATCTGATCTGGGCGGCACCATGCGCCTCGGCGGCCAGCCGTGCGAACTCAAGGAGGGGTCGCTGGCGCGTGAGATCTATGGCGCAGCCAGCATCACCGAGCGTCACCGTCATCGCTACGAAGTCAACAACACCCTGCTGGCCGAACTGGAAGCGAAGGGTCTGATGGTGGCTGGCCGTGCGCCGGGTACCGATCTGTGTGAAATGGTGGAATTACCTACCTCGGTGCATCCCTGGTTCGTTGGCTGCCAGTTCCACCCTGAATTCACCAGCAATCCGCGCAACGGCCATCCGCTTTTCAATGCGTTCGTGAACGCAGCGCTTGCACATCAACAAAAAGGGCGTGCATGAAACTCTGTCATTTTGAAGCTGGGATCGATCAGCCCTTGTTTCTGATCGCCGGCCCCTGTGTGATCGAGTCCGAGCAGTTGGCAATGGATACGGCTGGACAGTTGAAGGAGATGTGTGCCGCGCTGAATATCCCCTTCATCTACAAATCCTCGTTCGACAAGGCCAACCGTTCCTCAACCCAGTCTTTTCGTGGCCTGGGGCTGGAGGAGGGCTTGCGTATCCTGTCGGAAGTGAAAGCCAAGATTGGCGTGCCGGTGCTGACCGATGTACATGAAGACACGCCGCTGAACGAAGTGGCGGCGGTGGTGGATGTGCTGCAAACGCCGGCTTTCCTGTGCCGTCAGACCAACTTCATCCAGAACGTGGCGCGTACAGGCCGCCCGGTCAATATCAAGAAGGGGCAGTTTCTCGCGCCTTGGGATATGCAGAACGTGGTGGACAAGGCGCGCGCGGTTGGCAACGATCAGATCATGGTGTGCGAGCGCGGTGTGTCTTTTGGCTACAACACGCTGGTGTCCGACATGCGCGGACTGGCGATCATGCGCGGCACCGGTTGCCCGGTAGTGTTTGATGCCACCCACTCGGTACAGCAGCCGGGAGGACAAGGCACGACCAGCGGAGGACAGCGCGAGTTTGTGCCGGTGTTGGCACGCGCAGCGGTAGCAACAGGTGTGGCGGGCGTGTTTGCCGAGACGCATCCTGATCCGGCAAGCGCCTTGTCCGATGGCCCCAATGCGTGGCCGCTGGGAATGATGAAAGAATTGCTGGAAACGCTGAAGGAAATCGACGTGCTGGTGAAACAGCGCGGATTTATTGAACACAGATTGATGAAAACCTGATCCGCGAAGGACGCGAAGAAGCGCGAAGAAAACCCAAGTCCTGCTTTTTCTTTACTTCGCGTCCCTTCGCGTCCTTCGCGGATAAAAATTGAATTTAAGGAAACAAAGTGAGTGCAATTATTGATGTCATCGCCCGGGAAATCCTCGACTCCCGCGGCAATCCCACTGTTGAAGCCGACGTGTTGCTGGAGTCGGGCGTGCTGGGCCGTGCGGCCGTGCCATCGGGTGCCTCCACCGGTAGCCGCGAGGCGATTGAACTGCGTGACGGCGACAAATCGCGTTACCTCGGCAAAGGCGTACTGAAAGCGGTCGAGCACATCAACACCGAAATCTGTGAAGCGATCATTGGTCTGGATGTTGAAGATCAGGCGTTCATCGACAAGACCATGATCGAGCTTGACGGCACCGAAAATAAATCGCGCCTCGGTGCCAATGCGCTGCTGGCTGTGTCGATGGCATGTGCACGCGCTGCTGCCGAGCAGGCCGGGCTGCCGCTCTATCGTTATCTCGGCGGTGCTGCGCCGATGGCCTTGCCGGTGCCGATGATGAACATCATCAACGGTGGCGAGCACGCCAACAACAACATCGACATGCAGGAATTCATGGTGATTCCGGTCGGTGCACCGAGCTTCCGCGAGGCGCTGCGCTACGGTGCTGAGGTGTTTCATGCATTGAAGAAGCTGCTCGACAAAGCTGGTATGGCGACGACCGTTGGCGACGAAGGCGGCTTTGCCCCCAATCTGGAATCGCACGAAGCCGCGCTGAAACTGATTGTGCAAGCGATTGAAGAAGCCGGCCTGCAACCTGGCATCGACGTGGCGATTGGCGTGGATTGTGCCGCATCGGAGTTCTACAAAGACGGTTTGTATCACCTTGAATCAGAAGGGCTCAAGCTGACTTCAGCCCAACTCACCGATTACCTGGTTGCCTGGTGTGACAAGTACCCCATCATCAGCATCGAAGATGCCATGGCTGAAGGCGACTGGGACGGCTGGAAAATCCTGACTGACAAACTCGGCGCCCGCGTGCAACTGGTGGGTGACGATCTGTTTGTCACCAACACCAAGATTCTCAAGGAAGGCATCGAGAAGGGCGTTGCCAACTCGATCCTGATTAAGGTCAACCAGATCGGCACGCTGTCGGAAACTTTCCAGGCCATCGAGATGGCCAAACAGGCGGGCTACACCTCGGTGATTTCGCACCGTTCGGGCGAGACCGAGGACACCACGATTGCCGATCTGTCGGTGGCAACCAACGCCCGCCAGATCAAGACCGGTTCGCTGTCGCGTTCCGACCGCATGGCAAAATACAATCAATTGCTGCGTATCGAAGAAGAACTCGGTGACACGGCAAGCTATCCCGGACGCGATGCCTTCCGCCAGCGCGGCTGATTCCAGCGTATTCAGGCTGGGCACACGCATTCGCAGCCAGGGCTTGGCCTGGGCGCTGGCTGTTGCGGTTATTCTGCTGCAGTATCCGCTATGGCTGGGTGAGGGCGGTTGGTTGAAGGTGCGCGAACGTGCGCACACAATCCAGTCTCAGCAGACGCTGAACCAGCGTCTGCAAATGCGCAATGCAGGCTTGCTGGCTGAACTCGGCGACCTCAAGCAGGGGCGTGACGCCATCGAAGAGCGGGCACGCAATGAACTGGGCATGATCGCGCCGGACGAATGGTTCGTCCGGGTGGTGGCGGCCCACTCCGTGCAGTCGGGAAAAATGAATGAGTGATTTGCAGATCTGGTTGCTGGTGATAGGCGTGGCTGTCGTCGTGGCGGTGCTGGTGTTCAATTGGACTCAGGAGCGCCGTTTCCGCAAACAGGCTGACGCGGTTTTTCAAGCGCCCATGGGTGATGCGCTGATGGAATCGGGCGTGGTCGCGCGCGAAACGCACAACCGGGTTGAACCCGCGCTGAGGGAACCGGTCTTTGACGACGACGAGGCCGGGGCGGACGAAGCGACCGGCGAGCCGCATGTGCACATGGATGCAAACATGCAGTTTGATGAAGAGCCTTCCGGCTCGGAAGACAGGGCGCCTGCTCCTCGCTCTGATGCGTCCTCCGTTCCGGCATCTTCATCGCGTTCGTCCAGTCCACCGGCGGCGGCATCACCTGCCCCCTATGATGAGCTGATCGAATACCGGGTCCGTATTGGCGGCGAAGGCATACTCGCCAGTGTGTTTGCCGATGCCTACAGTCATGCGCGCACGCTGGGCAAGACCGTGCGCTGGGCCGGATTGCCGGTTGACGCAAGCGAATGGGAAGAGGTCCAGCCGTGGCGTGATGTGCACTATCAGCAAATAGTCGTGACCCTGCAGCTGGCCGACCGTAACGGCGCAGTTCTGGGAGACCAACTGTTCGCGCTGTGTAACTCGTTGCAGACTGCGGCACGTGCCCATGGCTTGCAGGTGGCTTGTGACGACGTCGCCGATGCGCAGGAGCGCGCACAATCCATCGACCGTTTCTGTGTTGATGTCGATGTCCTGATTGGTTTGAACGTGGTGGCGCGCGGTGAGGGTGCGGTGAACCTGACCCGTATCGTGCGCGAGGCCGAAGGTAATGGCATGGTGCTGGGCGTGGACGGTGTGTTCCAGTTGCTCGATAGCCGTAGCGAACCGCTCTATGCGCTATGCAACCATGATGCCGAACCCTTCAGCCCGACCGTTGTTGAAGGTCAGGCTTCGCAGGGGGTGACGCTGCAGTTCGATGTGCCACGCGTGCCGGATGGTCTCAAGGTGTTCGATGGCATGGTGGGATTCGGTCGCAAGTTGGCCAATGAAGTTGGCGGCATTCTGGTGGACGACAACCTGCGCCCGCTGACCGACACCGGCATCGAAAAAATCCGTACCCAACTCACGCACATCTACGAGCGCATGGATGCACGCGGCGTACCTTCCGGGTCGAGGCGGGCACTGCGTCTGTTCTCCTGATGGCCTCACCCGACGTCCTGGCGCGCGCAACCGTGCTGCGTCAGGAAATCGAGCAGCACAATCACGCGTATTACGTTCTTGACCAACAGATCGTTCCCGATGCGGAATATGACCGGCTGTTCCGCGAACTGCAGGCGCTTGAAGTCGATTACCCCGAACTCGCCACCCCGGATTCACCGACTCAGCGTGTAGGCGGCAAACCGCTCGACGCGTTTGCCAAGGTGCGCCACGCCGTACCGATGCTGTCGATTCGCACCGAAACAAAGACCACGGCAGCAGGGTCGCAGGCATTCGATGCGCGAGTGCGCAAGGAGCTGGGCCTGAGCGATTCCGATCCGCTGGTTGAATATGCCGCCGAGCTCAAGTTTGATGGCCTTGCCATCAACCTGCGTTACGAGAATGGTGTGTTGGTGCAGGCAGCCACGCGTGGCGACGGCGAAACTGGCGAGGATGTGACTCAGAATGTGCGTACCATTCACTCGATTCCGCTCAAGCTTAAAACCAATAGGCCACCCACCGTGCTCGAAGTGCGCGGCGAGATATTCATGCGGCGCGACGATTTCGAGCGCTACAACGCGAAGCAACGCGAGGCAGGCAAGCCCACCCTAGTCAATCCGCGCAACGGCGCGGCAGGCGGCATCCGTCAACTTAATCCCGAGTTGGCGAGGCAACGGTCTCTGAGTTTCTTTAGCTATGGGCCGGGTGAAATCAGAGGTTGGGAGCAAGCCCCGCTAACGCACAGCACCATGCTTGATGCCTTTAAAGCGCTGGGGTTGCCAGTTTGTAATGACAGAAGAATTTGCATAGGGCCGGATGAGCTGTTCAATTTCTATTACGAAATACTAGAACGTCGTAATAGTCTCGAATTCGAAATAGACGGAGCTGTTTATAAAGTCAATAAAATTGCCGAACAAACCAGACTAGGTTTCTTGTCGCGTGAACCGCGCTGGGCGGTTGCACATAAATACGCTGCACAGGAGGAGCTCACTACTGTGATCGGTATTGACGTTCAGGTCGGTCGCACCGGCGTGGTGACGCCGGTGGCGCGGCTATCGCCGGTGTTTGTCGGCGGCGTGACGGTGACCAATGCCACCCTGCACAATCAGGACGAGATTGACCGCAAGGACGTGCGCATCGGTGACACCGTTACTGTACGCCGCGCGGGGGACGTGATACCCGAAGTTGTCGCCGTCCTTACCAAGCGTCGGCCCATACCCGAGCCACCCCGCTTCGACATCTTGCAAAGCTACCCCTTTTGCCCGGAGTGCGGTTCGCATGTGGTGCGGCTGGAGGGCGAAGCCGCTGTGCGCTGCACCGGCGGCCTGGTATGCCCGGCACAGCGCAAGCAGGCCCTGCTTCACTTTGCAGGTCGTCGCGCGATGGATGTCGAAGGCTTGGGCGACAAACTGGTCGATCAGCTGGTCGAGCGTGGCCTGGTGCATACGCCGGCCGAGATATATGGACTGAATCTGGATACGCTCGCAGGCCTGGAACGCATGGCCGAGAAATCGGCGGCCAACCTGCTCGCAGCGATTAATGCGAGCAAGGCCACCACACTGGCGCGGTTCATTTTCGCGCTGGGTATCCGGAATGTCGGCGAGACTACCGCCAAGGATCTGGCCCGGCATTTCGGGTCGCTGGACAGACTCATTGCCGCGGCAGAGAACGATCTGCTGGCGGTGCGTGATGTTGGGCCGATCGTCGCGCAGTCCATCATCCAGTTTTTTGCCGAGCCGCATAACCTCGACGTGGTGAACTCGCTTCGGGCTGCCGGGGTGCACTGGCCGGAGTCCACCGGAGTGTCGCAATCGGCTGGTATCCTTACAGGTCAGACGCTGGTGCTGACTGGCACCTTGCCGACGCTGACACGTGAAGCCGCCAAGGAGATGATCGAAGCCGCCGGCGGCAAGGTGGCAGGGTCCGTCTCAAAAAAAACCGCTTACGTGGTGGCCGGAGAGGAAGCGGGCAGCAAACTGATAAAAGCGCAGGAACTCGGCGTGAACATTCTTGATGAAGCCGGGTTACTGGCTTTGTTGACACCGGATAACAATAACGCGCAATACCATTTGGATTTGTAAACCAAAGAACTTTCAGGAAGAGATATGCAAAAAGTAAAAAAAGCCGTATTTCCAGTTGCCGGTTTAGGCACCCGATTTCTGCCCGCAACCAAGGCCAGCCCGAAGGAAATGCTCCCCGTTGTCGACAAGCCGCTGATTCAGTATGCGGTCGAAGAAGCGATGGATGCGGGCATCACCGACATCATTTTCATCAGCAGCCGCACCAAGCGCACGGTCGAAGATCATTTCGACAAAGCCTACGAACTGGAAACCGAATTGGCCGCGCGCGGCAAGAATCGCGTGCTGGAATTGGTGCAGTCGATACGGCCGCCCGGGGTCAATTTCATCTATATCCGTCAGGCCGAGGCGCTTGGGTTAGGCCATGCCGTGTTGTGCGCGCAGCCGGTGATTGGCAACGAACCTTTCGCGGTCATCCTGGCAGACGACCTGATCGATGGCAATCCACCGGTGATGAAGCAGATGGTCGATCAATACGACTTTTATCAATGCTCGATACTTGGCGTGCAGCAGGTTGCACCGCAGGACACCGCGGCTTATGGCATTGTCGATGCCACCTCTCTGGAAGAGCGGGTGTCGCGGGTGAATGCCATCGTCGAAAAACCCAAACCCGAAGAAGCGCCCTCCACACTGGGTGTGGTGGGCCGCTACATACTCACCCCGCGTATTTTTCACCACATCCGGAACCTCAAACCCGGTGCCGGCGGCGAACTGCAACTTACCGATGCGATTGCAGCATTGCTGATCGAGCAGCAGGTGCTGGCTTATGCGTTCGATGGGGTTCGCTACGATTGTGGCAGCAAGCTTGGCTATCTGCAGGCGACGGTGGAATACGCGCTGAAGCATGCTGAGGTCCAGGAAGAATTTGCGGCGTATTTGAAAAATCGCGTCTGTTAAGGCGCGGGCGCTTCACATTGCGTGAAGTGCCCGCTTCGGACCTTCCAGGTGAGCCAATTCGCCTAGCCAGGCATCCAGTTTTTCTACCGACATGGGGCTACCCATAAAAAAGCCCTGTGACTGGTCGCATCCGAGAATGCTCAGGGTATCCCAGACATCCTGGGTTTCCACGCCTTCGGCGGTGACCTTGAGCCCCAGGTTGTGCGCAAGGTCGATGGTGGAGCGCACGATCACGGCGTCGTTCTCGTTCACTTCCATATCCGTCACCAGGGATTTGTCGATTTTCAGTTCGTTGACCGGCAGGCGCTTGAGATAGGCGAGCGAGGAATAGCCGGTACCAAAATCATCGATCGCAAGTTTCACCCCCATGCGGTCAAGTTCGGTGAGGATGGTAAGGCTATCGCTCGGATTGGACATGACCGCGCTCTCGGTAATCTCGAGGGTGAGGTGTTTGGGGTTGACGCCATTTTCCACGAGCAGACTGTGAACGCTGGCGGGTAATTCCATATCATGCAGGTTCCGCGCGGAGAGATTGACGGCCATGTTCAACAGATGGCCCCGTTGATGCAAACCCACCTGATAGGCCAGTGCAGACTTAAGCACCCAGAGGGTGAGCGGGCCAATCAGGCCCGCATCTTCTGCCTGGGGGATGAATGTGTCAGGTGCCAGAAAACCACGCTGCGGATGGTTCCAGCGCACCAGCGCTTCCAGCCCCACAATACGCTGATTACGATGATCGATTTGCGGCTGGTAATGCAGGCATAACTGATTCTTCTGGATGGCTTCGCGCAGTTCGCTCTTGAGCGAAAGATCGTCACGACTGGTAACTTCCTGGTCCGGGGAATACAGCGCATAGCTCTTGCCGGAGCGCTTCGCCACGTACATCGCGATGTCGGCGCATCGCAGCAGGCCGCTGGCATCTCCGCACTGGGAAGGATAAAACGAACACCCCAGGCTCGCGCCAAGATCGATACTCTGGTTTTGCCAGAGGAAAGGCCGGTCGAGGGAGGCGAGGATCTTGTTTGCGATTAATGCAGCGCCTTGTGGCTCCAGGTCGTCTATCAGCAGGACATACTCGTCTCCACCCAAACGTGCCACCGTATCCTCGGCGCGTATCGTTGCGTTCAAACGGCGCCCCACTTCACGTAGTACTTCATCGCCCACGTCATGGCCCAGGGTATCGTTGATACTCTTGAAACGGTCCAGATCCATCAGTATCACGCCGAACGACGCAGATTTACGTTTGGATAGCTCGATTGCATGATTGAGCCGGTCATGCAACAGCGAGCGGTTGGGCAAACCGGTCAGCAGGTCATACATGGCCTGGGTTTCAAGTTGCCCTGCCTGACGCGCCACCCGCTGGCTGATAAATCCGGCAATCATGATTCCTATCAGCAGTGCTGCTGTCCCCAGTCCCAGCATCAGGTCGCGCACGCGCGCATAGGACTGCTCGGCATCCTGCACCGCGGCGGAGGTCTGCCTGCGCTGCAACTCAAGCATGAGGTCAACCTGTTCCGCGATCAGACGTTGTCGCGGCATGGCCACGTTACGTATGAATTCGAAAACTTCTGTTGGATTGTCGTTAAAGGTGGACATCTCCATGACCGCCTGCACTTCAGACCCCGCTTCGCTGGTCATGTTGAAGATTCTGGTCAGAATCTCGCGTTCTTTCGGGCTCAGCGGCATGCTCTCAAGTCGGGTTCGCGCCTTGGCGTAGCGTGTGGCTTGCGCGTTGAAGCGCTGAATCTCGGCGTCCTTGTCGAACGGATCGGTGATGCTGGGGAGGGTGTGCATGGAGATCGCGCGCTCGCGCAACGCACTGTGCATCTCCGTAGCGAGTTCAATCTTGACGTTGTTGTTCTGGGTGATGTCTTTCAGGTGCTGGTTGGCTTCGGCCACATAACGCAAACCGATTGCGCTGAGCGTAACCATCAGGGCGAGCACCACCACAAATCCCGTGCCGATCCGGGCACCGATCCCAAGGTGCTGTGAGTGCTGTTTCATGGATTGGGTCGGTTAGCCGATCTTGATTGGGAAGCGGGTTATAGATCAAGTATCGGCATGGGAAGGGTTTCCTTTAATAATCGTGCCGTGCTGCGATCAGACAGAAGCACCGTGTAGCCAGACTGCCGCTTCCAGCGCATCGCCCGGCCCCATACCCTGCCCCAGCAAGGCTGCCACCATGCCGGTGAGGCGGTCACCCGAACCGGCCTGGGCGAGCCAGGGGCCACCGCTGGTGTTGATGGCATAGCGTCCATCCGGGTGGGAGATGATCGTACCTGCGCCTTTCAATGCAATATACGCACGATAATGCATGCTTAGATTGCGGGCAGCCTCGATGCGGTTTGCCTGAATGTCGGCAGCCGCCACGCCAAGCAGGCGGGCCGCCTCGCCGGGATGAGGCGTGAGCAGAGTGGGATGCGGGCGGTAGGCGGCTTGCCTGGCCAGTTTGGGATCACTGGCCAGCAGGTTCAGCGCGTCGGCGTCCAGCACCAGCGTGCAGGGGGTCGCCAGCGCGGTTTCCAGCAGTGCATGTGCACGCGGGCTTTGTCCCAGCCCGGGGCCAATCGCCAGCACGCTGAGGGGCGAGTTCAACAGACGTTCCGGCACGGCAAACATCAGTCGCGGTTCAGCATAATCAACCGCGATGCGATCATCCAGCGTACCCAGGGTGACGCTGCCCGCTCCCTGCTGCAATGCAGCACGTCCGGCGATCAGGCAGGCGCCCACCATGCCGTGACTCCCGCCGATTATGCCGACATGACCATACGTGCCTTTGTGGCTGCTGTGTGCGCGCGGTGGCAGGCGATGGCGGCTTTCCAGTTGCGTCAGTGCGATGCCTGGTGTTGCGGGATTGGTCATCGGCGTGACGCCCAATGTATCGAGATGCAATTCGCCGACGCAGTCCGGCCCTTCCCCGGTGAGCAGGCCAGGTTTGAGTCCAAGAAAGGTCAGCGTGTGGTCGGCGCGCAGCGCACACCCCCGAATCCGGCCGCTGTCGCTGTCAAGGCCGCTCGGCACATCGAGCGCCAGCTTGGGGCAGGCCAGGCCATTGGCCAGCGCAATCCAGCGCACATCATCGCCTGTGAGTTCGCGTGTCAGGCCCACTCCGAACAGGCCATCGATGACCAGGCTGTAACGCTGCAGCGCGGGGATATCGGCCAGGAGGGTTCCGCCACTTTGAATCCAGGCTTCCCGGGCGCGGGCAGCCTCCGCAGGCAAGTGGGCAGGGTCGGCACGGCTCACGACGACGACGCGGAATCCCTGTGTCGAAAGGTGGCGGGCGGCGATCAGTGCGTCGCCACCATTGTTTCCCGGCCCTGCCAGGACCAGGACAGGTGCGCCTGATTCGCTGGCCAGGGTGCCGGCCAGTTCAGCCGCCGCCGCTCCGGCTTTTTCCATCAAGGGGTCGTGGGGATGCGCTCTCGCCCATGTTTGCTCGCCGGCACGGATGTCGGCGGCCATGAATAGCGGCGGAGAGACGAGTGAAGGCGGCGTGATCGACATATGGGTAGTCCATCCGTAGTTGGGTACTGCGAGCATCTTAGCCCGGGTGAAGATTATTGGATTGATCTGAATGCCCGGCTCGCGATGCTGGTTCAAATGTGCGTGCTCGTAGTCGTAATAAACCCTGCTGCCGGCATTCAGTTTGCCCGGCAACGTGTCGAAATGGCCTGGTGGGCATACGCCCCAAATCTGGAGAAAAACATGAACAGACGTGGTTTTTTAGCTGGCCTGACCTTGATCCCTGCTTTGCCGCTGATGGCGCATGCCGAGGAGCGTACGCTGAACATCGGGATTTATCCCGGCACCGGCAAGGCTGATATTTTTATGGACGACTTCCGTGCAGCTGCCATGCCGTTTGCCCGGGCGCTTGGTACTTCGCTGGGTTTGAAGCCCAACCTCACCCTGTTCCGCACCATCAAGACGGCACTGCGCTCGCTGGATAAAGGCCGGCTGGACATGTATTTCGTGCCACCATCCGTTGCTGTTTCGGTTCTGGATCAGGGCTATTCGCCAGTCGCCCGCGTGAAAGACCAGGCCACGGGTACGCTGGTGCGTCGAAAAGGGGTAACTGTCACTGCAGTGGCGCTGACCGAGAAGGAATCCTGGCTGGATGTGATGGGGCGTTATACGCTCAGGCGTAACAAGCAGGAGGCGGTGCAGATAATGAACTTTAAAACCCAGGAAGAAGTCGTCATCGCCATACAGCGTGACTTTGTACAAGCTGGCAGCTTGCGTAGCAAACTGGCCAATGAGTTAGTCGCAAAAGATGAATACGAGTTGTGGTACCCGCTGCCCAACACACCGGATTTCACTTTGATGGCGAGTAATCGCTTGACAGCTGCCGAGCAGGACAAACTGGGTGCGGCGGCGGTTGCGCTTTCGCCTGATGCTATCCAGGCATTGCAGAAGGCTATCCACAGCAAGGTGACCGGGTTTGTCATCGACAAGCAGGCTGACTACAAGATGATCAAACAGGCAATCAAGGAGGCAGGCTACTAAGTGGAGCCTCTATTTCGTCCTTGTGGTGGTGACTTGTAAGCCCTATGGGGTGAGCTATCCTGAGACTGTCCGGATGCTTAGAGGGGTGCCGTATGGATACCCATAATCACACATCAGCAGGTGCGCCCGTGGCACAGTGCTCTGACGAGGAGGGCTGCTCGGTCGTGAGTTGTGAAGTCTGTCTGCGGGAAATACCGGCCGACTCAGTCAAACAGGCGGACGCTCAGGACTACGTTCATCATTTCTGCGGGCTGAACTGTCTGGATATCTGGCGGAAACAGGCCCGGTTGCGTCAAAAAGCCAACCCGACAAGCTAGCGCGGCGGAACGTCCTGATCGGCTAAAATAGCGTCTTTGCCCGTTTGCAAAGACGCACATGTCTTCCATCGTATCGCTCCCCGGCAGTGCTGCACTGTCCTCTTTCCGTATCGACAAAATTCGCCAGGAGGCCGACCGCCTCGGGGTTTCTCTGGGCGAGTTGACTGCGCGCTACTGGCATTTTCTGGAACTGGACGGCGAACTGGATGCCGCTGCCGAACAGCAGCTCGCTAAAACACTGGATTATGGTTCACCTGCGGACCACCCTGCCGGCGATGAGGTGCAGCTTCTGGTTACCCCTCGTCCGGGCACAATTTCACCGTGGTCATCCAAGGCGACGGATATCCTTAAAAACAGTGGCATGGTTCAACTACGCCGTATTGAGCGAGGGGTGGCGTACCGCGTGTGCGACCCACAGGGTGCGCCGCTGTCGGGGCAGGCCTTGTCAGCGGTATTGCCGCTGCTGCATGACCGCATGACTGAATCCGTGATGGACTCGCTGGAAGGCGCAGAGGCGCTATTCCAGCATGTGCCGCCGCGTGAATTGACCTCGGTTGACGTGCTGGCAGGCGGCCGCGCCGCACTGGAAGTCGCCAACCGCAGCCTCGGCCTGGCGCTGTCGGATGATGAACTCGATTATCTGGTCGACAATTTCACCCGCATGGGACGCAACCCGACCGATGTTGAACTGATGATGTTTGCGCAGGCCAACTCCGAGCATTGCCGCCACAAGATTTTCAACGCGTCCTGGGTGATCGATGGCACGGCGCAGGACAAGTCGCTGTTCGGCATGATCCGTGACACCCACGCGGCCCACCCCGAGGGCACGGTGGTGGCGTATTCGGACAATTCCTCGGTCATCGAAGGGGCGCAGATCGACCGCTTCTATCCGCGCGCCGACGGCAGCTATGCCTACAGTAGTGAACTCACCCATGTGTTGATGAAGGTGGAAACCCATAACCACCCGACGGCGATTTCGCCGTTTCCCGGTGCGGCCACCGGTAGCGGCGGTGAAATCCGCGACGAAGGGGCGACCGGAACCGGTTCCAAACCCAAAGCCGGCCTGGGTGGATTTTCGGTGTCGAACCTGAATATTCCCGGCTACATCCAGCCATGGGAAACAGATGCCTACGGCAAGCCCGAACGCATCGTCACCCCGCTTGCGATCATGCTTGAAGGCCCGATTGGCGCGGCGGCATTCAACAACGAATTCGGTCGCCCCAACCTGACGGGCTATTTCCGTACTTTTGAAGAAACCGTGTCCGGACAGCGGCGCGGCTATCACAAGCCGATCATGCTGGCGGGCGGTGTGGGCAGTATTCGCGACGATCACGTGAACAAGAAGATGCTGCCAACCGGCACACTGCTGATTCAATTGGGTGGCCCGGGCATGCTGATTGGTCTCGGCGGCGGCGCAGCGTCGTCGATGGACACCGGTTCCAATGCGGCCGACCTGGATTTCGATTCGGTGCAGCGCGGCAATCCGGAAATGGAGCGGCGTGCGCAGGAAGTCATCGATCGCTGCTGGCAGCTGGGTGAGGACAATCCGATTCTGTCGATTCACGACGTGGGTGCCGGTGGCTTGTCGAATGCGCTGCCTGAACTGGTGCATGGCGGTGGCCGCGGCGGGCGCTTTGAGTTGCGTGCTGCGCCGTCGGAGGAGTCCGGCATGTCGCCGCGCGAAATCTGGTGCAACGAAGCGCAGGAGCGCTACGTACTGGCGATTCCGCCGGATCGCGTTGGCGAATTTCGTGCGATGTGCGAGCGCGAGCGCTGCCCGTTCGCGGTGCTGGGCGAAGCCATTGAAGATAACCACTTGCTGGTGACCGATAGCCATTACCAGAATGCGCCGGTCGATGTGAGCCTCGATGTGATTCTGGGCAAGCCGCCCAAGATGACGCGCGACGTGGCGCATCAGGCAGTCATGCCGGCGCCGCTGGCGCTGGAGGGGATCGACCTGAAGGAGGCGATCTATCGCGTGCTGGCGGTTCCGGGCGTGGCATCGAAGATGTTTCTGATTTCCATCGGCGACCGTACGGTTGGTGGCCTGACTGCGCGCGACCAGTGTGTCGGGCCGTGGCAGGTGCCGGTGGCGGATTGCGCGATCACCCTGGCCGGCTATCAAACGACGCACGGCGAAGTGTTTTCCATCGGCGAGAAAGCGCCACTGGCCTTGATCGATGCACCGGCATCGGGACGCATGGCGGTTGTTGAAGCGATCACCAATCTGGCAGCGGCACGGGTGGATGGCCTCACGCAGGTGAAATTGTCGGCTAACTGGATGGCCCCGGCCGGACACTCGGGCGAAGATGCCGCGCTGTTCGACACCGTGGCTGCTGTCTCGAATTATTGCCAGGCGCTGGGGGTCTCCATCCCGGTCGGCAAGGATTCGATGAGCATGAAAACCGTGTGGGATGCCGATGGCGAAAAGAAATCGGTGACCTCGCCGATTTCACTGGTGATCTCGGCCTTTGCCAACACACCGGACGCGACTGTGCACCTCACACCGCAGTTGCGTACTGACATTGGCGACACCGATCTCATCCTGATCGACCTGGGCCTGGGCAAGAACCGCCTGGGCGGTTCGAGTTTTGCCCAGGCCTACAAGCAGGTAGGCGACCGTTGCCCGGACGCTCCCGCTGCTGCTGCATTGAACGCATTTTTCGACACGGTGCAGGCGTTGAATGCAGACGGCAAACTGCTGGCTTATCACGACCGCTCCGACGGCGGGCTGTTCGCTGTGTTGTGTGAAATGGCGTTTGCCGGCCATTGCGGGATGGATCTGGACATGGACGAATTGTGCCTCGGCCAGATTCGTCATGAAGTCGAGAACGAAGGGTTGCCAGAGCCTGGCAACCTGGACGAATCCGGTTATTCCACGCGTGTATTCAATGTGCTGTTCAACGAAGAAGCCGGTGCGGTGTTGCAGGTTCGGCGTAGCGATACGCAGGCCGTGATGCAGGCCTTCATTGATGCCGATCTGCGTGGCGAGTTCTTCGTCATTGGTCACGTCAACACACTGGATCGCGTGCGCGTGCTGCGCGAGGAAAAATTGGTGCTGGATGAGGCGCGCATTGATCTGCAACGTGCATGGGCGCGCACCAGTTACGAAATGGCGAAGCTGCGCGACAATCCGGCCTGTGCCGAACAGGAGTTCGCCAGCCACGCCGATGCCGCCGATCCGGGGCTGCACTATGCTTTGAGCTTCGATGCCCAGGCCGATGTCGCAGCGCCCTTGATTGCCAGCGGCAAGCGCCCGCGTGTCGCGGTGCTGCGCGAGCAGGGGGTCAATGGCCAGGTCGAAATGGCGGCGGCATTCGATGCAGCGGGCTTTGCCGCAGTGGATGTGCACATGAGCGACATCCTCTCGGGGCGGGTGAGCCTGGGCGATTTCACCGGTTTGGCGGCATGCGGCGGCTTCAGTTACGGCGACGTGCTGGGCGCAGGCGGCGGTTGGGCCAAGTCCATTCTGTTCAATCCACGCGCACGCGACCAGTTTGCGGCCTTCTTTGGTCGTGCCGACACCTTTGCCCTGGGCGTGTGCAACGGTTGCCAGATGATGAGCCAGTTGCATGACCTGATTCCCGGAGCGGATGCCTGGCCGCGTTTTGAACGCAATGTGTCCGAACAGTTTGAAGCCCGTTTCTCGCTGGTCGAGGTGTTGGCGTCACCGTCGATTTTCCTCGCCGACATGGCCGGTTCGGTGATGCCAATTGTGGTGTCGCATGGCGAAGGCCGGGTTGTTTTCCGTGATGCAGCGCATGCGGGACGGGCCTTGTCCACGCTGCGCTATGTCGATCATCGTGGTGCGCCGACTGAAACCTATCCATTGAACCCGAATGGTTCGGCAGCAGGGCTCACCGGTTTCACCACGGCGGATGGCCGCTTCAGTATCCTGATGCCGCATCCCGAGCGTGTTTTCCGCGCCGCACAACTGTCGTGGCGGCCGGATGGCATGGCCGGTGCAGCGCCCTGGCTGCGGATGTTCCGCAATGCGCGGCGCGCGGTTGGGTGATATGTGCTGAATATGCGAAAATAGTCAGCTTTGCTGCACTTAAACCCGGCTATCCGGGCTTTGATTTCTTGCCATGAATGCTCCCGAAAATCTCCTGACCGATGACCACCTGCGTGCGCAGGTCAAACTGCTGGGCACCTTGCTTGGTCAAGTGGTGCTGCAGTTTGCTGGCGAAGACGTGTTCGAAGCTGTGGAAACCCTGCGGCGCGGTTTTGCCGAACTGCAACAGCAGGAAGATCAAGCGCGTCGCACTGAATTGATGACCATGATCGACGCCATGCCGGCCGACAAGATCGAACTGGTGGTGCGTGCTTTCTCCAGCTATTTCAAGCTGGTCAATGTGGCGGAAGAAAGCTTTGCGCATCGCAATCGCCGTTGCATGCTGTCGCATGGCATGACGTTGTGGGAGGGGTCGTTTGATCGCACCCTGGCCGACCTCAAGGCACAGGGCATGTCGGTGAACACCTTGCAGGGCATGGTCGACCGTCTGCACTATGCACCGGTGTTTACCGCACATCCCACGGAAGCGCGTCGACGCGCGGTGATGGAAGGCATGCGCCGGGTGTTTTTGCTGTGCGACCAGTTGTATAGCTCCACTTTGGGCGTGAATGACCAGCGCGAACTGGAAACCCAGCTGGCCGCCGAAATTCAGGTGATCTGGCGCACCGATGAATTGCGTACGGCCAAGCTCGAGGTGCACGATGAGGTGCGCAATGGCTTGTATTACGTGCGTGAAAGCCTGTTCGAGGCCGTGCCGAGAGCGTATTTGTTTTTCGAAAAAGCGCTGCGCAAGCATTTTGGCGTGAACGCGGACGGCGTGGCGCCGGTCAAGGTGCCGAGCTTTATTCGTTTTGGTTCGTGGATCGGCGGCGACCGCGATGGCAATCCGTTCGTGACGGCGGAGGTCACCGAGTGGACCGTGCACACCCAAATGCAGGCAGCGCTCGATGAATACCGCCTGCGCGTGCTGGAGTTGCGGCAGACCCTGACGCACAGCAGCGGCTGGTGTACCCCGTCAGCCCCCTTCATGGAACGCCTGTCCGAATACGAGGCCGAATTTGGCGAGCAGGTGTTTCGCGGTACCGCCGTACAGATATACAGCCGTGAGCCCTATCGCCGCATGGCGGCAATCATGCTGGCGCGACTGGATGCCAACCTGTCCTACGTTCACCAGTGTCTGGCCGATGTGCCGAGTTTTGTCTCGCATCTGGCGTATGAAAATGCCCCCGCTTTCCTCGAAGACCTGTATCTGGTGCGCGACTCGCTGATCAGCCATGGCGATCGTATTGTCGCCATGCAGGATCTGCAGGCCCTGATTCGCCTGGTTGAAAGCTTTGGCTTTCATCTGCTGCAACTGGATGTTCGTCAGGAATCAACCGTGCATACGCGCGCGGTCACCGAAGTACTGCAGCAGATCGACCACGATTTCGACTATGTCGGCGCTTCCGAACCCGAACGGCTGAAGCGGCTGGCTGCCTGGATCGGTCACATCGATCCGGTCAACGTGAATGACGACGCACTGAGTGACGAGGCCCGTGAAGCCATTGCAGTGTTCCGGCGCATGGCCAAATTGCAGGCCGAGGTGGGTGATGAGGTCTTTGGCACCTATGTGATCTCGATGACACACAGCGCGTCGCATGTGATGGAAGTGATGCTGCTGGCGAGGCTGGTCGGCCTGTGTGGTCACAACGGGCGTGACTGGCTGTGCCGTATTCAGGTTGCTCCGCTGTTCGAGACGGTGGAAGACCTGCAGCACAGTGAATCCATTCTTGACCAGTTGTTGTCAAACAAGGTCTACCGTGCGCTGGTTGCCGCCAATGGCAATCACCAGGAGGTTATGCTCGGTTACTCGGACTCGTGCAAGGACGGCGGCATTCTGGCATCGAACTGGAACCTCTATCAGGCCCAGCTTTCCATCATTGCGCTGACCCAGCATTATGGCGTCGAATGCCGCCTGTTCCACGGACGTGGTGGCACGGTGGGACGTGGCGGCGGCCCCACCCATGATGCGATCCTGTCGCAGCCGCCAGGCACGGTGAATGGCGAGATCAAGTTCACCGAGCAGGGCGAGATGCTGTATTACAAGTACAGCAAACCCGAGACCGCCACCTACGAAATCGGCATGGGGGTGACCGGCCTGCTCAAGGCCAGTGCCACTGCACTCGCCTCCAGCGAGGTGCGCTATCCGCAGAACTACCTCGACTGGATGCGCGATATCGCTGCGGCTGGCGAGACGGCTTACCGCGCTTTGATCGGGGCGCCTGGCTTTATCGATTATTTTTACGAGAGCACGCCCGTTACCGAAATCGGCCTGTTGAATATCGGCAGCCGTCCGTCGCACCGCAAGAAAGCTGATCGTTCGCTGTCGTCAATCCGGGCTATTCCCTGGGTGTTTGGCTGGGCGCAGTCGCGCCATACGCTGCCTGCCTGGTATGGCATCGGTAGCGCGTTGAAGGATTTTATCGGGAAACAGCCAGACGGCCTGGCGAACCTGCAGGCGATGTGTCGGGAATGGCCGTTCTTCCGCAGCTTGCTGTCTAATGTGCAGATGGCCCTGACCAAGGCCGACATGGAAATTGCCGAGGAATATGCACGTTTGTGCGACCACCCTGACACCATGCTGGTCTACCGTGCGATAGCGAACGAGTTTGCCCTCACCGTGGCAGGCGTCAAACAGGTCGCGCAGATTGAATCCCTGCTGGAGGACAACCAGCCTCTGATGTTGTCGATTTCGCGTCGCCGTCCCTACATTGATCCGATCAACCACATTCAGGTTCGTTTGTTGCAGCGTTACCGCTCCGGAAGCGTGTGGGAGTCCGAGCAGGAATTGTGGCTTACGCCGCTGAAGCGCACGATCAACGCCATTGCTGCGGGGATGCGCAACACGGGATGAGCATGGGGAACAACAAGGACGTCACATCCCGGAATCAACCGAAGCCCCGATTGCTGATTGTCTCGGCGGTCGTGAATGCGGTGCTGGTGGTGTTGGTGTGTGGCCTGGTGTTGTATGCCTTCATGATCAATGTCGATCTGGGTGATGTGAAGCGGCGCTTGTCGAAGGAGGTCGAAACACACCAGCAGACTGAGCGTTATCTGATCGAAACCCGCAACCAGTTGACCGACAGTTTGCGCGAAATCGAGCAATTGAAAGCGCAGATCGCCTACAAGGAAACGGATTATCAGGCGACGGTGTCTGCCAAGGCCGCGTTGCCGGTGGTCATCAATTTCCGTTCGTCGATGCTGGGCAAGGGACTGGTTGCAGTGATCGAGAACACCAGCGATCGTTACCTCATGGTTGTCTTAAGCGTGCGCAACCCCACCCTGTCAGTTGCCAAGCGTTTCAAACTCAATCTTGAACCCCACTCCAGTACTGATTTTGGTCATCTGGAGGGCTGGCAGTTTGCGGCGGGCGACGAAGTGGGCGTGTTCAACGATGAATTCAGTGCCCTGAAAATTACCGTGCCGTGACGCCCGTTTGAGGCTTGCGTAGCTTGATACCCAGCAGCGCCGGCATGAGCAGCAATTCAAATACCTGACCTGCAAACAGTCCCACGGCACATAGCGTGCCGAAGTGGGCGGTAGGACGGAAGTCGGATAGTCCAAGCAGGCTGAACTGGGCTATCAGCACGATCGAGATGGCAATCACCGCGCGCCCGGAGCTTTCCACGCTGCGGATGATGGCGAACACTGGGCTGACACCATTGCGGATGCGGTGCAGGTAGCCGTGATACAGATGAATGGTGTCATCTACCGTGATGCCAAGGATGACGCCCGCAATCAGCACCGTCGCCACATCCAGTGCAATCCCTGTTGAACCCATCACCACGAAAATGAAAAAGAGCGGCGCCAGGTTGGGCACCAGACAGATGAATGCACCGCGAAACGAGTGAAACAGCAGTGCCAGTAGCAGCAGGATCTGAATGAAAGCCGAGCTGAAGCTCTTGATCTGGCCATCGACAATGCGGTCTTCCTGATCCGAGAATAAACGCCCATATCCTGCAAGATCCATCTCAACACCAGCAATGGGCTGTGCGGCGACGTGCGCGCGTATTTTTTCGATTACGCGGCTGATTTCATTGGCGCCATGAACATTCAGACCGAGGGTGATACGACCACGCTGGAATTCCCGGTTGACCAGTTCGTACAGGTCTTTCCCATCGTAAATCAGCAGCAGTTGTTGAATCAGCTTGCGGTCGGTGGGCAAGGCATTTGCGCCGAGGTCTTCGCCGTGGAAGGCGCGGTTCATTTCCTCCAGCACGTCGACCAGAGAAAAACTGCGGTCGACCTCGGGTTGCTGTGCCACCCATATTTGCAGGGCCTTGATCTGGGCCAGGGTGGCCGGGTCTTTCAGGCTGTCGCGTCCCGCGCCGGTGAGGACAATTTCCAGCCCGGTTACGCCGGAAAGCTGGTTTTCCACCCGCTCGGTGCTGCGGCTGATCGTATGATCCGGCGCAAAGAACTCGATCAAGTTGGATTCCACTTTGACCTGCATGACCAGAGGAATGGTGGCCAACAAGACGATGACAGTGCCGGCCAACACCATTCTGGCGTTGCGCAGGCTGAATATGGCTACCGCGGCGGCGATATGGCGTGCGTGTGACAGTCCTGAGCCACGACGGGGCCAGCGTGGCGTGTCCCATTTCAGCAGGATCGGCGGCGCCAGGATGAACACCACCAGAAACACCATCAGCGTACCGATCGCGCCCGACAGGCCAAAGGCCTGAACCGGTGGAATATCCACCCATAGCAGACTCAGCAATCCCGCACCTGTGGTCAGCACGTTAAACAGGCCCGGTTTGTAGGTATCTTTCAGGGCGCGTGCGATGCGCAGCGGCCTCGGCAGCAGGGCAATGCGCGCGCGCTGAATCGCGGCGTATAAATGCAGCAGCGTGGCCGTCGTGTAGGCCGCCATCAATGTGGGAATCATGGCGGTGATGGGTGTGTAAGGTTGGCCGGAAATTACCAGCCCGGCTACGCTGGCCGACACCACCATGCCCATGGCGAGGCCACCAATGATGACCGGACGAATGCGTCCCACCACCCAGAACATCAGGGCCATGCCAATGAGGAAGGTGAGTGGAATGAAGATGGCGCTGTCACGCCAGAGGGAACGTAATTCTTCGACAGTCTGGGCGACCGTCCCGGCGGTGGCCGTGTGGAAGGGGGTGAGTTTCTCTGTTTCGATAACGGCATCAAGTGCGATCTGGATGTCGCGCCGGGCGAGGCTTTCCTTCAGGATTTTGGGGCGAACCACCAGCGCCACCGCGCGCCCATCACGTGAGGCAATCAATCCCGGTGCAAAAGTATCTGCCAGTACGCGGGCTTTCCACTGAGCGGGTGTACGTGATGCCAGTTTTTTGGGGTCGATCAGCAGGGATACGGCAAAACCATCGTCGGTGGCGTCAATGTGCTCGACCGTGGTGAGCGTGAGTACCCGGTCAACCGAGGCGTGTTGCGCCATTTTCTGCGCAGCGCGATTGAGCGCATCGAGGAAGGCCGGGGTGTAGAGCGTGTCGCCTTCGAACAAGGCGATGATCGCCTCGTCGTTGGGAAATTCCTTGAACAGGGACTCGCGTAGCTGGATGGTGGGCGAATCTGCCGGGGAGTAAATATCCGGCGCGTTGTTGAAATGCAGCTGCAATACAAACGGCAGGGACAGTAGTTGAATGCCGATCAGTATAGCCAGCGCCAGCCAGGGCGGCAGCATGGGGATGCGGTCACCGCTGAGCCAGGATTTCAGCATCTGCATGTGCGGAGACGGTTCAGAACTTGGTGCGCAGGCCCATCGTGATCAGCGAATGATCCTCGTGGAAACCGCCCAGGGTCCGGGCCTCACCATCAAAGTAATGCGCTGCGACATAGAGTTCATGCGGTTCCCAGCCGACATAGCTGAGCTTGGGGCTGAGATATAAGTCCCGCACGTTGAATCCGCTGGAAAAGCGCATACCGGCTTTCCAGCGACCCTGACTGAAGTTGGTCTCGATTTCGCCGTTGGCACCGTAATACTCCTTCAGTTCGAGAATATTGCGATCGGTTTGCAGAGCGTGCGCCACCAGTTGCAGGTTGACGCGGGTTTCCCCGCCGCCAGGGAAGAATTCCATCACGCCGATCCAGTCGAGCGAACGCGTGGTGTCCATTGATGTGGTGGCGGCGAGGGTGACCGGCACATTGTCGGTATGACCGGCTTCCATGCGCCAGGTGTAGCCGCCGCTCACCAGTTCGAAGTCGGCACCGATGAAGTTGTTGAAGGGGTGGACGGCGGTGAGCGTGAGCGCGGCTGCATTGACGCGGTAATACGGCAGTGATTGCCGGGTGCGCGCCAGGGTGATGCCAAAGTCGAATGGGTCGCCGGTTTTTGTCAGGCGCAGGGCGCCGCCGCCACTGCCGTGTTCGTCCTCTTCGATGCGGGCGGCGCCAATCAAGCCGGCAAGGGCCGGACTGGGGGCAATGCCGATGACCTGGCCTGTGGTGCGGTTGATCGGACTCCAGACGCTAGCCACATCCGGCAACTGCGCGCCGCGGAATACTGGCAGCCATACCGCATCGAGTTTGTATTCGCCGAGGGTGCGTTCCCAGCGTGCCGCGAGTTGGGCACGGCGGCGGTCGGACAGGTCGTCGAGAGAAAAACGGGTGAGGTCAACGCGGCTGACGCGGTCGGCCAGTGGAATTTCATCGGCACGGCCCCAGATGATGGTTTGCGCACCCAGCGTGAGCCGGGCGTTGCCGCTGCGATAGCGCACGTAGGTATCGCCATAGTCGGCCAGCATTTCACGGTGGTTTGCACGCCCGCCATCCTGGGTCATGCCGTCGAGCCGGGCGCCGGCGCGGAATTCCCAATCGCGACTGGGTTGCCACAGCGCGTAGATGCTGGTGCGCAGCGTGGAATAGGTGTCGGCCTCGGGCGCGTCGGGCAGGCCGCCCGCTTCCAGCAGCAGGTCATCGACGCCGACCTTGAGTGTGGGCTGGAAGCTGCGCCCCGTTGGTTTGCGACTACGTGTGGTGGGGGGGGGCAGATCGTCGGTGGTGTTGATCTGGGGGGCGGTTTGCTGGGCAGGCGACTCGGCCGGGGCGGCTTCAGCGGGCACGGCACGCGGCTTGCGCGTGGTGGTGCGTGGCGGCGGTAAGTCGTTCGAGGCGTCCTGGGTAGTGATGCGTGGCGGCGGCAGATCATCCGCAGCGTAAACGGGCAGGGCAACGAGCGAGAGGCTCAAGGTCAGCAGCAGGTTTTTCATGGGCGATATTCCGATTCCAGGCTTTCGTCGGCCAGGGCTTGTGAAGTGAAGAGTTTGGCGGGCAGTTTTTGATCGTACAGGGCGACATCGACGACCAGCCGCGTTTCGTGCCCGCTGGACAGGTCGATGATGCGGCTATCAGTCAGTGTCCAGTAGCCCTGATTGCGCTTTTTGCCGCGCAGCAGCCAGCGCTTGCTGGGTTTGGCGAGGTCGTTCTCGAAATAATCCACGCGTTGCGAAATCGCCGTGGCAGGGTCTATCCAGTAGATCCGCTTGAGATACGCAGAATTGTCGGCATCGCGTGGCACGCTTTCGACTACATCGCACAGAATGCCATTTTCGGTCTGCTTGCCGAGCAGGCGATGGCGGTCTTTGGACGGTTTGCGTTCCTGCAAATCCTCGAAATACAGGTCGGACCCAACGAAACGCCCGCCTTTGCGGTCGCTGGAAATGCGTCGTACCCGGTCGAGTGCCGGCAAATAAAGCCATTGATCGGTACTGCCATCAGCCTGGTCTATGCTGAGGAGACCGGTCCCGGCTATATCTTCCGGATCGAGGAAGCGGATCAGGTTGGCTGTTTCACCTCCCGATTTATCGAGGCGATAGGTGACAATTTCACGAATGCGCGGCGCCCGTCCTTTTTCAGTGAGCACCATGCGCCCCAGCGTGGTGAGGTCGCGCCCGTTGGGCCGGTCATAGACTCTTTGCGCGAGGTCCGAAGCTTCATCCGCGCGCGCGCCGGACGCGCCGAGCAGCAGGGCCAGCGTCAGAAAGCGAATGGGTTGGAGAAGCGTGCGCAGATAGGGCATGGGCTATTCGGGGGCGATCCTGAATTCTCAACGGGTTGCGGTCCCTAACTTTACCGCAAAACGGGATAAGCACCTTGGTGCGGGACTGGGCTGAACTTCAGGGGGCATGTGATAATGGGACACAAATATCTAATATTTGAGATATCAGAATGACGTCAACCATGCTTGAATTGCTTCAAAAATACAGTGTGCCCGGCCCGCGCTACACGTCGTACCCCACTGCGCCGTATTTCCACACCGGGTTTGGCGAGACCGACTGGGCCGAGGCGCTGACCGCATCGGCACCAGACCGTGGGCTGTCGCTTTATGCGCACATTCCGTTTTGCGACTCGCTTTGTTATTACTGCGGTTGCAACATGGTGGCGACGCGCGATTACAGTAAAACCCAGCCCTATCTGGTGGCCCTTGAGCAGGAGATGGCACGCGCTGCACAACTGGTCGACGCAAAGCGTGTGGCACGCCAGTTGCACTGGGGTGGCGGGACGCCCACTTATCTCAATCCGGACGATATTCGTCGCCTGATGGCGATGATGCGCAAATATTTCACGCTGGCGGATGATGCCGAAGTCAGCTGCGAAGTCGATCCGCGTGAACTGACCTATGAGCACCTGGCCGCATTGCGCGAAACAGGATTCAACCGTCTGTCGTTCGGCGTGCAGGACATGGACCCGGATGTGCAGCAGGCGGTCAATCGCATCCAGTCCGAATTCCTGATCCGGCAGGTGCTCGACTGGTCGCGTGAACTGGGGTTTTCCAGCATCAATCTGGATCTGATCGTGGGCCTGCCCAAACAGACGGTCGAGAGCTTCAGTCGTACGCTGGATCGCGTGGCGGCGTGGGCACCGGATCGGCTGGCGGTGTTTGCCTATGCCCATGTGCCGTGGATGAAGAAGCACCAGAATCTGATCCAGGAAGCCGATCTGCCGGATTCGGCGACGCGCCTGGCTTTGCAGCAGGCGGTCAACGAGTCGCTGGGTGCGGCGGGCTACGTCAATATCGGCCTCGACCACTTTGCGCGTCCCGAAGATGAACTGGTGCGCGCACAGCAGAACAAAACCTTGTGGCGCAATTTCCAGGGCTACACCACGCACAAGGACTGCGACATTCTTGCGTTTGGCGCATCCAGCATCAGCCAGACAGCCGATGTTTACATGCAGAACGAAAAGAGCCTCAAGCGCTATCAGGATCGTGTGGCCACCACCGGTTTCGCGGTCGAGCGCGGGCTCAAACTCACGCGCGACGACCAGATTCAGCGTGAAGCCATCACCCGCGTGATGTGCGATCTGGAACTCGATTTTGCGGCGTTTGGCAGTGAATGGGGCATCGCGTTTACCGACTACTTCGCCGACGCGCTGACTGAGCTGCGCCCACTCGCAGACGATGGGCTGGTGCAAATCGAGGCAGGGAAGATCAGCGTCACGCCCAATGGCCGGTTATTCCTGCGCAATATCGGCATGTGCTTCGATCGCTATCTGAAACAGCCCGCCAGCGAGAAGCCACGTTACTCCCGTACCGCCTGAGAGAACTCGGCAGCAAGATACCGGGAAGGGGGTGGCTCAGGGCTATCCCGGTTCTCGGTCCGATTTATTTTCCAGATTGCTGAGGGCACTGGGTTTGGCAATGCCATAACCCTGCATGTAATCAACTCCCAGCTTGCTTAGAGTCTGCAGTGTTTCCGGGGTCTCAACGAACTCTGCAATGGTTTGTCTACCCATGACATGTCCAATGTGGTTGATCGACTCAACCATGGCGTAATTCCCGGGGTCCGAGTTGATGTCCTTGACAAACATCCCGTCAATTTTCAGGAAATCAACCGGGAGGTTCTTGAGATAGGCATAGGATGAAAATCCACTGCCAAAGTCGTCCAAGGCAAAATTGCAGCCATGGTCCTTGAGTTTTTTGATGAAATTTTTTGCTTTGGCAAGATTGGCGATGGCCTCGGTCTCGGTGATCTCGAAGCAAATCTTCTCTGGGGGAATCGAGAATTCCTTGAGTTGGCTTTCGATATGGTGCAGACAGGAATCATTGCCCAGTGAGTTTCCTGAAAGATTGATCGAACCGAGTTCCAGTGAGTTCAGTTGTTGCGGATGCTCTGCCAGCCAGCGGAAATATTCGCTGATAACCCAACGGTCGATATTAGCGATGAGGTTATAGCGTTCGGCTGCGGGTAAAAATTCGCCTGGTGGAATGATCTTGCCTGACTCATCAATCATGCGGATCAGAATTTCGTAATGACAGTTCAGGTCGGCAAGGTGGGTGTTGTGAACGATAGGCTGGTAATAGAGCACCATGCGCTGCTCTTCCAGCGCTTTGGTGATACGGGGTGTCCACGCCATTTCCCCATGCCGTGCAAGCAAGCGCTGGTCCTTTTCATCATGCACGTAGATGCGGCTGCGCCCCGCTTCCTTGGCCATGTAACAGGCCGCATCCACCCGGCTGATGACATCGATCACCGAACTGCTTTGGTGATTGATCCCGATCATCCCGATGCTGACACCGATGCCAAAGGTTTTATCGTCCCAGGAAAACCGGAATTGCCGCGTCATTTCCTGAATCTTGTGTGCGGTCAGCAATGCCTGCTCGTTTGTGCAATTTTCCAGAAGCAGGCCAAACTCATCGCCACCGATCCGTGCCAACGTGCCCCCGTGGCGCACAATATCTGAGAGTGCTGATGTGTACTGTTTCAGCAGTTGGTCGCCTGCAATATGCCCGCAGGTGTCATTGATGACCTTGAATTGATCGAGGTCCATGTATATCAGGCTATGTTCATGGCCTGCTAATTCAGCATCCCGAATGGCCTGCTTTACCTTGATTTCGAAATCCCGGCGGTTGAACAGGCCGGTTAATACATCATGCGTGGCCTGGTGGGACAGTTGCCGGGTCAGCTCATGGGTCTGGCTGACATCGTGGAAGACGAAGACGATGCCGGAGATGTGTCCGTCGTGGTCGAGGATAGGGGCCGCGTTGGGTTCAATATGGATATTTCCCCCATCCTGTTTGGCAAAGATGAGCGTGCTGAATTGACTGGGTAAACGCCCTTCCTCAAGACAGTGTTCCACCAGACCGGTCGCAGGCTGGCGGTTTTCTTCAATCAGCAGGGTGCCCAGATCGGACAGGTGTTTCTGTTTGGCCGCATCCAGCGGGGTGTCGAACAGGCGTTCTGCAACCGGGTTCAGGTAGTCAATCCGGCCCTCGATATCGGTCGTGATGACCGCATCGCCAATGGAGGAGAGCGTGACCTGGGCTTTTTCCTTTTCGGCGTAAAGTTTCTGGTTGGCCTCTTCCAGTTGTTCAATCAGGTTGTTGTTGTCGATTGCTGTTGCAATCTGGCTGGCCAGCAAAATCAGCAAATCGAGATCATGCTGGTCAAAGTCGCCCCCGCCAATTTTGTTGATGCCGGCAATTCCGCCCAGAATGTTGTTACGGCCGATCAGCGGGACAAGAATGACGTTGCCGACTTCCTTTTCCCACTGATTGCGTTCTTTCTCGCTGAGTTCGTTCAAGACGCCTTGCCACCAGGGGCGGCGATGTTTCCAGACCCAGCCGCAGATACCCAAATTGATATCCAGGCTTTCTCCAACGATCTCATCGGCGTTGGCTCCGTAGCCGGCACGATAGGTGTAGTGGCTGCTGTCCTCATCCAGCACGGGAATGAGTACGGTTTCAGCCTGAATCAAATCTTGGGCAAAGGTAGCCACCAATTGAAAAATGCTTTCAAGGTCAAGCCGTTCACGCACTGCGGTGACGACTTCCTTGAACAAGGCAATCTGCTGATTGCGCAGGAAAAGTTCATCCTCCAAATCCTTGTTTGGGGCGGCGGGGCTGGGGGTGGGTTGTGAGTTTGGCGGCACGTTTACATGTTATTGAACATTTCGATCATGTAACGTCCTTAACTATAAGAACTTGATGTGTAAGCCGGTTATGGCCTGGCATCCCGCTCCATTGTCGCGTCCGGGATATCCTTCGGCTCGTGGCGTGGGGGGCATGGCCATTATTCTTCAGGATGGTTCATTTTGCGCCTGACCATGACCAACATGAAAAGGCCAATTCCGATGATGAACACAATGGTGATCAGCCTAAGCAACCCAATCGGGCTGTTGAACAACATATTAAATACGACATCCATTTCAGACTCCTCGTGTTTGAACAGTGTTTAAGTGCCTGCCGCCAGGGTGACGGGCTGGTTGAACGGGGTGTGCAGAACGCCGGATAGTCGCCAGGTGGAAGCCGTGTCGGTGAGCAGCGCGTGCCATTTACCGTCCGGCATGGCGGTTAACGACGCACGGTAATGACCCTTTCCGGTGTGGCTGAGCAGGAGCGTTTGATCCATGCCCTGTCGGGTCGGGTGAACCAGTGTGAAGGTGAGTTGATCAGGAAAGGTTTTCAGGCGGCCTGCCAGCGTGAGTGTGAGGATGCCATCCTCTCGCTGCATGGTGGCAGTCAGTGCCAGTGCCCGCGCGGTGTCGTCACGTGCCAGTGTCTGGTTGATGGCCAGCCCGGCCTTATAGTAATCACCGACCACCAGTCCATCAGCGCTCGTGACCGCGATCCAGACCGTAGCCAGACCCGCGATGACGGCGGTGGCGGGCAGGCTCATGAGAAACCACGGCCAAGGCTCGCGATACCAGGGTTTTGAATGTTGAGCGGTGTTCATGACGCTATTCCTCATGGGACATTACCGGTTGAAGAATTTGGTTTCGACGTTGTCCTTGATACGCGGATCGTCGATAGCCTGTATCGTAAAACTTACGGTAATTGAGCGGCCTTTCAGATCGACTGGATCAGCGATCAGGCTGACGGGAAGCTCAATGGTTTGCAGGGGAGCGGCCGCGATTTCGCGCGCGGTGGTCACCACCTGCAGTCCAGGTATGCCCTGCGCCTGCAGAGTGTAGCGGTGGGCGTGGGCGTCCTTGTTGATGAGCTGCAGGCGATAGACATTTTCGATCATGCCTTCATCGGTTTCCTTCGATAGCGTCGCCCGATCGCGTACTACATCGACACGTAATGGCACCCGGGTTGCAAGGCTGTAGACGAAAGCGCTGCTGATAGCCAGCATCAACACGGTATAGATCAGAGTGCGCGGGCGCAGGACGTGTCTGAGGATGCCGCTGTCGGGATATAGGCCTTTCACCACGTTCTCGGTGGTGTAGCGAATCAGTCCGCGCGGGTAGCCCATTTTGTCCATGATCTGGTCGCAGCCATCGATGCAGGCGGCGCAGCCGATGCATTCGTATTGCATGCCGTTGCGGATGTCGATGCCGGTAGGGCACACCTGGACGCAGACATTGCAATCGACGCAGGTGCCGAGTCCTGCTGCGATGTAATCGGTCTTCTTGCTGCGCGGCCCGCGTGGCTCGCCAAGCGAGGTGTCATAGGTGACAGTTAGCGTATCGGAGTCGAACATCACGCTCTGGAAACGTGCATACGGACACATGTATTTGCAGACCTGCTCGCGCATGAAACCGGCATTGCCCCAGGTGGCAAAGCCGTAGAACAGGATCCAGAATGTTTCCCACGGACCAAGATTGGCATGCAGCGTTTCAGCCGCCAGCGTCTGGATCGGGGTGAAATAGCCGACGAAAGTAAAGCCGGTCCATAGTGCGATCAGTAGCCAGGCGGCATGCTTGAGTCCACGCCGACGCAGCTTGTTGGTATTCCATGGCGATTTATCGAGTTTTTTGCGCGCCAGGTGACTGCCTTCCAGCCATTCCTCCACCCACATGAAAATTTCGGTGTACACGGTCTGTGGGCAGGCATAGCCGCACCATAGCCGGCCGGCTACTGCGGTAAACAGGAACAGTGCCAGCGCCGACAGGATCAGGATGCCAGTGAGATACACAAAATCCTGCGGCCAGAACACCAGGTCGAAGATATAGAACTTGCGTGCGGCCAGATCGAACAGCACCGCTTGCCGGTTATTCCACTGCAGCCAGGGCAAACCGTAATAGAGTGCTTGGGTCAGCAGCACCAGCGCGATCCGCCAGTTGGCGAACACACCGTGCACCGCGCGTGGCTGGATTTTTTGCTGGATCGCGTAGAGTTGCTGTTCGATCGGGGCGTCGTCGGAGGCGGGTGGTTTGTCTTGGGTCACTGCGTTTTCCGTTTTCCGTTGAAGGAATGAGCCGCTTGAACACACTACCCGTCAGCGTAGTGTGCTCAAGCGGCTCGCCGGTCAGGCCGGCGAGCCGGTGTGGTTTACTGCTTTTGTGACAGGCCGTACACGTAGGCTGCCAGCAGGTGCAGCTTGGCTTCCTGATTGGAGGTGGTGCCGAGCGTTTGGGTCATGGCGGGCATATGACCGTTGCGACCCTTGGTAATGGTCTCGATGATCGTCGCTTCTGAGCCGCCATACAGCCATACCTTGTCGGTGAGATTGGCGGAGCCCAGTGCCTTCATGCCGGTGCCATCAGGCATATGACAGGCAGCGCAGTTCTCTGCGAACTTGGTCTGGCCTGCTGCGGCCAGTGTCGTATCGTGCTTGCGGCCCGATAACGACATGACGTAGTTCGCCACTTCCCTGGTACCCGCTTCACCTAGCACCCCGCCCATCGCCGGCATCACGCCGTTGCGACCGCCGGTGATGGTGGTTTTGATGGTGTCGGGCTCTCCACCATACAACCAGTCGTTATCCGTCAGGTTGGGGAAGCCCCGCGAGCCTTCCGCATTCGAGCCATGGCACTGCGAGCAATAGGTCAGGAACAGGTTTTTGCCGATGGCACGCGCATCGGGGTCGGCTGCCACGGTAGCAATATCCTGCTGCATGAATCCCGCGTACACCGGCTGGAACTGGGCTTCGGCGGCTTTCACCTCGGCCTCGTACTCGCCCTTGGAGGTCCAGCCCAGAACACCGGAGTAGCTACCCAGCCCGGGCCACAACACCAGATAGATGAGGCCAAATACCATCGTGCCGTAGAACAGGCCCAGCCACCAGCGCGGCAGCGGATTGTTGAAGTCCTGCAGGTCGCCGTCCCAGGTGTGCTCCATGAGCTCGGCCTTTTCGCCGGGCGCGAGCTTGCGGGTGGTCTGTTTCTTGAGAAATATCCAGGTGCCGATAATGCTCACCAGGGTGAGGATGCTGATGTAGATCGGCCAGAAGCCGCTGGTGAAATCACTCATTTGCTGTCTCCCTTGCTGATTGGCGCGTTGTCTTCCTCGAAAGGCAAACGGCCGGCGTCTTCAAAAGCCTGCTTGTTGTCACGGCTGTAGGCCCACCAGACGATGCCGATGAATACCAGGACGAATACGGCTGTGACGATGCCACTGATAGTTCCGCTGTCCATGGCGACTCAGTTCTTCGGGGCGTGAGTGCCCAATACCTGCAGATAGGTGATGAGCGCCTCGAGTTCGGTCTTGCCTTCCAGCGCGGCCGGGGCGTCGGCAATCTCCTGCTCGGTGTAGCCGTGGCCAACGATGTTCAGCGTGCTCATCTTTTTCTGGATGGCGGCGTCTTTGAGCGGGCGGTCGAGCCAGGGGTAGGCGGGCATGTTGGACTCCGGCACCACGTCGCGCGGATTCATCAGGTGCGCCGTGTGCCAGGTGTCGGAATAGCGCCCGCCGACTCGATGCAGGTCGGGACCGGTACGCTTGGAACCCCACAGGAAGGGACGGTCGTAGACGAATTCGCCTGCGACCGAATAGTGGCCGTAGCGCTCGGTCTCGGCACGGAACGGGCGCACCATCTGCGAATGGCAGCCGACGCAGCCTTCGCGGATATAGATGTCACGTCCCGCCAGTTGCAGCGCCGTGTAAGGCTTCAGTCCGGCCACCGGGGTGGTGGTGGAGGTCTGGAAGAACAGCGGCACGATCTGCACCAGACCGCCGACGCTGACAATGAGAATGGTCAGCACAATCAGCAGGCCGAGATTTTTTTCAATGCTTTGATGTGAAATCATGTTCGGTCTCCTTAAGCGTGGACAGCTTGGGGAATGGGTGCGTCATTCACTACGCGCCCTTGTCGTGTGGTTTGCCAGACGTTCCAGGCCATGATCAGCATGCCGCTGAAGAACATGGCACCGCCTATTAACCGGATGCCGTAGAACGGATACATGGTGTTGATTACCTGGGCGAAGCTGTAGGTCAGCGTGCCGTCGGCGTTGGCTGCACGCCACATCAGGCCCTGTGCCACCCCGGCGATCCACAGTGCGGCGATATACAACACCACGCCGATGGTGGAGAGCCAGAAGTGCCACTCGATCAGCTTGGTGCTGTACATCGACTCGCGGCCGAACAGGCGCGGAATCAGGTAGTACATCGAGCCGATGGTGATCATCGCCACCCAGCCCAGTGCGCCGGAGTGCACGTGGCCGATGGTCCATTCGGTGTAGTGCGACAGCGCGTTGACCGTCTTGATCGCCATCATCGGGCCTTCAAAGGTGGACATGCCGTAGAACGACAACGCGGTCACCATGAACTTGAGGATGGGATCGGTACGCAGTTTGTGCCATGCGCCCGACATCGTCATGATGCCGTTCATCATGCCGCCCCAGCTTGGCGCCAGCAGCATCAGCGAGAACACCATGCCGAGCGATTGCGCCCAGTCGGGCAGCGCGGTGTATTGCAGGTGGTGCGGGCCGGCCCACATATAGATGAAGTTGAGCGACCAGAAGTGGACGACCGACAGGCGATACGAATAGATCGGGCGGCCGGCCTGCTTGGGTATGAAGTAATACATCATCCCGAGGAAGGCGGTGGTGAGAAAGAAGCCCACCGCATTGTGGCCATACCACCACTGCACCATCGCGTCCTGCACACCGGCGTAGGCTGAATATGACTTGGTGAGCGTCACCGGGAGTTCTGCGCTGTTAACCAGGTGCAGAATTGCAATCACCAGAATGTAGGCGCCGAAAAACCAGTTGGATACATAGATGTGTTTGGTTTTGCGCTTGATAATGGTGCCGAAGAACACCAGTGCATACGATACCCACACCACCGTGATCAGCAGATCAATCGGCCATTCCAGTTCAGCGTATTCCTTGGAACTGGTGTAGCCCAGCGGCAAGGTGATGGCAGCCAGCACGATGACCAGCGTCCAGCCCCAGAAGGTGAACGCCGCAAGCTTCTCGGCCCACAATCGCACCTGACAAGTGCGCTGCACGATGTAGTAGGACACTGCAAACATCGCCGAACCGCCAAAGGCGAATATCACCGCATTGGTGTGCAGTGGACGCAGGCGGCCATACGACAGCCACTCAATGCCAAAGGTCAGGTCCGGCCAGATCAGTTGCGAGGCCAGAATCACCCCCAGCAGCATGCCGACGATGCCCCACACCACCGTCATGATGGCGAACTGCCGTACGACCTTATAGTTGTAGGTTGTCGCTTCCATACACGTCTCCCTTTATCAATAATTAAATCAGTACATTCAAATACGCTTTACCTTGTATAGCAGATATTAATATCTATTTAGTGCTGTGTGTCAAATTATTGTGCACCGATGATTGAGGTGTGCACGCAAGAGATTGTTTGATTGATGAAAATGATGCAAATATTTTTTGGCGTGTGTTGGAACTAGACTGGATATAGATCAGATCGCATTTAATTGATATGCCTCATGTTCCAAAACCTGTAATGACCCGCATCTGTTTCATCCGCCATGGTGAGACCGACTGGAATGTTGAGAAGCGCATTCAGGGTCACACTGATATTCCACTCAATGAGGCCGGGCGGGCGCAGGCGATGGCGATGGCGTTCAATGCCGCACCAGCGCTTTCATGCGATTTACAGCAGCGACCTGATGCGGACGATGGAAACGGCACAGGCGCTGACGCAGCGAGAGGATCAGGAAGTGAGGCCATTGCCGCAATTGCGCGAGCGGCATTACGGGGTGTTTCAGGGAATCACGGCTGCCGAAGGGGCCGTGAAGTATCCGGAGGTGTATACGCACTATGTGGCGCGCGACCTGGAATACGATTTCGAGAGTGGTGAATCGCTACGCGGGTTTGCCGAACGGGTAGCAGATGGCATCGACTGGCTGTTACGGCACCATTATTCCGCTGACTGAAGTCGGCCTTGCCGAGGCAGCGGCGGCTGGGCGGCAGATGGCCCGGGCAGGGTATGTCTTCGACAAGGTACATGGTTCGGTGATGCAGCGCACTCGCCAGACCGCCGAGGTGTTGCTGGCCGCGATGGGTACACCCGAGGTGCCGCTGTTCACCAGCTGGCGCCTGAACGAGCGGCATTACGGCGCATTGCAGGGCATGAACAAGCGGGAGATATTTTCGACCTGGGGCGAGGAAGCCTCGCGCCGCTGGTGGCGTGGCTATATCGAGCCGCCACCGCCGCTGGATTTCAACGACCCGCGTCACCCACGCTTCGATCCCCTGTATGCAGCGCTGGATCCTGCGGACCTGCCTGCCAGCGAAAGCCTGCGCGACTGTCAGCAACGCACGCTGCCGTACTGGAAAGAGATACTGGCGCCGCGTTTGCGCGCAGGGCGCCGCCTGCTGGTGGTGAGCCACGGCAATACCCTGCGCGGGCTGGTGATGCATCTGGATGGCCTGAGCGCCGAAGCGATGGAAAAGGTTGAAATTCCGTCCGGCGTGCCGTTGATTTACCGCTTCGCATCCGATCTGGCCGTGCTGGGGCACGAATGGCTGGAAGTGCCGGCTGCCGCCCCTGCCACCTGATTCAGGCGGTCTTCAGGTCCTGTGCCAGCCCGAGGTGGGTGATCTTTCCGGCATGGACCAGCATCCCCGCCTTGAGCCCGGCATCAGCCTCCAGTGCGGACAATCCCTGTGTCGCCAGTGCCTGCACATAGGGCAGGGTCGCATGGGTGAGTGCATCGGTGGCGGTGCGCGCCACCGCACCGGGCATGTTGGTGACGCAGTAGTGAACGACATCTTCAGCAATAAAAAATGGATTGCTGTGGGTGGTGGGGCGTGACGTTTCCGCGATGCCGCCCTGGTCGATGGCCACGTCCACCAGCACTGATCCCGGCGGCATTTTTTTCAGCAATGCGTGGCTGATCAATCGTGGCGCATGGCGGCCGGGAATTTGCGCGGCGCCGATCACGATGTCGGCTTGGGCGAGGCTGTCGGCGATGGCATCGGGCGACGAGAACCGGGTTTCCACCCGTGCGCCGAACTGCATTTCAGCGCGGGCGAGTTTGTCGGCCTGGCGGTCGATCAGGGTGACACGTGCACCCAGTCCAACCGCAACCCGAGCCGCACCCATGCCCACCACGCCGGCTCCGATGATGACCACGTGCGCGGGCGGCACGCCGGGCATGCCGGTGATGAGCTTGCCATTGCCGCCGTGCGACTTGTGCAGCCCCAGCGCCCCCATTTGTGTGGCGAGCCGGCCGGCAATATCAGACATGGGCTGCAGCAGCGGCAGGCCGCCGTCTGCACGGGTCACTGTTTCGTAGGCAATCGCCGTCACCCCGTTGGCCATCAGTTCGCGCGCCAGTTTGGGTGCGGCAGCCAGATGCAGGTAGCAGAACAGCAGTTGGCCCTGACGCAGCATGGACGCTTCGGCTGGTTGCGGTTCTTTCACCTTGACCACCAGATCGGCTGCGTAGGCCTCGGCCGGGGTGGCGACGATGACCGACCCGGCGGCGCGATAGGCGTCATCGCCAAAGCCAACCGCTGCCCCGGCACTGGTTTCGATGCTGACGGTATGGCCAGACTGGATCAGTTCACGCGCGCCTTCGGGGGTCAGCGCCACCCGGTATTCGTGGTTTTTGATTTCCCTGGGAATGCCGATGTGCATGGTGAGCCTTTCAGAGGGTGGATGTTCTGCAGCTTGGGTGAAGCGATGGCGTACAAAACAAACAGGGGTTAGGGAGACACTGAACAAGTTGGTTTGCTTTGTGGTTCGACAAGCTCACCACGAACGAAATCAACCACTTGCCGTTCGTCCTGAGCCTGTCGAAGGAAGCTTGTCGAAGGAAGCCCGTCGAAGGGCTTGTTCAGTGTCTCCTTAGTGCTGCAGCGGATTCAGCGCGGCGCTCGAAGCGATAGTACGCCGGCGGAATTTTGCCCAGTTTGAGTTCACGCGTGCCCCAGCCAACCGGCATGCGCCCGACGGTGCGATACGGTCCCATCATCGACGGAGCGGCTTGTACATCGTACAGGCCGGGCGCAAGCAGACGTGCTTCGATGGTGGCGTCGCCTTCACGGGTATTGAGCGTGACGCCGGTAAACGGGCGTGCCAGCGGCTCGCCGATGAACAGGCCTTGCCCCGGCATCTGCACGCTTTTCCAGTAAGCCTCGATCAGGGTTTCGCCCTGCAGATAATGCGCCATGGCCACGCCGGGAACCGGAAACTTGGCCTGGAAATTACACGGCTCGACTACCGCACCGTAGCTGCCGGTAGCGCCCGCCTCCAGCCAGCGCAGGCTGCTCATCTGCGAACCGCCAAAAAGCTGGCCACCTGCCGAGGTGAGGTGGTCGGCCATGGCGCCGGGCAGAAAGGTGTTGCTGTCGAGCGATGCCACATGGGTGAGGCCGGTGAAATAGAACATCACGTCGTGTTTCTGGACCAGTGCGTTGGCCTGGATGATTTCGGTGGGAATGATGCGTTGCATTTTGGTTCGCAACAGGTCGTATCCGGCCGCACGTACGTTACGTGCCTTGTCGGTGGTGCTGACAAGATAGGCGGTGCCCGCCGGGTTGCTGCCATCGGAGGCCACACCCCGGTCGATGAGTTTTTTGGCATCGTCCACGCTGGCTGCCGCCAGACTCATGGTGGGGCGCATTTTGTAGGTAGCGTAGGGCTGCGCCACGTTGCTGTTGAAGTAGGGGCTGGGCCGGGTGGGCTGGCAGTTGCTGGCGCAATAGGCAGGATCAAAACCAAGCGCGAAGGCAGACGTGATCGACATGCAGTCCACCCGGTAGGGCTGGGCCCAGGTCAGTGCATAGGCCTGAACCTCGCGCGGGGTGGTGCGATCGACCCGGCGTTTGAGGTTGACGAATTCCTCGCGTGTGAGCGTGCTGCGTCCGGGCTTGAAGCGCACGTGGATCAGGTTGGCGGCGGGGATGCCGCGTTTGTCCTGGTAGTAGGCGGCGATGGCGACGCTGTCGGGGTCGTCATCGTTGACGATGATGCCAAGCTGGTCAGCGGTGAGGCCGGGCTGGGGAAAGCTGGTGATCATGGCGCTTTCAGGGGGGGTGGCGTGCGCCGACCCCAAAGCCAGTCCTGTCAGGATGAGGCCAAGTCCAAATCCAAACTTGATTCCCATCAGGCGAGCCGCTCCACGCATTCGCGCACCAGTTCCGGACCGCGATAAATCAAGCCGGAATATAGCTGAACCAGCGAGGCACCGGCGGCGATTTTTTCCTGCGCATCGTCGCCCGACAGTATCCCGCCGACGCCGATGATCGGCACCTCGTTTTTCAGGTGATGGGCCAGGGCAGTGACTACGCGCGTGGCGGGCGCGCACACCGGCGCACCCGACAGGCCGCCGATTTCATTGGCGTTCGGCAGCCCCGCCACGGCATCGCGCGCGATGGTGGTGTTGGTGGCGATCACCGCATCGATGCGGTGCATCATCAACAGCGCGGCAATCGCGGCGATCTGCACGTCGTCGAGGTCGGGCGCAATTTTCAGCGCAATCGGCACGTATCTTCCGTGCTGCTGTGCAAGCGCGGACTGCCGTAATTTGATGGCCGACAACAGCGCGTCGAGTGCTTCGTCCTTTTGCAGTTCGCGCAGATTCTGTGTGTTGGGCGAGGAGATATTCACCGCGACGTAACTGGCGTGCGCGTAGACGGTGTCGAGACAGGCCAGGTAATCATCCACCGCGTGTTCGTTCGGCGTGTCCTTGTTCTTGCCGATGTTGATGCCGAGCACACCTTTGAATCCGCTGGCCTCGACATTTTTCACCAGATTGTCGACGCCCAGGTTGTTGAAGCCCATGCGGTTGATGATGGCCTCGGCCTGGGGCAGGCGGAACAGACGTGGTTTCGGATTGCCGGTTTGCGGACGCGGCGTCACTGTACCGATTTCGATAAAGCCGAATCCCAGGTCGGCCAGCGCCTTGATGTACGCGCCGTCCTTGTCGAGACCGGCGGCCAGGCCGACTGCATTGGGGAAGTCGATGCCCATCACGCGTACAGGTGTGCCTTGCGCGCGTGGCAGCAGCTTCAGCAGGCCGAGCGCATGGGCGACATCCAGGCTGGCAAGGGTGGCGCCATGCGCGGTTTCAGGGTCGAGGCAAAAAAGGGCGGGGCGTAGAAGCGAATAAAGCATGGTGCGTAAGCGGAGACATGGCTGGCGGGCAAGTTTAACAGGGGAAGCCTGCTGGGCTGCTGTCATGTGGCCAGACGGTGTTATCCTCAAATCCGCGCATATCTGCCTGCTGCAATTCAATTATTTTTCCTTTTCATTCACCGACCAATCCATGATTACCCTGTCTTTCCCGCAACGGCTTGCATTACTTCTCAGTGTGTTGATGGCACCAGCTGCCTGGAGCGCGTCCATTGTTCCTCCGCCTCCCGAACTGGGGGCCAGGTCGTATGTGTTGATGGATGCGGTTAGCGGCGCCGTTCTGGTCAATCAACAGGGCGATTTGCGTCTGCCGCCCGCCAGCCTCACCAAACTGATGACTGCCTACATTGCCACGCTGGAAATCAAACGGGGCCAGCTCAAGGAAAACGATCTCGTTACCATCAGCGAAAAAGCCTGGCGCATGGCCGGCTCGAAGATGTTCGTGGGCGTGGGCAACAAGGTTTCGGTCAACGACCTGTTTCACGGCATCATCATCCAGTCGGGCAACGACGCCAGCGTGGCGCTGGCCGAGCGCATCGCCGGTGAAGAAGATGCCTTCGCTGCCTTGATGAATGGCCAGGCCAAACGCCTGGGCATGACCAACAGCCACTTCATGAATGCGACCGGCTGGCCCGCGGAAGGCCATTTTTCAACTGCGCACGATATGGCGAAGCTGGCCCGCGCGATCATTTATGAAGACCCGGCGCACTACGCAATTTACGCACAGAAGGAATTTCTGTGGAACGGCATCAAGCAGCCGAACCGCAACCTGCTGCTGTGGCGTGAAGATGGCGTCGATGGCCTGAAGACCGGTCACACTGAAGAAGCGGGTTACTGTTTGGTGGCGTCCGCCGAGCGCGGTGGCCAGCGCCTGATTGCAGCCGTGTTCGGTACCGAGAGCGAAGCCGCGCGTGCAGCAGAAACCGCAAAATTACTGGGTTACGGCTTCCATTTCTTCGAGAGCAAAGTGTTCCACAAGAAAGGTGATGTACTGGCCAATGTCGAGCTGTGGAAAGGCGCAGCGCGCACCGTCAAGGCAGGATTGACGGGTGATCTGGCATACAGCGTACCCAGGGGTGAAGCGGCAGCCCTCAGCACACAGCTTGTACTCAACTCTACTTTGATTGCACCGGTGAAGCAGGGTGAGGTCATCGGACAAATTGAAATCCGCCAGGGTGACAAAGTGCTGACCAGGACTGATGTCGTTGCACTGGAAGCAGTCGAACAGGGTGGTTTTTTCCGCCGTAGCTGGGACAGCATCCGGCTGTTCTTCAGGAACCTGTTCGGTTGATCAATAAGCACAATAAATAAAGACTCATCGCGCCTTTCCGGGGAAAGGCATTCTTGATTTCAAGGAAGAAGTAGGCCGAATCGCGGAAGCCGTAGGCGTGCGCCTGATCACCTTGATGCGGTTTTTGCCCCTTCGAGAATGCTGGTGTTCATGGGGAAGCGGGCTGGGACTAGTTGTACTATTGGCCGGCTCAGCCTCCCGACTCCCGGTTCACAGACGGGTCAGTCGCCCGTTCCCTCTGTTTTCCCTATGTTTTTTGTCCGGCAGCAACGCACCCCGTAAAATGGGCTGCTGACTTCTCTGCCTGGATTTTTTTGTCTTCCCCTCTTTTCAACGCCTTGGTTTGCTTTGCCGCGCTGTGCGTGGGGACAGCACACGCCTTGACGGTCGAGGTGGTGGCACCGGACGAACTCAAGCCGTTGCTCATGCAGCATCTGGAAACGGCACGGGCGGCGCGACTGGGGGAGCGAATGGACGCGGAGGAAATCGCGCGCCTGCAGCGGCAGAGTGAACTGACTGCCCGCGAATTGCTGGCCACCGAGGGGTATTTCTCGCCGGTGGTGGAAAGCGCAGTGGAATGGGTGGGCGACGACTGGCGTGTGGATTACCAGGTCGTCCCCGGCGTGCGTACGCAGGTGCGCAGCGTGCAACTGGATTTCGACGGAGCACTGAAAACCAGCGCCGACCAGGACAGACTTCGAGCGCTCATCGTGCGCAGCTTTTCGTTGAAGCAGGGCATGCCGTTTCGCCAGGCTGACTGGGAAACTGCCAAGCAGATGGCGTTGCGCCCCTTGTTGGCGGGCGCGTATCAGACCGCGCGCATTGCAGCGAGCGAAGCCCGTGTGGACCCCGCCACTCATGCCGCCGACCTGAAGCTGACGCTGGATAGTGGCCCGGAATTCTTTTACGGCGCACCGGTGATCAGCGGCAGCCAGCGCTATCCCGAATCCATCGCCCGCAATCTCAGCCCGGTGAAGCCTGGCCAGCCCTATCGCCAGCAGGACATGCTGGATTATCAGAGGGCGCTGGAGGCAAGCGGCTATTTTGCACAGGCCACGGTGCGCATCGAGCCCGATCCCACGCTGGCGGCAGCGGTGCCGATCCAGGTCGAAGTGGTGGAGCGGAAGGAGAAACTGTTTAGCGTGGGCGTGGGCGTCAGCACCGACACCGGCGCGCGGGTGCAGGCATCATGGCTGCATCGCGATGTGCTGGATCGGGGGATGCGTCTGAAGCTGGATGCGCGCCTGGAAACTATCCGGCAGACGGCGGCGGCGGAACTGGCCTGGCCACGCAACACCAAGGGCTACGAAAACAGCATAGGCCTGCAATTCAAGCTGGAAGATATCGAAGGCCAGGAAACGCGTTCGACTGTGCTGGCGGCCAAGCGCAGCCGCATACGCGGCCAGATCGAGACAACCCTGTCGCTGCAATACCAGACTGAACAGCAGGCCATCGCCGACGTGCTGGATGTGCGCAATCAGGCGCTGACCCTCAACTATGCCTGGACGCAGCGCACGGCGGGACGCGCGTTTTATCCGCAGCGCGGTTATGTACTCAGTCTGCAGGGCGGCGGAGCGGTTGAAGCGCTGCTGTCCGACACCACCTTTGTGCGTTTTCTGGGGCGCCACACCCAGTATTTCCCTGCCGGAAAAGATGGGCGCCTGATCCTGCGTGGTGAGTTGGGCGGGGTGCTGGCCGAGTCCCGCGACGGCATTCCCACGGACTTCCTGTTCCGTGCCGGTGGCGATAACTCGGTGCGTGGCTATGCCTACCAGAGCCTGGGGCGTTCGCTCACCGATGGCGTGTCGTCGGTGCGCTACCTCGCCACCGGCAGTGTCGAATACAACTACTTCTTCAATCGTGAATGGGGCATGGCACTGTTTGTCGACGCAGGCGATGCGGCCGACAGTCCGGGCAGCCTGTCGCCGGTGTTTGGCTATGGTTTGGGTGCGCGCTACCGCTCGCTGGTGGGACCGGTCAATCTCGATCTGGCTTACGGTGAAGCCACCGATGAATTCCGCCTGCATTTCTTGCTCGGAGTGTCGTTTTGAAACGTGTCGCCCGGGGAATGGCATCGCTGCTGATTGCTTTGGTTGTGCTGGTTTCGGCGGTGATGTGGCTGACCACCACGGCCACGGGATTCTTGTGGCTGGCGAAACAGGCCACGCCGCTGAGCGATGGCTGGTTGGTGCTCGAAGGGGTGGAAGGTCATTTGGGCGCGTCGGTCCATATCCAGAAACTGATCATCAAGACGGATACACAGCGCATCACGTTGCGGCAGGTGAAACTGGACTGGCAACCCCGATCGTTGTGGCATCGACTGATTGAGATCGACTTGCTGGCTGCGCAACATATGCGGGTGGATATCCTTAAAAAAGATCCGGCCCCGCCGGTCTATCCAGACACGTTGCGCTGGTTGCTCGACATCCGGGTGGCCGCGTGGGATGTGGCGCAACTCGATGTGGTCGACAGGGGCCAGACGCTTAGCTTCAACGCGCTGCATGGCAAGGTGGACGGCAGGGGCGCCCGCTTTGACTTTATTGCCGCGGGCAGGACGCCGTGGGCGGAAGTGGAGGGACAGTTCGGTATCCAGAAGGATGCTCCGTTCCAATTGCAAGGCCGCTTCAGCGCGACGCGGAACACCCCCGTGCCGGTGCAGGCCCAATTCGGACTGACTGGCGAACTGGCGGCGATCGATTTCAAGCTGGATGTGTTTGCCGAAGGCATGAACGTCATGGCCACGGGCCAGGCGGCGCCCTTTGCGCGCGTGCGTTTACCCCGGCTGCTGGTGGCCGGGCACGGCATCGACCCGCGCCAGTTCGCGGCCGAGGCACCACAGGCCGATCTGGCGTTTTCCGGCGTGTTCGAAGGGCAGCCGGGCGAACGGCTGCTGGGCACCTTCAGCCTTTCCAACCAGCAGGCGGGTCGGCTCGATCAGGATCGCCTGCCGCTGGCTAATCTGGCCGGCGCCGTGGTGGGCGACAGCGTCAACGCTGACTTCAGCGCGCTGACAATCGACCTGGGTGCGGCCGGGCAATTTTCTGGCGAGGGCCAGTGGCGTGACGGGCGCTTTAGCGTCAACCTGAACAGTCCGCGTCTGAATCTGGCGGGCATTCACCGTGATCTCTATCCCACCCGCATGCGCGCAGCCTTGCAGTTGGCGGGCGATGCGGCACGCCAGACGCTGACTGCCGATGTGGCTGAAACCTGGGGCGAGGGCCGCTTGAGCCTGAGCCTGGCCGATGCCGTGTTGCGGTTGCAGGATGCGGTATTCAGCGGGCAGGCCGGGCGGCTGACCGCCAGCGGCAGTGTACGGCTCGATGCCAGCCGCGCCTTTTCTGCCGTTTTCGACGCTACCCGGATCAACCCTGCGCGCTTCGGCAATTTTCCCCGCGCACAACTCAACGCGCGCGGACAGGTGAGCGGCGTGTTGCGGCCCGAGCTGAGTCTGCAGACACAATTCACTCTGCCGCCGGGCGAACTCGAAGGCCGCCCGGTAAAAGGTCAAGGGCGGTTGCACTATGCAAACCGGCGTCTGAGCGACACCGACATCGACCTCGATCTGGCCGGCAACCGCGCCCTGTTCAAGGGCGCATTCGGACGCGCGGGCGACCAGATGGTCTGGGACATCAACGCCCCCGCATTGGCGCGACTGAACCTGGGGCTGGCCGGACGGCTGACGAGCACAGGCCGCGTCAGCGGTGAACCGCGTCAGCCGCAAATCGATGCGCAATTGAATGCCAGTGGGCTGCGATTGCCAGGCGATGTGGCTGCCGATTCATTGAGCCTGCAGCTCAAGATGCAGGCCACGGCGGCCGGCGTATTCAACGGCCAGCTGGATGCGCGCGGGGTTCAAGTGGCTGGGCAGCGGATCAGTTCTGCACACGCCAGCGTCCAGGGGCGTCGCAATGCGCACACGCTGGCGCTCGATGCACGGTTAGCCGACTGGCGCGTGGCGGTTTCTCTGACAGGCGGGCTGGATGCGGGCCAGATCTGGCGCGGTCAACTGAACCAGGCCGACGTACAGGGCAAGTGGCCGATGAACTTGAGTGCACCTGCCGGACTGGTGTTGAGTCGCGACCAGCAGCAGGTGAGCAATCTGTCGCTCACGCTGGCGGGTGGAAAAATCAGCGACGCTCAATTCAGCCGCATTCAAATTAATACGCAAGGCGCGCAATTGAGTACACGCGGCAGTTTGAGCAATTTGCCGCTGGCGCCGCTGCTCGACCTGCTGGCGCAGCGACCACCATTCACCACGGACTTGCGGGTGAATGGCGACTGGAATCTGCGCATGGGCAAGACCGTCGATGGTCAGGCGCGGCTCGTTCGCCAGAGCGGCGACGTGCGGCTGACCGACCCGGCCATGAATCTGGGTTTGACTGTGCTCGGGCTGGATTTAAAAGCCGACGCCAGCCGCGTGACGGCCCGGCTCGAAGTCGATACCCGCGAGGCTGGGCAGGCGCGCGCCGAAGGCAGCGCCACGCTGGAACGTGCGGGCGCCGGGTTCATTCTGCCGCGCACTGCGCCGCTGACGTGGACGGCCACACTTAATGTGCCCGACTTGCGTCTGGTCAAATCCTTTCTGCCGGTGGGTGTCCGCCTGGATTCCCGTCTTGCCGCGCAACTGGTGGGCAGCGGCAGTCTGGCGGTGCCCCGCATCAACGGGCAGATCGATGCCAGCCGGATTCGTTTTGCCATGCCGGAAGAAGGAATCGCTATCACGGATGGCGCGCTGAAACTGGCGCTGATCGACGACCGGGTACGGGTAGAGCAGGGCGAACTGAAAGGGCAGACCGGGCACATCGTGGTGAGCGGCGAAGCCCAGCTGAAAAACCCGCAGGCGGGATTGACGCTGACTTTCGAAAAGTTTGCTGTCACCAATCGCAGCGACCGGCGCGTGCTGGTGTCCGGCGTTACTCGTCTCAACCTTGACCCCAAGCGTCTGGAGCTCACCGGCGAACTCACCGCCGATCGCGCCCGGCTGGAAATGCCCGAAGCGAGACGGCCCGTTCTGTCGGGCGATGTGATTATCGTCGGCCAGCCGCCGCGCGAAAAAACGGTCAGGCAACGCCTTCCCCTGGCGCTCGATCTGAAGCTCAAGCTCGGCGATGATTTTCTGTTCAAGGGCGCGGGGCTCGACGCCAGGCTGGGTGGCCAGTTGCGTGTGTTTACCGTGAACCAGGCACTGCGCCAAGACCGCCCGCAGGGCGAGCACCCTGAAGGGCATAAAGGTCTGGCGGCGTACACCTTGCGTGGTGAGGGCACAATCCAGGTGGAAAGGGGGCGCTACGCTGCCTATGCGCAGATGCTGGACATCGAGCGTGGCGTGTTGCGTTTTGTCGGCCCCATCGACAACCCCGGGCTTGACGTGCTGGCGGTGCGCAAGACTGCAACGGTCAAGGTGGGGGTGCAGGTGGGTGGCACGGTACAGAGCCCGGTGGTGAAGCTCTATTCCGATCCGGCCCTGCCCGACACCGAAAAACTTGCCTGGCTGGTGCTGGGACACGGGCTGGAAAACAGCGGGCAGCAGGAGTTCGTGCTGATGCAGGTGGCGGCGGCTGCGCTGCTGAGCCAAACCGAGTCGGTGAATTTTCAGACGAAACTGGCCGATGCACTGGGCATCGACACGTTCGAAATGCGTGGGGCCGAGGGCGAAACCCTCAGCAGCTCCGTGATCAGTGTCGGCAAGCGGCTGTCTTCGCGCGCCACCTTGAGCTACGAGCAAAGCCTTGACGGCTTGAGTCAGGTGGTCAAAGTGCTGTATCAACTGACGCCGCGCATCCGGCTGGAGGGGCAGGCCGGGCAGCAAAGCAGCTTTGACGCTTTCTACAGCAGGGAATACGACTAAATCAGACAACGCCCGATGGTAGAATCGGGCGCATGTTTGACGCACGCATCATCGCCATGAATTCCCACGCCCGATTACTTGCCCTGTCCGGGGGCAGCCGCTGATGCGTATCCTGCTTTCCAACGACGACGGATATTTTGCGCCCGGTCTGGCCGCGCTGGCTCAGGCGTTGGCCACGCTGGCCGACATTACCGTGGTGGCGCCTGAGCGTGACCGCAGCGGTGCCTCCAATTCGCTCACGCTTGACCGCCCGCTGATGCTGCGACAGGCCCCCAGCGGGTTTTATTACGTCAACGGCACCCCCACCGACTGCGTGCACCTGGCCGTGACCGGCATGCTGGATCACATGCCTGACATGGTGATTTCCGGCATCAATCATGGTGCCAACATGGGCGACGACACGATTTATTCCGGTACCGTCGCCGCTGCGACTGAGGGCTATTTGCTGGGCATTCCGTCGATTGCGGTTTCGGTCGCCAATCACGACGCTCAGCATTTCGACACCGCCGCGCGCGTGGTGCTCGAACTGGCAAAGCGCATTCAGGCACAACCGCCCACCGAGCCAATGCTGCTCAACGTCAACGTACCGGATTGCGCCTGGGACGACTTGAAAGGCCAGCACGTCACCCGCCTGGGCAAGCGCCACAAGGCCGAATCGGTGGTCAAAACCACCAACCCGCGCGGCCAGACCGTGTATTGGGTGGGCGCGGCCGGTGCGGCGCAGGATGCAGGCGAGGGCACCGACTTTCACGCCGTGGCCCATGGCTTGGTTTCGATCACCCCGCTGCAAATGGATTTGACCCGTTTTAGCCAAATGGAAAGTGTGAACGCATGGCTGAAACCCTGAGCTCGCGCGCCGGTATCGGCATGACCTCGGCACGCACACGTGGCCGCATGGTCGAGCGCCTGCGCGAGCAGGGGATCAAGGATGCGATCGTGCTGGCCGCCATGGGCGATGTGCCGCGCCATTTGTTCGTCGATCAGGCGCTGGAGTCGCGTGCTTATGAAGACACGGCGTTGCCGATTGGCTTTGGGCAGACAATTTCCAGTCCCTACATCGTGGCGCGCATGGCCGAACTGGCCCGTCATGGCGAGAACGGAAAGGGCCATGACCTCGGACGTGTGCTGGAAATCGGTTTGGGCTGCGGTTATCAGGCTGCGGTGCTGGGCAAACTGGCGCGTGAAGTGGTGTCGATGGAGCGCATTGCTGCGCTGGTTGGCAAGGCGCGCCCGCGCTTGCGCCAGTTGCGGATCAACAACGTCAAGCCCAAGCATGGCGACGGCATGGCCGGCGCGAAGGATTTTGCGCCGTTTGATGCCATCGTGATTGCCGCCGCATTTTCCGAGGTGCCGCAGGCACTACTGGAGCAGTTGGCCGATGGCGGACGTCTGGTGATGCCGCTCGGCAACGTCACGCAAACCTTGTGCGTGGTGGAACGTCAGGGCGATGCCTATACCGAAAGCCTGCTCGAAGGGGTGAAGTTTGTTCCCCTGCTACCGGGGGTGGCTTGATGAAGGCAGCCGTTTGGCGGAGCGTGAAAAATCTCTGGCTGAGCATATCGTTACTGGGCTTGGCCGCCTGTTCCGCATACGGTCCGGCGCCGGTGAGCGATCGTGCCGCAGCGCAAGTTCGCTCCGCGCCACCAGTGACTGCGCAAATCGCCCCATCCACCAATGGTCTGCATGCCGTGCAGCGTGGCGATACCTTGTATGCCATCGCGTTCGCCAACAATCTGGACTACCGTGAAATCGCCCGATGGAATCAACTCGAATCGGCCGACCGCATCCTCGTTGATCAGGTGTTGCGATTGACGCCTCCGCCGGGTGCAGTTGAAATTCAGCCGCTCGATATGGGGCCCGGTCTGAACGCTCGCCCGCTGGACGCACCGAGTGCGATCCCGCTTGATGATCCGACTCTGGTCAGCACCCCGCAGGCGATTTTGCTGCCGTATTCCGCCGCCAATTGGGCACAGGTGACTAATCCCCCGATTGTTGCTGCTGCGGCTCCGCCCGCGGTCAAACTCGCCGTAACCCCCACTTCCACTCCGGTGGTTGCATCTGTTCCGTCTGCGGCTCCAGCCGCAACCGGGGCGGTCGGTACCTGGCTGTGGCCGACAGACGGCACCTTGTTCGGACGCTTTGGCGCAGCGGGCGGCAAGGGTATTGATATTGTGGGTGCACGCAATGCTCCAGTAAAAGCCGTGGCCCCCGGCAAGGTGGTGTACAGTGGCAGCGGTCTACGAGGTTATGGTCGATTGTTGATCGTCAAACACTCGGGTGAGTTTCTGTCAGCCTATGCGCACAATGAAACCATCCTGGTGAAGGAAGGCGATACCGTAACCGCTGGCCAAAGAATTGCCTTGATGGGTGATAGCGACGCCGACCGGGTGAAACTGCATTTTGAAATCCGCCGATATGGCAAACCGCTTGATCCACTGAACTACCTGCCGGAGCGCTCATGAGCCGCCAACCCAAGGAAGAATCGGACGACCTGACGCCCGAAGAAGTCGAAGCGGAGCAGCAGGTAGAAGCAGATACCAGCGAGGAATTGGCCTCAGCCATTCTTCGCGAATCGCAGGTTGACGTCACCCAGTTGTATCTCAACGAAATCGGCCAGGCGCCGCTGCTGACCGCGGCGGAAGAAGTTGCCCTGGCGCGCCTCACCGTGCAGGGCGATTTCGAAGCACGCCAGACCATGATTGAGCGCAACCTGCGGCTGGTGGTCAACATCGCCAAGCATTACGCCAATCGCGGGCTGACCCTGCTCGATCTGGTGGAGGAGGGCAACCTCGGCCTTATCCACGCGCTGGAAAAATTCGATCCCGAACGCGGATTCCGTTTTTCCACCTACGCCACCTGGTGGATCCGGCAGAACATCGAGCGCGCGATCATGAACCAGTCGCGCACCATCCGCCTGCCGGTGCACATCATCAAGGAACTCAACATCTACCTGCGCGCCAAGCGTCATCTGGAAACCCATGGCGTCACCGATGCCAGCCCCGATGACATCGCCGCGCTGACCGGGCACCCGGTTGCAGACGTGCGCCGCATTATGCAGCTCAACGAACGCGTCGCCTCGCTCGATGCGCCGCTGGATGTCGATCCCACCCTGTCGCTGGGCGAAGCCATCGCCGACGACAATGCCCACCTGCCGGATGAAATGCTTCAGCTCGAAGAAATCGAGCACCATGTCCATGAATGGCTGACCCAGCTCAACGACAAGCAGCGCTGGGTAATCGAACGTCGCTTTGGCCTGAACAACTGCGAAGCCTGCACCCTCGAAGACCTGGCGCTGGAACTGCAGGTCACGCGCGAGCGCGTGCGGCAGATCCAGATGGAGTCTCTGCGCATCCTGCGGCAGTTACTGCGGCGGCGCGGCGTGTCGAAAGACGAACTGTTCTGAAACCATGCCGGGCAACATCGTGATCGACTGGTCACGCATCGATACCGTCCTGCTCGACATGGACGGCACCCTGCTCGACCTGCACTTTGATAATCACTTCTGGCTTGAACACATGCCACGGCGCTATGCCGAATATCACGGCCTGGCGCCGGACATTGCGCGTGCCCATCTCACCGCCCACTATGAACGCCACGCCGGCACCCTCAACTGGTATTGCCTGGATTTCTGGGCCAGCGAACTCGCGCTCGACATCATGCAGCTGAAGGAAGAGGTGGCTCACCTCATCGCCGTGCGCCCGGACGTACCGGCGTTTCTGGGGGCGTTGCGCGAATCGGGCAGGCGGGTGGTGATGGTCACCAATGCGCATCCCAAAAGTCTTGACCTGAAAATGCGCGAGACCCGCATCGATGCCTATTTCGACGCACTGATCTCATCGCATCAAATAGGTCTGCCCAAGGAACACCCGGATTTTTGGCAGGGCCTGCAGGGGATAGAGCCGTTTGACAAGCAACGGACGCTATTCGTGGATGACAGCTTGCCAGTGCTGAAGAGCGCGCAGGCGTATGGAATCGCGCAGTTGCTGGCGGTGTGCAATCCGGACTCGAAACAGCCGCATAAGGATTGTGAGGGGTTTGCGGCGATCACCAGTTTTGAACAGGTGATGCCGGGGGTGTGACCTGGGCACTGTTTGCCTTGAGGATGTCGGGCGATCGTAGTGCTTACCTTCAGCCCGTTCGCCCTGAGCCTGTCGAAGGGCTGTCAACAATAGTGAAGGATTTCGCCAGGCCACTGACCGTTGGCCGGGGGTAGCCCGGCGGCTAGTCACTTTCTTTTGCGTCGCCAAAAGAAAGGAACCAAAGAAAAGGCGACCCCGCTCATCCCCGAATTCCCGAAAATCAAGCCTGCCGGGAGGGCGGCAAAGAACTCGCCCCGCTTTGCTGTTTTTAATTTGTTTTTTGTAGCGTTGCTCAAACACCTTTGCCGCTGATCCACCCGACAGACTCAATTTTCGGCGGGACTGAGAGGGGGAGGTAAGTCAAAACCAGGGCGGTGGTAACTGGGCATTTGTGGTTACTATTTGGTTTTCACACATCCTGCGCAATACGCCTGCGGCTTGCTTATGGCAAGCCGCAGGAAGAACACCTAAAGGGACACCATGAGACAACTATTCCTTGCCACCATTGCTTTGACCTTCAGTGGCGCTGTGGCGGCTGAGTGGTTGAAGGTATTTGAAAACGACTCTTATGCGGCCTACATCGATCAGGAACAAATTGTAGCCAGTGGTCCTATGCGGAAAGTTTGGGGCCTAACTGACTTCAAGCGCCCGGTAGGGGATGGTGTCATATCAATGCGATACCTGAGTGAGCTTAACTGTGCCGATCAGCTATATCGTTTTATCGAGAAGAGTTATTTTTCTGGGGAAATGGGAAGTGGTGTGCTACTGGGTGACACCAACACCAAAGGATACAAATGGCAGTCGATAGAACCCAACACGTTTGGAGAAACTGCACTGCAACTGCTCTGTAAGAGGTAGCCCAACAGGTTTTACTACAAAATTGTGAGAATCCTGCCAGTCATCACTGTCCTGGTTTTGACTTTTGTCCCCTCTCAGCCCCGCCGAAAATCGAGCCTGCCGAGTGGATCAGCGGCAAAGGTGTTTGAGCCCCGCTCACAATCAAATCAACTCTACAAAAGCGGGGCGAGTTCTTTGCCGCCCACCCGGCAGGCTCGGTTTTCGGGGTTTCGGGGATGAGCGGGGTCGCCTTTTCTTTGGTTCCTTTCTTTTGGCGAAGCAAAAGAAAGGAACTAGCTGCCGGGCTACCCCCGGCCAACGGTCAGCAGTCCTGCGAAATTCTTTACTACTACAACCAACCCTTCGACAAACTCAGGGCGAACGGCCCCGGGTTCCGTAAGCGTGTTGGCAAGCTCAGGCCGCAGCCACCGGCTCAATCAACACCGCCGCCCCCACACTCCGCCCTTCGGCAACCAGGATGTTATAGGTGCGACACAACGCTCCCACATCCATCACCTCCAGTCCAATCCGCGCCTCCGCCAGCGCCCGCGTCAGTGATGGATGCGGAAACCGCAGCCGGTTGCCGGTGCCGAACAGCAGGATATCCAGTTCCCGATGCGCAACCCATTCGAAATGCTCGGCAGTGAGCGCGTCAAAACGCAGCCCCGCCCAAGGGGCGGCCTCAATGCCCTGTGGGGACAGCAGCAGGCTGGATTCGTGGCGCTGACCGTTGATGAGGACGTGGTCGTCACCGTAGCCGGTAAACAGGCGCTGGTTGGCGCCGGTATTGAGATGCAGTTTCATAGGCAAACCTTAGCAGATTCCAGCATGGCCGTGAGCGCGGGCGTGGGCGTGTGGCCCCCGGTTTCGTTTGCCCGGGCCCCGCGCCTCCGGTAAAATTGCCCGTTTTCCAAGGCTTTGTTTTGCCTTGGTTTTGCGCAGGTTGACCAGGAAGATCACCGTGACGGCTGACAACAAGCCACGCTTACGCACCATCCACAAATCGTCCAAGCTCGACAACGTCTGCTACGACATCCGCGGGCCGGTGATGGCGCGCGCGCGGCAGATGGAGGAAGAGGGCCATCGCATCATCAAGCTGAACATCGGCAACCCCGCGCCGTTCGGCTTCGAGGCGCCGGAAGAAATCGTGCAGGACGTGATCCTGAACCTGCCGAATGCCTCGGGCTACAGCGATTCCAAGGGACTGTTCTCGGCGCGCAAGGCGATCATGCACGAGACTCAGCGCAAGGGCATCGCCGGGGTGCAGATCGACGACATCTTCGTCGGCAACGGCGTCTCCGAACTGATCGTGATGGCGATGCAGGCGCTGCTGAACAACGGCGACGAGGTGCTGGTGCCGGCACCCGACTATCCGCTGTGGACCGCGGCGGTGAGCCTGGGCGGCGGCAAGCCGCGCCATTACCTGTGCGACGAGGGTGCCGGCTGGCTGCCCGATCTCGACGACATCCGCGCCAAGATCACGCACAACACGCGCGCCATCGTCATCATCAACCCGAACAATCCGACCGGTGCGCTGTACCCGACCGAGCTGCTGCTGGAGATCCTGGAGATCGCGCGCCAGCACCAGCTGATCGTGTATGCCGACGAAATCTACGACAAGGTGCTGTTCGACGGCGCGACGCATACCTCGATCGCCTCGCTCGCCGACGATGTGCTGGTGGTGACCTTCAACGGCCTGTCAAAGAACTACCGCGCCTGCGGTTATCGCTCTGGCTGGCTGATCGTGTCGGGTGACAGGCGCCACGCCAAGGATTACCTGGAAGGGCTGAACATGCTGGCGTCGATGCGTCTGTGTTCCAACGTACCGGGGCAGTATGCGATCCAGACCGCGCTGGGTGGCTACCAGAGCATCAACGACCTGGTCGCGCCGAGCGGGCGGCTGACGCGCCAGCGCGACCTGGCGCACGAACTGCTGACCTTGATTCCCGGCGTGACGTGTGTCAAGCCGAAGGCGGCGATGTATCTGTTCCCGCGGCTCGACCCCAAGCTGTATCACATCCACGACGACCAGAAATTCATCCTCAACCTGCTGGAAGAGGAACGCGTGCTGGTGGTGCAGGGCAGCGGCTTCAACTGGCCGCATCCGGACCACATCCGGGTGGTGTTCCTGCCGCACGAAGAAGACCTGACCGAAGCGATTTCGCGCATGAGCCGGTTCCTCGACCGCCAGCGTGCGCATCGCTGATTTCTTTAATTTTTTCATCCGCGAAGAACGTGAAGGGACGCGAAGAGGATGCACAAGAAAATGCCAGGAAGAGAAATGATCTTCTGGGGTTTCCTTCGCGTCTCTTCGCGTTCTTCGCGGATAAACGCTTTTTTGACTGAGATCATCTAAATGAAACCCATCAATGTCGGCCTGCTGGGCCTGGGAACGGTCGGTGGCGGCACGCTCACCGTGTTGCGCCGCAATGCAGAAGAAATCAGCCGCCGCGCCGGTCGCGAAATCCGCGTGGTGCGCGCAGCGGTGCGCAATCTGGAAAAAGCCAAGGCCATGGCGGGTGATTTGCCCTTGTCGACCAATCCGTTTGACGTGGTGGATGATCCCGAAATCGATATTGTGGTCGAGCTGATCGGCGGTCTCGAGCCAGCCAGGGAACTGGTGATGCAGGCGATCAACAACGGCAAGCACGTGGTCACCGCCAACAAGCATCTGGTGGCCAAGCACGGCAACGAGATTTTTGCCGCGGCCCAGGCCAAGGGCGTGATGGTGGCATTCGAAGCAGCGGTGGCGGGCGGCATTCCCATCATCAAGGCGCTGCGTGAAGGCCTCACCGCCAACCGCATCGAGTGGCTGGCCGGGATTATCAATGGCACCAGCAACTTCATCCTCACCGAAATGCGCGACAAGGGCGCGGCGTTTGCCGA
>JASJPE010000026.1:0-133302 GCA_031426895.1 Thiobacillus sp. | reverse complement strand
TAGGAGTAAATCGGGCGACCGGCCTGCTTGGGCACGAAGTAGTACATCATGCCGAGGAAGGCTGCGGTCAGGAAGAAGCCCACCGCGTTGTGCCCGTACCACCACTGCACCATCGCATCCTGGGTACCGGAGAACAGGCTGTACGATTTCATCGAGAACAAGTCGATGGGCATCGCCAGGTTGTTGAAGGTATGCAGCAGCGCCGTGGCCAGAATGAAGGATAGATAGAACCAGTTGGCCACATAGATGTGCGGCTGCTTGCGGCGCATGATCGTGCCTACATACAGGATCAGGTAAGTCACCCACACCACTTCAACCAGCAAATCAATCGGCCATTCCATCTCGGCATACTCACGGCCTTGTGAATAACCCATCACGTAGGACAGCGCCGCGAGGACAATCACGGTTTGCCAGCCCCAAAAAGTAAAGCTGGCCATGCCATCGGAAATCAGACGGGTCTGGCAGGTGCGCTGCACGACATAGTAGGACGTGGCAAACAGGGCCGAGCCGCCGAAACCGAAGATGACCGCGCTGGTGTGAACCGGACGGAAGCGCCCAAACGAGAAATAGGGGCTGTCAAAGTTCAAAAACGGCCAAGCCAGCTCAGACGCAATATAGACGCCAACAAACATGCCCACCATCGCCCAAACAAGCGACATGACGGCAAATTTCTTCACGACATCAAAGTTGTACTGCTCCGCACCGGAATCTGTGGTTACTGCCATCGACCGCTCCTGTTTTACCGAGATACGGGGGTGTCCCGTTTTAAGCTATTTACTCGTTTTAAACCATTTACCATTTACAGTATTTAAACTTGGTATAAACCGAAAAGCGCGGATTATATAAGGAGACGTCCCGCGCTAGCAAGATCGATCAAGGTGAAGGATTCACCTCAAGAAGCGTCTTCAAATCCTGAGCGATGGCTGCAGGGCTGCTGCCGTAAGGTATCAGTAGCCGCACACGCCCACCCGCATCATAGACATAGCTGCCTGCGCTATGATCAATCAAGTAGTCGTCCACAGCCTTAACTGAAGTCTTTTGATAGACCAGTTTGTATTCTTTTGCCAGCTGCACCAACGCTGCTTCGTCGGTATACATTCCCAGGAAATCGGGATTAAAGGCGGGAACATACTGTTTCAGCAAGTCAGGCGTGTCGCGTTGTGGATCCACTGTCACAAAAATGACCTGTACCTGCCCAGCCCGCGCGCCCAACAATTTCAGCGCCGCTGAAAAATCCGACAGGGTCGTGGGACAGACATCCGGGCAATGGGTGTAGCCAAAGAAGATCGCGACGACTTTACCCTTGAAATCCGCAAGGGTGCGGACCTGGCCGTTGTGATCAGTTAGCCTGAAATCCCGCGCAAAGGTCGCGCCTGAAATATCGGTTGCCTGAAAGACGGGGGGCTGGGGCGCCGGCTGGCAAGCGGCCAGTGCGATCGTCGCCAGCAGGCAGGAGGCGGCTAGCCAGCCCTTCATGCCTTGATTTGATCGAACAGGTTCCCAGGTACGTCGGCCAGTCTGTATTTACCCGTCTCGACGGCCTTAGCCAGTTTTTCCAGCGTGGTCTCTTCGAGTAGATCAATGATCTTTTTCTTCACGGGTGCCCAGCGGAAATGAAGCGGACATGCCGTTTCATCACTGCACTTCTTGAGTCCCAACAAACAGGTTTGGGTGAAGGTCGGGCCCTCGGTCAGCAGCAGAATTTGCATGAGGGTGATTTTGTCACCACCTTCTCGCAGGCAAAAACCACCCAGACGTCCTCGAAACGAAAACAGCAGATTACCCTTGGCCAGGCTTTGCAATATCTTGGCGAGATAGGGCGCGGGCACGCCAAGCCGTGAGGCAATGTCCTTATTCAAAACCGGCACAGTGCTTGGCTGGGTGGCCATATAGATCAGCGCCTGTACGGCGTACTGACTGGTCCTGGAGACGAGCATTTCGTGCCCTTATGAAAGAATTGGGCACAATATAAAACAAACCCGTCTGAATATCCATATATATATATCTGGATAAACGCTTAATTTCCCATATAAATCAAATGGGTAATTAGTGGCAGCGATCAGCCGGCAGTGCCACAAACCACGTATTTCGAACAAAGGTGGTGCTACGTGTGGATGACATTGACCCAGCAGTAACGGTTAGCGACAAACGCCCCCGTGAACCCTCCAGGATTCCGTGCCCACCTTCTGCGTATCCGGTCATTCAACATGCTGGACAACAATAGCGCGGCCCCATCGTACTGCCAAGCATCTCAAGATACCAACCCGGCGGGCAGCATCAGCCATTGCGGCGTGTTGAGCAAAGGATTCGGTTCAGGCATAAAGGCTTGCACCCCCAGACAGGGGGCAGGCAATCGTGCTGTCAGCGTGGCGATATTTTCATCCGTAGCCGCCATCTCCGGGTCAGCGTGGTTACCGATCCAGCCAGCCCATTGAATATGCCGGTGCGTAATCGATTCGGCTGTCAGCAATGCATGGTTGAGACACCCCAGACGCAAGCCCACCACCAGGACAACGGGCAAATCGAGTCGCTGTGCCAGATCGCCCACGTCTTCATGGTCGTTCAGCGGCACCCGCCACCCCCCTGCACCTTCGACCACCACCACATCGGCCAGGGCGGCAAGCCTGGAAAAGGCGGCGGCGATCACATCCAGTTCGATGCGTACGCCGGCTCGTTCAGCCGCCACGTGCGGCGCGATCGGATCGGCAAATGCATACGGATTCACGTCGTGCACATCGGCGACCACATTGGCCGCCTGCATCAGTGCCACCACGTCTTCGTTCAATCCGCCGGGCACGCTTCCGGCCGATACCGGCTTCATCGCCGCCACCCGCAGGCCTTGCGCGCGAAGTGCATGAATCAATGCCACCGCCACCCGCGTTTTGCCCACACCCGTGTCGGTACCCGTGACGAATAAACCTTTCATGACAACCCCAGCTTGCGGCGGCGTTCGCTGATATTGAACTGAATCACCTGGCGCCCATCTTCGCGCTGCAACTTGTCGCCCACCCAAGCATGGCCGTAGATTACTTCGAAAGTGGCAGGCAAACGTCCTTCCAGACGTTGCGTTTCGTAAGCCTGTTCCAGTCGCGCCCAGGCCGATTTCCCTAGCAGCCCGCGCCGGCGGGCAGCGGCCGCATTGTGCGCCCCTATCCCCTTGAGATCGCGCATCAGGGTTTTAAGGTCGGCATAGGTCAGTGTCAGCATTTCCATTTCCATCACCGGACTGATGAAACCCGCGTTGACCAGCATGTCACCGATGTCATGCAGGTCGATAAAACGATTCACATGCGGCGCGTCATCGATGGCAGAAAATGCGGTGCGTAATTCTTTTAGCGTATCGGGGCCAAACGTGGCAAAAATCAACAGGCCACCCGGCGCCAATGCCCGCTGAAATCCCTTGAGCGTGGTTTCAAGATCATGTGCCCACTGCAATGCGAGACTCGACCAGATCAGGTTGACACTGCTGGCAGCCAGCGGCAGCCGGTCCATGTCCGCACAAATGGCGTGATGCTGCGGCCCGCTTCGCGGGAGCACGCTGGTAAGCGCACGCTGTACCCAACCCGGTTGCGGCAAGCGCGCCCGTGCGGCGTGCAACATGGCCGGGGCAATATCGAGGGCGCAGAGATCAGCCTCCGCATAGCGTGCCCGCAAATGCGCCAACCCATAACCGGTGCCCGTGCCCACATCGAGCACGCGCGCCGGTTGCAGTGTCATGAAATCAAGCCGCTCAAGCAGGCGGTCGCACACTTCGCGCTGCAGCACCGCGTGAGCGTCGTAGCTGGCAGCGGCATGATCAAACGCCCGCCGCACCTCGGCGAAATCCAGTTCGGCTTCAGCCATGTGCAAACCGTCCTATCCCGGTCGCCACCGCTTCGGCATGCGACAAGTGCGGCGCATGGGCCGCATGGGCCAACTCAATGTACTGCGCGTGAGGCAAGGTCCTGGCCAACCAGACGCCAGCCGCAGCCGGGGTGAGCGTATCGCTGGCACCGTGGATGACGAGGCTGGGTTGAATCAGCTGCGGCAGCGCCAGGCGCAAATCCGTGTCGCGCAAGATATCCAGACCGCTCGACAATACCGCAGCTTCGGCTTGCGGTGCTGCCAGAAAAGTCTGTCGTAGTTGCTGCAGCATGGCCTTCTGTCCCGCCATGCCGCGTGTCTGCAAACTCAAGAAACGCAATAACGTGGACTGCGGATCTGCCATCAACGCATCACCGAATCCCTGCAGGTCAGTTGCGGCCATACCGTGTTCCCAGTCATCACCCGCAACGAATCGAGGCGTGGATGCCAACAGAACCAGGCGGGAAATTTTATGCGGATGATCGAGCGCAGCACGCATTGCCACTTGTCCACCCAACGACCAGCCGAGCAGCATCGCGTTGTCTGGCAACGCCTCCACCAAGTCATCTGCCCAGCTTTGCAAACTGTTGTGCGGAAGCGGCGCGCGCCCGCCGTGGCCCGGCAGGTTGAGCGCACGCACCTCAAAATCAGGGGCCAGCAGCGCAGCCAGGCGTTCGAACACGCGCGCGTTCATCCCCCAGCCGTGTACCAGCGCCAGAACCGGTTTAGTCGATTGCATGCAGCGCCTCGACCAGCTGGCTGATATCGTCTTCGCTGTGTGCGGCCGACAGAGTAATCCTTAGCCGCGCGGTATTCACCGGCACAGTGGGCGTGCGGATGGCGGGCACCAGTAAGCCGCGTTGCAGCAAGGATTTTGACAGCCGCACCGCGTCGGCATTGGCACCGATCAGCAGCGGCTGGATCGGCGTACCGGACGGCATCAGCGCGCCGCATTTCAGCGTAGCCAGTCCTTCACGAAGGCGCACAATGTGGCGGCGCAGGCGTTCGCGCCGGGGTTCACCTGCCTCGATCTGGCGCAGGCTTTCCAGCAGGCACGCCGCCAGCATCGGCGGTGAAGCGGTGGTGTAGATGTACGCGCGCGCCTTCTGGATCAACCAGTCAACCACGCCCGGATGCGCCGCCACCGCTGCCCCCGACACACCCGCCGCCTTGCCGAGCGTCGCCAGGTAAATCACGCGGTCACTCGCACGCGCACGTTCGCTGAGTCCGCCGCGGCCATCGTTCAGCACGCCAAAGCCATGCGCGTCATCGAGATACAACCAGGTGTCAAAACGTTCGGCCAGATCGAGCAACGCATCGACCGCTGCGATATCGCCGTCCATGCTGAACACCAGATCGGACACGATGAGCTTGTCCTGCGCCGCGCTCTGCTGCAGTTGGCTTTCCAGTTGCGCCAGATCCTGGTGACGGAAGCGGGTAAACGTTGCGCCGGACAACTGCGCAGCATCCACCAGCGAGGCATGGTTCAGCTTGTCGGCGAACACCTCGCCGTGTCGGCCAACCAGCGCAGTCAATACACCCAGGTTGGCCATGTAACCAGTTGAAAACAGCAGTGCGGACGGCTTGCCAACAAAGCGGGCGAACGCGGCTTCGAAGTCCTGATGGAAACGGTGGTGGCCGGTAATCAAATGCGCAGCACCCGCCCCTACGCCGCACTGATCGAGTGCGGCATGTGCCGCCCGAACCAGCGCCGGGTCGGCGGCCAGTCCCAGATAGTCATTACTACAAAAGGAAATAACGCGCTGGCCATTGACCGTCACATGCGCACCTTGCGCACCATCGAGCAGCAGTCGGCGGCGTTCGAGGTGATCGGCCTTCAGCGTCGCCAACCCCTGCTGCAAGCGAGTCAGCGCGGCAAAACTCACAGTGGACCTCGAATCACAAAGGGGTCAGGCCCAGACTCTCGAACATGCGCCGGTCGCGCTCCCACTCCGGGTTGCCCGTCGTGAGCAGCTTCTCGCCGTAGAAAATCGAATTGGCGCCAGCCAGAAAACACAGCGCCTGCATCGTGTCGCTCATCTGCTGACGTCCTGCCGACAGGCGCACCAGGCTCTTCGGCATGCAAATCCGCGCCACCGCAATCGTACGCACGAATTCCAGTGGCTCAAGCGCCTCGGTATCGGCGAGCGGCGTGCCCTCTACCTTGACCAGCAGGTTGATCGGCACCGATTCAGGCTGCGGATCGAGCGCGGCCAGTTGTGCGATGAGGCCGGCGCGCTGCGTGCGCGATTCGCCCATGCCGACGATGCCGCCGCAGCATACGTTCAGCTTGGCCTGGCGCACCCGCTCCAGTGTGTCGAGACGATCCTGATACTGACGCGTGGTGATCACGTCACCATAAAATTCGGGGGCGGTATCGAGATTGTGGTTGTAGTAATCGAGGCCGGCCGCCTTCAACTGCTCGGCCTGACCTTCCTTCAGCATGCCCAGCGTGGCGCAGGTTTCCAGCCCCAGCGCCTTCACTTCGCGCACCATGTCGAGCACCGGATCGAGATCGTGTTGCTTCGGTCCGCGCCATGCCGCACCCATGCAAAAGCGCGATGCGCCGGCGTCTTTGGCGGCCTTGGCGGCAACCAGCACGTCATCCAGATTCAGCAGCCCCTGTTTTTCGACCCCGGCGTCGTAATGCACCGACTGCGGGCAATAGCCGCAATCTTCGGAGCAACCGCCCGTCTTGATCGATAGCAAGGTCGACAATTGCACCCGGTTGGGATCGAAATTCGCGCGGTGCACGGTCTGCGCCTGAAACATCAGGTCGGCAAACGGCAAGGCGAACAACGCCTCGATCCCGGCCATGGACAGGCGTGCTACAGGTTGGGTCATGTCATTCATCAGTTTTTCGCCTCATTGAATTCATCAAACCATGGTTATTCACAATACTGTTCACTTAACCTCGATCCGTTCGCCCTGAGCTTGTCGAAGGGCTTTGGGTCGCGACAGGTGGTTCGACAAGCTCACCACGAACGGCCTAACCGAACAGTATTGTGGTTATTCATCAAACCATGCAAATGCCTTACGGCGGCAGGTGTTATTCGCAACCGAGCCCATCCTGTGCGCGGGAGTCCGGCTTGCTGCTCACGACTCCACCTCAACCGTCATATCAGTCCACGGCTCGCGTGCGGCCTTGAAGATATCAAGCAGCGCCCACGGCACGATAATCGTTACCGCCAGTCCCTGCACCAGCATCAGCCCCTGCCAGCCACCCAGCAGTCCGTAGATTGCCGGCCCGATCACCATCAGACTGCCCATCACGCCATAAAAACGATAACCAGCCCACTTGTTGTAATGAGCCACCCGCGAGTTGGGGTGATGGGCAATAGAGGCGTAAACAAAAATCGAGCCCCCGAACCAGAGCATGACTGGCGGCAACGACAGAACGAAAGGCAGAAAACCGACCTTGTGGCTGGCCAGCAGTTTCCCCAGCATCAGCGCGCTAATCGAAACCAACATCACCACCACCGTGATGATGTTGAACAGTTGCGCGGTAAAACGTGAGGACGACGCAGAGATGTGACGTTTTGCTTCCATGGCACGAATTTTCGGGGCCGGCGCCACCCCTGTCAAATTTCACATGAAAACAGCTGAACATCCGATCAATTTTTAAGCAATTTATTGGGCGAGGTTACTTGAATATTCAAATTACTGATTTAAATTTTAGGGGCAATAGCGTATTAACATTGCACCGGATGGGCTGCTTCCGCCGCAAAAAACAGACGGTTTGGAAGCGTTCCATGATTCCGCTCAAGTAGATCGGTTTAAGCCATTCCAGGGTGAAAAGTGAGTTCATTAGCCGCCCATCGTGCTGAAGTGATAAAACCAGCATGATTCCGCGCAGCTGCCTTTTGTGTGGAGCGGATGCAACGGGGCGCGCACTGTGTGAGGGCTGCCATACCGACCTGCCCTGGCACAGCCGGCCACACTGCCCGCAATGCGCCACCCCAACCTCCGACAGCCAGGTCTGTGGCGCTTGCCTCAAACGCCCGCCCGCGTTTGATCGCACGATTGCCGTGCTGACCTATTCCTTTCCCCTCGACCGCCTGATCCCGCGACTGAAATATCACGGCCAGTTGGCCATTGCTCCGGTGTTAGGTGATCTCCTCGCGCTGGCCGTGGCAAACAGCCCCAAACCTGACCGTCTGGTTGCGATGCCCTTGCACTCAGCACGCATCCGTGAGCGCGGCTTCAATCACGCCACTGAAATCGCCCGCGTGGCGGCCAGGCAGTTGGCGCTACCGCTCGACACAAACCTTTGCCAGCGCATCCGCGACACTCCGCCGCAAATGGGGCTCAAGCATGATGCCCGGCGCCGCAATGTGCGCGGTGCATTTACCTGTTCGGGGGATGTGGTGGGGCAGCACATTGCGCTGGTTGATGATGTGATGACCACGGGGACCAGTCTCGACGAGCTGGCTGCCACGTTAAAACGGTCAGGTGCACGCGAGGTGAGTTGCTGGGTGACGGCACGTGCGCTGCCACCGGGGGAGTCACCCCCTATTCGTTGAGGATGCACCATGCCGCCCTTCGACAGACTCAGGACGAACGGCAAGTGGTTGATTTCGTTCGTGGTGAGCTTGTCGAACCACAAAGCAAACCAATTTTTCAGTGTTTCCTTAACGTCACCCAGACAACGCTTTATCAGCTGTAAATCTCTTCCACCGCAAAAATCCGCTGATGCTCGCGCATGGCGTAACGATCGGTCATCCCCGCGATGTAGTCCGCCACGGCCCGTGCGCCCTCCAGCGATTCACGTGCCTGATGCTCGGGCGGCAACAAACGCGCATCACCGGCAAACGCGGTGTACAGATCGCTGATGATGCGGCCTGCCTTGGCACTCATGCGCGCCACTTTGTAGTGGCGATACAGATGACGGTGCAAAAAGCGTTTCAGTTCGCGGTGTTCATCCAGCAGGGCGGGGCTGAAAGCCGCCAGTGGTGGCGCAACCCGAACTTCATCAATCCCCTGTACGCCACTGCTTTCGATGTTGGCCCGTGTAGTGTTCACCAGATCGAGAACCAGGGTGTTGATGATGCGGCGCACGGTTTCGGTGATGACGCGACGGCCATTCAGCGTGGGGTATTTGGCGCGGACTTCGGCGAGGTGGCGGGCAAACAGTTGTACTTCGGCCAGCTGTTCCATATCGATCAAACCAGAACGCAGGCCGTCGTCCACATCGTGATTGTTGTAGGCGATTTCGTCAGCCAGATTGGTGATCTGTGCCTCCAGCGAGGGCTGCTGTTTTTGCAGAAAGCGCTCACCTACTGCACCAAGCTTTTCGGCATTACTGAGCGAGCAATGTTTGAGGATGCCCTCACGGGCTTCGAAGGTGAGATTCAAGCCATCGAAATCAGCGTAGCGCTCTTCCAGCACATCCACCACGCGCAGGGATTGAAGGTTGTGCTCAAAGCCGCCATGCTCTTTCATGCAGGCGTTCAACGCATCCTGGCCGGCATGACCGAATGGCGTGTGACCGAGGTCGTGCGCCAGCGCCACAGCCTCGACCAGATCTTCGTTCAGACGCAGCATGCGGGCGATGGTGCGGCCGATTTGTGCGACTTCCAGGCTATGGGTGAGGCGGGTGCGAAACAGATCGCCCTCGTGGTTCACGAATACCTGGGTCTTGTATTCCAGCCGGCGGAAGGCAGTGGAATGAATGATGCGGTCGCGGTCTCGCTGAAATTCGGAGCGCGGTGCCGCGGGCGGCTCGGCATGAATACGGCCGCGGCTTTGGCCGGAATGCGCTGCATAGTTGGCCAGGGTTTCCATCATCGCTTCCTCAGCACGGCGCAGATAACACGCGGGTCAACACATCGGTCGGCACATCGGCAGTGATCACCGCTTCTCCCAACTTTTTCAGCAGGACGAAACGCATTTTTCCGCCCTCGACCTTCTTGTCATGGCCCATGTAGTCGAGCCAGGTATCCACGCCCAGATCGGGCGCCACATCGGGTAGCCCGGCCGCGCGTATCAGCACGCGGGTACGCGCCACGTCCGCCTCGATAAGCCAGCCCATGCGCCGCGAAGTTTCCACCGCCATCACCATGCCCACGCCGACCGCTTCACCATGCAGCCAGTTGCCGTAGCCCATGCCGGTTTCAATCGCATGGCCAAAAGTATGACCCAGGTTGAGAATCGCGCGAATGCCGCCTTCGCGCTCGTCTTGCGCTACCACCTGCGCCTTGATTTCACATGAGCGGAAAACCGCATGGGCAATCGCCACCGGATCAAGTGCGCGCAGTTTTTCCATATTGGCTTCCAGCCAGGCCAGAAACCCGACGTCCCAGATCAAACCGTACTTGATGATCTCGGCCAGCCCTGCCGAGAGTTCACGCGCGGGCAAAGTTTTCAGCGTATCGGTATCGGCCAGCACCACCTTCGGCTGATAGAATGCGCCAATCATGTTCTTGCCAAGCGGGTGATTGATCCCGGTCTTGCCACCCACCGACGAATCGACCTGCGACAACAGCGTGGTGGGGATCTGGATAAAAGGCACGCCACGCTGATAGCTCGCTGCCGCAAACCCGGTCATGTCGCCGATCACACCACCGCCCAGCGCGACCAGTGTGGTCTTGCGCTCGGCACGCTGGGTCAGCAGTGCATCAAAAACGAGGCTCAGCGTTTCCCAGTTTTTGTAGGCTTCACCATCCGGCAGCACCACCGGGAAAACCTCAACTCCGGCAGATTGAAGCGTTGCCGTCAGGCGATCGAGATACAGCGGTGCCACGGTAGTGTTGGTCACTATCACCGCACGCTTTTGCGCCAGATGCGGCACCAGCAAATCGGCGCGACTCAGCAGGTCTGCACCAATATGAATCGGGTAGGAACGGTCGCCGAGGTCGACGGTGAGAGTTTGCATACAAAAACACAGCCAGTTCTAGGGGGATGCCGCATTGTAGCAATGGTCGCAGATCGATGTGCCACGCAATGCCTGTTGCAACACACGGCAAGCCGACTCCGCTTACAATCTGACGGCCATGCCCAACAATATCCTGCTGGTTTCTCCCGCTTCACCATTTGCGCCCCAATCCGGCGCGCAGCAGCGGACCGCATTGCTACATGCCGCACTACAAGGCTTGGGAGAAGTCGACGTATTGCTGGTTGAACCCACTCCGGGTGCCAGTCGATTGATTCCGTCCCAACCGGGCATCCTTGCACATGGTCTCTGGCATCAGCGCCCCTTCGGCATCAAAAAATTCCAACCTGATTCCACTCTCAATCAGGCCTTGAATGCAAACGGCATTGAATCAGGAAAATATCAGCTCATCGTCAGCCGTTACCTCAACCCCATCAGCAAACTGTTTATCCCGCCCGGCGTACGCACCGTGGTCGACCTGGATGACTGGGACTACCATTACGTGCCCAATGCGCTGTCGGCACATCTCAAGTCCGCTTATGCCGCCCGACTTGCACAGAAACAACTCAAGCGATTTGATACTTTCTTTTTCGTTAGCCCGCACGACCAGGCTCACCATTCCGAACTGCGCTCAACCATCCTGCCCAACATCCCATTCAATCCGCCCGCCCAGCCATTTCCACAAACCAACAGCGCCACGCTGCTGTTCGTCGGCTCACTCTGGTATGCGCCCAATCACGAGGGCATCGACCGTTTTCTGCAGCATAGCTGGCCCGCCATCAGGGCTGCCCTGCCGCAAACCCGGCTACTGCTTGCGGGTGCCGCCCCGCCCGCCATGCGGCAGGCCTGGGAACGGCATCCCGGTGTTTCAGCCCCCGGATATGTTGATGACCTGGACGAAGCCTATCGTAACGCGGCATTCACCATTGCCCCGATCCATTCGGGCGGCGGCTCCAACATCAAGATCCTTGAGTCACTGGCCTATGGCCGGGTGTGCGTAACCACCCCACGCTGCGCAGATGCCTTCAAATCCGGCCTGGGCAATGCCGGGTTAGGCATTGCCCATGATGATGCAGACTTTGCCCAACGATGCATTGACTGGCTGAACAACATCGACAGCAGGCGCAACGAAGCAGAAAAAGGGCGTGCTCAAATTGAGCGGCACTACACACGCGCCCTGTTTGTTGACCGCGTCACACAACTTGTACGCTCCCTATTCCCCGGTTGATTACGTGATGACCATCAAACAATACCTGGTCGATCAAGCCATCACGATCCGCAACCTCTTCGAAGTAAGCTGGCCGCTACGCCGATTACGTGGGTCCGCCATGATCGGCGTTCCGGGCACGGCTGCCCGCTTTGCGATCATCCCTGCCGACACGGGCAATGTGATTGGATCCATGGGTGACCTGGCCATGCTTGCCGGGTTGCTGCAATCGCTACGCACGCGCAATCCAGAAGCCACATTCACCATCATCGGCACGCAAAACTACAACCTTGCCGTGCCGGGAATCGGTGATATTCCGGTAGTGGCTGCCTGGGTTGGCAGGGCAGGCAGTGTCGCCTTCGACAAAATCATTCGCCAAAACCATGCCCTGTTTGTGATGGGCGCCGATATTCTGGACGGTAAATATGGCGCGGCTCTGGTGGCGCGCATCGTTGATTACTGCAATCACAGCGTACTGCTCGGCATTCCGGCCACCACGCTGGGATTCAGTTTTAACAGTCATCCACGCAGTCCGGCGGTTCACGCCCTATCCAGATTGCATCCCAGGGTGACAGTCAATGTACGAGACCAGATCTCGCTTGATCGCTTCAAACAGGCCACAGGCATTCCAGCCAGCCTATGCGCGGATAGCGCTTTTCTGATGCTCCCCGCCATCAAACCCGAACCCGAAGCCGAAGCCTGGATAAAAACGATGCGCGAAACAGGTCGAAGCCCGGTGGGTGTCAATCTGAATGCCCACGCCCTGCTACCCGCCCTTTCAAAGCTCGGAATGGATGCGCTAATCGCCCATCTGGCCCAGCAACTCAGACTTGCAGGAGAAACCCACAAACTGGCGTTCATGCTGATCCCCCACGACCTCAAACCGCAATCGGGTGACATGGTCATGCTCCAGGCACTCGAAAAACAGTTGCGGCACAATGCCTTTCCACACGTACGCTATACCCTGATCAATCGCCCCAACACCATCAAACGTGTGGCCGGCCTGCTTGATCTTGTCATCACCGGCCGCATGCATTTGGCTATTGCGTCTCTCGGCAGCGGGACACCAACCCTGTCTATCACCTACCAGGATAAGTTCGAGGGCCTATATCAGCACTTTGGCCTGTCGACCGAACACACGATTACGCCCATGCAATGCCTGAGCGATGAGCTTTCAATCAGGATAGGTCGTGCGCACACACAAAGGCACGACCTTCAAAAGCGCATATGCGCCAGCCTGCCACAGGTAATGACGCTTGCCACGCGAAACCTTGTCATAGCCCGCAGCTGACGCAAGCTTCAAAGGCAATTGAAACAATCACAAAAAAGGGGAACGGATGTTCATCCGGAATATTCAGGAAAAGCATGAAAACGGCCAGTACCGAATACAGGCCGAGGTGGAATTTGAAACCACCCCAGCGCGGGAAATGATATTTTTCTCCGTTCCTGCCGAACAGGCCGGCTGGATCCGCCCCGAGCCCAATGCGTTCATGGTGGGGACTGCCATGGCAGCCATGTGGAACAAAGAAACCCGGCTGGAAATTGAAGGCGGAATAGATCCACAGCTCAGCGCCCGGCTGAATATGGCGATGCGACTGTTGTCACATTGGCATAAAAGCCCGTTACAGCCGGTCAGCATCCAGGCGCCTACCGCCGTGCATCCGATACCGGCCACCACCCAATCAACCACCGCACTTTTTCTATCAGGGGGCGTGGACTCCCTGGCCGCTTTGTATTGGAATACCTTCCGATATCCGATGGGCGATCCAAGGAGAGTGGGCGTTGCCTTCTTCGTTCACGGCCTGGATGTGGGCGATCCAAACAAACCGGATCGACCTGACATATGGGCACTCGGAGTCCGGAAACTTTCCGCCCTGTGTCAGGAACTGGGCGTGGAACTGGTTCCCATAAGGGTCAATCTGAGAAATCTGGCCAAGAGTTGGTATTTTTATGCGGAATGGCAGTTTGCCTCCCTGCTTGCCGCTATCGCCCATGCGGCCAGTTCACGTATCCACCGCTGCATCATTGCTCCGGACAACGCCCTGGAATATACCAAGCACCCTCATGGGTCGCACCCTTGGCTGAATAGTTATTTTGGCGCCGATTTCCTGGATGTCATCACTGGCGATATGGAGCAATTCAGCCGCCTGGAAAAAATAGCTCTCTTGTCAAAATGGCCTGGTGCGCTGGATGCGCTCAGAGTGTGCTGGGATATGGGCGCCATCCCCGAAAACCATCTGAATTGCGGACGCTGCGCAAAATGCGTTCGAACCATGCTTGAGTTTCTGGCTTGCAACCAACTCACACATTCAAAGGCATTCCCACAAAATGAGGTCACACCCGCCATGCTGAAATCCATGCATGTCCGGTCAAATGTGGAAGTTGAATATTTTGTCGAATTGATATCCCCACTCGAGAAAATGGGGCGTCAAGATCTGGCCGCCATCATCAAACGAAAACTTTGGTTGTTTCAGACCGAGCGTGCGCTCGGCCTGAATTACCTGCGACCCATCGCTAAAAGATTGCTCGGCCGGAACTGACAGATTCCAGCCATCACAACATGCTGGTCACATTCATCGACCCAAAGCCACAGAAGACATTGATGTCTGCCTCATGAACGCCACAACTGAACATGAAACAGGTTGCCCTGCCATATTGGCCCTGACGCGTAGCGGGCACACTGAATCTGGTACGAGACTAATAAATAACGTACCGTTTACCAATCGACCAATGTACGTGAAGGCTACTATTCCATTTCAACTTATCCGCTTGGCCAGCGTTCTCATGCTTATGAGGAAATGTCATTCATGCGTTATCAAGTAACGGATGGCAACAGGATGCGAACGGCCCAGCCCAGGAACGCTGAGGCGGACCCGTCATGCCCGGATTGTTCTTCAACCAGCATATGCCGGATTGGCAGCATTCCGGATGCATTTGAGTTTGCAGGACGAATGCTTGACTCTCCGCTTCCGGGTGGGAGCCTGTACCGCTGCAGCAAATGCAGTTTGCACTGGCGGCATCCGCAACTGGACAAAGCCAAACTGGATGCGCTCTATCGCCAGGGCAATGCTGATTCATGGCAGGACAATCCTGAAAAACGCCTGGACTGGCAATTAGGAACCGCACTCATTCGAAAAATGAAGAACGCCACGTCAGTTCTGGACGCAGGATGTTTTGACGGGCGATTTCTGGAATACCTGGGAGAACCATACCTACGTGCCGGGATTGAGGTACATCCGCTCGCAGCAAGGCGCGCCGCGGAAAAAGGCATCAAGATTGTCGGGCATGATTTTTCCACCCTGGATACGCTCACTGCCCAGTTTGATGTCGTTGTAGCACTGGACGTCATTGAGCACGTCAACAACCCCCGAGAACTACTGGCATCCCTGGTCAAGGCGACCCGGCCTGGCGGGCTGGTTATTGTTTCCACGGGCAATACGACCGCGTGGCCATGGCACCTGATGGGAGGGATGTATTGGTATTGCAGCATTGCGGAGCATCTCGCTTTCATCAATCCTGACTGGTGCACACTCACAGCGGCAAAGATGGGCCTCGAAATCGAGCAGATCAGCACCTTCAGCCATGAGCCCACAAAAATACGGGGATCCACCATTCAGGCCAGCGCCAATATTTTTTATCACTACCTGCCCGGTTTGGCGTACAAGATTCGTTGTCTGGACGCCCGTCTCAAAGGAAAGGCCAACCGCCCTTCCTTTAAAACACCGCCCCATTGGCGCTCCGCAAAAGATCATTTCCTGGTTGCCTTTCGCGTACCGGCCTCGAACCCTCATGCCAACCGTTCCCAATAGCCATGCCGATTTCGTTCTGTCACATCATCAATCCATTTCCGTGCCCGGATGATTCCGAGCACGGTATCGCCAGCAAAATCACCTACGAAAGCCTGCGTGTTGCCGTAGATAGCGCGCAACAAAACGGCCTCCATGTTGAGGTCAGGGCTGTGGTGCTGCCCGGGGATGAAATCGCGATCAAGGCACCCGCCAGCCTGGGGGGACACCTTTCTCGAACGATCCAGGATATTCACCCGCTACTACCAAAAAGACTTTATCCCTTGATTGCTGACATCCTGCGCATCGGCGCCGACGCGTCAAACAGCGATTACCTGATATTCACCAATATGGATATTGCGGTTCAGCCCGATTTCTATTTGCAGCTTCACGAAATCATTGAAAAGCGCTTCGAAGCGGGTACCCCCTTCACCGTCTACCGGAGGAACATCTCCAGCCGCTACAGCCGCATCGAGCAACTCCCCGAGATGTACCTGGAATCGGGAGAAATTGCGTATGGTTATGATTGCTTCGTGTTCCCAAGGTCTTTCGCAGCAAACCTGGACCTTGGGAGTTGCTGCATTGGGGCTGCCCATTTTGATTATTTGCTGTTCATCGCACTGGACGCCGTGAGCGGGTTCAAGGTCAAGCGCATCAATGATCTGCCCCTGACATTTCATATCGGAAACGACATCGCATGGAGCAGCCAGATCAACTACATCGAACACAATCTCAAGGAGTCGCTCGCAGCAATCCAGCGAATGCGAAAACGCTTTGATGTCCCCATGGACAGCCATTTTGCGCATATGGAGAAATCGCATTTCCTCCCCAATGCACGGCTCGATAGTCGCCTGCTGCGAAAACTGAAGCGCCTGCCAGGCATTGGGCACCTGGCCCTGATCATCAAAAGAGGGCTGGGCAAAAGCCACTAAAATGTTTCACCATTCTCAATTCATATCCCGAACTCCTGCCAACCTCCAGATTCAACCCCTCTGAAAGCAGACCATTTCCCTGGAATCGGGAAATTGCCATGGCATGACTTATGTGAACCCCCTCCAATCAGGTATAAACATCACTGATGCTTTTTTCCGGACACGCCAGACAATCCGGAACAACAACTTTTTAGATCACACCATGACCTGTCGCGTCCTGCTGCCCTGTAGAAACCGTGTTGTGATGACTATCTATCGTCCAGCCAACCTGCTCAAACCGGGCAACCCGTTTCGTATATGAGCCTGGGCGAATCCATCCGTCACGGCGCCAAGTGGGTATTCATCGGCAATACCGGCAGCCAGGTCATCAACTTTGCTTTGGGGCTGATTCTTGCCCGGCTGATGATGCCGGCCGAATTCGGCATGGTGGCGACGATTTTGATTTATACCAACCTGGCCGGGTTTGTTGCAGGGGGGGGGATGGGCCAGGCCATTGTCCGCGCCAAGGAAGCCGGCAAACGTGATTTCGATTTGCTGTTTACGCTGCAGGCTCTGATCGGTCTGGTGATCGTCGCTTTTTTCTTCGCTATCGCACCCTGGTTTGGCCGCTGGTACGAGAATCCGCTATATGCCGACATGCTGCGGGTTGCAGCGCTGTCTTTCCTGATTCGCCCGTTTTTCAACGTGCCCAGCAACATGTTGCACCGCGACATGCGCTTCAAGGCCAAAACCGCGGTCCAGTTGACCAATCTGGTGGTCTACAACAGCATTGCGCTAAGCATGGCCTATCTGGACTACGGCCCCTGGAGCCTGATTCTGGCCGGGCTGTTCAGCTCGGTGACGGGGGCAATTCAATTTGCTTACTACGCGCGCTGGCGCCCCGGGGTGTGTTTCGACTTTGCCCGTGCCGGCGAACTGATGCGCTATGGCTTGCTGGCGTCCAGCAACAACATCATTTACTACGTGCGCAGCCAGCTCCCGACCTTTGTGCTGTCGCGCAGCCTGGGGCCGGCTGGCGTGGGCCTGTTCAACAAGGCCGAAAGCCTGGCAGCCCGTCCACATGCATTTATTACAGGCTCGGTGTACGAAGTGCTGTTCCGGGCGCTGGCCAAGGAATATGACAACCTGGATACGTCCCGTTATCTGTTTTTTCGCAGCCTGACCCTGGTGGCTGTGTATGCCTTGCCGTTTTATATCGGCTTTCTGTGGCTGGCCGAGCCGCTGGTGGTGATGCTGTTTGGACACCGCTGGGCCGATTCAGCAGCACCATTGATAGTACTCAGCCTGGCAGCCCCGCTGATGATGATCGAGAACCTGTCCGGAGCGGTGCTGGCTGCGCGCAACTGGCTGGGCAGAGAACTGGTGGCTCAAGTCATCATGATTGTCGTGGCGGCGGCCGGAATCTGGGTGGGCCGGCCCTACGGGATGACCGGGATCGCCGCGGGCCTGGTGGTCGCGCTGCTTTATATGGGCACGCACATGTTCTGGCTGGCCAAGCAGTCGCTCAATGCGCGCTGGACCGATCTCGCACGCGCCTTTGCACCGGCTGCGCTGCTTAACGTGATTCTGGTTATCACGCTAGGGATTGCCGAGCTGTTCGTTCCACCGACCATCCGCGCGGCCGGGCCGCTTTACGTACTATTGATGGCCACCGTGGGCGGACTGGTTTATGCGGCCTGTTTCCTGTATTTGCCGATCCCGGACCTTGCCAAGGAAACCACGCGCTGGAAAATCAAGCTCAAACTAACCAAGGCAACGGCATGACCTGGATCGATCCGGTTTCGCGCGCACTACACCGCCAGGCGGGCCAGCATGGGCCGGTCATGCTGATGTATCACGCCGTCACACCGGGCAAGGAAACACCGGACTGGCCATGGGCGGTATCGATGCAGCAGTTTTGCAGCCAGCTCGACTTTCTGGCAGCAGAAGGCTATGACACGCCCACCATGAGTGAACTGGTCGCCACACCCGCCGAAAAATGGACCGGGCGCACGGTGGCCATCACCTTCGATGACGGTTATATCGACAACCTGGCCGCCTGCGAAGAACTGAAAAAACGCGGCATGCGCGCCACCTGGTTTGTGGTTTCCGGCTCGATCGGCCAGTCGCCGCAATGGTCCGAAGACGGCCGTCCCGCCGGGCGGTTATTGAATGCCGGCGAACTGCGCGACATGCAGGCCAACGGCATGGAAATTGGCTCACACACAATCAATCACGCGCATTTGACTGAACTTGACGACACGCAACTGATGCAGGAGCTCACCGGTTCAAAAACCACATTGGAAGACCTGCTGGGCAATCCAGTCACCAGCTTTGCTTTTCCCTATGGAACCTGGGATGCGCGATGCGTCGAAGCGGTCAAACAAGCGGGCTATACTGCGGCCTGCACTACCCGCACGGGCTGGGCATTGCGCGACCATTCAGCATTTCATCTACGGCGCCTGACGGTATTCAATACCGATACACCAGGCAGCCTTGCACGCAAACTCTACTTCGGCAGCCATGACGTACGCTGGCGCGATATCGCACAGTACGCATTTCGGCGGCTGAGGCGTGTGTGATGTTTCAAACCAGCTATCGCAAATGCGTTCATGATCCCAATCGTCTCCATCATCATGCCCTGCCACAACGCAGCCGAACATTTATCGGTCAGTGTGGGCAGCGTGCAGGCGCAGACGTTTGCCGACTGGGAACTGATCACGATTGACGATGGTTCCAGCGATGGCACGCTGGCCTGGCTTCAGACGCAAACCGATACACGAATCCATACCCGGTCTCAGACCAATCAGGGCGTAAGCGCGGCCCGCAATGCCGGGCTGGCCGCAGCACGCGGCGACTATGTGGCATTTCTCGACGCCGATGACACCTGGTCGCCGAGCTTTCTCGAAACCATGCTTGCCACTTTGCAAGCGCACCCCGATGCGGTACTGGCTTATTGCGGCTGGCAGCACCTGCGACAGTCGGGCAATCATGGCGAACCCTTCGTCCCCCCCGATTACGAAACCCCCCACAAGGCCGAGGCACTGCTTGCCAGTTGCCGCTGGCCGATCCATGCCGCGCTGGTCAAACGTGGCGCCGTACTGGCAGCCAACGGGTTTGATCCCACGCTGAAAAATGCCGAAGATTTTGCGCTGTGGCTGCATGTGGGAACCACGGCACCCATTATCCAGGTGCCGGAGGTACTGGCGTTTTATCACCAGCATGAAGGTGGACAGGCTTCGGATAACCATGCCCGCGCCGCGCTGCAACACTGGCAGGCCCAACTGAAATATCTGGGCGAGCACCCTGCTGCAATTGCCCAATTCGATTCTTCGCGCATTCGCGATCTCACCCTGGGCGAACTACTCAGGCGCGGCTATACGTGTTACTGGAAACGCGATCTGCCAGCCGCTCGGCAAATCTTCCGTGCGGTAATGAAACAAGGCTATGGCACACTACGGGACTGGAAATATATGCTGCCCGCCTGGCTGCCAGAATCCTGGCACCGCTGGCTGCTTGGACAGCGTGACAGGGGAAACCAATAAACCGGATGGAAAACTTTGATCCCGCGCTGATCTCCGTCGTCATGCCCTGCTATAACGCCGCAGCTTATGTGGAAGATGCGGTCAAGAGCGTGATGCAGCAAAGCTACCCACACGTTGAGCTGATCATTGTTGACGACGGCTCTACTGACGAATCCGTCCAGATCATCGCAAGCCTGGCGGCACACTACCCCGACCGCATCACCGTGCTGCACCAGACCAACAGCGGCCCTTATCACGCGCGCAACCAGGGGCTGACGCATGCACGCGGCAACTTCATTGCGTTTCTGGATGCCGACGACACCTGGCACCCCGATGCACTGAACCAGCTCCACGCCGCCATGACAGAAACGCTGGCTGACGTGGCGTACTGCGGCTGGCAAAATGTGGGCGAAGCCGCCGTCAATACGCAACCTCATATCCCACCCGATTACGTCGAATCCGACGCGACTGCACTATTCCTTCAATCGTGCCCCTGGCCAATCAATGGTGTGCTGGTACGACGACAGCTGATCGATTCCCTGCGCGGATTTTCAGAACGGCTCCCTACCGCCATGGACTACGATTTATGGCTACGCATGCTGGCGGCCCAACCCACTGTCGTGCGCGTCCCGCAGGTGCTGGCGTTTTATCGGCACTATCCCCGTGGCAATGCGCACATTCCGCGCTGGCGCCAGGTATTCGATGCCATCGCCGTGCGTGAAGATTTTGTCCACCATAATCAGACACAAGTCGCACATCTCAGCCATGCCGAACGCGATACACGGGTCTATGGTTCGCTGTTGGCCGAGGCCTATCGCTGCCACTGGCGGCGCGACATCGATTCCTCTCGCCGCCTGTTTCGCCGCGCACTTCGCAAGGCCAACTGGAAAGCCCGTGACGCCAAATATATTCTGTCCAGCCTTCTGCCTGCACCTGCCCTCAAATCACTGGTTCATTTGATCGACCGCCGCCGCAACGCGCGCAATCGAATCTGAGTTCATGCCCCCCCTCACTATTGCCTTCTGTACTTTTAAACGCGCCGGCCGTTTGGAAAAGTTAGTCGCGGAACTGCGTGCACAGAACTGTCCAGTTCCGTTCGACATTCTGGCCATCAATAACAACAGTCCGGATAACACGCTGGAGATTTTGGAAGGTCTGAAAAAACAACCGGGTGCCGCACTGCGCATCGTGACAGAAACCGCACCAGGCATAGTCCCGGCCCGAAATCGTGCGCTCACCGAAGCAAAGGACAGCGACATCCTGGTGTTTATCGATGACGATGAACTGCCACAGCCCGGTTTTATAGCGGCAGCCTATGACGCCATCACAAACGAAGGTGCGCAATGTGCAGGTGGCCGCATCGACGTAAACTTCAGCCCCCATGATCGGCCCGAATGGCTGGATGATGAAGTGGCAGGATTCCTGGGGAGACTCGACCATGGCCCCTCTCCGTTCTGGATCGACGATGACACAACGCCCGTCTGGAGCGGCAACACCGCCTATTCCATGCCTTATTTTCGCGAGTATCCGGCACTGTCCTTTGATGCGCGTTATAACCGCGAAGGTGAAGGCGTTGGAGGAGGGGAAGATGCCATGATGCTGCGCACCCTGCTGGCACTAAGCGCAAAAATCCGCTACCGACCGGACATGGCCGTGTGGCATTCAGTAGACGCCTGGAAACTGAAACGGCGCTATTTCCTGGAGCTGCATTACCAGGCCGGATTACGCAAAGCCCGGTTTGGCATGCCCGATTTCCCGGCGCCTGTTCTCGGCATTCCGCCGTTCATGCTGCGCCAGCTGTTTGACCATGCACTTAAAACACTGGCACTCTTTTTTACCGGAAAACCCGGACTGATTCGCCAGGCCATGAATGCGTCCAACGCACTGGGCGCCATTGCAGGATACAGGCGGCGAATCCAGCACTGATACCTGATATGCACACATCACCCGATAAACCAGAACCTTCAAAGTGCCCTGCCGGCCCTATTTTCATCGTGGGTGCGCCACGCTCTGGCACCACCATGCTGCAGTACCGGTTACGCAATCACCCAAACCTGTCGCTGCCTACTGGCGAATCCCATTTTATTGTCCCGCTGTATGACAACAGGAAAACCTATGGCGACCTCAGCCAACCCGAAAACATCCGCAAAGTGTTGCAGGCCATGCTCGACCAGAGCCGCGAATTTCTGGAAACGGATTTGCATGGACTGAAGTTCGATATCGACACACTGGCCGGTGAATTGCATGCGGAAGGCCGGCACACCTTGCCTGCGATCACTTCCGGGATTTTTGAAAAAAATGCGCGTGGCGAAGGCAAGATTCGCTGGGGCGACAAAACGCCTCACTACGTAACGCATCTTCCAAAGTTACTGGACTGGTTCCCGGATGCCCAGATCGTGCATCTGATTCGGGACGGCCGCGATGTCGCGCTTTCCCTGTTTGGCCGACAGCATGATTTCTATGTCTACAACACGTATTTCGCGGCGGAATACTGGGAAAGCTATGTGGAGAAGGGGCACGCCCTGGGTAAGCAGTTGCCCTCGCACCAATATATGGAACTGCGATATGAAGACTTGCTCGCTTATCCACAGGACAGCATGAAGCGGGTCTGCGCTTTCCTGGGGGAGGAGTACACCTCTGACCTGTTTGATGTCGTCGCGGTTGATGACCCGGGTAAAACCCCTCTGGTACACGAGCCGCTCAAAGCCAGTAACGCCGGAAAATGGCGCACAAAAATGAGTGCATTCCAGATCAGGGCTTTCGAAAGTGTTGCAGGCGACACCTTGCGCAAATTTGGCTTTGAAGTCATCACGCCCGCCAAGCCGCCGGCATTTATCGTGAAGGCTGCGTATCGTCTGCATAACATGTTGCTCACCGCATTCTGGATGCGGTTCAAACCCAAGCACAAGTGACCCAACTCACCATCCTCATTTGCACACACAATCGGGCCGAGCTGCTGCAAAAGGCCCTGGCATCGCTTAATCGGGCGCGGCGTCCGTCCATGCCAGTGCATATTCTGGTTGCGGCTAACGCCTGTACGGACGATACCGTTACCTTGATGCAGGCTTATCAAGCCCGGCAAGCTGAAAACAACTGGTTGCCGCTCAGCGTGATCGAAGTCTCCACGCCCGGGAAGTCTTATGCGCTGAATGAGGCCATTCCGGCCATAGAATCGGAACTCACCGCCTTTGTCGATGACGATCACCGGGTAGATGAAAATTACCTGATCGCCATCGAACAGGCGGCGACCACCTGGCCGGAAGCGGGTCTGTATTGCGGCCGCATCCTGCCGGACTGGGATGGTAGCGAGCCGGGGTGGGTTCATGACGAAGGGACTTACCGCATTTATCCGCTGCCGGTTCCCCGCTATGACCAGGGCGACAAGCCCGACATCATCACTGCCGAAACAGGCCCCATACCGGGTGGCGGCAACCTGATCGTTCGCCGGCGTGTTTTCGAACTGGCTGGAAAGTTTTCTACCGAGCTTGGGCCCCACGGACATGATCTGGGCGGCGGTGAAGACAGCGAATATGTATTGCGCGCCCTCACGCGTGGCGTGGGCTGCCAATATTCACCGGATATCATTCAGCATCACTATGTCGACACCGAACGGTTGCAACTCGGCTATTTGCTGAAGAAGAGCTATCAGCGCACCCGCTCAACCGCCCGTATCCATGGCGGTGGATCCGTCCCACTCTATATGTGGCGCAAACTGGCGGAATACTGCTTTCACAGCGTCTTCAGTTTTTCCTGGGCCAAGCGGCGCTTCTTCTGGGTTCGAACCGCCGCGGCGCTGGGTGAAATTCAGGGCCGGAGTGAATCGGGATATCGCGGAAAAAATCTGCTGCTCCCCTCCGAGCAGGGCATGTTGCGCACCGAGTGGCTGGCAATTTTTTCCGCTGCGAGTGGCATGTTGGCCTGGCTCGCCAGTGGAGATTCCAGGTGGTCTGGTGTCCTGCCTGCCATCGCTGTGGCGGGGATCGGAACAACCGCCCTGCTCGCCAAATCATTGCTTGATTTTTCGCAAACCGGACCGCGCATCCGCGAGGAAGTACTCACACATTACCGACGCTATACCCTGTATGCGCTGGCGCGGCTGTCTGTCTGGACATTTGCGTTGATGCTGTTCACTGGCGGAATGGGCGTGCTGCTGTACTTCATGCTCAGCACGATTCTCGATACGGCATGGTCACAGGGTTTGGCCTTTATTGCTGCCATCCTGGGCATTCTGGCTGCGTTCGCATTGCAGTTCATCCGCAAGCTGCGTTACAACCCGGGCCTTCTGGTGGCCTCCATGCACTACCGCATGAGCCGCCTGTATGGCCTGTGGCGCTGGATAACACCCGCACGGATTGCAAGCATTCAGTATTTGGGTATCGGGATAGCCGGGCTGTTGTTTGCAGCAGCCTCCTGGGAGCTTGCGAAAAACAATCATGTCAGCGATTTGATTGCGCTGTGGTCGGCCACCCTGTTTGTTGCGGGGACCGTCATCTGGGCCGGCTGGCAACCCGAAGCACGCGCACCGCGCGTAATACCCGGGCGCAGTCCTGATGCCTCACCCAATATACTGATGATCGGCTCCGATACCTTGCGTGCGGACCGTTTGGGTGCGCTCGGCTACCACCGCGCCCTGACCCCACACATTGATCAACTGGCCGCATCCGGCGCCCAGTTTTCCAACTGCTATGTGCCGTGTGCACGCACTGCGCCCAGCTTGATTTCCATGCTCACTGGCACCTGGCCACACACGCATGGCATCCGCGACAATTTTGCCGGCGACGAAAATACACGTCTGAAAGTGGATGCCCTGCCGATGCAACTCAAACAGGTCGGATATCGCACTGCCGCCATTTCGGATTGGTGTGGAGCCGATATGGGGAAGTATTCATTCGGATTTGATTACACGGATCTTCCGGAAGACCAGTGGAATATCAAGTATCTGATACGCCAGGGTCCCAAGGACCTGCGTTTGTTTGTATCCTTATTCACACACAACCGGCTGGGGAGACTGCTTATTCCCGAACTGTATTATCTGGGTGGCGTGCCCTTGACACAGCCACTGGGAAAACGTGCGCGACGCCTGATATCGCGCCTGGCGGAAGACGTACAGCCCTTTTTTCTCAATGTGTTTTATTCAACCACCCACCCGCCCTTCGCATCCGAGTGGCCTTGGTATGCACGCTTTACCGACCCTGACTATGTGGGTGAATCCAAGTTTGCAATGGCACAGCTCACCGACCCATTCGAAATCATTCGTCGCCAGGGTGCGCCAAAAGAAGAATTCGATCTCGACCAGATCATCGATCTATACGACGGCTGCGTAGCCCAGTTTGACGATGAAATCGGGAAAAACCTGGCCCATCTCGAATCCTGCGGACTGGCAAACAACACCATCATCGTTGTCTATTCTGACCATGGCATGGAGTTTTTCGAACATGACACCTGGGGGCAGGGAAACTCGGCGGTGGGCGATTTCAGTCCACGCATCCCACTGGTGATCCGGGAACCACACAGCGCTGGACGCGGCAAGGTGGATAAGGTTGTGCGTTCGATTGACCTGGCCCCCACCTTGCTGGAGCTCGCCCATGCTCCGGTCTCAGCCAGCATGGATGGAGTTTCGCTCGTCGATTGTCTTAAAACAGATGGAGACTGCCCCAATCTCGATGCATTCAACGAAACCGGCATCTGGATCGCCGACATTCCCGGCTTGCCCGATACGCATCTGCGGTACCCCAATCTGCTCGAGCTCATGGAAGTTCCCGATCGCTCCAGTGGAACCCTCGCGATCAAGCCTGAATACTGTGAGGCCATTCTTGCCGCCAAGGACCGCATGATCCGTCGGGGACGCTGGAAACTTGTGTATCAACCACTCAAAGACGGTGCGTTGCTGCGGCTATTTGACGTGGAAGCGGATCCCGAGTGCAAGACGGATGTGCTCGCTCAACACCCGGACGTTGCACACACCCTGCACCTTTCTCTTGTCGAGTGGATGTCTGGCCAGAACCCATGAGTACATCCACCCAGCCTCGGGTATCCGTCATCCTTCCAACCCATAACCGGCCTGACCTGCTGCGCGAGGCGCTGACCAGCTTGCATGGTCAGACATTTCCAGACTGGGAAGCCGTCATCGTGGATGACGCATCCAGCCCCGCTGTTGAATCCAGTCCGAAGGATGCACGGATACGCATTCTTCGCCATGACACGGCACAGGGTGGTGCCGCAGCAAAGAACACCGGCATTCAGAATGCACGAGGTGAGATCCTGGCATTTCTGGACGATGACGACTGCTACGCACCTCGCTATCTTGAACGCGCGCTCGACGTACTCGACCAGCATCCCGAGACTGATGTCGTATTCATGGGCGTAACGTGGTTCGGCAGTAATAGTGCGTGGGGCCAAACAAACTATGATCAAACCATGGCCAAATTTCAGGCCCTGGCCGGTGGCAAGGTATCCGGAACACTGACTGTGTTTGACGATGCTTTAGTACATGCATTATTAAAATCAGTACCCATGGCACTCCAACGCCCCGTCGTCCGAAAGTCTGCTCTCTCCCGTATTGGCAACTACCGGGCCGACTGTCTTCTATGGGATTGTGACTGGGCGATGGAGGCAGCATTGAATGCACGCGCAGCCCTGCTGTCAGAAGGCTTATACCGGCAGCGTGCTGATGGGCAGGGCTATTCGTCAAAACATGACCGCACTGTCGAGCATTTGCAATCTGGCATCGCCATCAAGGACAGGCTGTGGCACACCGGGCGGCACCCACAATACCGCGACGATTTTCGCCATGCCTCCGCTGGCGCCTGGTTCGATCTGGCCTGGCATCACTATCAGCATGGCAACCGGACAAAGGCGTTACAGGCCTTGTTACACAGTGCGCGCCGAGGTTTCAGACTCGCGCATTTAAAATTGCTCGTCAGGTTAACGCTGCCGACCGGTCTGGAAAAGTAGCGCTCCAACAGCCATTACATTCCAAACGACTGAATCAAATGGCAAGTAAAAATCGGGAATTTCATCCCATGCGTTCAAGGAACAGGACTTCCTTGACGCCGGGAATCACGCTGGAAAACACCGGGTCAATCACAAATCCCGCATGATCCATGACTGCCTTGATTTCATCAGTAAATCACTCTCCATCTTAAAAAAGGTGGCAGCAGATCATGCCATGGTGATTTCATCCTTCCCCCATTTCCGTAGGCGGCCAGCAAAATTTCACAGCGAATGGAAACAGTGGAGGTTTCCTACTTTGCCTTGCCTGCGTCAGTTGCAGACGGTGTTGGGCAAAACCGGCACCAGGGATTGGTGGGAGAGCCAATGGGGGGTGGGGCGGAGACCGACGGCGGCGCACCATCCTCTGGAGTCGTAACATTCGACGGAGGGGGTTCCTTCGGCACGGTTGATGGCAACGCAGAGGGAGGCGCCGTCTCGGCTACAGGTGCGGGGACGGATGGTTTGACGAGCGGCGCTGGATAAGGAAGTTTGCCCCCCAGCTCAGTGTAACGGCGCTGCAAGCTACGGGTGTCCGGATTGTGGCGCAGCCCTTCAGTAACGGTTTCAAGCGCCTTGGTGCGATTTTTCTGCGTGGCGTATAGATCGGTCAACGTCATGTAGGCACGCGGTTGCTTCGGGTCCAGTTCAATCGCCTTGAGCAGATTGCCGACCGCTTCACCATTCCGTTTTAACATCGACAAGGCAACCCCACGATTCATCAGGATTTCAGCGCGCAGATAAAACTCGGGGGCAGCATGCGACAACACATAATCGAATTCGCGGACTGTAGCGCCCAATATATCCCGGGTTTTCGATGAAGACATGCCGCGCGCACGATTCAGGAAATTAAGACCGGCACAGTAGTGGTGAACATGGATAAAGTCCCCGCCCATGGTCGAACGCCAACTGTTGAAAGCTTCCGAACCCTCATTGAAACGCGCCGCACAAAATGGGGGCAATGCTGCCATTTCGGCCTGATCAGGCGCCCAGGCGGCAGTTGCGGAGGGAATGGTGAGCAACATGCCAAGCAGTGTCCAAACACTCTTTTCAGCAAGGTACATTCAGCGGTTCCTTTTGATTCAAACAGGCATTTCTCTAAGAAAATGCCTTGATTTCCCGGATTGCCAGCCAGTCGAAAAAGGTATCGGCACCACGCCAATCCAGTTTGAGCACTTCTGGGTAGCGCAAGTACAGATCATTTATTTGCCGTGGCAGCGAAACAAACCCGCCGGGCTGAATTGCCTGCCCCAGCATTTTATTCTGGAAGCCCCTGACACTGTAGCGCACTCTCCGCCTGAAATATTTTTTCCATTCACGCGGCAACCAGGGGGATACGGAATCAAATTCAAATCCGGCTTCCTGTGCCACGACAACTTTGCTGTTATCCCAGCGAGTGTCGCCACGCAAATCCCATTTCAGCATGGCGCCCATCAGGGCATCCTCACCAATGGTACCGACAGGCATCCGGATCGCCTGATTGAAAATACGTTCAACAAATTCTCCGCGGAGCCCATACAGATTCCCGGCGACGCCATTGTCCTTCAGCATGTCACGCTGAAATGCATCAAGGCCACGCCCGCTTCTGGGCAGAGCAGAAACGCCGTTGGCCTGCGGATGCTGCGCCAGCGCCTGCGCCATGACATCAAGCGAGCCCGGTGTAGCCCGGACATCACCATCAATGAAAAAGCAGTGTGTTGTGTCGTGCGGTGCAATCTCATGCACAAACACGTTCCAGGCATTGGCTTTATCGCCCAGCGCAATCGACAGCAGATGCACATTCGGGTGGCTTGCACTGTATTCACGTACCAGCGCCTCCGTCTCATCGGTGCAGGCGTTGGCCAGCACATGGCATTCACATGGAACGGCGGCTGCGGATTGCAGGCTATCCAGGCAGGCGATGATGTTCCGCGCCTCGTTATGTGCGAAAACGGCGACAGGCCATGATGATGGTCGTTTAGTCATGAACAATAAGCATGGTCAATATCCTGCCGCCTTCAACTGCAGGGTTTTTTCAGCAACCCGTTCCCAGGAAAACTCCTGCTCGACACGCTGCAATGCAGCCTGGCCCAATGTGGCGTTTAATTCAGGCTGTTGCAGCAGATGGCGCAAGCCATCGGCCACGGCCTGAATATCATTTCCATCCACCCGCAGCCCGGTTTGATTATGCAACACTGCCGAGCCGGTGCCGCCGGCCATCCCGGCCAGACTGGGCTTGCCACACGCTGCGGCCTCAATGAACACCATGCCGAAACCTTCGCTGTCACCATTGATCTCGCGGTTGGGCATAGCGAATACATCGCATGCATTCAGCCAGCGCGGCAAATCGGTTTCATTGACCGACCCTATGCGGTGAACCCTGCCTTGCAGGTGGTGCTCCACTATCAAGCCATCGAGATATTCGGCATCCTCACCGATTCCTGCGATGACGTAGTGCAGCGGTACATCTTGATTCCGGAGCAGTGCCACGGCTCTGATCATCTGATCGAATCCTTTGCGGCGTGACAGGCGGCCAACCGAAAACACCAATTTGTCGTCACCGCAAATCCCCAGCCGCTCACGCAAACCAGTGACGTCAAGACCAGGCCTGAACACTGAAACATCTACGCCAGGATAGATGATCGTGATACGCGTCGGGTCGATCTCCATTTTCAGCAAGGTGTCGCGCGTATGCTCACTGTTGGCGACAACCCGGTCGGCATGACGCAAGGCAAAACACATGGCCTTGTATTTGCCTCCGCGTCCCCAGGTGGTGAGTTCTTCGCCATGTGCATAGATCACCACGGGCCTGAAAGTCAGCCTGGCCACCACCCACGCCACCAGACCTTCAGGCAGGGCCCGGAAGGCGTGCACCGCATCGAAACGCCGGGTGAGCGCCAGTCCCAGCGATTTGAAGAAGAAACGTGTATACATCGCCAACGATTCAGGGCGCAGCCAGGGCACACGCTTGAGGCTCAGTCGATGAATGGTATTGGGATGCATTGCATCCACCGATACTGCGTCTGGCACATCAGCCGTCACGATATGAATGTCCTTGCCACCAAGACGTTTGTATACCTCGGCAGCCCATACTGCCGTCCCGCCCCTGGTTGGCAAAAACAATTCGGTTAACACCAGCAGGCGTTTCACGGTCTTAACCCTTCAGCATCGACAGCACGGCACGCAGGCTTTGCCAGTTCAGATGCGAGGTAAAAGTAGGTAACACGGCATTCACCGCAGCGAATCTCTGGCCATTTTTACTCAAGGCGCATCCCAGGTTGTACCTGGCATTTCGCATCCGCGCCGCAATCCCTTGCCTGACAGGCAAGGGAAAATTGTTTGCCAGGCGCATCAGGTCGGTCAGCGTGCGCACATTTTCACGTTGCGCCGCCACCGGGTTGCGACGCGTGGCGCTGCCGCCATGAATCACATACACCCCAAGACTCTGGCAGATCACGCCAATGCGACGGCTTTGCGCAATCAATCGCGTCAGAAAGTGCACGTCCTCGCACACCTTGAATCCGGTTGGATAGCCGCCCAGCTTGATGAAGCGGCTGCGCGGAACAGACAGCGTATGGGTATCGCCGAAATGGTCAGCCACGAAAGCTGCCAGTTCGGCGGGATGCTCCATTACCACGCGCAATGCTCCGGCGGCGTGGGCGAGCACCATGCGCCCGGATTCGTGCTGCGCCATCGAAGTTCCCAGCACCGCGCCGGATGCATCATGGTATTCGTAGTCACCGGTCAGACAATCCAGGTTGACATCCTCCGCAATCCATTCGGCGTGCAGCCTGATGCGATCCGGCCTGTACCAGTCATCCGCATCGAGAAAGGCCAGCCAGTCACCTGTCGCCACGGCAGCGCCCGCATTGCGTGCAACCGACACGCCGGCATTGGCTTGCTGGATCAGGCGCACATGACCACCGAACTGGCACGCAATTTCGGCGGTGGCGTCCTGCGAACCGTCATCGACCACGATGATTTCATGGGCGGGCCAGCTCTGCGCACGCACCGATTCGATTGCACGCGCCAGCGTTGCAGCAGCGTTGAATGCGGGAATGATGACCGAGAACGTTGGGTTCATGCGGCACGCCCCAGCCAGGCCAGCGGCCACACCAGGCCACTGAGCTGCGCCACGCGGCGAAACCGTGGTATCTCATCAAGCCGGGCACGCCAGGCAATCAGGCGCGGCATCAAACGGGTTTCGATCCAGGCAGGATCACGTACAGTAATGGCATGTGCCAATTCCAGTGGCGAAATAAAACGCAATGCCGGGCAGGCAGTCAACGCGCTGTTCAGCCCGGACTCAAGCGCGGCCAGACTGACATCCAGAGATTGCAGGAAATTGAAGCGATGGGTTTCAACCAGGCACGCCCGCCCTTGCCGGATGCGCTGATTCAAGCCTTCCACCAACCGGTCCGGGCCATGCCCCATGGCCGGTTCAAAATACACATCCCGTACCAAATACATGGAGCCAGCAGATGAACGCTCACCTGTCAGCATGGTGGCATCCACGTCACCTGGCTGACCGATGGCATTGCGGGTGGTGGCACGATGCCCCGGCGTCACGATGACTTCGATGCCTGCTTGCGCCCAGGCATCCTCGACCGCTTCATTCCAGATAAACGTGGTGGCAACCGCCACCTTGGGCACCCGGCCAAAAATAGTCAGGTAAATAGCCGCCTCAAAAGCGGCAGCTTGCTGAATGGTTTCCGGCAACAATGCTTGCGATGGCAGGCTGGACGCATCGACCCAGCGGGTTTGCAAATACGGGGGCAAATCTTCGGTTGATGCGGGCCCGGGCGAGGCGAGCCATTTGCGAACGCTTTCGTCCGATTGGGCCGCCGCCAGCACAGAAGCGGGCCAGTAGTGACACTGCCCATGGAGTTGGGGCACCAGCACACCGGCCTGAATGCCATCGTTCATGGCCGCTCGTACATGAGCGAAACGTGAATCAGCAAGCGTCAGCGCATGATAGGTCGTGCCACCGCTCACAGCGATACGCGCACCATCCGGCACTTCCAGAACCACCCCCAGCGTCATGATCGCCGGATGCCCGCTCACATCCCGTATGCCCTGCAACAGTGCCGACAGACGCACCAGTGCCTCAGCCTGCGCCAGAGGACCCGCACCCCAATCATCGCTTTCAATGATGAGCACAGGCTGACGCAGAACCGGCTCGCGCCAGCGCGCGACAAGGGGTCCGGCAAAAGCCAGCAGCACCGCCGACCATAACAGAAACACCGCAGCGAAGGCCAGCGCTAGCACGCTCACCGATATCCCATCCGTTCAGCTACTTCAGCAACATGCGGCAACACACGCTCGATTTTTTCGCGATTGCGGCCATCTTTCCATTTGTCCAGGCGAATTTCGGAAAACGCGTTGTAGGGCATGTCGAGCACCTCAGCGCAATGCGCCTGCAGACGTTTATCGAACGCCAGCCCGCAACCTTCGAACACCTGTCGAAAGGTGCCGGCCGGATCACGCAGGAAATCCTCATAGAACACTTCAACCCATTGCGCAGCAGGCACGCTGGCTTTGCTATCGAGAATGGCCTGATTAATGGCCGCATATTGAAATGCCGCGACGCCTTCAACCGAAGCGTTCACATACTGTCGCCAACCCTCGGCCAGAAAAAAACACCACTGCTTCAGCTGTCCGTTTTCCACTGCCACCGTCGCAGGCAAATCCTTGGACCAGGTCGCAAATTCGTCTGGCTTGCGCCAACCCTCGATCAGCGAATTGAGGTTGTCGCCAGGACTGCGTTTGATGAAAACAAACACCGCATCCGGAAACAGCGCATGCAGATAGGGCACACACAAACCATTCTGGTTGTTTTTATCGACCCAGCGATGCTGGCCGGTCCAACTATAGAAATAACGACTGACCGCCTCACGTTCTGCCCGACTCGCGTCGGCAGCAGTCAGTGCATGGGTGTCCCAATGCTTATCCGCCAGGGGGTGGAGGTCTGTCCAGTAGTCATGTGTTTCACGCTGCAGGCTACCAATCTGGCGCGATTCGGAAAGCGTTTTATAAATCAGTGTGGTGCCTGCACGTGAGCACCCCACCACAATAATGGGCCGACTGGCTGGGCGGCGCGACAGACTCCAGCGTATCTCACGCAATCGCCGAAGCTGTTGGCGCGTATGAAACGCCAGCGTCTTGCTCACCTTGTCAAAAATTGCACTCAAATTCATGCGCTAGTTGTCGTTATCAATTCGATGCCTGATCAGTCGAAACAGAACTCACAGGATTCGTGCCAATCTGCAGGCTCGTTTATATTGGTGGACATTATCCCGCATCACACTGGCACAACACACCATGGATGGAATTTTTGGCTGGCTCGGTGAGCACGGCGCACATCAGGATCTGATCAGGCATATGAGCCAGGCAGCCCATATGCCAACAGACCATCTACTGCATGCACATAGCAGCCAGATCCTCGGCGTGGCCGCGACCTCCCGCTTCGGTAAAGCCGGCATTCATGTGGAGAACGGCCTGGCCGCCACCTTATATGGCCGGCCACGATTTCTGGACGACGAACTGGCCCTGATTGCCCGCGATCAGGGTCTGGTCGTGGCCGTCGCACATGGCTGGATGCGTTTCGGCGAAAAATTACCCACCCTGATGCACGGCAATTTCGCCTTCGCCGTGCTCGAACCCCTCAAGAAAAAAGCCTGTCTGGTGCTGGACCGCATGGGCTCGGAACGGCTGTGTTATGCCTATCGCGGCGGCAACCTGATATTTGGCAGCAGCGTACAGAATGTGGCGGCCCATCCCGCCGTAGGTCGCATCATCGACCCCCAGGCGATATACGACTACCTGTATTTCCATACCATTCCCGCGCCACGCAGCCTGTACCAGAGCATCCGCAAATTGCTTCCGGGACAAATCGTTACCCTGAACAATGGCCAACTCCACGTCGATTTTTACTGGCAAGCCGATTACGGCCCGACCGAAGCCAGCTTCGATGAGCATCGCCGTATCTTTCGCGATGTGCTTGATCAGTCCGTACGTAGCGCCGATGCACCCGCCACAGCAGCCTTTCTCTCCGGCGGCACCGACAGTTCAACCGTGGTCGGCGCACTCACTGCCGCACGCGGTGCGCCAGTCGACACGTTTTCCATCGGCTTCGACGCCGAAGGTTTCGACGAAATGGAATACGCACGCTGTGCTGCCGAACGGTATGGCAGCCGTCCTCACGAGTACTACCTGAAGCCTGCCGACATCGTCAGCGCGGTCCCCATCATCGCGCACGAATACGATGAGCCTTTTGGCAACAACTCCGCCGTGCCCACCTACTTCTGTGCCAAGGTGGCACGCGAGGCCGGGTTCGAGCACATGATGGCCGGTGATGGGGGCGATGAAATATTTGGCGGCAACGCACGCTATGCCAAACAGCACCTGTTTGAGGCGTATGGCCGCCTGCCCGGACTGCTGCGCAATAGCCTGATCGATCCCATTGCACATCTGCCCGGTCTATCCAGCCACTTCCCTCTGTCCAAATTGAGAAGTTATGTGGATCAGGCCAAGATCGGCCTGCCACTCAGGCTGGAATCCTATAATTTCCTGAAGCGCACACCACTCGACCAGATTTTTGCGTCCGACTTCATTCGCTCTGTCGACCCGACTACTGCCGATTCTTCACTCACTGACGTGTACGCGCGTACCGCATCCGATCAGATCGTCAACCGGATGATGCATCTGGATCTGAAGTTCACCCTGGCTGATAACGACCTGCGCAAGGTCGGCACCATGACCGAGGCGGCGGGGATCGAAGTGCGCTACCCACTGCTAGACGACCGCATGGTCGCTTTCGCCAACGCCCTGCCGGTGGATTACAAGGTACGCGGGCAAACTCTGCGCTGGTTCTTCAAGGAAGCGCTGACCGACCTGCTACCGGAAAAAATCATCAACAAATCCAAACACGGATTTGGGTTACCGTTTGGCGTGTGGAGTACCCAATACGCTCCGCTTGGCGATCTCGTCGGCGACAGCCTGTCTGACTTCAAACAGCGCGGCTGGATTCAGCCTGCCTATCTCGACCATATGATCGCCATGCAACGCGGCCCTCACGCCAGTTATTACGGCGTGATGATCTGGGTAATGATGATGCTGGAGCAGTGGTTGCGGGCAAACGAGCACTGAGTCAATCCCGGTTGGCCAGTTTATTCCCGGCATGCTGGAGGAGATCATCCGCACATCTTGAAACAGGAACGCACTCACGACGGTTTTCGCATCTTTTTTGTGGCGCCCGCATTCACTTCTGTAAGGAAACGCTGAACAAATCCTTCGACGGGCTTCCTTCGACAGGCTCAGGACGAACGGCAAGTGCTTGATTTCGTTCGTGGCGAGCCCTTCGGCGTTGCTCAGGACAGGCTTGTCGAACCACAAAGCAAACCAATTTCTTCAGTGTTTCCTTAACTTGAATTGAATGCGCGAAAAGACCGTGGATTTTCGCGCGGAGCCACGACAGGGTCCAGTTTTCTTTCCAGAAGTCCGGAAAATTTGGCGGCCAGTATCAGGATAACCATCAAGTGATACGGCAAATCAAAATAGCCCAATCCCAGGAAGGCGCCGCCTGCCGCATACCCAATCAGACTCACCTGAATCATGGCCGCCAGGTCGGCGGCCCATTTTTTATCCCTGTCATTCTTGCAGCGCTTAATGATCTGCTGTGCACGAATCCAGGTCATCGCCCCCAACAGCATGAACAAGCCAAAGCCGATGAAACCCTGCTCGCCCATGATTTCAAAATAAATACTGTGCACGTCCCGCACGTTGAATGGATCGGGTGCGTACTGACGGAAAACCTGCGGGTGCCACAACTCAAACCCTCCACCGGTGATCCGGTCCTTCGCCACATTGAATGCGGTGTGCCAGGCATTGATCCGCCCCTGCGTGGATTGGTCTTCCTGGTAGGTGTTGATCGTGTTCATGCGGTCATACCACTCTTGCGGCATGACCGAGGCAATAATTGCGACCGAAGCAGCCATGTAAATAGTGGTAATGAATTTGTTCCGGCTTTTAATCCAGAGGAACACGCCCATCGCCACCATCGCTACCAGACCACCTCGTGATTGACTGCCAATTGCCGCCACACCGGTCAGCACCATGGCGCTGGCAAGCCCGATCCTGATCCAGCTGCGTTTTTCCTGCAAATGCAGATAACGAATAAGCGGAATCGTCATCACCAACGCCAATGCCATTTCATTATTACCCCCAATAAACGTGCCTGTCGGGCCCTGGACCCGATACGCTCCGCCATTGACGATCGTAAAGAAACCGCCCTTCACCCCATAAAACCCGAATGACAGCGCGATCACCCAGACGAGCCAGTGCAGTTTGTTACGGTCAGTGATAATGAGGGCCGTTAGAAAGATCATCAGCTGGATTTTCCAGACCTTGTTCCACTGTAGCCATGCCAGATCGGGATAAAACGCGAAAAAGGTGGTAAACAGCATCCAGCAGACAAAGATCAGCAAGACGATGGTTTCTCGCGTCCACGGCATCTCCTTTTTCTCTTTGGACGCCATAAAGGACACGATGGTGACCAGGCCGACGACCATGGCAAACGGGAATTCATAGGCAAACCCCCAGGCCAGCCGGTGCGGATTCATATAGCCCAGCCAGGACCACAACAGGATGCCAAGCCAGGGCCGTTTAAACACAAACGGCAGCAGGCCGAAAATCAGTCCGGTAACAAATAAATCTCTCATGCGGGTTCGACTTTCTGCACCAGGGGTGGAATCGTGATGCCCACCATATCCATCATCAGGGCATCGGCAAAGTATTTGGCGCTCAGCACGTCAAATCTGAACGCGTGTGTACCACTCCAGATCGGAGCCGAACAAGGCAGCGCAGCACGCAGCATGGAATCATCTCCTTGCACGCGCTGGGACCGCTTGATCCAGGCCAGTGCACGCCAGGCTGCATCACGCCAGTGTACTGGCTGATCCAGCTGGGCCAGACGCAACCAGCATGCGGCCAACTGGGCCAGCCCGGCAATACAGGCATGATTCGCTGCGGGCATCCAGCCATCGTCAAATGCACCAGCCAGCCAGCCATCACTACGCTGTTGGTCACGCAGCGCTTGTGCCACACGCCGGGCAGCTTGCAAATATCGCACATCGCCCAGCAAGCCGGCTGATTCAATCAAGCTCCGCAAAACGCTTGCCAGGTCAGATGTTGTCAGCGGGCCCGATCCATCACGAAACCAGCCACAGGGTGTTTGCTGAGTCAGTGTCGCATCCAGATGGTTGCGGGCCGCACTCAGCAACATCGCATCCTGAGCCAGATTTCCCACGATAGCCAAAACGCGCCCGGTCCCGGCCTGGCGAATCAGCGACGCCATTGGCTCGCCCTTTAGAAGGTAAGCACTTCGTACTGCATGCTCCAGACTGTCCGCGTGGCCCAACTGCACATGCCCTGCAATCAAGCCATGAATCCGGCCAACAGACAGGCTGTCTGGCTGTGCGATCAGGGCATCCAGCATGGCACGCGCGCGATGCGCCAGTTCCGGCCAGGCCAGGTAGTTGGCTGATGGCAAGCAGGTTTCGATCAGCCAGCCCGTGGTGTCTTCACTCACTGGCCCCCAGCCTGATCCGAATGACCAACTGCCTGCGACACAGCCATTGTGAGAAGTCGGCCGACACGCGTCCTGCGCACGACACACCCACTCAAGCGTGGCACGCAAATGACTACGGTGATCCTGCTCAGGCTGGCGCGCCACACCGCCCATGTCCTGCATCATCCAGCGCAACTGAGAAGGTTGCCAGGGCTTGTAACGCCTGAGCCAGGCTGCGGGTTTCATGAATGCTCCCCGGAATGCGCCTGAGCCAGCGCACCCTGCAAAGGCACATGGCTGACCACATAGCGATGCTTTCCTGAGGTCTCGGGGGCAATGCTTGCCTGCAGTTTCAAGTCGATCTCCAGCGCCGTCCCTAAACGGGCGCGCAAGCCCGAAAATACCGCCAGACGTGCCTCATTGTCCCAACGCTGATCCGGAACCACCAGCACTTCCAGTCGATTGACCGCATGCTGGATCAATTTGAACTGCCCCACGCCGGGAATCGCCCGCAACACATAGATCACTGCCAGCGCGTGCATGATGCGGCCATCGGCTGCCACGATGAAATCCGTCTGACGGCCCACCACGCTATCCAATACATCGAGGCTGCGCCCACCGGGGTCGCGCCGCCCCGAACGCCGCACCACGTCGCCCGTGCGATAGCGGATAAAAGGCTGCGCCCCGGACACCAGGCTGGTGATCACTGCCTCGCCCGCCTCAACCGGATTGCCGGCATCATCCAGCACTTCGATGAGATGGGTCTCGCTCATTTGCAGCAAGGTGCCATCCGGTGACTGCAGCGCCATCAGTCCGGCATCTCGCGCACCGTATTCCACTGACACTGGCACCCCGAACACCCGTTCGATCAGTTCTCGCTGGTGCGGAAACAGCGGCTCGCCGGTCGCGCATACCACGCGTAGCGCGGGCCATTTCAGGGGAACCCCACGCGACTCGGCATGGGCAGCGAGCAGGGCCAGGCTGCTGGCGTAACCGTAAATCGCTTTCGGATTCCAGGCCCCAATCGCCACCAGATAGTCGTCCATACGCTCAGGCGACATCTCGAATGCATTCAGCAGCAATTGATTGACCAGACGGTCGCGCAGCGTCTTGATGCGATCTGTTTTGGACAACTCCACGGGGGCGCCCCACAGATACACCTCGCGCTCACCCGGCGCCAGCCCCCACCACCGTCGTGCCCGCAGGCGGCCAGCCGCATCGGCCGCCTGACGGGCGCGGCCAAAATAGAAAATCAGCGGTTCACCGCTTGATCCACCCGTGGTGTACTTGAATACGCCACCCGGTGCCTCGCGCCATACCAGTTGCTCGACGTTGTCACGCGCATCGCGCTTGTTCATCGTCGGCAGCCGCGACAGATCACTCAAGGAAACGGCCCCCACTGCGGCGGCCTCTGCCAGCCCGGCCTCATGCAATCGGGCCGCATGCCAGGGGCTATGTGCCAACGCGCCCTGCAACAAGACATTGAGGCGCTCCGTTTGCAGCGACTGCATTGCTTCGCGTGACAGCCACTGGCTGCACTCCAGTTCGGCAAGCATCGAAAAGGTGGGGCGACGCATCGCCGCTTCCTGCGCACGAAACACATTGCGGGCCAGCCAGACAGGCACACTCATGGCTTCACCGCTGCAGACTGATTCGGGGTCGATGCGGAAGACAGCACGGTATCAAACGCCTGCTGCAACTGCGCAACGCGTTTATCCCACTGGTTGGCCTGCGCATATTCAACAATCGCAGCGCGATTCCACTTCCGGTCAAGTGCGGCATCAAGTGCCTGCTGCAAGGCAACCGCCTCGCCAAACGGTACGATGCTGCCGAGCTCATCACGGCACACCACCTCGGCATTGCCACCGACATCAGTCGTAATGACGGGCAGGCCACAGGCCATCGCCTCAAGAAACACATTGGCCCAGCCTTCGTTGCGGGTGGCCAGCACAAACACATCGGAAGCCGACAACGGCCATTTCAGCTCTTCCGGCGGCAAGGCGCCGAGAAAATGCACATGCCCGCTCAGCCCCAGCCGTCTCACCTGTGCATCGAGTTCGGCACGCAGGTCGCCTTCCGGCCCTCCGCTGCCCACAATGAGATAAAGCAGATTGGGGTGCTGCTGCAGCAACGCGGGCAGGCAGTCGATGACACGATGCATGCCCTTGCGCTCCACCAGTCCTCCCACGGAAATCAGGATGCGGGCATGCGCCGGCAAGCCAAGTTTCGCGCGTGCAGCAGCCTGGTCTTCCGGTTGAAAGAGTTGGGTATCCACGCCATTTCCAACGACCTCGGTCTTGTCGGCCGCCACCCCCAGTTCGATCGCCAGCCGGCGCAGGGAATCCGAAACCGAAAACACACGCGACGCAGCCTGCAAGGCACGCGCCATGCGTGGGCGCAGCGACGGGTTGCGGCTATGCGGCACTTCGGTGCCGCGCAGGGTGATGGTGACGGGCAGTCCGAACCAGCGTCCCAGTCGGGTTGCTGCTTCACCATCGGGGTAGGCGAAATGCGCATCGATAAGGCGCGCACCGTCACGGCGCAGGCGTCGCAACAGAAAAAAACTGCTCAAAGACATCGACAGGCCATCGAACTGACGCAGCAGGCCCGGCACCGACAGAAAACGCGGATGGTATACGCGTATACCTTGCTGAATTTCCAGTGCCGGCGCACCTGGACGATAACCCGGCCGCAGCCAGCGGATCAATGACTGCCCCGGGAACCAGGGCTGCGGTGAAACGACAACCAGAGGCCGTTGCTGCGCAACCCGAAACATGCGTTCGCGTATGAACAGACCCGCGCCCGGGCGGGCCGCGCTCGGAAAGAGCGAACTGAAAACAACCAGCTCAACCAATGACACGCTCCTGCGGCGATTTTACCAAGGCACCGTAGACACCCCGATAGCGGGCCACGCTGGCCACCCAGTTGCGCTCGGTTTCCACAAACTGACGGCCATTCTGTTTCATCCGATCCCAACTCGGCTCGTCCTGCAGCAACGCCACCACCTTGTTCGCCAGATCATCCACCTGCCCTGCGCGAAACAACACACCGGTTTTACCATCCTCAATCAGTTCCTTGTGCCCACCGACGTCGGATGCCACCATCAGCCGTCCCTGCGCCATTGCTTCCAGAGGCTTCAAAGGCGTAACCAGATCGGTCAGCCGCATCGGATGACGCGGATACACCAGAATATCAACCAGATCGTAATAACGGTTGACCTCGCCATGTGGAACGCGCCCGGTAAACACCACCCGATCCTTCAGGTCGAGCGCCATCACCTGCTGCTTCAGCGCCGTATCCTGCGGCCCGCCGCCCACCAGCAACACTTTCACATCAGGAATCTGCTTGATGATCAAGGGCAGCGCTGCAATCAACTGATCCAGCCCTTCATATGCATAGAACGACCCGATAAAACCCAGTACCCGGCTGGTGCCCAACCCCAGTTTCATTTTCAGCTCGGCATCCGGCTTGCCGCCAACCGAGAACTTGTCGATGTCGACCGCATTGGGGATGACGGTGATCTTGCCAGAAGGAATACCGCGCGCGGCAAGGTCACTGCGCAAACCTTCGCAAATCACGGTCACGGCATCGGCCTGTTTCACCGCCCAGGTTTCCAGTGCACGTGTCAGTTTGTAACGCAGGCTGTCTTCTTTCGTGCTGCCATGATCGACTGCCGCGTCTTCCCAGAAAGCGCGGATTTCATAGACCACGGGAATGCCCAGCTTGCGGCCGACACGGATCGCCGGCACTACGTCAAGCACCGGTGAATGCGCATGGATGATGTCGGGCTGCAGTTCGCGCGCCAGCCCGAGCAGGCGCTTTTCAATCGCCATCATCACCGCAAACGGATCCGCACCGGGCAGCCTGGCGAGCAGCCCCGTCGGCTTGGGCGTACGGTAAAAATGCAGGCCGTCCGCGTCTTCTTCCTTCATGCTGCAATTGATCTGCTTGGGACCGGACAGGTGATACGTCTCCCAGCCCATTTTTTTCTGGTTGCGCAGAATCGCTGCACTGCGAAAAGTGTAGCCGGAGTGCAGCGGCAGCGTATGGTCAAATACATGCAGGATTTTCATGCGGCCTGCTGCTCCACTTCATCCATGCCCAGCACCTGCCCCAGAAACGCATCGAACATCAGCACCGTCCACAGAATCACCGAGTAATCACGGCGACCGGATTGATGCGATTCCAGCACATTGCGTAAAAAATCCTGATTGAACAGGTCGGTTGAAGCCAGACGCTCGCCCAGCACCACGCTACGGATCGTTGCCGCCAATGGCCCACGAAACCACGCTGCCAGCGGCACCGAGAAGCCCATCTTTTTGCGATACAACACGCCGTGTGGCAGATAGGGTTCCATCGATTTTTTCAGCAGGTATTTACCTTCGGTGCCGCGCAGCTTGAGATCGGTGGGCAACCCGGACACCCAGCCCATCAATTCATGGTCGAGCAGCGGTTCGCGCACTTCGAGTGCATGCGCCATGCTGGCCCGGTCCACCTTGGTGAGAATGTCGCCCACCAGATAGGTTTTCATGTCGAGATACTGCACCAGCGAGAGCGGGTCGTCGGTGGGTGCAACCGCCGCATGCCGGCGCAGCACTTCCACCGCTTCATAACCCTGCAATTCGCGCTTGAAAGTTGGGGAAAACAATTGCTTGCGCTGCGCGTCCGACAGCAGGGAAACGCCGTGGAAATAGCCTTCGACCGTATCACGCGCCAGTGCCTCGAACGTAGTCTTGGCGCGGAACACCTTGGGTGCCCAGTCGGCCTTGGGGTACAGCTTGCCGAGCGTGCCGAACAGGGGACGACGCAGCATCAACGGCATCACCGAGCGCATCCGTTCCTCGTAACGAAACCAGCGATAGCGTCGATAACCGGCAAAATTCTCATCACCTCCATCGCCTGAGAGCGCCACTTTTACATGCTTGCGCGCCAGTTCGCACACCCGGTACGTTGGTAACGCCGACGAGTCGGCATAAGGCTCGTCATACACCTGTGCGAGTTTGCCAACCAGACTGAAATCATTGGCCGCTACCGTTTCGACATGGTGGTCGGTACGGTAGCGGTCGGCGACCTGCTGGGCGTATTCGATCTCATTAAAGGCGGGATCATCGAACCCAATCGAGCAGGTATTCACCGGGGTTGAGGACTGCGTGGCCATCATCGCCACCACCGCGCTGGAGTCAACGCCGCCCGACAGGAACGCGCCAAGCGGCACATCGGCAATCATGCGCAGCCGGACTGATTCCTTCATCCGCTCGACCAGTTCATCCATCGCACTGGCTTCGTCTTTCACTGCCACCGGGGTAAAGGGCATGTCCCAATACTGCCTGGGCAGCGCGCGCGCCTTGCCACGCTTGAGGGTGAGCGTAAAGCCGGGAGGCAGTTTGCACGCGCCCTTGAAAATGGTGCGCGGCTCAGGCACGTAACCGTAGGCGAAATACTCTTCGACAGCCAGTGGGTCGATGTCGCGCGCCAGGCAGGGATGCACCATCAACGCCTTCAGTTCGGAACTGAAAATGAATTCGCCGGTATCGAGAAACGCGTAATACAACGGCTTGACGCCGAAACGGTCGCGCACCACGAACAGGGTTTCCTGATTGCGGTCCCACAGCGCAAACGCAAACATGCCACGGAAACGTGCGACGCAGGCCTCACCCCAGGCTTCCCAGGCGTGGACAATGACCTCAGTATCGGAATGGGTGCGAAAGATGTGTCCGAGCGCTTCGAGTTCGGGCACCAGTTCCTGGAAGTTGTAGATTTCACCGTTGAACACGACAACGACCGAGCCGTCCTCATTGAACAGCGGTTGCTGACCAGTGGACAAATCAATAATCGACAGCCGACGATGACCCAGCCCCACGCCTTGTTCCAGGTGCAGCCCTCCCTCGTCGGGGCCACGATGAAACTGCGTTTCATTCATGCGATGCAACAAATCGCGTGAAATCTCATTGGTCCCGCTGATATCAAAAATCCCCGTGATGCCGCACATGCGCGTGTTTCCGTCCCTTATTGTGTCGAAATTTCAGGCTGCCTGATGGCGTATCAGCGCCGGCGAGCCAGTGTTTTGTCATATACCGCCGCATACGTTTCGGCCATGGCGGAAATGCTGAAGCGCTGCACGGCCGCTCGCCGTGCGTTCCCGCCGTGCTCGGCAATGCGGGCGGGCACGTCAAGATAACCCAGCAAGGCCTGTGCCATCCCGGCCACGTTGCCCGGTTCGACCAGGCGGCCATTCACCCCCTCCTCAACCAGCTCCACATTGCCGCCCACAGCCGTGGCAATGACCGGCAGCCCACTCGCCAGCGCTTCCAGAATGGTATTGGATATCCCTTCGTTTTTTGACGGCAGGACGAACACGTCAAACACCTGCATGACTTCCGCGATGTCCTGACGCTCACCCGGCATCCAGGCCAGATGGGCGAGCCCCTCGGCCCGCAGCATCTCCAGACAAACCGAGCGGGCCGGCCCCTCGCCGATAATAACCAGCCGAGCACGCTCGGCGCGCTCGGGTTGCTGCCGCACCATCTGGATAAAGGCCCGGGTCAGCAGCGGATAATCCTTGACCTCGACCATGCGGCCCACCGCGCCAAACACGATGCTTTCGGGGTGGGCAAAATCGGGGCGGGGGCCCACGCGCGGGCAAAATTTGCTGCTATCGACCCCATTGTAGATCTGGTGCAGTTTGCGTGGCGGTACACGAATGGTCACCCGCAACCAGGTTTCGAGGTCCTGGCTCACGGCAATGTAATTCGACACCAGCGGCTGCAACGCACGCCGCATCAGGTTGTATTTCCAGTTCTGCCCATACAGGTCGAATACATCGCGGCCATGCTCGCCATGCACCGTGGCGCGCACGCCCGCAACGGCAGCCACAAGCTGTGCCTCCAGTGCGGCCAGATTGCGGGTGTGGACCAGATCGGGTTTAAGCCGGCGCAATAATTTCCACAGTCGTACCGCCCAGCCCAAGCCATGTCCCGGTGCACGGTGCAATGCGTAAAAATCAACGGGTTGCGCCGTAATGCGCTGGCGAAACTCACTGTAGTCGGTGAGCGCAATCACGCTATGACGATAGCGCTGCGGCGACAGGGTATTGAACAGGTTCACCATGCCATTTTCCATGCCGCCCGTGTCGAAGCGGTGGACAATGTGCACGATGTGTTCAATCACTGGCCGTCGATCTGATCAAGCGCACGCCCAATCGCCCCATTCATGTCTGCAGCAAATCGCGCCAGCGTGGCAGTGGCTGCATCCACTTCAACATCCTCATACGGCGTAGCGATCAGCACCGACAAACCATCGTCGCGCTTCATGCGTACCCGATCGAACGCCAGGCCCAGCTTGGCCACATGGTCGTTCACGACAGGGCGCTGATTGATCAGGTTCCACTGCCACACCAGCAATCTCTGGCCATTGCTGCCGCGCAGCCTGGCTTGTCGCACCTGCTGTGACTGCCCATTTATCTGCACGGTCACAATCGCCTCACCCACGTTGGACCACGCTGGATCCTTCTGCTTGATCATGAAGTTTTGCGAGTTCACCAATTCGGCATCCTGCCGCTGCGTCACGTAATAATTCAGTTCCAGCAACACATTGCGTCCTGCCTGCGTGTAAGGCTGACGCATCTGGCGATCAGCCCCAATCCAGTGGGGGACCCAGGTGGTGAACGATTCGACTGGCTGCCAACCGCCCTGTGCCTCGGCCTGTAGCTCAGGCATGGCAGGCAGTGGCCGGGCGTTCAGCCAACCTGCATAACCTGGCCACAGGCCTGCTATCAGCAACGTAATCAGCGTGACCGGCAACATGGGGCGCGCGCGCATGCTGGCTGTAGCCGGAGCCCGCAATCCGGATTCAGGCTCAGGCTGGTCGTCTTCGCGCCAGAAGCTGCCGATCCAGAACAGCAACAGCATGACAATGCCAAAGAACACCCAGCCATAAATATAGTGATCGACCCCCAGCGCCAGCTTCATGTCGGACAGGTGCGCGATCATCACGATCATGTAGGCGCGACCACTGTTGGCAAACACCGGCACGATCATGGCAGCAATGGAAAACAGCAGACGCCGCTTCCACGAACGATAGGTGAGATAAGCGTACAGCACGCCGAGCGTAATCGAGGCAATCAGGTAACGCAGCCCGGAACAGCCCTCAACCACCGACCAGTCACCGCTGGGAATGCTGAAAAATGTCCCTTCCCGGTACACCGGAATCCCCGTGGCCTGCAGCATGGCCACGGTGAAATCGGCGGTCACGCCCATCAAGGGCTGAATCAGGAATTCCCCCATCGGCACGGCAAACAACAGGAACATCAAGGGGAAAAACGCGGCCCATACAAACTGCGCGCCGAGCAAGGTCCACACTACAGCGATCAGCATGACAATGTAGGCATATTGCGCAACGACGCTGACGCTGCCCGCATCCGCCAGCAGCCAGCCCACCCCCGCCAGCCCCAGCAGGGCCAGACCGCGCAGATCCGGGCTTGGCGATATCTGCGACAGTACATTCCAGCGCCGCCAGACCAGCCAGATGCTGATGGGGAAAATAATGTAGCCATGCGCGAAGGTTTCCGAACGTTCCCATACCTCGGCCATCGAATAAAACGTCGGCCAGAACATCGCTGTCAGCAGCAAAAGGGCGCCCAGGGTCAGCGCGCCCGCGCGCAACCAGTCGTTGCGTGAGGGAGCCATCAGGGAATCGGGCAGAGCACTCATGGTTGGGCAGTCTCAAAAACGGGAGAAGCAATCGGCGCCACTTCAACCAGGGCGCCCTCAAACAGGGAATCGATCGCGTTCAGATTATGGGCCCAGTCGTAATGCGCCAGGATACAGTCGCGTGCACCAGCGGCAGACGTGGCGGTTTGTAGCCGGGCCACGACCGCTTGTGCAAATTCGGCCTCGCCTTGCGCCAGAATGAAATCACGACCCGCCTGGGCACGCAATCCTTCAGCCGCCTGGGCGCTGGCCACGACCGGTCGTGCCATCGCCATCGCTTCGAGCACCTTGTTCTGCACACCCCGTGCAATCCGCAGCGGTGCCACGGCGCAGGCAGAATGCGCCAAATAGGGGCGGACATCAGGCACGCCGCCCGTGACGACCACGCCGGGCTGGCGCGCCAACTCGTTTACGGCTTCGCTGGGCCGGCTACCGACGATGGTGAACTGCGCGCCCGGCACCACCTCCCGAACAGCAGGGAATATCCGCTCGGCAAACCAGGTGACGGCATCGATATTCGGCCAGTAATCCATGGCGCCGGTAAACACGACGCCCTGAACATCAGCCGCGTACGGATTGGCATAGTCACGCGCCGGAGAGAAATAGTCTGCGTCCACCCCGTTCTCGAACGCGCTGATTTTATGGCGTGCACGTGGAGCACGCTGCTGCAACAAAGCCGCCTCGGCTTGCGACACCAGCAAGGTGGCATCAAAATCCTCGGCCACCCGTGCTTCCCATTCGGCCAGTTTGCGGCCCTCTCGTGCATACACCCACGAAAGCGGCCAGCGCTGTGCCGCTGCGTACTGGGTCCACTTGTCGGAATCGACATCAACCATATCCAGCACGCGCTGCTCGATCAGGTCCGGCATGAACTGCGCCATCGCCGACGAAAATGCCAGTCCGCGCGTCACCTTGCCGGAAGCAGCCAATTCAGCTGCCCAGCGCTTGAGCTCGCGGTTGCGGTAATACGGCAGCGTCAGCGCCTCACCGCTCAGCAGGCCAACCAGGCTCGCCAGCTTTGCGCGGCGCGGGTTCAGCGGCAACAATTTAATCGAAGCGCAGTACGGCGTGAGTGCGTCCTGATAGCGCCAGTCATCGGGATCATCGACGAAAGCGCCGAGATGAATGGCATAGCGCTCACTAAGATGGCGCAGCAAGTGGAACGAGCGAATCTTGTCGCCCTTGTTGGGGGGAAACGGGATGCGATGGGCAAGAAACAGCAGTCCCTCCACGCTCACCCCAGGTTCTTGACGATATGGGGCCCGATCACATTGGCGAGCGCCAGCGGCATTTTCTTCCAGGCCTGAATGAAGAGGCGGTATTTGGGATTGAGCGGGTTGATGTCCGGAACGGTTTTATCGGCCACCAGAAAATATTCGTAGTACAGCGGCGTTGGCTCAAAGCCCCAGTTTTTCTTGAAATCAAATGATCCGGTGCCGCGCTTGCTGCGGCCAAAATCGAACAACTTCAGCCCGCGCTCGCAAGCGCGCCGCATCAACTCCCAGTACATGAAATCGTTACCCGCCACGGCGCGTGCGGCATCCGTCCCGCCGCCGTAATACGGCAGGACTTCATCGCGAAAATAGAACGACATCACACTGGCAATCACCTCACCATTCAGCGTGATGGTCAGCACTTCACAATCCTCACCAAATTCGTCTTTCAGCACCTTGAAAAACGTTCGCGAGAACACGGGCGTACCCAGGCGATGCACGCTGGCTGAATAGGCCTGGAAAAACCGCGTGGTGTCGGTATCGATTTCGCCGACCAGGCCAGCCTTGATGCCCTTCCTCACCATTGCCCGCTGTTTGCGCGGAATGGCGTTCATATTGGCTTCGACTTCCGGCTCGATGGCTTTCTTGAAGGTGACGTACAAATCCTTGGTCGGCCAATGCGCATGCTGGGCAATCTGGTTGCGGCATTCGAGTGCACCTACCTTGAGCTTGGTCGCGAGTGCCTGTGCGGCTTCATCAAGCGCACGATAAGCCGCATCGTTGTCGGCCAGGATGCCGCCATAGGCACAGAACGGCAGCGAACCCAGGCTGTGGCCAAACAACCTGCTGTTGATTTCAGCCAGCGGCAACACCCCCACCATGTCGCCATCGCGCTCGGCCAGCAAAAAATACGTGCGGTGCCCGAATGCGTCCTCGATCACGCGGCGCCAGCCTGCACGGTGAAAAAATGTGCCGTCTGGATGGGTCAGCACATAGGCATCCCACCGTACCGTATCGTTTGCGTTCAGCAGACGCACGGTGACATCGGCCAACAAAACGGCAGACTCAGTGAAAGGTTCGGCCTGCCGGTTCAATGGGCAGGCAGGAACACACGGTCAACGCGGTCCCATTCAAAATCGGTCAGCAATTGGCGCAGCCTGCCGGGCATCCGATGCAGATTCACATAGTGGCGGAAGCGCGTCCGGGCCGACAAACCGGACTGGCGGGGTTGCCCGGCATCGAGTTCCCACGGGTGGAAATAAAACATACACGATGCTTGGTCCTGCGCGTTAACACGGCGCAGCATCCAGCGTGATACGGAATAAGGAAGCAATCGAAACCAGCCCCCGCCGGCTGCGGGCAAATTGCGGCCCATCAGCGGCAGCGTGGTCGGCGGCAATTCCAGAATGCCGTGCTCGCCATTGGGGCGGTTGGGGAAACGCGGCGCGTCCGGCATGCCGTAATGATCATGGCGCACCGGATAAATACTTGAGCTGTACACGTAGCCCGCATTCTCCAGTTCCTGCACCGCCCACCAGTTTTCCCGGTTGATCGAAAAACTTGGCGCGCGATAACCACGTATGACCACGCCGCCCAGGTCTTCGAGAATATGTTTGGCGCGGGTAATGTCGTCACGAAACTGTTCTGGCGTGAGATCCGATGCACGCTGATGGCCATAACCGTGGCTGGCGAGTTCGTGGCCGCCATCGACAATGCGGCGTACCACCTGCGGATAACGCTCGGCAATCCAGCCCAGGGTAAAGAACGTCGCCTTGGCATTGGCCTCCTCGAGCAATCCCAGAATCACATCGACATTGCGCTCGACCCGGCACGGCAGGCTGTCCCAGTCTTCACGCCGGATGTGTGGCGCAAACGCAGACACCTGAAAGTAATCCTCGACGTCGATCGACATGGCATTCTTGATCACTGCCATTTACGCCACCTTCACGCCTTTCGGTGCCGGCAGCCAGGCTTTCAGCGTATGCGCAATGCGCATGGCCGCACGGCCATCCCAGTACTCAGGAATCCGGCCCGCCTTGCCGCCGTTTGCCATCACCTCCCGGAAGGCTGCCCGAATCGCATCCGGGTCAGGACCGACCAGGGTATTGGTCCCCTCTGCAATCGTGATCGGGCGCTCGGTGTTCTCACGCAAGGTGAGGCAGGGCACGCCGAGCGCGGTGGTTTCTTCCTGAATACCGCCGGAATCGGTCAGCACCAGCTTGGCATCGCGCATCAAGCCCAGCATTTCCAGATAACCCAGGGGTGGCAGGATATGCAGGCCGTCCAGTTTGGCTGTGAATCCGAATTTTTCAATATTGCTGCGCGTACGGGGATGCAAGGGCAGCACCACCGGCAGGCTGCGGTTGATTTCGACCACCACATCAAGCAGCGCGGCAAGCGTATCCGGATCATCGACGTTGGACGGCCGATGCAACGTCAGCACTGCATAACCCGGCAGGGTCGTCCCCAAGGTCTGGCAGACCGGCACCGCATGCGCGAGATTGCGGTACAAGGTATCGATCATCACGTTACCGACAAATTCCACCCGCGCCGGATCAATTCCTTCACGTTGCAGATTGGCAAGCGCGCTCTTTTCGGTGATGAACAGCAAATCGGATAGCTGGTCGGTGAGCACGCGGTTGATTTCTTCAGGCATGCCACGGTCGTAACTGCGCAACCCTGCTTCGACATGGATCACGCGCACGCCGCGCTTGGCCGCCACCAGCGCACAGGCAATGGTGGAATTCACATCACCTACCACCAGCACAGCCTGCGGCTGTACGCTTTCCAATACGGGTTCAAAGCGTTTCATCACCTCGGCGGTCTGCACGGCATGGCTGCCGGAACCCACCTCCAGATGATGATCCGGACGCGGGATGCCAAGGTCGGAGAAGAAGCTGTCGCTCATCGCCGCATCGTAATGCTGGCCGGTATGCAGTAATTGTGCAGTAATGCCGGCCTCAGCCAGTGCCGCCATCACCGGCGCGATTTTCATGAAATTGGGGCGTGCACCCGCGACGCATAAAACCTGTGTCATGGTGAACCTTAATGCGTAGCGTCTGGGTGATCGTGCGGCAGACCCTCGCCTGCCTCTGCGTGACGTTCACTCACGGTGTACAGAATCTTGCGCACAATGGGCAGGATGCGGTTAATCGAGCGCTCCATCTGCTCGACACGTTGCGCCAGGCGCAGGGTGTCTTCGTTGAGCAAGGCCCCGGCTGCCGGGGCTTGATGGCTGACGCCGGTGGGACCCTGGAAATCCTGGTGCGCCACTTCGCTCTTCAGATCGGCAATCACCTCATTCACTTCGGCTGCGCCAAAGTGGTTTTTCTCTTCGAGAAATCCGAACAGCAACAGACGGTCGCAGGTGGTGTTCAGGCGCCGCGGAATGCCGCCGGTAAACCGATGCAGCTCAGCAAACGCTTCATTGTCGAAATCCGGCGTCCCCTTCCAGCCCACGGTGCGCAAACGGTGTTCGATATAGCCGCGTGTCTCGTCGGCATCGAGCGGTCCCAGATGGTACGAGGCCACCACGCGCTGGCGTAGTTGCTGCATGTCCGGGCTTTGCAGAATGCCGCGAAATTCGGGTTGCCCCAGCAAAAAGGTCTGGATCAGCGAACGCTCATCGTTCTGGAAGTTGGACAGCATGCGCAGCTCTTCCACCGCGCGCGGCGTCAGGTTCTGCGCCTCATCCACCACCAGCAGGGCGCGCTTGCCCTGGCGGGTGGCCGCCCCCAGAAAATCTTCCAGGTTCTTGAGCAGCGCCGACTTGGTCAGCCCTTCATGCTCCAATCCAAATGAAGCAGCCACGCTACGCAGCGTGTCTTCGGCATCCAGTTGGGTCGATACCAGTTGTGCCGCAATCAGGTTGTGCGATTCAAGCTGCCGGAACAGGTTGCGCACCAGCGTGGTTTTTCCTGCACCGACTTCGCCGGTGATAACGATAAAGCCTTCGCCCAGCGACAGGCCGTAATCCAGATACGCCATCGCCCGCTTGTGGCCCTTGGAGCCGAAGAAGAAGCGTGGATCGGGATTAAGCTGAAACGGCTTGGCACTAAAGCGGTAATAATCTTCGTACATGGACGATCCGTTTTCTGAGTGGGGCACAGCCACTGTTCACACACAGTGCGAAGCAATGGCCATGCCATTCGGGCAGGCCGGTCAGAAGCGCATATTGACCGTGGCGGTGAGACTGTTTTCGTCGTAATCGGAATTCGCTGCGTTTGAATCCCGTTGGGTATGGCGGAAAGTCAACGCGCCGTTGAGTGTTTCAGCAAAGCGGTGATTCAGTCCCAGATTAAGACTGAGAATATCGTCTTCGCGCGCGCCGGTTGCAACATTGTCAATACTATTGCGGATAAGAGACAGACTAGTGCTGGCGGAAGTCTGGGGAGACAACCGATAGTTTATGGCGCCGGTGATACTGCGAATCCGATCCTCACCCTGGCTAAATAACTGAAATTCCCGAATGAGGTCAGAGAACGTCATGGATAAATTTGTTCTGACACCCAGATCCCAAGTGACCCCACCAGTCAGCAACTTAGAGATGAACACTCCGTTAGTAATCGAAGATCCAAAGAATAGATCTATATCGCACTTCGCATTAATCGCGTCAGCCAGAGTTGCATTGGGTGGCAACACAGTACCGGCGGGGCAGGAATTCAGCTTTGCGCCCCGGAAATCATTGTAATTAGTGGCCGTTTTGGAAGTGTCGGTGACATCTTCTGAATAGCGAACCGTCCATTGCGACAACCTGGTGCGATGGTTACCCGACAAGCTTAAGGTACGGCCAAAATAACGCTCGCCGGCAGACGCCTCGACGCTGGTGCGGCGCGTGGGCGACCAGCCGAAGCCCACACTGTAGGATGAACCATCGGTTCCGGTGGAACTGGGATAGTCGTTCCGGTCCTCGCCCACCGTGCCGAACACCCGGAATTTGCGGGTCAGCGCATACCCAAGTTGCGCGCTGGCACTCTCGAAGGTGGTATCCGCAGCGTTCTCATTTTGAGTCTTGCGGATGGAATAGTTGAGCCCCCAGCTGACATCGTTAAAGCGAGGACCACTGCTCAAACCTGCTGTAAGCGAATTCGACGCCGACTGGGCAGCCACATCATTCTCGAAAATCGCCCCGCTGGCGGTGTAGCGCACCAGTGTGTTGGCAAAGCTGCCCAGGCGTTTCTGGATATACGGGCTGATGGAATAGGTGCCGACGGTGGCGCGGTTGCTGCTGTTGGTGTCGGCGTCCGCGGGCGAACCCAGCAGCGAAATCAGTTCCTGTGAAATATGCGCATTGCCATCGATGAACAGAAAATCCTCGACCAGCTCGGCCTTGCCGACGGCATTCAGATTGTGATTAAGGTCATTGCTTTCGTTGCCACCAAAACGTTCGACCGCGCTCAGGCCGTATTGCAGCGAGGCCTGCACCCGACGCGATCCACTGGAACGCAACGAAAAACCCGGCGTCACGCTCAGGATCAAGGCATCTTCCGGATTGGTCGCACTTTGATTCGAATTGTCGGTGTAAGTGGCGGACGCGCCCACGCTTGGTGTCAGACGCCAGTCGAGGGCTTGAGCCGTCAACGGAAAGGCCATTGCCAGAACAACAGAAAAAGCGCCTGCCAAGGGCGTCATGCTGCGTGGACGATGCTTATTTGCCGTAGCTGCCATAGTAACCATAGTAATAATCCGCACCCGGGGTCGGGGTGGTTTTGTTCAGCAACATGCCCACCACTTCACACGATTGAATGTGACTGAGGGCTTCGCGTACTGCCTCCTGCGAGGTTTTTTCGGCTTCGACCACCATAACGATCTGACCCATGTGAGTGGCCAGCACGCTTGATTCGCTGGTTGCCAGGAGCGGCGGAGAGTCGAACAGGATGATACGGTCCGGGTAGCGATTGCCGATGTCCTCGACCAGCCGGGTCATGGCCGCGCTGGCCAGTAGTTCAGTCGCACGCTTGTAGGTGCGGCCCGCAGGCAGCACGGTCAGCTTGGCAATATCGGTCCGGATCAACACATCGGACAGCTTAAGGTCCTTGTCCTGCAGCACATCCAGCAAACCCTTGTCGGCATGAATGCCCAGGTATTCGGGAACGCGCGGCTTGGCGACGTCCGCATCGATCAGCAACACGGTGCGGTCCATTTCCATCGCCATCGAAATCGCGAGGTTGATGGCGCAGAAGCTCTTGCCTTCGCCCGGCAAGGAACTGGTCACCATGATGAGGTTGCCATTCTTGACCCGTGTGGTGCCCTGGCCAAAGGCATTGGCAATGAGCGGACGCTTGATGATGCGAAACTCTTCGGCGATCTGGCTTTTCTCGGCATCCGGCGACACCACGCCCATGCGATGCAGGCGCGCCAGATTGATCGATTGCACCTGGCTGTTGCCTTCCAGCACATCCGCTTCCGGGTCCGGCGAGCTGAAAATCGGCTCCACCGGCGTGGCCACAAACGGGGCAGCGTGCTGGCTGCCGCGCTGCTTGTTCAGCGCGTTTTCGATCAAACTGGCATCTTGTGCATGGCTGCTTCCGGCAGAAGCGTGAGCCGCCCCGGAACCAATCTTGCCTGCCGCTTTTTCAATAATGCTCATGGCTTCTCCTAGCCCGCACGCGAGATGACGAGCTGCACGACCATCACCGCACCATACGCGGCAATCAGACTGCCTAACGCAGCCAGATACGTGAGCAGGCCCTTGCGCTTGCGGCGGCGGGTTTCATCCGTTTCCACCCGTGACACGGCACCCAGCAGCGGCAGGCCAGTCAATTCACGCAGCACCCGGCGATCGGTCACGGTACGGCGCAACTGGCTCAACAGGAAAGCAACCGCAACCCCGGCGGCCAATCCTGCCAGCGTCACCAGCGACAACAGCAGCGGGCGATTCGGCCATGCCGGCTGGCTGGGGACAAAAGGTGGATCGATTACACGGAAATCCACCGTATCGGTCTTGCTTTCGACTTCGCCCGACATGGTGACGGACTCGCGTCGTTTCAGCAGGGCATCGTAATTCTGGCGATACACTTCATAGTCCCGTGTCAGCTGGGTGTATTCCTGCTCAACCTGCGGAATCATGTTGGATGCATTACGGAGTTCGCCAAAACGACGCTGGTATTCGGAGACACGCGCGCCCAGCGCCGAAACGGATGCGTCTGCTTCGGCAATGGCGATGGTGAGCTGCTGATAAACCGGATTTTGAATTCTTGACCCAACCGGATCGGCCTTGCGCTGGGCGATCTCGATTTTCTTCTGCGCCTGAAGCTTTTCGATCAATCGTTTGGTCGATTGAATATCGGGGTGCAAATCGGTGTATTGCAAGCGCAACTGATCCATCTGCTTTTCCAGCGCCTGAATCCGGCTATCGGTCTCGCTGTTGGCCGGGCCTGCCGCAGCCGCCGCGTTGAGCTCTGGCTCTTCGTCAGCCAGCTGACGCTTGAGCTGGTTGCGACGATTCACTGCTTCCTGCTGATCCAGTTGCGCCTGACGCAATTGGGCCGATGTTTCGGCCAGCTTGGTGTAATAGTCACCACCCTGCCCCGGCATCATGCCGATATGTTTTTGTTTGAATTCCTTGAGTAAATTTTCTGCGTCGGTCAGTTTCTGTTGATACTGCTGCAACTGCTCTTCAATAAACCGCTGCGAACTGGAAATATCCTGACGGGTTTTGCCCAGGCTGCTTTCCACAAAAATGGTCAACAAGGATTGCACCACCTTTTTAGCCAGGTCGCCGTTGGCATCCTGATAACTGATGGTGTACAGGTTTTCCCGCCCGGCATCGGCAATGGAAATCTTGCCTGCCAGATCATTCAGCATGGACTCGGTTTGCTCGGGTGTCTTGGCCTTCACATCCAGGTCGGTCATGCGCGCGACCTTCTCCAGGGTGGGGCGGCTCACCAATTGACGCGTCATCAGCTTGATCTGCTGCTCCACATTGGGTTCGGCCGCCAGCCCCGACAGCAACGGCTTCAGCAGCGTTTGCGTATCCACATACACACGTGCCGATGCTTCATAGCGATCCGGGATGATCATCACCCAGGTCCAGCCGACAATGCACAGCAGCCAGGCTGCCGCAACGCCCCACCAGCGTCGTTGCCAGGCGGCCTTGGCGTAGCCCAGAATTTGCTGCAACACTTGATCCATGCGGTTGTTCCATCAAAAAGCACCCGACAGCCTGCGGCTTGGGCACAAGCACCGCACGGGGCGGCGCAGTTACACTTAGAACAGGCTTTCAGGCACCACCAGCACATCGCCTGGACGCATATCGACGTTGGCCGAAATATCGCCACCTTTCAGCAGGTCTTCCAGACGTACGCCGAGACGTTCCTGCTTGTCACCCACGGTACGCAGGATGTAGGCCTTGTTGCCCGCAGCAAAATCGGTCAGCCCGCCAACCGAGATCATCAGGTCGATCAGGCTCATTTTTTCACGGTAATTCAGGGCTTGCGGCTTGGCGGCTTCACCCACCACGCGCAGTTGCTGATCGAACGGCCCAATGCCGCCACCCACAATGACGGTGACGATCGGTTCCTGAATATACTTGCCCAGGGACTTTTCAATGTCGCGCGCCAACTGGGTTGGGGTTTTGCCGGATGCCTGGAGGTCTTCGACCAGATTCATGGTCATCTTGCCATCAGGGCGCACCGGGAAACTACCGGACACTTCGGGATTGCGCCAGACAAAAACATTAACCGAGTCGCCAGGGCCAACCAGATAGTTCCAGTTGTAGTCGCCAGTCTGCGCGGGAGCGGGCGGATAAGTTGGTGTATTGGAACAGCCTGCCATGGCGGCAACCGCCAACACGACGCTGACGCGCGCGATGTGCTTGTTGATCGTAAACATGTCCATCCTCCCTTGTAAGTAATTAATCTGTTGGCATTATGCCAGAGCAGATCAAAAATCCGCCTAATCGACCAAAGACTCGCAGCAAGCTGCAGGCCAACCCGCCCATACCGGCAAAGGTCTTGATACACAATGAATTGGTGCAATTTCCAGGATGTCCAATACGTTGAAAGCCCAGCGGAAGTGTCGTAAGTCCATCACCTACCAAGGTATCATGCCGCACATGACAGATTCTGCCATCGACAGCCTCGACACTCTCCGCCAGCGTATCCGCGACTTTGCCCAGGCCCGCGCATGGGAGCGCTATCACACCCCCAAGAACCTGGTGATGGCACTCAGCGTGGAAATGGCCGAGCTGCTGGAACCTTTTCAGTGGTTGACCGCGGAGCAAAGCCAGCAGTTGAATGCCGAGCAGCATGAAGCGGTGCGTCAAGAAATAGCCGATGTGCTGATTTACCTGACCCGGCTAGCCGACTTGCTGGGGATAGACCCACTCGAAGCTGCCGCCGACAAGCTGGCAATCAATGCACGCAAATACCCGGTCGACCAGGCATACGGCAATGCCCTCAAGTATTCGGCCCACCAAACCAATCAAGGCAGTTCAGATGACTAAACCGTATTTCAAGCACCATGTGTTTTTCTGCACCAACGAGCGCGACGACGGCGCCAAATGCTGCGGCGCATCCGGCGGCCAGCACATGCGCGACTATCTGAAGAAGAAGGTCAAACAGGCCGACCTCAACGGCGAAGGCAAGTGCCGCATCAATAGCGCAGGCTGCATGGACCGTTGCGACGAAGGCCCGTTGCTGGTCGTTTATCCCGAAGGGACCTGGTACACCTATGTGGATGAAGCGGACATTGATGAGATTTTCGATCTCCATCTCAAACAAGGACGCATCGTCGAGCGTCTGCAGCTGAAGTGAAGCGGCCGAACACGACGGCCCGGGTGAAGCGCTACAAACTTCGCATCCCTGTTCCGGCCGGCAAACTGGAAACCGTGATCGACGACCCCGAAACCGATCGCCGCGGCCTGTTGCTGGTCGCGCATCCGCACCCGCTGCACGGCGGCAGCATGGAAAACAAGGTCGTCACCACCCTGGCTCAAGCCGCCAACGAGGCGGGATGGGTATCGGTACGTCCCAACTTTCGGGGTGTGGGGATGAGCGATGGCGAATTCGATGCCGGCGTGGGCGAAACCGACGACCTGCTCGCAGTCGCGCGCTTTGTAGAAGCCAGCTATCCCGGCCTGCCCTGGGCCTTGGCCGGGTTTTCCTTCGGCGCGTTTGTGCAGCACCGCTTGCGCCAGCAACTTGATGCGCAGCGGCTGATTCTGGTTGCGCCAGCAGTCACCATGTACGAATTTGATCCGGTGCCGCCCGATTCCGTGGTCATTTACGGCAGCGCCGACGAGCTGATTCCACCCGCCGCCATTCAATGGTGGGCCGACCAGCAACATCTTGTGCAAAAGATCATTCCGGACGCGGGCCACTTTTTCCACGGCAAGCTCAAGGAACTGAAACAGGCTTTCATCGAGGCCTGCCCATGCTGAAGGTACAAGGTCTCTGCAAACGCTATGGCGACACCGAGGTTGTGCGCAGTCTCGATCTCAATGTTCAGCGTGGCGAATGCTTCGGCCTGCTTGGCCCCAACGGCGCAGGCAAGACCACCACGCTGCGCTTGCTGCTGGGGTTGATCGAGCCGGACAGCGGCAGCATCGAAATTGACGGCATTGCCGTGCCGCAGCACGCGCGCGAGGCACGGATGAAAATCGGTGTGGTGCCGCAAATGGACAACCTCGACCCGGATTTCAGCGTATGCGAAAACCTGCTCGCCTATGGTCGCTATTTCGGTATGGAAAAATCCGCCATTGCCGCGCGCGTACCGGAACTGCTTGAGTTTGCCGGCCTCGCCGGCAAGGCTGATGCCCTGATCGCACAGCTGTCAGGCGGCATGAAGCGACGGCTCACACTCGCCCGCGCACTGGTGCACGATCCTGACATCCTGTTTCTCGACGAACCCACCACCGGACTCGACCCGCAGGCGCGTCACCTCATCTGGCAAGGCTTGCGTCGCCTGATCGCGGATGGCAAAACCATCGTGCTGACCACGCATTTCATGGATGAAGCCGAGCGGCTCACCGACCGCCTCGCCATCCTTGATCACGGTCGCATTGTCGCCGAAGGTTCGCCGCGTGCATTGATCGAGTCCCACATCGAACCCGTTGTGGTCGAAGTGTTTGGCGAAGGGCTGGCCGACTGGACACGCAATCACGCGGCAAACTTGTGCCGGCGCTTTGAAACGGTAGGCGAAACCCTGTTCTGTTATCTCGACAACGCCGACACCGTGATCGATGCACTGAAGCACGGCCCGACCTTGCGCTATCTGCATCGTCCATCCAGCCTTGAAGACGTTTTCCTCAAACTCACCGGACGCGACCTCCGTGATTAAGCTTCTTCGACTTCCCTTGCTGTCGTGGCGCTTCATCCCGGTGTGGCACCGCAATTATCTGGTGTGGAAAAAGCTCGCCATACCCGCCATCCTCGGCAATCTGGCCGACCCGATGTTGTACATGCTAGGGCTGGGCTACGGTCTCGGCAGCCTGCTGCCGGACATAGGCGGCATGCCCTACATCACCTTTCTCGCCGCCGGAACGGTGGCCTACAGCACCATGAACGCCGCGACATTCGAAGTGCTGTATTCGAGCTTTTCACGCATGCATGTGCAGCGCACCTGGGACGCCATCCTCAACGCTCCACTCACGCTCGACGATGTAATGCTGGGGGAACTGACCTGGGCGATGACCAAAAGCCTGCTCTCCGGGCTGGCGATCTTGGCGGTGATCTGGGGGCTGGGATTGTTCGGCAATTTCTGGATGACGCTGTGGATCGTCCCTGTGGTCGCCCTGGTTGGATTCTGCTTTGGCGGGATGGGGCTGGTGATGAACGCGGTGTCACCCAGCTATGATTTTTTCCTCTATTACTTCACGCTGGTGATCACACCGATGGTGCTGCTGTGCGGCGTGTTTTTCCCCGTCACCCAGCTCCCGGCCCTATTGCAGGGCGTGTCGGCCTGGCTGCCCCTCACCCACGCCATCGATCTGGCGCGTCCGCTGGTCGTGGGCAACATGCCGGACAATATTCTGCTGCATGTCCTGGCGCTGCTGGTTTACGGCGGCCTGGGTTATGTCATTGCGCTGGCGCTCACACGGCGGCGACTGCTGAAATAATCAGGCTTCGACACCAGCCGCCTGCTGATCCGCGTGATAGCTCGACCGCACCATCGGCCCACAGGCAGCATGCTTGAAACCCATTGCCAGCGCCTCTTGCTCGAACTGGGCAAAGCGCTCAGGTGTCACAAAACGCAGTACCGGCAGGTGATGTTGCGAGGGCTGCAGATACTGGCCAAGTGTCAGCATGTCCACGTCGTGCGCGCGCAGGTCACGCATCACCTGCAGAATCTCGTCATCTTCCTCGCCCAGGCCGACCATCAGCCCGGATTTGGTGGGGATATCGGGATGGCTGGCCTTGAAGTCCTTCAACAACTTCAACGAATGCGCATAGTCGGCACCGGGACGGGCTGCCTTGTAGAGACGCGACACGGTTTCTAGATTGTGATTCATGATATCGGGTAGAGCCACGCTCAACTTTTCCAGCGCCTTGTCGAGCCGACCACGAAAATCCGGGGTCAGTATCTCAATCCGTGTGGAGGGTGATTGCTCGCGTACGGCGGCGATGCACTGCGCAAAATGCCCGGCCCCACCGTCGCGTAAATCATCACGATCCACACTGGTAATCACCACATACTTCAGTGCCATCAGCGCGATGGTTTCAGCCAAATGACGCGGCTCATCAACATCAGGCGGCAGCGGCGTGCCATGACCCACATCACAGAACGGACAGCGCCGCGTGCACAGGTCGCCCAGAATCATGAAAGTCGCCGTGCCATGGCCAAAGCATTCACCCAGGTTCGGACACGACGCCTCTTCGCACACGGTATGCAGTTTGGCCTCGCGCAGGATGCCTTTCAGCCGCCCGACGTTCGGCACGTTGGGCGATTTCGCACGGATCCACGACGGCAACCTCATTCTGGGTTGCGGCACGATCTTGATCGGGATGCGCGCAGTTTTTGCTGCGCCCTTATGCTGGGTGGGGTCTGCCATAATTAACTCGGAACAACATCGGGAAATTCAATTCTTGGGATTTTAGCCTATGCGATTCGTAACCCTGACCCTGTTTGCAATGTGGGGGGCTTCGGCCACCGCCACCGAATTCAGCGTGGATGCGGACACCGGCCTCAGCAGCTGGCAAACCGAACTCAAGGGTATCCAGGTTCGCCTGACCCAGATCAGTCCGGATCAGGCGCGCGCCTTCTATCAGGCCCGCGGATTTTCTGCTGCAGCGACTGAACGCTATGTCACCGAATGCATCTTCATGACCGTGGTGCGCAACATCGGCGACAGGCCCATCCAGCACCGTTTGGCGAATTGGCGCTATACCGCCCCAGGGCAGCCACCGCGAACCATCCGCAGCAAATCTGAATGGGAAGGTATCTGGAAACAACTGGGCGTGGATGAATCCGCGCGCATTGCCTTCACCTGGGCGCAATTCCCCGCTACCCAGACCTTTTCGCCGGGCGACTGGAACCAGGGAATGACGACGTATGGCGTTCCCCGAAACAGCCCGTTCGACCTGAGGTTTACCTGGCAAGCGGGCGGCAAGATCCATTCAGGCATACTCGAACAGGTGAGGTGTAGTCAGTGAACACATTCAAGCACTGGGCAGGGCTGGTTTTTACGCTGAGTTTTTTAGCCGGCCTGCCTTCTTCTGTCGTTGCAGCCGAGCTTCCGCCCTTGTCACACAGTTTGACAAAACAGGCGCCCCGACCCGCCCCAGCACTGAAACTGAACGATATCAACGGCGCGCCCCATGATTTGGCTCAACTCAAGGGCCGCGTGGTGCTGATCAACTTTTGGGCCACCTGGTGTCCACCCTGCCGCCGTGAAATGCCATCGATGGAACGCCTGTCGCTGCAATTAAAAGGCGAAGCGTTCAGCGTGCTGGCAGTGGATGTAGGTGAAAGCGTCGAGTCCATCGGCCTGTTCACCAGTCAACTCGACACCAGCCTGAGCTTCCCCATTCTGCTCGACAACCGCAGCCTCACCATGCAGGCCTGGAAAGTGGCCGGGTTGCCCACGACGTATTTGGTCGATGCAAAAGGCCGCATCGTGGCCAGTGCGATTGGTGGGCGTGAATTCGACCACCCCGAGATGGTTAAGGCGATACGGGCCTTGCTCGAACCCTAGCAGCCTGTCGGACTTAAAATAAAAACGGAGCCAAAGCCCCGTCATACTCACCTTTGCGGGAGTAACGCTTATCCTTTGCGACGGCGCGCGGCCCAACCTACCAGCCCTAGTCCGGCCAACATCATCCCCCAGGCTTCAGGTTCCGGAACCGGCGTAATCGAGGTGACATACATGCTGTTACCGCTGCCGATATCCAGATAGACCTTGACGCCATTAAATGGGCCTGAGTTGATCCCCTGGGTTCCAGCAGTCGCAGCCAAAGGTGCATAGTGCTGGTAGAGCCCCGGTTTTCCTAGCAGCAGCGTATCACTGTAGGGCTTTGCACTGCCCAGGCTCGGAATCACCGTTTGGCTGTAAGACCCGTCGTCCAACACATCGCGATACAGCGTATTACCGCTGATCTTATCGCCCACTATCATCGCGCCGGAGTTCACCGCATTGAGAAAGCCCGTAGCATCCCATTCGATATGCAAAGGAATATTTGACGTGTTGCCATAGTCGGCAAGCAACTGTCCGTTAAACAGATTTGTGTTGCCGATACGCGTTAGCGAGATGTCATGAAATATGGCGGGATTACCCAAAAAAGAGGCCCCAAGCGAGATCGACAAAGCACTATTACCCAATCCCGTCACCGTATCGTAGGTTAGCGAGGCGCTAATGGGTGTCTGATAACCACCATACGTCCCCACATCCGATCCTTGAACGACCTGACCGCCAGCGGTAACGGTCATTCGCCCAGTGAAATCAAAGTTATAGATATCGGCATTTGCTGCGCCTGAACAGGCCGCCGACACGAGCACCACGTATGCGCTACGCGCAATCCATCCATTTTTCATGACATCCCCTCCCAAAGTGATTGATATCGCTTATTTGCTGACATGGCCTGTTGACGTGTTCTCAGGTCAGCTCGGATCACTTTAGACTGGATAAAGGGGAAAAGCGATGAAAACCTGCACAAAAAAACAGCACCATCAGTCGCTGCAGGCCCGCCACAACGACTAAATGGTTTTAAGCAACTGTTCAACCAGCAATCTACCGGCCACAGGAGGAGCCATATTCAATCCTTGCGATCGGCAATCGGTCACCACCATGCCCGCATAGCCACACGGGTTGATGGCCGCAAACGGACTGAGGTCCATGTCAACGTTCAAAGCCAGCCCGTGATAGGTGCACCCATGTTTGACGCGCAAGCCCAGCGCGGCGATTTTTGCACCGTCGATATACACGCCGGGCGCACCACTCTGCCGTGCAGCGGTAATACCCTGTGCAGCCAGCAGATCAATCACCGCCTGTTCCATGCGCGTGACCAGTTCACGGATGCCGTAGCCGCGTCGTCGCAGATCCACCAATACATAGGCCACGACCTGCCCCGGCCCATGGTAGGTAATCTGCCCACCGCGATCGATCGGAATGACAGGAATATCGGTAACCGCAATCAGGTGCTCAGGCTTGCCTGCCTGACCCTGGGTGAACACCGGAGGGTGTTCCAGCACCCAGATTTCATCGGCCGTATCGGCCTGCCGTGCGGCGGTAAATGCCTGCATGGCGCGCCAGGTCGGTTCGTACTCGACTCGACCCAGCTGTCGAACAATGGCCTGCTCTTCACTCACCGCAACGGCACCCGCGCTTAAAGCGCCATTTTCACCCAGGGATGGGCGGTGATTTCACGATACAGCGCGTCCAGCTGGGCTTTTGAGGTGGCGCGCACGGTGCACGTGACGGAAAGGTAGTTACCGCTGCTGGAGGCGCGCATTTCAACGGTTTCGGCCTTGAAATCGGGCGCGTGGCGCAACACCATATCCACCATGGTTTGCGTGAAGTCATCGCGCCGTTCACCCATGATCTTGATGGGAAAGTCGGTGGGAAATTTCAGTAGGGTGTCTTCTTCACTCATGCCCGCATGACCTGTTTCTTGAATATTTGATACAGCGCGTCCATCCGTTGCGCCAGCGGGCCCGGTACGCCTGCGCCCACTGCGACGCCATCGAGTTTGACGATGGCCATGATTTCCTTGGTGGACGAGGTCATCCATAATTCGTCGGCGCTGCGCACCTCGGCCTCGCTGATCGCCCGCAACTGATAGGGAATACCGTGAGCGGTGGCAAGCTCCAGCACCACATCGTAAGTCACTCCGGTCAACATCAGGTTCGATGGCTGCGGTGCCAGCAACATACCGTCTTTCACTACGAAAATATTGCTGGCCGTGCCTTCGGTCAGCCAGCCGTCACGCAGCATGATAGTTTCGGTACACCCGGCATCCACCGCCTGCTGTCGCAACAAAATGTTCGGCAGCAAGGCTATCGATTTGATGTTGCAGCGCAGCCAGCGATTGTCGATGGCAGAAATGGCGCACACGCCACTTGACTTCAATTCCGCCGAAGCTGTGGTTAATGGCTGCGCATACATGAAAACCGTGGGGGAAACATTCCCGGGGAAAGGGTGGTCGCGTGGCGCCACACCACGGGTCACCTGGATATAAATCGATTGATCCGGAAAATCCTGCAAGGCAATCAGTTGCATGATCAAGTCACGCCACGTTTGCCCTTCATGCGGATTGTCCAGGCGAATCCCGTCAAGACTGGTCTGCAAGCGGCGCAAATGGTGGTCGAGCCTGAAAGGGTGCCGCGAATATACGGGCACCAGTTCATACACCCCATCGCCAAACACAAAGCCACGATCCAGCACCGGCACCTTCGCTTCGGCCATCGGTATAAATGCGCCGTTCAGGTAAACGCTCATCGTTCGAAGAAGAGGCGAATCGAATCCCAGCCACGCCCAAAAATGCCTGCCACGCTGACGTCATGCAGCGCGACCAGCGGATAGTCACCCAGCACCTTGCCGTCGAGCATCAGCCGCAGGATACCCATGCGCTGGCCACGTCTGATGGGCGCCACAACAGGTTGCTGCGTGATGACTTCGGCCTTGACGCGGCTGGCCGCACCACGTGGTGTCATCAGATAAAAATCTTCCGCGAAGCCCATGCTTACCGTTGCACGCTCGCCACGGTAAAGCTTCGTGGTTTTGACCGGCTGCCGTGCACTGTAGAGACGTACGCTGTCAAAGTTTTCGAAGCCGTAGTTCAGTAGTTTCAGGCCGTCCTGGGTGCGCTGGGTATCCGATCGCGCGCCCAGCACCACGGCCACCCGGCGTTGCGCACCGCGTTGTGCCGAAGCCGCCATGCAATATCCGGCCTGAGTCGTGCGCCCGACTTTCAGCCCGGTCACCGTGCTGTCACGCCATAACAGACGGTTGCCGTTGTAATGTGTCAGCCCCTTGATGGCCAGTTCCTTCTGGCTGAAATAGGCCTGACGATCCGGAAAATCGCGTACCAGCGCCCGGCCAAGCAGGGCCAGATCGCGCGCGCTCGATTCGTGTCCTGGTTCAGTCAAACCCGTCGAATTCATGAAACGGGTTTTGCTCATACCCAGCCGCCTGGCTTCACGATTCATGCGCGCAACAAACGAGGCCTCATTGCCACTGGCTGCCATCACCAAGGTTAGCGTGGCATCACTGGCCGACCGCACCAGCATGGCCTGCAACAGGGTATCGACGCTGATCTGATCGCCGCCTTTTAGAAATACACGTGCGCCGTCAATTTGCGTAGCCGCTTCGGGCACCGTGACGGTCTCACCCAGACCCAGTTTGTTTTTTCGGATATCGCCAAACAGCACGTATGCCGTCATCAGTTGTGTCAGCGACGCCGGCGCCAGGGGCAGGTCCGCCTGGTACGCGGCCAGCTCGCGGCCGCTGGCCTGATCAATCAGCACCCATGCGCGCGATGCAATTCCACTGGGCTCCGCCCATGCTGATGCCGACAGCAAGCATGCCAAACCAAACCAGAAAGCCTTCATCTTCAACCCCTTCATCAATCGCGCTTGACGATGGCTGCATTCAGGTCGAGACGTTCCCGCAGCCGCACACGGTCGGCCTTTGCCTCGTCATCATTGAAATACGGCCCGAGTTGCACGCGATGCAACATGCCGGTGAGTACAATCCGCGTGCGGCTGGCATCCACCTCCAGTTCACGGGTCAGGCGCCCAAGCAACTGCTGCGCATTGTCCTGCTGCGAAAATGCACCGACCTGCAGATAAATCCCGCCCTGCAATACCTCGCCCTGCGTATCGTAAGAGTCGGGGTCGATGCTTTCCACCCGCACCCGCGTGCTTCCCTTCCCCAGGTAACCCAGTTTGTGCGCAGCGGTATACGACAAATCGATGATACGACTGCTATGAAATGGCCCGCGATCATTGATGCGCACCACCACGGTCTTGCCATTGGCAAGCGACGTAACCCGCGCATAACTGGGAATCGGCAGGGTCGGATGGGCGGCCGTCATGGCATACATGTCATACAACTCGCCCGATGCGGTCTTCTTGCCGTGAAACCGGCGGCCATACCAGGAAGCCAGTCCTTCTTCAGTCGTGGCACGACGCTCGGTCTGGGGCGTATAAGCGGTACCCAACGCAACATAGCTACGATTGGCAAAGCGATGTAGCGGCTCGTTGCGTGGCACCGCATCCGGAATCGACTCCAGATTAACAGGGGGATTGGCTTCAGGACCATCATCGAGGTAATAGCCGCCGCCCTTGGTTTGTGCAGCCGGGGGCAGCTTCTTGGGAGGGGTACTGCTACAACCTGCCAACACCAGGGTCGCAGCCGTGACCAGCACTAAGATTGTTTTCATCATCGCATTTTACCGCTTCAGGTTTTATTGAGCTGACGATGCGATGCCACACTCATCAGGATACCCACGCCCAGCAACAAGGTGATGAGTGCGGTTCCCCCATAGCTCATCAGCGGCAGGGGTACGCCCACCACCGGCAAAATGCCCGACACCATCCCCATGTTGACGAACACATAGGTAAACAGGTTCAGGCTCAGCGTAGCGGCCATCAGTCGCCCAAACAAGGTGGGGGCACGTGCGGCAATGATGAGCCCGCGCGCCACTATGGCCAGGTACAGGCCGACCAGAATAATCGCGCCGGCATAACCGAACTCTTCGCCAAATACAGCGTAAATAAAATCGGTGGTCCGCTCGGGAATGAAATCAAGCTGGTTTTGGGTGCCCTGCATCCAGCCCTTGCCAAACAATCCGCCCGAGCCGATCGCGATGGTCGACTGAATGATGTGATAGCCATCCCCCAGCGGGTCGGCCGTGGGGTCGAACAACGTCAGCACGCGGCGATGCTGATAGTCGTGCATCATCCCCCACACCACGGGCAGGCTTGCCGCGCCCAGCGTGGCGCCGCCTGCAATCGCCTTCCACGGCAAGCCGGCAAAAAACAGCAGGTAAAAACCCGAGGCACCCAACATCAAGGCCGTCCCCAAATCGGGCTGGCGCAGCGTGAGCAGGAAAGGGACCAGCAGCAACACGCCGCCTATTGAATAATGTTTGACCCGCAATATCGCTTCGTTGCGCTGGAAATACCAGGCCAGCATCAGTGGCAGCGCCAGCTTCAGCAGCTCCGATGGCTGAAACGCCATGAAGCCCAGATTCAGCCAGCGCCGCGAACCGTTACGAATTTCACCAAACAGAGCCACGCCTATCAGCAACACCACCCCGGCCACATACAACGGCGGACCAACCCTGGACAATATATGCGGCGGGATATTGGCCATCACCAACATGACCGACAGCGCAAGCCCGATATTGATCAAGTGACCCGTGATACGCGCCGGACTTTGTCCCGACGCGCTCGCCACCACCGCCAGACTGATGCCCAGCACCACCAGCACCAGCAGCAGCAACACGCCGTCCAGGTGACTCAGGCGGCGCACGATCCAGTGGCTAGTCCGCGGCATCGCTCGCCTCCATGTTCATGCTGCCAGGCCGTTTTCCGGTCAGGTAGAAATCAAGCACCGCACGCGCAATGGGCGCTGCCGTCCCTCCTCCATGCCCACCATTTTCGACCATCACCGCGATCGCGATCGTCGGGTTTTCTGCCGGGGCATAGGCAATAAACAAGGCGTGATCCTGAAGTTTCCGGGCCAATCGTCTGGCGTCATATTTCGCTCCCTGCTTGATCCCCACTACTTGCGCGGTGCCCGTTTTGCCGGCGATGGTGTAGGCCGCGCCAGCGGCGGCTGCCGCCGCCGTGCCCCCTGGGCGCATCACATCAACCATGCCCGCACGCACCACCTCAAGATTTGAGGGGTTGAGCGGTACCTGCTCGTGAGTTACAGATGGCTGTGCCTGCCAGGCGTGGCTGAGTGGATCGCGCACCGCTTGCACCAAACGCGGCTTGATCCGCTTGCCACCGTTGGCGAGCATGGCCGTGGCTGTCACCAGTTGCAGTGGGGTCGTCAGATGGTAGCCTTGCCCAATCCCTGAAATCACCGTTTCACCTGGGTACCAGGCCTTATTCCATCGCCGCTGCTTCCATTCACGCGAAGGCAACAGGCCGGATGACTCTCCATCCAGGTCAATGCCACTTTTTTCACCCAATCCGAATTTCGCCAGATAGTCGTGCATCCGGTCGATCCCCATATCCACGGCCAGCCGATAAAAATAGATATCGCAGGACTGCGTGATTGCACGGCGCAGATCGACCACACCATGCCCCCCTGCTTTCCAGTCGCGAAACTGGTGACGGCTGTTAGGCAGGCTGTAATACCCCGGATCAACGATGCTGTCCGAAGGTTTGCGTATCCCCAGTTCCAGCCCGGCCAATGCCATAAAGGGCTTAATGGTCGATCCCGGTGGATAGATGCCGCGTAACACGCGATTCACCATCGGCCGGTCTGGCGACTCATTCAGTTCCTTCCAGGTTTCCGGATCGATACCGTCGATAAACAGGTTGGGGTCGAAGCCCGGCTTGCTCACCAGCGCCAGCACCCCGCCAGTATTCGGATCCAGCGCCACCAGCCCGCCCAGATAATCGCCAAACGCATGCTCGGCCACGGCCTGCAACTCAAGGTCGAGATACAAGCGCAAATCCTTGCCCGGCACCGGCGGGATGCGCGACAGCATGCGCACTGCACGGCCGCTGGCGTCGGTCTCCATCTGATCGAAACCGGTGCGGCCATGCAGCAGCGCTTCGTAACTTTGTTCCAGCCCGGTCTTGCCAATGTGGGCGCTGCCCCTGTAGTTCTGCTCGCGCCCATCCTCGCGCAGTCGCTTCAGGTCACGGTCATTGATGCGGCCGATAAAACCGACCACATGCGCCATGCCCGGCCCGGCCTGATAATTGCGGAACAACCGCGCTTTGACCTCTACGCCCGGCAAGCGGTAGCGGTTGGCTGCCAGCACCGCGACTTCCTCGTCGGTCAATTTGCTTTTCAGTGGCACGGTTTCGAACTCATGCGATTCGCTCAACAGACGGCGAAAACGCCGCAATTGCCCTGGCGTGATCTCGATCAACTTGCCCAGTTCGACCAGTGTTTTCTCCAGGCTCGCCATTTCGGCGCGGGTGATTTCAAGCGTATACGCCGAGTAGTTTTCAGCCAGAATCAGGCCCTTGCGATCGAGAATCAGGCCGCGGTTGGGCGCAGTGGGAACCAGCGAAATTCGATTGCTCTCGGCACGCTGGGTGTAATGCTCATACTGCACGATTTGCAGATAGAAGGCGCGCGCCAGCAGCGCTGTCGCCAGCAACCCGACCATGACCGCGCCAACTTTCAGGCGTCCATGAAAACGCGCCAGTTCACGATCCAGATTCTTGATCGGGGTCGACAGCCTCATGCCCGATCCTGCATACCTTTGCCATGCAATAGACGCAGGAATCCAGCGATGCCGTACCACAACACCGTGCTGCTCAACACAGGCAGCAGCATGGCCAACCCGGCGGGCGGATTCACCGCCAGCCAGCCAATCAGCAGCACCATCAACTGTACTGACAACAAAATAGGAAAGAGTTGCGCGGCCTGGCGCGATGGATCGAATTGCAGCAAGCGCAAACGCAGGTACAGCACCAGATAGACGCCCACCACATAGGAAGTGGCATGCTGCCCGAACACTGCACCATCCTGGAAATCAGCCAGCAATCCAAGAAAAAACGCGGTTCCGAAGCCAATGCGCTCGGGCTGATGCAGCGTCCAGAACAGCAGGCCCACCAGGACAAAATCGGGCCGGATAGCCAGCATCCAGCCCGACCATGGCAATTGTTCCAATAACACCGCCAGGGTCAGCGTTCCCAGAATGCGACGCCAGCTTCCGACGGTATGCGTGGCTTGATTCATGGCTGGGTCACCTGCGGCTCGGCCACCACCACCAGCACGGCACGTGAACGATCAAGTCCCGCCATTGGCAGACATTCCACACGAAGATAGGGATTGGCCTGGGAACGTGAAACACGGTTCACGCGCGCCACCGGAATCCCGGCTGGGTACACTCGATCAATACCCGAAGTCAGCAGGCGGTCACCCGGCCGAATATCCGTCTGTGCCGGCATGTAGCGCAACACCAGTCGGCCTTGCCCGCTTCCAGCTGCCAGCCCACGCTGGCCTGTTCGTTCAACAAAGACCGGCGTCAACTGCTCAGGGCTGCTCACCAGCGTCACCTCGCTTGAACCCGGATATACCCGCTGAACCTGCCCCACCAACCCGCTGGCATCCACCACCGGCAAGCCGTTGCGCAAACCTGCCGTGGCACCCTGATCCAGGGTAATGCGCTGCGCGAACCAGTCGTGCCCACGATATAAAAGGGCCGCACGCACCGTTCGCTGCCCAGGCCTTGATTGCAGTTGCATCAAGGCACGCAACTCGGCATTTTCACGGGTAAGCTCTTTTGCAGTATTCACGCTCATGGCCAGGCTGGCACGCTCGGCCAGAAGCCCATCGCGCTCTTTTTGTAATTGGCGGTGACGGATGAAGAAGCCGCCCAACTCAGTAGCCACATCACCTGGCGCGCGTAAAACCTGACGCACCGGTTGCAGCAGCAGCGAAAACCCGCTGCGCAAGCCTTCCAGGGCATGGAAACGCACGTCGATCACCACGCAGGACACCCCGATCAGCAGCCAGATCAGCAGGCGGGCTGTCGGTCCCAGCCGACGGGCGAACATGAGTTGACCGGGTGTCGCCATCTGTTATTCCCGGGAACGGCGCACGACTACGCTCACTCGTTAGTGAACACCGTTGCCAGCTTGTCCATGTTCTCCAGCGCCATGCCGGAGCCGCGCACCACACAGGTTAGTGGATCGTCGGCAACAATCACCGGCAAACCGGTTTCTTCCATCAGCAGGCGGTCCAGGTCGCGCAGCAACGCGCCGCCGCCGGTCAGCACCATGCCTTTTTCAGCGATATCCGAGCCCAGTTCAGGCGGAGTCTGTTCCAGCGCCTGCTTCACTGCGCTCACAATCGCGTTCAGGGGCTCAGTCAACGCTTCCAGAATCTCGTTGCTGGACACATTGAAACTACGTGGCACCCCTTCGGCCAGGCTGCGGCCCTTCACTTCCATTTCCAGCACTTCCGCACCGGGGAAAGCCGAACCCATATGTTTCTTGATACGTTCAGCGGTCGCCTCGCCAATCAGCATGCCGTAGTTGCGGCGGATGTAATTGATGATGGCTTCGTCCATGCGATCACCACCGACCCTGACCGAATTGGCATAGACCACGCCGCCGAGTGAAATCACACCCACTTCGGTGGTGCCGCCGCCGATGTCGACCACCATCGAACCGGAGGCTTCGGCCACCGGCAAGCCGGCACCGATCGCGGCCGCCATGGGTTCCTCGATCAGATACACCTGGCGCGCACCGGCCCCGATGGCCGACTCGCGAATCGCGCGACGTTCCACCTGAGTCGAGCCGCACGGCACGCAGATAATAATGCGCGGGCTGGGGCGAAACATCTGCGTATCGTGCACTTTCTTGATGAAATACTTCAGCATCTGCTCGGTAACGGTGAAATCGGCGATCACACCGTCCTTCATCGGCCGGATCGCCTGCAGGTTGCCCGGCGTGCGGCCCAGCATCTGCTTGGCTTCGGTGCCCACCGCCTGTACCGTGCGCTTGCCGCCCGGCATCTCGGTTCGAATTGAAACGACCGAAGGCTCGTCCAGCACGATGCCACGATCGCGTACGTAAATCAGCGTGTTGGCCGTGCCGAGGTCGATCGCAAGGTCGGTAGAAAAATAGCTGGTCAGGAACTTGAACATGATGGCGTCAGCGCCCGCGTCAAACGGGCGAAAGGGCAGAAAAAACAAGGGGGCTATGATACCCTAACGGGCTTCATTCCCGTAAGCCATCAGGTGTTTCCATGTCCCTCACCCAGGACGACGTCAAGCGCATCGCCCGCCTTGCGCGCCTAGAAATCGACGATGCCCAGGCGCAAGCCACGCAAGGCCAACTCAATACCATTTTTGATCTGATCGCCACCATGCAGGCAGTGGACACCCGCGGCATCGCGCCGATGGCCCACGCGCAGGAAGTGTATCAACGCCTGCGCGCCGACGTCGTGACCGAAACCGACCGCCATACCGCCTTCCAGGCGATCGCGCCGGCCATCGAAAACGACCTGTATCTCGTTCCCAAAGTCATCGAATAAGCCATCATGTCCGACGCAAGCCTTTCCGCGCTCGCTGCGCAGCTGGCGGCCAAGCAGATTTCCAGCCGTGAACTCGCCCAGCAGTATCTCGACCGTATCGCCACGTTGAATCTGTCGATCAATGCCTTTATCACGCTGAATGCCGACAAAACGCTGGCTGAAGCCGCCGCCGCCGACGCACTCATCGCCGCCGGCAAGGCCGGCCCGCTCACCGGCGTGCCCATCGCGCACAAGGATATTTTCTGCACCGATGGCTGGCTCACCACCTGCGGCTCGAAAATGCTGCACAACTTCATCGCGCCGTATGACGCACACGTGATCCAGCGCTTCAAAGCGGCCGGCATGCCGTCACTCGGCAAAACCAACATGGACGAGTTCGCCATGGGGTCCTCCAACGAGACCAGTTATTTCGGCGCGGTAAAAAACCCCTGGAATACGGCGTATGTACCCGGCGGCTCGTCTGGCGGCGCGGCAGCGTGTGTCGCCGCACGCATGGCGCCCGCCGCCACCGGCACCGACACCGGCGGCTCGATTCGCCAGCCCGCCGCGCTGTGCGGCATCACCGGCCTCAAGCCAACGTATGGCCTGGTGTCGCGTTTCGGCATGATCGCGTTCGCCTCCAGCCTCGACCAGGCCGGACCGATGGCCCCCTCGGCCGAGGACTGCGCCCTGCTGCTCAACGTGATGACCGGCTTCGACCCCAACGACTCGACCAGCCTGGACCGCGAGAAGGAAGATTACGCGCGCGCGCTCGACCAGCCCCTGACCGGCCTGCGTGTCGGCCTGCCACGCGAGTTTTTCGCCGAAGGCCTGAACAATGAAGTTGCCACGGCGGTGGAAGCGGCCGTCGCCGAACTGAAGAAACTCGGCGCCACCACCGTCGAGATCTCGCTGGCCAATTCGAAGCTCGCGATTCCCGTCTACTACGTGCTGGCCCCGGCCGAAGCCTCGTCCAACCTGTCGCGCTTCGACGGCGTGCGCTACGGCTACCGCGCCCCGGAATACACCAACCTCGACGACATGTACTGTAAGACCCGCGCCCAGGGCTTTGGCGCGGAAGTGAAGCGCCGCATCATGATCGGCGCCTATGTATTGAGTCACGGCTACTACGACGCCTATTACCTGCAGGCGCAAAAAATCCGCCGCCTGATCGCCGACGACTTCACCGAAGCCTTCAAAACCTGCGACATCATCCTCGGCCCGACCGCGCCCGGCACCGCATTCAAGCTCGGTGAAAAATCCGATGATCCGGTGGAAATGTATCTGAACGACCTTTACACCATTCCCGCCAACCTCGCGGGGCTCCCCGGCATGTCGCTGCCGTGCGGCTTCGATGCCAAAGGCCTGCCGATCGGCCTGCAACTCGTCGGCAATTATTTCAGCGAGGCGAAAATGCTCAACGTCGCGCACCAGTACCAGCGCGCCACCGACTGGCACAGCCGCCAACCGGAGGGTTTGAAATGAATCGGGGTCACGTTAACTGGGAAGTGGTCATCGGGCTGGAAGTCCACACCCAGCTCGCCACCCAGTCGAAAATATTTTCCGGCAGCAGCACCGCCTTTGGTGCCTCGCCCAACACCCAGGCGAGCGCGGTTGACATCGCGCTGCCCGGCGTACTCCCGGTGCTGAACAAGGGCGCGGTGGAATGCGCGATCAAATTTGCGCTGGCAATTGGTGCGACGCTCAACCGCGTCAACGTGTTCGACCGCAAAAACTATTTCTATCCCGACCTGCCCAAAGGCTACCAGATCAGCCAACTGGCCAAGCCCATCGTCGAGGGTGGCGCGCTCAAGATTCAAGTTCCTTCGACAGGCTCAGGGCAATCGGAAGAGCGGGTCATCAACCTCACCCGCGCCCACCTGGAAGAAGACGCCGGCAAGTCGCTGCACGAAGACTTCCACGGCATGACCGGGATCGACCTCAACCGCGCCGGCACGCCGCTGCTGGAAATCGTCTCCGAGCCGGAGATGCGTTCCAGTACCGAAGCGGTCGCCTACGCTCGCGCCCTGCACACGCTGGTAACCTGGATCGGCATCTGCGACGGCAACATGCAGGAAGGCAGCTTTCGCGTCGATGCCAACGTCTCGGTACGCCCGGTCGGCCAAACCGAATTCGGTACCCGCCGCGAGATCAAGAACCTCAACTCATTCAAGTTCCTGCAGCAGGCAATCGATTACGAAGTGCGCTGGCAGATCGAGACGCTGGAAGACGGCGGCCGCATCGAGCAGGCCACGGTGCTGTTCGACCCCGACACCGGTGAGACGCGCATGATGCGCAGCAAGGAAGACGCGCACGACTACCGTTATTTTCCCGACCCCGACCTGCTGCCGGTCAAACTGGACGAAGACTGGATCGAATCCGTGCGCACCGCGCTGCCCGAACTGCCTGCCGCGATGCAGGTGCGTTTCCAGAGTGGCTATGGCGTGTCGGCCTACGATGCAGCCGTGCTGACTGGCTCGCGTGCACTCGCCGAATACTTCGAAGCCGCCGCCCAAGCCTGTGGTCAGGGCAAGCTCACCGCCAACTGGGTGATGGGCGAACTGTCCGCCACCCTGAACAAGGCCGAACTCGACATCACCCGGAGCCCGGTCTCCGCCGCGCAACTCGGCGCGCTGGTCGCCCGTATCCAGGACGGTACGCTGTCCGGCAAACTCGCCAAGCAGGTGTTCGAGGGGCTATGGGAGGGCGCCGGTGAAGTCGACGCCATCATCGAGGCGCGCGGCCTCAGGCAGATGTCCGATTCCGGTGAACTGGAAAAAATCATCGACGAGGTGCTCGCCGCCAACCCGAAGTCCGTCGAGGAATTCCGTGCCGGCAAGGAAAAGGCTTTCAATGCGCTGATCGGCCAGGTCATGCGTGCCAGCAAAGGCAAGGCCAACCCGGCGCAGGTTAACGACCTGCTGAAAGCCAAACTGCAGTAATCAAATGCAAAACGCGCTGGCCAGAACAATCTGGTCAACGCGTTTTGATTATTCGGGGAAGCTCCGCCACGCAGACGAACGCTACCGTCCCTTGAGTGTGCGAAACCGTTCCTTGTCTGCCTCGTACCGCTCACGCACCTTCACCATCGCTTCTTCATTGGTCAGAATGATGCGCTTCAGTTCCAGCCGTTCATTGGTGGCCTGAGCCACTTGCTCTTTCAGGTTGGGGGCAACTGCCCGGCCCGATTTTTGAATCGCGGCGACCCGCGCATTCAACTCGCCCAGGTTCGATTCCACGGCCTTGGCCCGCGCTTCCGCGCCCTTGATCGCCAGTTTGTGGTGTTCCAGTGCACGGTCGCGCGTCAAGTCAATTTCGGCTTCGGTCGTATAGGTTGAAGTCAGCGCACGATCCTGCTGTGCCTGCTTCTGCGCCTCCACCTGCATCCGCTTCTGCTCGGCCAGATGCTCGGCTTCCGCCTTGCGTTCCACCTCCGACTGCGTGCGCTTGACGACGTTGCCCTGCTTGTTCATCTCGGCCGCACCGCTTTTCTGGTAGGTCGATGGCAGCGTGTCACCGTAATGCACCCGACCATTGCCATCCACCCAGCGATACATCGCCGCATTCGCGGTGAACGCCGTCAGCAGCAGCGCCACCAGCAACAGGCTAAACGCCATACGTTGCGCGGTACGCTGCCACGGTTTGCAATTCAGTTTGTCTGTTTGCGTCACGTTCCAAAAACTCCACCAGATTGTCCAGTGTGACCACCGCCACTACTGGAATGTCATATTGTTCACGCACTTCCTGCACCGCCGACTTGTCGCCGCTGCCGCGCTCCATACGGTCCAGCGCAATCACCACGCCTGCAGGTTCGGCACCCGAATGGCGGATCAGTTCCACCGATTCGCGCACCGAAGTGCCCGCCGAGATCACATCATCCACAATCAGCACGCGTCCTTGCAGTTGCGCGCCTACCACCGTGCCGCCTTCACCGTGATCCTTCGCTTCCTTGCGGTTGAAGGCAAACGGCATGTTCCTGCCCATGCCTGCCAGCGCAATCACAATGCTCGCCGCCAGCGGAATGCCCTTGTAGGCCGGGCCGAACAGCACATCGAACCCGATTCCCGAGTCGATAATCGCCTTGGCGTAAAATTCGCCCAGCCGTTTCAGCTTGTCGCCGTCGTTAAACAGCCCTGCGTTGAAAAAATAGGGGCTCATGCGCCCGGCTTTGGTTTTGAATTCGCCAAAACACAGCACGTTCGAGGCGATGGCGAATTCCACAAACTCGGCTTTGTAATCGGACATTTTGTTAACTTCTTGAATCGTTATATTAATTAAACCCGTGATGCGAATTATATCGGCCAACCTCAACGGCATCCGTTCGGCTTCCACCAAAGGCTTCTTCGACTGGCTGCCCAGCCAGGCCGCCGACGTCGTCTGCGTGCAGGAACTCAAGGCCCAGGCCGCCGACCTCAAGCCCGAATTCATCCAGTGCGACGGCCTCACCGGTGCCTTCCACTACGCCGAGAAGAAAGGCTACAGCGGCGTCGGGGTCTACACCCGCAGCCAGCCGCAACAAATCATCGAAGGCCTGGGCGTGCCCGAATTCGACGCCGAGGGCCGCTACATCGAAGCCGGCTTCGATAATCCAAACGGTGGCAAACTGGCCGTCATCTCGCTCTACCAGCCCTCCGGCTCCAGCGGCGACGAACGCCAGCAGGCCAAGTTCCGCTTCATGGACGTGTTCTTCCCGCACCTCGAAGCGCTGATCAAGTCCGGCCGCGAAATCGTCATCTGCGGCGACTGGAACATCGCGCATAAAGAAGCCGACCTCAAAAACTGGAAATCCAACCAGAAGAACTCCGGCTTCCTGCCCGAAGAGCGCGCCTGGATGACGCGCCTGTTCGACGAACTCGGCTGGGTCGACGTCTACCGCAACCTTTACCCCGAACACACCGGCGAGGCCTACACCTGGTGGAGCAACCGCGGCCAGGCGTATGCCAAAAACGTCGGCTGGCGCATCGACTACCAGATCGCCACCCCCGGCATCGCCGCCAAGGCAAAATCTGCCAGCGTCTACAAGGACCAGCGCTTTTCCGACCACGCCCCGCTGATCGTCGATTACGATTACGCACCGTAAGCCAACAGAGAACCGTACGACATGGCGAACAAGGAACTGCCCAGCATAGGTGGCTTATCCTTCGAGGACCTCAAACAGGTCAACGACCACGACGCCGAGTACTGGAGCGCACGCGCCCTGCAGCCTGTTCTGGGCTACAGCCAGTGGCGACGCTTCGAAGACGCCATCAAGCGCGCCCAAACCTCGTGTGCGCAATCGGGTAACGATCCTGCTTATCATTTTGCCGGCGCCGGCAAAATGATCGAACTGGGTAAAGGCGGCCAGCGGGAAGTAGAGGACTACCAACTCTCCCGCTTCGCCTGTTACCTCATCGCGCAGAACGGCGACCCGCGCAAGCCGGAAATCGCCCAGGCCCAAAAATACTTCGCCATCCAGACCCGGCGTCAGGAACTGTCCGAACAACTTGCTGCGGACATGGAGCGCCTGGAACTGCGCAAACAAACCTCCGAAGAATTCAAGGCACTCTCCGGCGCCGCTCAGCAGGCCGGCGTGCAGAACCGCATGTTCGGTGTTTTTCACGATGCTGGTTACAAAGGCCTTTACGGCGGCCTGGGCAACGAACAGATCAAGACCAGGAAAGCTGTTCCCGCCAAAGAACAATTGATGGATCGAATGAACGCCACCGAGCTTGCCGCCAACCAGTTCCGCATGACCCAGACCCGCGACAAGCTGGCACGCGAAGGCATCCGCGATCAGCAGCAGGCTATCCGCGCCCACGAGCAGGTTGGTCAGGAGGTCCGTTCCGCCATCGAGCGCATTGGCGGCCAACGTCCCGAGAACATCTCTGCCGCCGAGCCCATCAAGGACGTGGAAAAACGACTCAAGAGCGCCACACCCAAGCTGGAACTGGACACGCGCGATGCGGGCGGTTTGCTGGGTAAAACTCAACCAAACAAGGGAACAAGCGAATAACAACAATGCCACTTAGCTGGAACGAAATTCGCAGCCGCGCCCACGAGTTCTCACGCAAGTGGATTGACGAGGAATCCGAACGCGCCGAAGCGCAAAGCTTCTGGAACGATTTTTTCGCGGTGTTCGGTATCGAGCGCAAACGCGTCGCCATTTTCGAGAAACAGGTCAACATCGCCCGCGACGGCGAAAAGCTCAAACACGGCCGCATTGATGCCTTCTGGAAAGGCATGCTGCTGATCGAGCACAAAAGTCGCGGTGCCGACCTCAACCGCGCCTTCAACCAAGCCGCAGACTACTTCGACGGTATCGCCGAGCGCGACCTGCCACGCTATATCCTCGTGTCCGATTTTGAGCGCTTTCGGCTCTACGATCTGGAAGACGACACCGAGACCGAATTCAAGCTTGCCGATCTACACAAGCGCATCAAGCACTTTGCTTTCATCGCTGGCTACCGCACCCAGGTCATAGCCCCGCAGAACCCGGTCAACATCAAGGCCGCCGAGCGCATGGGCAAGCTGCATGACCGGCTCAAGGCGAGCGGCTACGAGGGGCACCAGCTGGAAGTTCTGCTGGTTCGGCTGCTGTTCTGTCTGTTCGCCGAAGACACCGGCATCTTCCAGCCCGCCGGCAGTTTCCGCATCTGGCTCGATGAGCGCACCGCGCAGGACGGCTCCGATCTCGGCCCGCAACTGGCCTTGTTTTTCCAGGTGCTCAACACCCCGGAAAACAAGCGCTCGGACAACCTCGACGAACAACTCGCAGCATTCCCCTATGTGAACGGCAAGTTGTACGCAGAGACCATTCCGATTGCCGGCTTCGACAGCGCCATGCGCGACGCCCTGCTCGACTGCTGCGCACTGGACTGGGCCGCGATCTCGCCCGCCATCTTCGGCGCGCTATTCCAGAGCATCATGGACGACAAGGCACGCCGCAATCTCGGCGCGCACTACACCAGCGAGGAAAACATCCTCAAGCTCATCAAGCCGCTATTCCTCGACGCACTGTGGGCCGAGTTCGACAAGGTCAAGCGGCAACGCAACAAACTCTTCGAGTTTCACCAGAAACTGCGCGGGCTTACCTTCTTTGACCCAGCCTGCGGCTGCGGAAATTTCCTCGTCATCGCCTACCGTGAACTGCGCCTGCTGGAACTGGAAATCCTGCGCGCCTCGCTCGCACTGGAACGTGAATTCAAGCAATCGCTGGTCGATATTTTCCAGCTGCTCTCCATCGATGTCGATCAGTTCCACGGCATCGAAATTGAGGAATTCCCCGCCCAGATCGCCCAGGTCGCGCTATGGCTGGTCGACCACCAGATGAACCTCAGAGTGAGCGAGGAGTTCGGCATGTACTTCGCCCGCATCCCGCTCAAGACCAGCCCCAAAATCGTCCACGGCAACGCGCTCACGCTGGACTGGAACCAGGTGTTACCGGCAGAGCGGGCGAGCTACATCATGGGCAACCCGCCGTTTATCGGTGCCAAGTTCATGGACGACGCCCAGCGTGCCGACACCCGCGCCGTGTTCGATGGCATCCCCAACGCCGGGCTGCTCGACTTCGTCGCTGCGTGGTACGTGAAGGCGGCGCGTTACATCGAAGGCCAGCCAACCCGCTGCGCATTTGTTTCAACCAACTCCATCACCCAGGGCGAGCAGGTCGGCGTGCTATGGGGCTGGCTACTGGCGCAGGGCATCAAGATCCACTTCGCCCACCGCACGTTTTCGTGGAGCAACGAAGCGCGCGGCAAGGCAGCGGTGCACTGCGTCATCGTCGGCTTCGGGCTGGGCGAGACCGCAGAAAAGATCATCTACGAATACGCCGACATCAAGGGCGAACCGCACGCGCTGCCGGCCGCCAACATCAACCCGTATCTGGTGGACGCGCCCGACGTGGTGCTCGACAACCGCCGCACGCCGATCTGCCCTGTGCCGGGAATCGGTATCGGCAACAAACCCATCGACGGCGGCCACTACCTGTTCACCGACGACGAGAAGGCCGAATTCCTGCGCCGCGAACCTCAGGCCGAAAAGTGGTTTCGCCGCTGGCTGGGCGCAGATGAATTCATCAACGGCTATCAGCGCTGGTGTTTGTGGCTGGGCGACTGCCCGCCAGGTGAATTGCGCAGGATGCCCGAAGCCATGAAGCGCGTGGAGGCGGTCAGGCAGTTCCGGTTGGCGAGCCAATCGCCACCGACGCAAAAGCTCGCCGACACACCGACGCGCTTCCATGTCGAGAACATGCCGACGTCAAGTTACCTGCTGATTCCAGAGGTCTCATCCGAACGCAGGGCATACATTCCCATCGGATTCATTCACCCCGACACCCTTAGCAGCAATCTGGTGAAGATTGTTCCCCATGCCAGCCTCTACCACTTTGGTGTTCTGACCTCGGCCATGCACATGGCCTGGGTGCGCTCAGTATGTGGTCGCCTGAAAAGCGATTACCGCTACTCAGCCGGCATCGTCTACAACAACTTCCCCTGGCCTTTATGTTCCTCTTGCGATGCAAGCGGAACCGACGCCCCCGACGACAAGACCCGGCAGGCCATCGAAGCCGCCGCGCAAGCCGTGCTCGACGCCCGCGCGCAATTCCCCGACGCCACCCTCGCCGACCTTTACGACCCGCTCTCCATGCCGCCCGCGCTGCTGAAAGCGCACCAGAAGCTCGACGCCGCGGTGAACAAGGCTTATGGAAAAACCAGCTTCAAGTCCGACGCCGAGCGGGTGTCGTTTCTGTTCGCGCGCTATCAGGCGCTGACATCGCTGCTGCCAGCCGCCACGGTCAAGCGCAGCCGGAAAAAATCCACCGCTACTTGAACTTGATGGGTTTGCTGATTCCCGACCGGGTCACGCTGTACATGACGGGCGGTTTGGCTTGGGCGGCGAGGCGCTGAATTTTGTTATAGAGCCGGGTCACGAGGTCGGCCGTTTCTGCTGCCGAGGCATTGCCGGCTGCTAAAACAAAGACAATCACCTTGTGCTCACGAAAGGCTTCGAGTTCGGAAGGCCGTCTGCGAATATGTTTGTCGCGAGTAAGGACGATCCAGCTTTCCCGCCCGGCAACCGCGAGCCATTCTTCATCGGGGGCATCGGGCGCAAATCGCTGGTGGTGGGCTATGTAAGGAACGGCAAGCTGGTCAAGGGCCTCACCCAGCGGGCGGCTCCAAGCACAGCGATCAATAAACAGCGTGGCCGATTTAGGCAGCGCGACGCTGTTCGAAGCGGAGGGCTTCTTCGATTTCTTTTTCGTCAACGTTGTAGTCGAGCGCCATGTCTTCCAGCGAATCGCCAGCCTGGAAGCGGTCGAAAATAACTTCGGTGGGCACGGCGGATTCAGCCAGTACAGGACGACCGAAGGAAAGGCGCGGATCGATCATTACGGACTTCGGCTGCATTGCCGTACGGTCTGAAGTGCGGCTGTAAGGGAAGAGCTTGATCGGGTTGCCCTGGCTATCGCGCTCAATCCGCGCGAGTGCAAGCTCAAACTCGCCGCGCAGCGCTTCTTGCCCCTGACGCGACACGTTCAGCAGTTTGCTGGCGTGCTCGACAAAAAGATCGATTTTGTTGGTTTTGAACTGGCTATCGATCAACGGCCGGTCCACCCCAAGCTGGCTGCGCAGGTATCCGACGCTGTCGCGCACTTTGGGCAGGCTGACCCGATGCACACGCCGGATCGTGGCCAGAACATGCAGTTCGCAAAGATTGGCAAACGACAGCAATTTGTTGCGCGGATCAGCCGCGCGAATAACCGCTTTGAAGCGCACGCTGCCATCGTCCCGACGTGTCTGTCCAAAACTCCAGGCTTTGACTGTGGCAGGGGGCAAATTGAGGATGTATGCGGCTTCACGCGCCGGGTAAGCTGGCTTATCGAAAATGGCGGCCTTTTCTGCGGGTTGGTTCATGGCGGCATCTTAGCCTAGGCACAATGCTCAGTGATAGCGCTTTTGCGCGACGTGCCAGATTTGCAGGATTTCGACAGCTTCGCTGCCGACACGGTAGGTGAGCAGGTAGTTGCGGTGCAGCATGAGTTCGCGGGTGCCTTCGAGGTCACCGCGCCGTCCGATGAAGGGATGGGTGGTGAGGTGTTCAGCGGTTTGCCTGAAACCCGCCGCCAGTGCGCGCGCGGCTTGCGGGTTGTCTTGTGCAATGAAATCCAGAATCTGCTGTAAATCGGCGGGCGCGGCACGCGTCCATTTAAGCTTCATACGCTTTGAAGAACTGCTCGACTTCGTCGGCGCTGGCGAACTCGCCTCGGTCGGCGGCGGCGACGGCCTGTTTCAACGCTTCGATCTGCGGCGTGCGCCAGTCGAGATAATCGGCCAGCGCATCGCTCGCCACATTGGCCTGGGGGCGACCGACCAGTTGCGCGTAGTTTTCCAGCCGGGCTTTCAGTTCGGTGGGCAGGCGCACGTTGAACTGCGCGGTGTTCGCCGGAGGTTGGGATTTGCTGCTCATCGCGGATTCCTTGTGACGGGATATAGCAGGATGCTAGCACTGCGCTATTGAACAGCCAAATCGTGTTGCTGACCAGGTACCCAGTCTCCGCCCCTTGGCTTATGCCGCATCGCGGACTAATATAACAATCGTTATAACCACCGGGAGTCTGCGATGCATGCCCTGAAACTCACCCAAATCGGCAATTCGGTCGGCCTGATCCTGCCCAAGGAAGTGCTGGCGCGCCTGAAGCTGGAAAAAGGCGACACAGTGTTTGTGACCGAAACGCCGGACGGCGTGGCGATGACGCCGTATGACCCCGGCCTGGAAGAACAAATCGAAGCGGGGCGTGCTTTCATGCGTGACTTCCGCGATACCTTTCACGAACTGGCGAAATAAGTGGCGCGCGCCTGGAACTGGTTCGACAAGCGCGCCCTGTTGCTGCTGCACGACGAAAGCCTGGCCGAACATGGCGGCTTGCCAGGCCTGCGCGATGAAGGCTTGCTCGATTCTGCGCTGGCGCGCCCGCTCAATCTGGCAGCGTATGGCGATCCGGATGTGAGCGAACTGGCGGCGTCTTACTGTGTGGGACTCGCCAAGAACCATCCTTTTGTGGATGGCAACAAGCGTGCGGCTTTCCTTGCGCTTGGCTTGTTCCTCTATTCAAATGGACAGCGGCTGACCGCCACCCAGGCGGAAGCAACACTCGCCGTGTTGGCCGTTGCGGCAAGCGAATGGGACGAAGCCACGCTCGCCGCCTGGCTGCGCACGCACACTACGCCACGCGCTTAAGTTAACGGAAATCGATTTCCGTTAACTTAAAGAGGTTCTTAGTTAAGCCAAAACTCACTAGCCTCACATTTGGACTATCACTTATGACCGCCCACCCCTGGCTAGCCGCCCTCAAGATCTACACCCACCCCCGCGTCGTCGGCATGCTGTTCCTCGGCTTTTCCGCCGGGTTGCCGCTGTTGCTGGTGCTCGGCACACTTTCATTCTGGCTGTCGGAGGCGGGCATTGCGCGCGCGACCATCGGGCATTTGAGCTGGGTGGGGCTGGCGTATGGCTTCAAATTCCTGTGGTCGCCGCTGGTGGACCGGCTGCCGCTGCCGTTTCTGACGGCGCGACTGGGCAAGCGGCGGGCGTGGCTGTTGCTATCGCAGGTCTGCATCGCCGCAGCGCTGCTGGGGATGGCGAACACCGACCCGGTTTTGAATCTGACGCACACGGTGTTTTTTGCGCTGGCGGTGGCGTTTGCCTCGGCGACGCAGGATATCGCGCTCGACGCTTACCGCATCGAGGCGGTGGAGGCGGAAAAACAGGGGGCGATGGCAGCAACCTATCAGGCGGGCTATCGCATCGCGATGATCACGGCGGGCGCAGGCGCGCTGTGGATTGCGGCGAGCGTGGATCCGTCCGAGGCGACCTATGATTTCCGCCCCTGGCAGGTGGCCTACACGGTGATGGCGGCGCTGATGGTGGTTGGCATGCTGACCACGCTGATCATCCGCGAACCGGAAAAGAAGATTTCCACCACCACCACCGAGCGCGAGGCGCACACACGCGAACGCTTCGCCGCAGCGGGGCTGTCCGGCTGGCTGCTGACTGCGACGGCGTGGTTTTACAGCGCCGTGCTATCGCCCTTTATCGACTTTATCCAGCGCTACAAATGGCAGGCGGCGCTGATGCTGGCGCTGATTGCGGTGTATCGCATTTCCGACGTGGTGATGGGGGTGATGAGCAATCCGTTTTATCAGGAGCTGGGATTCACCAAGGACGAAGTGGCGACCGTGTCCAAGGTGTATGGCGTGATCATGACCATTGTCGGCGCGGGGCTGGGCGGCCTGTTGACCCTGCGTCTCGGCGTGATGCGCACCCTGTTTCTCGGCGCGGTGCTATCGGCTGCCACCAATCTGCTGTTCGTGTGGCTGGCCGGGCGCGGGCACGACGTGGGCGCGCTGGTGTTCACCGTGTCGGCGGACAACCTGTCGGCGGGGATTGCCTCCTCGGCCTTCGTCGCCTACCTGTCCAGCCTGGTCAACCAGGCGTATTCGGCCACGCAGTACGCGCTGTTCACTTCGGTGATGCTGTTGCTGCCCAAGTTCATCGCGGGGTTTTCCGGCGAATTTGTTGATGCCTATGGCTGGGCGAATTTCTTTACCGGGACGGCGTTGATCGGTTTGCCGGTGCTGCTGCTGGTTTGGCTGGTGGGACGGCAACGACAACCGGGCTGATGTGCTAATCTTTTGTCATGCCAAATCTTGACGCCCTCACCCAACTGCCCCTGGCCGAACGTCTGGCCGCGATGGAATCATTGTGGGATTCACTGTGTCAGGACGATGCGGCCGAACTGAGCCCGCCCTGGCACGCTGCCGTGCTGGAAGAACGCCTGAGCGAACGGGAAGACGGCAGGCACCGTGACTGGCAATCTGCCAAAGACGCGCTGCGCAAGCTGATCGAGCGCTGAGCCCCGCCGCCCATGCATGACGTGCGGATCGGCGTATCAGCCGAACGGGATCTACTGGTCGGTTTCGACTTCTACGAAACCCAGGCCGCCGGACTCGGCCAGTATTTTCTCGACAGCCTGTTTTCAGACATCGATGCGCTCGCACTCTATGCAGGCGTCCACCCTAAACCCCTCGTGGGCCTGCATCGCAGCCTGTCCAAGCGTTTCCCCTTTGCGATTTATTACGATTTCGATGGCCACACCGCGATTGTTCTCGCCGTGCTCGACTGCCGCCGCAATCCCCGCTCGATACGCAGCACACTTGGCGCACGCCGAACCCGACCCAAAAAATGATCGAATTTTCCCTACTCGCCGCCCTGCTCGCCGGACTTTTAGGCGGCGTGCATTGCGTTGGCATGTGCGGCGGCATCGTCGCGGCATTTTCCTTTCGGGCCGACGGCAGCGCACCGCCGTTCCGCCTGCATCTGGCCTACAACCTGGGGCGGGTGTTTTCCTATGCCCTCTTTGGTTCGCTGGCGGGAATACTCGGTGCTTCACTCAAACTGGCCGATTTCCTGCCGGTGCAAACCCTGCTGTTCATCCTGGCCCAGGGGGTGATGATTCTGCTCGGCCTGTATCTGGCGGGCTGGTCGCAATGGGTGCTGGTTTTCGAGCGCGCGGGCGGCGCGCTGTGGAAACGCGTCAAACCGCTGTTCCAGAAACTGCTGCCGGTGAAATCGGTGCCGCAGGCAGTGCTGGCGGGCATGGCCTGGGGCTGGCTGCCGTGCGGGCTGGTGTATTCGGTGCTGGTGTCGGCGCTGGCGGCGGGCAGCGCCACTTCCGGCGCGGCGCTGATGCTGGCGTTCGGTCTCGGCACCCTGCCAAACCTGCTGGGGATGGGGCTGTTCGCCCGCCAGATTCAACCCTTCATGCAACAGCAATGGGTACGCCGCGCGGCGGGGCTGACGGTAGCGGGCTTTGGCGTGTGGGGGCTGCTGGCGCTGGCTTATTCCGCGTTCTCGAACACCTGATAGCGGGTTTTGCCGACACGCAATTCATCCCAGCGCACAGGCTGGACAGCGTAAGCACCGGTCGCCAATTCGGCACGGACACTCTCGGGTGTACCTCCCCCACTCACCATCAAGCGACCCGTTTGCCGCCACTGCTGACCAGTTTGCGTGTAGACAGCAGACCGGTATGCGTCTCCTTGCCACAACGCCACTTCATCCTGACCATCATGATTGAGGTCGATCAGCAGCACCGTACAGCGCTGACGTGTTTGATGATGCGCAAAACAGCTTTGCTTGCGTTGCCAGGAGTCCCATTTCCCAAGGTCCTGCCTGAGAAAATCGGCGAAACCCGCGGGCAAAGGCTTTTCAACCGGGTAGACGTCAATACGCTCGCTCAACGCTGCAACCAGTTCATCCTTTTCGTTGAACTCGCCGTCCCGGTAGCGATTGGCGTTGTTGACCGCGTCCTCGGCTCGCAGCGCCAGCTTGCTCGGCTTACCGTCTGAACCGCGCTGACGCCGTAGCTCGGCCAATGCATCGTAACCCGCACGTTCCTGCCGCGTCAGCGCCCCCACATCGAAATCGTCCGCCGGCACTTGCCCCGTATGCAAACGCGCCATCTGGCTGGCAGTGGCCAGACGGTTAGCGTCAAGCACAGGTGACAGCAACAGGACGATGCCTGCACTCATGATGAGTGAGGCCACGATATTGGCGGGGGCGATACCGGGCATCCAGCGTGCTGCCGGCCCTGCCCGCACCGACAGCGCGTAGCCGCCGCCATAAGCCAGTGCAACCGTCGCCACCAGTACGCCCCAGATACGATCCGGGGTGAGGCCGTATTGCTGAATGCGCAGTACCAATGCCCATGTCGCCAGCCCGACTACCGCAAGCAACGCCAGCGCGGCAAACGGCAGCACGCGGCGAAGGATGCGATGTAATACGGGCTCGCTTTGCCCATCCTGAAAAGCCGAGTTGAAAAAGGTGATCCAGAACGCTGCAAACCACAGCAGGAAAAACGCCGACAGGCCGCGCTCGAACAATTTGCCCACGCCAGCGAAGCTGGTGAGCACAAACGCCACGCCGATAAAACTGGCCAAAGGCAGCAGCCACACGGTGAGCGTCAGCCAGTGGTTACGCAAGGTGACGGTGAACGCAGCGCGACGCAAGCCGGTGCGCAAGCCCAGCGCAATCGACAGGGTGGTGACGGGAATGGCGAACCAGGCTTTTCCAATCGTCTCTTTCGGCCACTCCACCCCGATCAGATGAAACAGCTGCGCGCCCAGGGTCAGCACCGTCCAGAACAGCCCGGTGAGCGCGCCCGCCTGAATGGTCACGACAGCATTACGCCAGGCATGTTCGAACAGGCGCGGATAGTTCCAGGCGCCGAGCGTGGAACCTGACGTCCCGCGTGCCCAACCGGACGTCAGCGGAACCAGCATGAAAACCAGCAAAGCCAGACCGAGGAAAGCAGACGCCGGCGCCAGTTGTAATCGCGTCGCCTCCGGCAGTGGAAACGCCATCGCGCCCTGATACGCGCCCAGGCCAAAAACCAGCACACCCGCGCCCAGCAGCAGGCGGCGTAACGCGCGGCGGCTCAAGGTGTCATGTCCCCAATACGCCACGAAGGGCAGCAGCAACGCACTCAGCAGCACGGCGTTGAACAGCCAGCTCCATTCCAGCGACCATAGCTTGTCATGATGGCTTTTGTAGAGCGCGTAGAGCACGACGCCCTGCACCAGGCCCAGCCAGGTGGGAAAGCGGTGTACAGAGGATTCGGTCATGGTTGGGGGCATAAAAAAGCCCCGGAATCGGGGCGGTGGAATGGATAGGGTTACTTGTAAAACTTCTGGGTAAAGACCATTTCATGCCTGGGTTCGCCTTCCACTTCGATGGTGGCGGTGAATTTCAGGGTGTCCGGCGCGGTCACCCGAAAGTCTCCCAGGTAATAAATGGCCGTGCCTTCCTTGATTGCGCGCATCTCGATGGTGGCCAATTGCTGGCTGAGGTTGGTGGCATACAGGGTGAGCTTGGCCGGCACCGGTACGGCTACGCCAACCTTGTTGCGTTGCAGCACCGACATCGTGACCAGACCGCGTGTTTTGCTGCGCTCGATTTTGTAGGCACGGGCGACATCGGGGAGCAGTTCGTCTGTGGTGAGTGCGTTGTAGTGGACTTCGAGCGAACCCAGTTTTTGGGATATTTCGGCATGAGAAACGGTAGCGATGGAACACAGGCACAAGACAGCAAGCAATCGTTTCATGTTTTCTCTCCTCTTGTTATGGGAACACCCGCCTGAATTGTAGGCGCTTATCGAATGTTGGCGAGCCAGACGCTCAAATCATCAAGCGCACGGCCAACGGCCTGACTGGATGCCTGTGCTGCTCCGGCCGCATCAAAAGTTGCCAGCGGGGCATGCTGTTCAAACACGCGACGCCCCAACAGCTTGCGTTGTTTCAGGTCGACCAGTTCGGCACGTAGTACCAGCCGCATCTGCCCCGGTTCGCTGCTGGCATCGTGATAGAACTCGACCAGTTCGGTATCCAGCAACACGTCGCCGCGCACGTAGCCGCCAGCGGCCGTGACGCGCCAGTCGCCCTGGCGGTCGAGCCGGTCGCGCATGAGATCGGCGAAACGCTTGCCGGGCCGCTCAGTCCAGCGGGCAAACTGATACTGACCACGGGTGCCCGCGCTACGGCTGAAAATAAGCTGATCGGTGTCGTAAAAACCACCCGTGGTGGTGTCAAGCACCAGCAGGGTGGGGGCCGACTCCACACGCGCTTCAGCGCGTAGTGGCGCTGCGTCTTTCAGCGAAGCATCCTGCAACACGTAATACACAACCGCGGGAGTCTTGGACTTTTCAGCGAAGTTGACACAGCCTGCCAGCATCAGACTCAGCGCGACGAGGGAAAGGCCTGCTTTCATGGCAATTTTTCTCCTGGGCCGAGCTGCTGTGACCCCGGCCCAAACAGGATGGTACGGGGGTTGGCCAGTTGCTGCCCCGCAGTGGTGAGCACGTCAGCCGTAGTACGCACATCGCGGCTGACATTGGTGATTTCCAGCGTGCCGGTTTCGGTGAATTGCAGGAACTGTTCAGAAATCAGGGTGGCGTCGTTTTGCAGTTTGGTCATCGTGGCAATCGCTTCATTCAGCGCCGTGTCGGCATTTTTCCCAACGCTGACGATGCTGCCTTCGACGCGGGTGGCGGCCTGGCTGATGCTGGCGCCGGCAAAGCGGAATTCATCAGAGGCATCTCGCAGACCTTGCAAGGTTGCCTCGATGCCTTGCTTGTTGGCGGCCAGATGGCCCGACAGCTCATGCAGATTGGCGAGGGTTTGCTTGATGGCAACCTGGTTCTCGTCCGATAACAGGGTGTTCATTTTTTCCAATACCTGCGCGCCGTTGACTGCCAGCTGTGAAGCGGCCGTCGTGACCTTGTCGATATCGGAGCGCCCCTCGGCGATAACCGGGTAGCGTTCGCCCTGGGGGGCATCAATGAGCAGGGAGCTGCCACCCGGGCCGTTGTCGATTTCAACGGTGGCAATACCGGTGACCAGATTGCGTTTGATATAGGCTTCGGCACCGGTATGAACCGGCACGCCTTCATCGATGCGTGCCGTCACGCTCACCGCTTCATCCCCGCCTTTTGCGAACCGATAGCCTGCAACCACCCCCACCTTGATGCCGCGCATTTTGACCGGGCTGCCCACGGCCAGGCCGTCCAGCGACTGCTGTTTGAAATAAATGGTGTAGGACTGGTAGGCGATCCGGTCTGCGGCCCCCGTCAGCCACACGACGCTGAGTGTCATCAGCGCAACCACGAGCAATACCAGCGCGCCAACCAGCGTATAGCGGCCTTCAGTTTCCATGCACTGCTCCCTCTGGCGCCCGTGCGGCGAAGTAGTCGCGTAACCACGGGTCGTCAATGTGTTTCAGTTCGTTCACGGTGCCGCTGCCAAGTACCCGGCCTTCCGACAACACGATGACACGATCAATAATTGAAAACAGTGTATCCAAGTCGTGCGTCACGAGAAACACCGTCAACCCAAGACTGTCAGCCAGTAACCGGATCAGCGCATCGAACGCACGCGCTGAAATCGGGTCGAGGCCGGACGTTGGCTCATCCAGAAACAGCAATTCAGGATCGAGTGCCAGTGCGCGCGCCAACGCGACCCGCTTGCGCATGCCGCCGGACAGTTGGCTCGGTTTTTTATGGATAGCCGCCGGATCCAGCCCGGCCATGTCCAGCTTCAGCCGCGCCAACTGGCGGCACAGGGCATGCGGCAAACGGGTGTGCTCAAACAAGGGAGTGGCCACGTTGTCTTCGACTGACAGCGAGGAGAACAGCGCGCCATCCTGGAACAGCACTCCGAAGCGCCGACGCAGGGCATTCATCTGGTCGGGTGTGCAATCCCACACCGACTGTCCAAACAGATCGATATGGCCCGCATCCGGTTTCATCAGTCCGATGATTTCGCGCAGCAACACCGACTTGCCGCTACCGCTGCCGCCGATCAGTGCAATCACCTCGCCGCGCGTAATGGACAGGTTCAACCCACGATGGATGCTGTGTCCCCCCAATGCAATGGACACGTTACGGACATCGATCACGGTATCGGTCATCAGATGTCCATCCGCACGAACATCACGGCAAATATCGCGTTGATGATGATGATGGCGACCAGGCTTTGCACCACCGTGGAGGTGGTGTTCGTGCCCACACTGCGTGCATCGCGGGTCACCGACAGGCCCATGCGGCAGGCAATCAGGGCAATGAATATCGCGAACACCGGCGCCTTGCCCAGGCCCACCAGCAGGGTTTTCAGCAGCAGCACGTCCGCCACGCGGTCGATGAACATGGGGTACGAAATATCCAGTTGCTCCTGCGTCACCAGCATGCCGCCCATCACGCCGGCAATATCGCCAATAAAAACCAGCAACGGCAGGGCAATCAGCAACGCCAGCACGCGCGGAATCACCAGCACAGCCAGCGGCGACAGGCCCATCGTGGTGATGGCATCGATTTCCTCGGTCACCTTCATGGTGCCGATCTGCGCCGTGATCGCCGCGCCGCTGCGCCCGGCCACCAGAACCGCCACAATGACCGGCGAGATCTCGCGCAGGATCGCCAGCAGCAAGCCATCGACGACAAAAATGTTGGCGCCATACTGCTGTGCCTGCGAACCCAGCAGGTAGGCAAACACCACCCCCAGCAAAAACAGCATGCCGATCACGATCGGAATCGCGCCGACGAACACCACGCCGAGTTGAGCCCCAAATTCGCGCCAGCGCCAACTCCCTGTGCGACCAACCAGCGCCATCAACTCCAGAAACAGCCGGCCAATAAAATCGATCAGGCCGATGACATGGTCCCCCATCGCCAGACTGCTACGCCCGGCCAGCTCAAGCATGCCCTCACGGGAAGACTCAGGGCGCACGCCGGTGGGTGCGCTGTGCCGGGAGACCAGATTCAGCATCGCCAGATGCCGCGGCTGAAATGCGCGCAATTCAGGCATCGGCTCGCTCGCAGACAAGCGGGCCGCGTTAAGCAACAACCACGCACCATTGGTGTCGAGTTGAGTGACCCCCGCACCGTCAACAATGCGTACGGTTTTTCCACTCAGATCGGGCAAGGCCGTAGCCGCTTCGGCATGCCAGTCGCCGCTTGCGAACAGTGCACCGTGCGCTTCGTCGAAGTCCGCGCGGGCAGTGGTCATTCCAGTCCCAGAGGGTTGTCGGGATCGATGCCCGGCATGAAGGGCAGGCCGCGTTCACGGTGGGTGACCTGATAGACGCAGCCAATCCAGTTTCCGATCACCGCCTCGGCCGTGTCGTGCCAGGTGTTGTCGAGTAGCGGCAGCACCTGCGCTTCGGGAAAGTCCAGCTTTTCGCCAGCCTGGGTTCGGCGGCAAAATTCAGCCAGCAGCGCCTGCGCCTGCAGGTTGAAATAGCGCGCCGGAAAGGGCGGAAAGGCAGCCTGCCTGCCCGCCGCAGCCAACATCAGATCGCGCTTGTATTCCTTCAGTAACGAGATCGTGTCGTATTCGGGATGGCCCTGGGAAAAAACAGTGCGCAGGCCATCGTGACTGACGGCCAGATGCACGCCCGCCTCCGCGCTTGCAACCAGCACCTTGACCCCGGCCGCGTCAAATTGCGCAGGCGATACATCGTTCCAGCGCGAATGCGGGACATCAAACCGTGTGTTCACGTCGGCCACCAGCGGATGACGCGTGTCGGTCACCCGGTGTTCGAACACGCCCCATGTTTTGTCCGGCTGCTTCACCCGCCTCTGCCCGTAACGGAACTGCATCACCGCATGGGTGGCGAGGCAGGAACACAGAGTCGAAGTGACGTTGTCCCAGGCCCAGTCGATCACCTCGATCAAGGGATCCCAGAACGGCTCGTCGGCAAGATTGGGATGACTGACGTTGGCGCCGGTGATGATGAGCGCATCCAGCCCGGCTTCCCGAATCGCCTCGAAGGATTCGTAAAACTGCGCAATATGCGCCTGCGCTTTCTCGCCACGCGGCAGCGTCGGCAGCGTGAAGGGATGCATGTAGAACTGTGCGATCGGATTGGATTCGCCGACCAACCGGTAGAACTGGCGCTCGGTCGCTTCCAGCGCGGCATCCGGCATCATGTTCAGCAGGCCCACATGCAACTCGCGGATTTCCTGGTTGGCCGCGCGCTCGGTCGACAACACAGTAATGCCATCACGACGCAGGCGATCAAACGTGGGCAGCGTGTTATGCGCAACCAGCGGCATGGTTCAGCCTTGCCCTTTCCGCGCAATGGCGGTTTCCAGCAATGCCAGAAAATCACGCTCGTCACGCACCTGCGCCACCTCCTGCGAGGTCACGGTGTAGCCGTGCGGCCTGGCAATCGCCTCGTAGCGCGGAATGCGCGAATGAAACAGGCGCGGAAACACCCAGCGCGCAAAATCGTTCGGCTCGATCTGGGCGACGTACTCAATGCCCTTTTCCTTGAGATACAACGGTAGCTGCCCGGCAAGAAAAGCGGGGCGGAAATATAGCGGCTTGGGATCGGACTGCGCGCGCTTGATCAGCGTGTCCTCCTCCTCGCGCGTGGTGGTCTGGATATAGAGAATCAGCGTGTGCTCGGCCAGCAATTCCACCACGCCAGGCTCGTCCAGCTCGCACAGACTACCGCCCACATCGTTCACAAAATGCGGGTAGCCATAGATTTCCTGGCCCTTGCGGATAAAGCCCGGCACGTCGCGCATGGCGGCAATTTCACCGTCGCGATACGCAGCCTGGCGGCGCGAAAATTCGTCCAGCGAAAGCCCGCCCCAGTCCGGCCCGCCCAACTTGCCGACGAAGGTCAGCACCGGGCCCAGATCATGGATCTTGATGTTGTTCTTGATGTCGATCCAGTCGTTGCGCAACAGTTCGCGCAGAAACGGCACGCTCATCGCCTGCTGTTTGATCAGATCCAGGATCGGTTCATCGAGATAGCGCGTGCCGATCCGGTAGTCCCCGGAAAAGTGAAACCAGTCGTGACCGCGCAACAGGGTCGAGATATGCGTCTTGCCAACGCCGGACATGCCAAGCAGGGTAATACGCTTGGTCGGCCAGGCGCGAAAGGTGTCAGGGGTGAAATGCATGGGGTCTGTTTTCGTAGGGATAGCGCGAAGCCTACCGAAAAGCCACGCAATTAAAAAGGCAGGGGGCCTGTCACCCTGTCGAAGCCAAGCCGATCTCCCCAGCCCGGGCCGGGCATAATGCCCATTTACGCGACGAAATCCACCATGCACATCACCCGCCGCCCCGTCCTGTCCCTGCTCGAAACCCGCGTACTGGGCGTGCTGAGCGAAAAACAGCATACCGTTCCCAATACTTACCCGCTATCCCTCAACGCACTGGTTGCCGGCTGCAATCAGAAAACCAGCCGCCACCCGATCATCGAGGTCAGCGAATCCGACGTGCTGGCAGCCATTGATGCCCTCCGGGGGCCGGCGCTGGTAATCGAATCCAGTGGCGGCCGCGTACCCCGCTTCTCCCACAACATGGGCAAGGCCTTGCACTTGCCTTCGCAATCCATCGCCCTGCTCACTGTATTGATGTTGCGCGGCCCGCAAACCACAGGTGAGTTGCGCATCAACTGCGACCGATTGCACAAGTTCGCCGACATCTCCGCGGTAGAGGCTTTTTTGCTGGAACTGGCTGAACGGCCGGACGACGCCATGGTGGTTGAACTCCCCCGCCAACCCGGTTCGCGCGAAAACCGCTGGATGCACCTGCTCAGCGGCGAACCCGTCATCGATGACCTCACACCTGTCACCTCGGCCCACGAAACCACGAGAGAGGTGAGCATTAGCGAAATGGCCGTACTCAAAACCAGGCTGGCCCAGCTGGAAGCGGAGGTCAACACACTGAAAAGTGTGGTTGGAAAACTGTGTGCCGAACTTGGGGTTGCTGACTGACACACGCAAATCCATGATGCGAGTGCTGATTTTTATCTGCCCCCACTCTTGAGACAAAGCAGCAGGATTCGAATACATTCGCAGCATCCAACCACACGATGCGCCTACCGGAGTTTCATGAAAGACAAGCGCTTCCACCGTTTTCTGCACCGCCAGATTCCGCTTTTTATCGCCCTGTCGCTTATTCCAGGGCTGGGCTATCTGTTTCTCGGCTGGCTGAATGACGTATTCACGCCCGCCTTCGTCTGGTACCTGCTGATTGTCGCCACCTCGATCTGGGGCGTCCGCATATACCGTAATTTTGACTTCGACACGATGAGCGAGCAGCGGCGCGACCGCTGGTATCAGCAGTGCTCCTGGTTCATGTATACGTTCTTCCTGCTGTGGGTGCTGATCTTCCTGCTCTATGTCCGGCTGGACACCACCAAGCTCCATTACATCGCCATCTTCACTGAAATCGGCGCCTCGGTCGTGGCCTCGACCCTGCTGGCCTCGGACCGACGCCTCTACAGGCCGACCATTTTTCTGCTGATGCTTCCGCTGATCGCCTATTTTTTCATGATCGGCGAATGGTATGGCTACGTGCTCACGGCCTTTACGGCCACGCTCACCTGGGTGCTGCTCTATGCCGCCAACAGCACGCACCAGTTGTTGATGCAGGCCAGCCACCAGGCCACGCACGACACCCTCACAGGTTTGCATAACCGCCAATACTTCATCGACCACCTGCAAAAACAGATGAATTCGCTGAATGAAAGCCACGAATTCTCGTTTCTCCTGCTCATTGATCTGGACCACTTCAAGACGGTCAATGACTCGCTTGGTCACGATGTAGGCGATCAGCTCCTCAAACTTGTTGTTAGCCGGCTGCTTCTGCATGTCCCCAATAATTGTGTTGTCGCCCGCCTTGGGGGAGATGAGTTCATCATTTCCGGCAGCAGTTTTATCGAGCGCGAGGCCTGTGAGCGCGCATCACTGGAGGTGTCCGAACGGCTCATCACCCAACTGAAAGAAACCTATATCGTCGATCCACATCACCTGTACATCAGCGCCAGCATTGGCGTGAGCATCATCAGTGGCCGCAACGCCAATACCAATGCCAACAGCTTCATCAAGGAAGCCGATATTGCCATGTACGAGGTCAAGGCCAAGGGGCGTGACGGCGTCTTCATGTTCAATGAAGAGATGTCCAGGCGCGTCGAGAGCCATCTGGAAATTGAACGCCTGCTCCACTTTGCGCTGATCAACCATGAGATCACGCTCTGCTACCAACCGCAGGTCAATCACGAAGGCCGGGTGATTGGCGCCGAAGCGCTGGCGCGCTGGACCAACCCGGTACTGGGCCCGGTTTCGCCCGTGCAATTCATCCCGATTGCCGAGCAGACCGGACTGATCGTCGAACTGGGCACACACATCCTCGAAACGGGATTCAAGACCCTGCGCGAATGGCATGATTCCGGAATCGATCTGGATCAGTTCTCGATCAACATCAGCATGCGGCAACTCACGCACTACCATTTTGTCGCGCAGGTCAAAGATCTGGTCGAGCACTATCTGGATGACAAGCTGAGCCGCAAACTCATGTTCGAGATCACGGAATCGATTGTGGCCGAGGATATCGATCGCGTGATTCTGATCATGAGCCAGTTGAAAGAATCGGGTATCCGCTTTTCCATGGACGACTTCGGCACAGGCTATTCGTCACTCAGCAACCTGAACCGGCTGCCGCTCGACGAAATCAAGATCGACCGCGCCTTTGTCAATGCGCTGTCCCACCACGAGGGGGACCGTGCAATGGTGACCACCATCCTCAAAATGGCCGGCATCCTCCAATTAAGCATCGTGGCCGAAGGCGTGGAAACCGAGGAACAACTCGATTTCCTTCGAGGTCACGATTGCCCCATTTTTCAGGGCTATTACTATTCGAAGCCCCTGCCAAAAGAGCAATTTGTTGCCTACTACCGCGGCCATTTATAAATTCAACAGCCCATGCATATGGAACGGCGCCCAATAAAAAAGGGCGCTCCGCAGAGCGCCCCAACTTTCTTCGGAGAAAGGATTGATCTTAGAGGTTGTAGGCCCGCTCGCCGTGGCTTGCAGTGTCCAGACCTTCACGTTCCTGTTCTTCGGATACGCGCAGACCCATGGTCATGTCGATCAACTTGAATGCCACCAGGCTAACGACACCCGACCAGACGATGGTGATGAGCACACCGGTAGCCTGCGTCACAACCTGACCCACCATCGAGTAGTCATCCACGCCCACGCCACCCAGAGCCGGCGAGACAAAGATGCCGGTGCCAATGGCGCCCACGATGCCGCCAATGCCATGGATGCCGAACACGTCCAGGCTGTCATCGTAGCCCAGCGCCTTTTTCAAGCCGCTCACGCCCCACAGACAGATCACGCCCGCCACGCCACCCAGAACAATCGCACCCATCGGACCGACCAGACCGGCTGCCGGTGTGACGGCAACCAGGCCCGTCACCACACCCGACGCCACACCCAGCATGGAAGGCTTGCCGCGCAGCATCCACTCAGCCAGCATCCAGGACATGCCTGCTGCTGCCGTCGCCAGAATCGTGTTGATGAAGGCGAGTGCCGCACCACCGGTGGCTTCGAGGTTGGAACCGGCATTGAAACCGAACCAGCCCACCCACAGCAACGAAGCGCCGATCATGGTCATCGGCAGGCTGTGCGGCGGCATCGCGTCACGGCCGTAACCAATGCGCTTGCCCAACACGATGGCGCCCACCAATGCTGCGATACCGGCATTGATGTGCACCACGGTGCCGCCTGCGAAATCCAGCGCGCCGTGTTCAAACAGGTAACCACCCGTTGCCCACACCATGTGCGTGATCGGCAGATAGGAGAAGGTGAACCACAGTGCGCCGAACACCATCAGAGCAGAGAATTTCACCCGCTCAGCCAGACCACCCACGATCAGCGCCACAGTGATGGCAGCAAAGGTCAACTGGAAGGCAACAAAGATCAGCTCGGGAATCACCACGCCATCGGTGAAGGTCGCGGCGGTGCTGTCAGGGGTAATGCCCAGCAGGAACAGCTTGGACAGATCGCCGATCACCCAGTTCATGCCGCCGCCATCACCAAATGCCAGTGAATAGCCATAGACCGCCCACAGAACCGAGATCAAACAGAAGATCGCCATAACCTGGGTCAGCACCGACAACATGTTCTTGGCGCGCACCAGGCCACCATAGAACAAGGCCACACCAGGCACGATCATCAGGATCACCAGCAGCGTGGAAACCATCATCCAGGTGGTGTCGCCTTTGTCGGGTACCGGTGCGGCGGCTTCAGCGGCAGGCGCTGCTTCGGTCACCGCAGTTTCAACCGCAACCGGAGCGGCTTCGTCCATCGCCATGGTTTCAACCGCAGCGCTTGTTTCCATCGGCGCCGTTGCATCCTGCGCCAGCGTCATACCGGATGCCAGCAGAACACACATCAAACCCAACGAAGTGAGTATCTTTTTCATCGTCATGCTCCTTATAGGGCGTCGGGGCCGGATTCGCCCGTGCGGATACGCACGACCTGCTCCAGACTGGAGACAAAAATCTTGCCGTCACCGATCTTGCCGGTATTGGCGGCCTTTTCGATGGCTTCAATCACGCGCTCCAGCAACTCGGCCTTAATCGCCACTTCGATTTTCACCTTGGGCAGAAAATCAACCACGTATTCCGCGCCGCGATACAACTCGGTGTGGCCTTTCTGCCGTCCAAACCCTTTAACTTCTGTAACCGTCAAACCGGTAACGCCGATGGCGGACAACGCCTCGCGTACTTCATCCAGCTTGAACGGTTTGATGATTGCCGTTACGAATTTCATAGCTATCCCCTGTTTAATTGGTGACGTTCTCGTCTCATGACCTCCCCGTTTTCGGGAAGGTTAAATGCACGAGTGTGTTTAAAAGCTCTTGGAGAAAGACAGGAAAGCACGGCCATCAGCCACTTTCTTGGTGTGAGTTCCGCCCCATGTATAAGCCGCGGTATCCGCATCTGTGTCGGTGTAAGCCAGCGTAACAACACCAAACCCAATATCCTTGCTAACACCCAGCTTCCAGTCGGTGTAGGAAGCCGGTTCATTATCCTTAACATCCTGGTAGCCGACGTGGCCCAAAACTCCCCAGCCGTTGCCAAGGTCGTAATTAGCATTCAGTTCAACGTAGTAACTACCCTGCGTGTCGCCATTGGTAGCGGATGTACCCCAACCGACAAATCGATCTGAAACGGTATAACTGTATTTAGCGCTTAAAAACTTCCAACTGGCGCCCAAGTAGACTTCAGTGGTGTCCGGATCATTGGATCCGGCCATTTGATCGCCGGGGTAGTAATACGTGATAGCACCGATGTCGTAACCGACGTCGCCCACGGAACCCTTGTAACCGCCATAGAGATCAATCTCCAGGCTATTGTTTTCTTTATACGGAGCAGCGCCTGTGGAAACCCACTCGACATTGGAGGCCCATGTGCCGGCATATAAGCCACTTGCATGGCTGTAATCAGCACCGCCCTGGATGGCTGGTTGGCCTTGTGTCTGAGACACGCCCCGGAAAACATAATCTGAAGTCAGGCCTACATTGGCGCTCAGGGTGTGAACGCTTTCCTCTGCTGCCATTGCGAAAGTGGGCATCCCCACCAGACCGGTCAGTACCAACGCTTGTACAAGTTTTTTCATCAAAGTTCTCCGAAAGTGAGGACGCGCAATATCGCACTCACTGTTTAGCACGAGGTATGCCAGTTATTTTTTCATTTAAATACAACAAGATACAAAGTGTTCGTCCTTGCCGCCCAATCCAACCGCACCTTTGTGGTGCACCACCAGGCCTGCGCGCACGATCTTTGTGCTGCGCATCACACACTCGGCTTGCTACACTCTCCCTGTTACCGGAGGCCGCTTAATTTAATGAACCCAAAATTCCCGAATCCTGCTTTTATCAATGATGTCGCCAGCAAACTCGGCGAGATGCTGAAGCACTCCCCAGCAAAAGACATCGAGCAAAACCTCAAGGCCGGCGTCACCTCTATGCTGGGCAAACTGGACATGGTGAGCCGCGAGGAATTCGACGTGCAGACCGAGGTGCTGGCGCGCACACGCGCCAGACTGGAGCAACTGGAAGCTCGCCTGGCCGAACTGGAAAAGCAGCGCGCCACTTAAATGGCGGTCGCCGTCGTCAAAAGTCGGGCGTTGAATGGCATGAGCGCGCCCGAGGTCGTGGTTGAGGCGCATCTGGCCAACGGGCTACCTGCGTTTACCTTGGTGGGGTTGCCTGAAACCGAAGTCAAGGAGGCGCGCGACCGAGTACGCGCCGCCATCCAGAATGCGCGTTACGAATTTCCGGCGCGCCGCATTACGGTCAACCTCGCGCCAGCCGATCTGCCCAAGGAATCCGGGCGTTTCGACCTGCCGATAGCCTTGGCCATCCTCGCGGCCTCTGGCCAGATTCCTTCTGATAAATTCAAGCAAGCCGAGTTCGCCGGCGAACTGGCGCTGACAGGCGAACTGCGGCCCGTGCGTGGTGCACTGGCGATGGCACTGGCCACGCGTGCTGCCAACCGCCAATTGGTATTACCCGTGCAATCCGCCGCCGAAGCTTCGCTCGCCAGTGGAGTGGACACGCTGGGTGCCGCAAGCCTGCTCGATGTGTGCGCCTGGCTAGCGGGACAAACCTCGCTTATTGCACCTGAAACGGATGTGTCTCGCAGCGCCCCAGACTACCCTGATTTTGCCGACGTCAAAGGTCAGACCGCGACAAAACGAGCCCTGGAAGTGGCCGCGGCAGGCGGGCACTCCGTACTGATGGCCGGGCCGCCAGGCACCGGAAAATCGATGCTCGCTGCACGCTTCCCCGGCATTCTGCCGGCAATGAATGAGGCCGAAGCGCTGGAAGCCGCCGCGGTGCATTCGCTCAACGGCGGCTTCCGACCCGAGCACTGGCAACGCCGCCCGTTCCGCGCACCACACCATACAGCTTCGGCTGTAGCACTGGTCGGCGGGGGTGGCAACCCGCGACCCGGTGAAATCTCACTGGCGCATCATGGCGTGCTGTTTCTCGACGAGTTGCCGGAGTTTTCACGGCAGGTGCTGGAGGTGCTGCGCGAACCGCTGGAAACCGGCCACATCACGATTTCACGTGCCGCACGGCAGGCCGATTTCCCCGCACGGTTTCAACTGGTCGCCGCGATGAATCCCTGCCCGTGCGGCTACCTCGGCCACCCCACCCAGGCATGCCGCGACACACCCGATCAAATTGCCCGCTACCGTGCACGCATTTCCGGACCGCTACTCGACCGCATCGACATCCAGATCAGCGTACCCACGCTGACCGAGGACGAACTGATGCAGGCCAGCGCCGGCGAACCCAGCTCGGCCATTCGCACCCGTGTACAGGCTGCGCGCAACCGCCAGATCGAACGTCAAGGCAAACCCAATGCCGCGCTGGGAACACAGGAAATCGATCAGTTTTGCCAGCTGGATACGGCAGGCGAAACCCTGCTCAAAAAGGCAATTGCACAGCTCAATCTGTCTGCACGCGCCTACCACCGCGTGCTCAAGCTGGCGCGTAGCGTGGCTGATCTTGCGGGCTGCGACACGATCAGTACGGTTCACCTGGCCGAGGCGATTCAGTACCGGAGGCAGGCGGCATGAGTGACCCGCTCGAGTCCTGGCAAGAAGAGAAGCGCTCTGCCTGGCTATATCGCGTAGTGGCCGAATGCGAACGCGGCACCTCACGCGAAGCGCTGTTCAACGAATTGGCGCAGGCAGCCGACGATCAGGCGAAACTCTGGCTGGCCATCATCGTAAAAAAAGGTGGCCAGGTACCGGCTGCGTTCCACCCTGAACTGCGAACCCGTGTGGTGGCCACTCTCACCCGTGTCTTCAAGCCGCGCGCCATGCGCGGCATCCTGGCTGCGATGAAAGTGCGTGGCATGGTGCTGTATACGCATAACCCGCCCCATCCCATGCCCACCCGCGTTGACGACATTGGTAAACGCCACCAGAGTGGTGCCGCCGGTAATGCCTTGCGCGCGGGGGTATTCGGCGTCAACGATGGGCTGGTGTCGAATGCCGCGCTGATTTACGGCGTAGCCGGCGCATCGCAGGAACCGTCAATCATCGTGCTGACCGGCGTGGCCGGATTACTGGCAGGGGCATTCTCGATGGCAGCGGGCGAATATGTCTCGGTACGTTCGCAGCGCGAAATGTTCGAGTATCAGATTGGCCTGGAACGCGACGAGCTGGAGGAATACCCGGAGGAAGAAGCGGCCGAACTGGCGCTGATTTACGCTGCCAAAGGCATGCCGCCGGACGAAGCGCGGCGGGTGGCCGATACCTTGATGCAGGACCCCGAACGCGCCCTGGATACGCTGGCGCGTGAAGAACTGGGACTCAATCCCGACGAACTCGGTTCGCCATGGGTTGCAGCGATCTCTTCGTTTTCAGCTTTTACTGCCGGTGCAGCATTGCCACTGCTGCCCTTCCTGCTGGGCCACAGCCATGCGCTGACAGCATCCATCACGCTGACTGCCCTGGGCCTGTTTGCTGTTGGTGCCAGCATGAGCCTGTTCACCGGCCGCCATGCCCTGCTGAGCGGCCTGCGCATGTTGGCAATAGGCGGCGCTGCGGGACTGGCAACCTGGTTCATCGGCGCCTGGCTGGGGGTCACGCTCAACTGAGCATGCGTCCGCGAACAGTTTTCAGGTCTGTTCCCACGGCAAGCCATCAAATCGCCAGCCATTTTTTGTGCAGCGGTGACGCGCTTCGTCCATATCACCTTCGAAACCATGTTGTACGTTGTACACCTCGGGAAACCCATACTTCTCGAGGTAGCGCCCGGCTTCCATCGAACGCCGCCCAGAACGGCAAATCAACACCACTGGGCGATTAACGGAGGCAGCCTTGCGTGAATGTCCAAGAAAATCCGGGTTCACATCCCAATCGGGACCGTCCTGCCACGCGATATGAATTGCGCCTATTGGATGACCGACAAACAGATATTCGATCTCGGACCGGCAGTCGATGAATACCGCTTCGGGGTGCGACTGTAAAAAGGCATGAGCTTCGGTTGGGTTGAAGTGCTTCATTTATAACTCCTGGGGCATAGTGGTTTCACCATAGCAGTAAGCTTACCCGGACAACACGGCTCAATGAAAAAAGCCCGCTTGCGCGGGCTTTGGAACACTTCAGCAATCTCAAGCTGCTTTACGACGCGACATGCGCGTGAGGCCCAGCAAGCCTGCGCCCATCAGCAAGAGCGTACCCGGCTCGGGAACACCGCCGGGCGTACCGCCGCACCCACTGCCCCCCGGCACGTTGGCACAGGTCGAGCCCGTCACCGATGCCAGTTTAAAGTAATCCTTGTTGGTATCCATGCCTGAACCGGTGCCGTTGTAAGCGCCAATCAGCCAGTAGCTAGAGAAGATAGAACTGCTGATTGACTTGCTGCCTGTACTGCTGTTGCTGTCGGTATGCCCAACCAGCGTCCAGCTGTTAGCCGTCAAGTTAGCGTAGGTCAATCCAGCCGCACTCCCAACCCCAGCGCCCGTGTAAGCATAAACAGAATAGTCGGAATCGTTCTGCACCCAGCCAAAGCTGGTCGAAGTCAGATTCACCTTGTCACCGGCGAAACTGAATAAGAATGTCTCGATGCGACCATCGTTGTCAGCGGCATGCTGGGGGGATTGGGTCGATTCACTGTCAGCGTGCCGAATTCCCAGTCCGCTACTACCGTTGTAGGTCAGGAACGCCGACGCCAGCTGGACGTTGGCACTTCCTACCGTGTTGGCCCAGGCCGATGCTGTAGCTGTCACCGAACCTTGCGTGTTCGACGCGGTGTCATTAAACGTCCAGGTCGATGCCACCGCGCTGCCTGCACCACACATGACCAAACTTGCCAGCAAGCAGGCAAACTTCGAGGGTGACTGGGTTCGTATGGTTGTCATTTTATTTATGCTCCTGAAACAGCTTGGTTTATTGAATACCTACGTCTAAGCAATTTCGATACCAAAAAACACTTAATTAATATTTATCAAATAGTTACATTAAATCCGAGCGAAATTATTCGTCTCATATGTAAAGAAAAGCGACAGTTCCAGACGCATTTCCTCATCAAAGCTTGCCCAGTTTGCGCAAAGCTGCATTCAGATGAGTCTTGATTTCCGGATCATCCGGCGCACGCAGCGCGGCTTCGCGCAGATAGCGCAAACCTTTTTCGGGCTGCCCCTGCTGTACCAGCACCCACCCCAGCGTGTCATTGACCTGCGGGACGCTGGGTGCAAACGTGCGCGCTTGTTCCGCGTGATACAGCGCAGTGGCGAGATCGCGCTGCTGCAACAGTGCATTGGCCAGATTGTTGTGGGCGCGCGCATCCTTGGCATCGGTGCGGATCAGTTCGACAAAGACAGCACGCGCACGCGGCCAGTCCTTGAGTGCAAGAAAGGCTTCGCCCTGGGCATGTTGGGCCATACGGTCACGTGGGGATCGTTTGACCCAGTCCGCCATCAGGGCGGCAGCCTCGCTTGCCTGGCCGGATGCCATGAGTGAACGGTACAGGTTAAACAGACTGTCGGTATTGTTCTGGCTGGCGTGCGCAAGCCGAAAAGCCTGGAGTGCGTCGCTGTAACGTTGCTGCTGCATACGCAGTTCACCCAGCAAACCTTGCGCTTCGGCCCGGGCATCCGGGCGGGCCAGAAGTTCGGAGATGCGCCTCTCAGCATCCGATAGCTTGCCTGTCTGCAGATCGATGCGGGCTTGCAGCACCAGCGCCGCCAAATGACGCGGATCGGCCAGCAACACCTTGCTCACGCTGTAGCGTGCGGACTCGATATCCGCAATCCGCATCTGCTGGGCGGCAACGCGAGTGAGCCAGGCCGGATCAAATGCAGCCAACTGACTGATGCGGCGTAGCGAAACGCGCGCCAGTTCGGAATTGCCAACCGCAATCTGGGCCAGCGCCAGGTTCATCAGGGTACCAGGCTGATCAGGCGCAATGGCCTGCGCATTCTTGGCGACATTAAGCGCCTGCTGGGCATTGCCTTGCCGCAGGTAAAGGCCGCTCAGGGCCAATAACGGGCGCAGGTCACGGGCCTGCAGGCTGCGGGCTTTTTCCAGCCAGCGAACCGCCTCAGCCGGGCGGCCAGCCGATTCTTCCAGCCGTGCCAGCTCCATCATCGCGCTCACATGCACAGGATCAGCCTTGAGCACGGTTAAACACCGCTGGCGTGCACGCGCAGCCTGCCCTTCCATTTCATCCAGTCGTCCCAGATTGAGTTGAGCCGCATGGAATGCGGGGTCGCGCTTGAGCGCAGCCTCATAGGCTGCGCGTGCGCCAGGACGATCACCGGCGGCCAGCCTGGCCACTCCCAACAAATTGCGGGCTGAGAGATTGTTCGGTTCACGCTTGAGCACGGCCTCCATCACGGTCACTGCCTTTTGGGGCTCGCCGCGCTTGAGATGGGTGATTGCCAGTGGCGCGCCGGTCTGGGCTTGTCCCGGATCCTGTTGATAGGCACGCTGCAGCGCGGCAAACCCTTCACTCTGCTGGCCGCGCCCGATCAGACTCAGGCCCAGACCCAGCTGGACATCGGCACTATCTTTTGCCTGTGCCGCATCCTCAAACAGCGACGATGCCTTGACATGATTACCCTTGCCCATTTGCGCCGATCCCAGCATGGACAGGATCTTCGCATCGCCCGGCTGCACTTTCAGCGCGGATTCGAGCACGCCAATAGCGCGGTCATACTGTTTCTCGGCCAGATAAATCGCACCCAGCACCTTGAGCGCGCCGGCTTCCCGTGGCCGTGATTTGAGCGACTGGGTCAGATAGCCTTTGGCACGCTCAAATTCATTCAATGCGTAATGCGCCAACCCGCCCAGCAGCTGCAACTGGTCACGCCCTGCCACAAACTCGGGCGGCAACTGCGACAGCGTTCGGGTAACCTCGATGAGCGCTTCGCGCACCCGTGCCTCGTCTCCACGGCGACCGTAATACAACGCACGCAAATAAGCCCCCCGCGGATCGTAGGCAAACTGTTTCTGCAGATAATCAAGATCGGGCTTGGCCTCGACATCCCGTTTCAGGTCCAGCAGCAGCCCGGCACGTGCCAGGCGCGCATCAAGATGGCCCGGCTGGCTGGCGAGTGCTCGCGAATAATCTTGAACGGCCTGATTCAAGTCTCCGTCCGCGTGCGCAATCGACGCCTGCATATTCCAGATGTCGGCATCGTTCGGTGCCAATTTCAATGCCCGTGCCACGCTTGCACGGGCATCCTGCAAACGCCCTGCATTGAGATGAATGGTGGCTTGCAAAGCCAGGGCACGCACCGCACCACCCGAAATTTGCTCGGCCTGCTGTGCTGAACGCATGGCGGCATCAAACTGGCTCAATGCCAACTGTGCCCGCGCCCGCAACAACAGGATGTCCACTCGCGGGGCCGGTGGCAATCCATCGACGCCAAACTTTTCCAGCAGAGACTTGTACTTTGCCTGATCAAAATAAGCCTGCGCCTGATACGTCGCGATCTGGGCACGCGCTGCGCCGAGCCGCTCTGCATCGGCGAACACCCGCTCCGCAGCCGCAAATTCACCTCGGCGCAAATGCGCCTGCCCCAGCAGCACCAATGCGGGCAACATTCGCGTGTCGGCCTTCAGTGCATTTTTCAACTGGATAATCGCACCCGCATCATCGTGTTTTTCATAGCGGGTGAGCGCATCTTCGTAATAACGCGCCGCATCGGCGGCCTGGTCGGCCCGCACCAGTGGGGACAGGCCAAGCCCAAGGAGCAGGCCTGCCATCAGAATAGGTTTCAGCATGAAATTCAGAATCTCGTTGTTTCTTACGTTAAGAACAAGGGCCCGCAGCAACACCTCTCCATGCAAAGATCGTACCTGCCAAGCGCAATGACGCGTCACCCCGCAAACGAAGGCCATTCGCTTCGCCACTTTCGGCACAATTGATCGCAATGCCCGATGTCTGTCGAAATATGAACCAGAGTGACGCCTGATCGCATACGTCCGGCGCGGCAGTCATCCCAGCAGACACTTATATAATGCGAAGTTCCGTTGTTTCTGCTGACCATCATGTCCCGCACAACCCTGCTGCATTCCATACTCGCTCAACGCATTCTGATCCTCGATGGTGCGATGGGGACGATGATCCAATCATACAAGCTCGAAGAGGCCGATTATCGCGGCACGCGCTTTGCCGATTTCGCGCACGACCTGAAGGGCAATAACGACCTGCTGTGCCTGACGCAACCACATATCATCAAGGCCATCCACGCCGAGTATCTGGCGGCCGGCGCGGACATCCTGGAGACCAACAGCTTCAATGCCACTTCGATCTCCATGGCGGATTACCATATGGAAGACCTGGTAGCCGAGCTCAACTTTGCCGCGGCCCGGCTCGCACGCGAGGCGGCTGATGAGGCCACCGCGGCGAATCCGGACAAGCCGCGCTTTGTCGCCGGTGTGCTCGGCCCCACCTCGCGCACCGCGACGATTTCGCCCGATGTGAACGACCCTGGCTTCCGCAATGTCACCTTCGACCAGCTGCGCGTGGCCTATCTGGAGGCGATCGACGGCCTGGTGAAGGGCGGTGCCGACATCCTGATGGTTGAGACGATTTTCGACACGCTCAACGCCAAGGCGGCGCTGTTCGCCATCGAGGAATATTTCGAGGTCAACAACACGCGCTTGCCGGTAATGATCTCCGGCACCATCACCGATGCCTCCGGGCGCACCCTCTCAGGCCAGACCGGCGAGGCGTTCTGGAACTCGGTGCGCCACGCGCGGCCGCTGTCGATTGGTCTGAACTGCGCGCTCGGCCCTGACCTGCTACGGCAATATGTTGCGGAGCTTTCCAACAAGGCCGATGCGTTCATCTCGGCGCACCCCAACGCCGGCCTGCCCAACGCCTTTGGCGAATACGACATGGACGGCGCGGAAATGGCAACGCACATCGGCGAATGGGCGCGCTCGGGCTTGCTCAACGTGGTGGGCGGCTGTTGCGGCACCTCGCCTGCGCATATCGAAGCCATTGCAAAAGCCGTTGAGGGCGTGGCGCCGCGTGTACCGCCCAAGCTGGAACCCGCCATGCGGCTGTCAGGGCTGGAGCCGTTCAACGTTGACAAAAACTCACTCTTCGTCAACGTCGGCGAACGCACCAACGTCACCGGTTCCAAAGCCTTTGCCCGCCTGATTCTCAACGGCGAATACGACAAGGCGCTCGACGTGGCGCGCCAGCAGGTGGAAAACGGCGCGCAGGTCATCGATATCAACATGGACGAGGGCATGCTCGACGCCGAGGCGGCGATGGTGCGCTTTCTGCTGTTGATTGCGTCCGAGCCGGATATTTCACGCGTGCCGATCATGCTCGATTCGTCGAAATGGAGCGTGATCGAGGCGGGCCTGAAGTGCATTCAGGGCAAGGGCATCGTTAATTCCATCTCGATGAAGGAAGGCGAAGCCGAATTCATCGAGCGCGCCAAACTCTGCCTCCGCTATGGCGCGGCAGTGATCGTGATGGCCTTTGACGAAACCGGCCAGGCCGACACCTACGCCCGCAAGACCGAAATCTGCGCCCGTGCGTACAAACTGCTGACCGAAACCGTCGGCTTCCCGGCCGAGGACATCATCTTCGACCCCAACATCTTCGCGGTCGCCACCGGTATCGAGGAGCACGCCAACTACGCGGTGGACTTTATCGAAGCCACCCGCTGGATTCGTCAGAACCTGCCGCACGCGCACATCTCGGGAGGCGTGTCGAACGTCAGCTTCTCTTTCCGCGGCAACGACGCAGTGCGCGAGGCGATCCACACCGCCTTTCTCTACCACGCGATCCAGGCCGGCATGGACATGGGCATCGTCAACGCCGGCCAGCTCGGCGTCTACGCCAATCTCGACCCGGAACTGAGAGAACGCGTCGAGGATGTGCTGCTGAATCGACGCGAGGACTCGACCGAGCGGCTGGTGAATTTTGCCGAAAACGTCAAAGGCGGGGCGAAAGAACGGGTCGTCGATCTGGCCTGGCGCAGCCTGCCGGTCAACGACCGTCTGAGCCATGCGCTGGTGCAAGGCATTACCGAATTTATTGTAGAAGACACCGAAGCTGCACGGCTGGAATCCGTGCGCCCGCTGCATGTGATTGAAGGCCCGCTGATGGCCGGGATGAACGTAGTCGGCGACCTGTTCGGCGCGGGCAAAATGTTCCTGCCACAGGTGGTGAAATCTGCGCGCGTGATGAAGCAGGCGGTAGCCCACTTGCTGCCGTATATCGAGGCCGACAAGCAGGCCGGCGACGCACAAAGCGCCGGCAAGATCATCATGGCCACGGTGAAAGGCGACGTGCACGACATCGGCAAGAACATCGTCGGCGTGGTGCTGGGCTGCAACGGTTACGACATCGTCGATCTCGGCGTGATGGTGCCGGCGCAGAAAATCCTCGACGCCGCGAAGGAACACAAAGCCGACATCATCGGCCTGTCGGGTCTGATCACGCCTTCCCTGGAAGAGATGGCGCACGTTGCCAAGGAAATGCAGCGCCAGGGCTTCACCATCCCGCTCTTGATCGGCGGTGCAACCACGTCGCTGGCGCACACCGCGGTCAAGATCGAGCCCAATTACGAGCACCCGGTGGTGTACGTGAAAGATGCCTCGCGCGCAGTCGGCGTGTGCACCCAATTGCTGTCAAAAGACATGCGTGACGCTTTTGCTGCCGAAGTTCGGGCCGACTACGCCATCACGCGCGAACGCCACCTCAAGCACAAGTCCGACACCGTGCGGCTGCCGCTGGCTGAAGCACGCACCCACAAGTTCAGAATCGACTGGTCACGCTACACCCCGCCTGTGCCCAAACAGCCCGGCGTCCACGTACTGAAAGCCTACGATCTGGCCAAGCTCGCCGAGATGATCGACTGGACTCCGTTCTTCTCCTCGTGGGAGCTGCATGGCAAATTTCCAAAGATCCTCGATGATGAAGTCGTCGGCATCGAAGCAACCAAGCTCTACGATGATGCCCAGGCCATGCTGAAGCAGATGATTGCGGAAAACTGGGTCGAGGCGCGCGCGGTGTTTGGCCTGTTCCCCGCCAACACGGTCAATGACGACGATATCGAGGTCTACACCGACGAGTCACGCAGCCAGACCCTGATGACCTGGCACAACCTGCGCCAGCAGATGAAAAAACCGGAAGGCCGCGCCAACCTGTGCATCGCCGACTTCGTCGCGCCGCAGGCCAGCGGATTGAAAGATTATCTCGGTGCGTTTGTCGTCACTGCCGGCATCGGCGAGGACGAACGGGCCCAAGCCTTCGAAGCCGCACACGACGACTACTCAGCCATTCTGTTCAAATCGCTGTGCGACCGCCTCGCTGAAGCCTTTGCCGAGCATCTGCATCTGCGCGTGCGCCGCGAATTCTGGGGCTATGCCAGCGAGGAATCACTCGCCAACGACGAACTGATCGGGGAAAAGTACCAAGGCATCCGCCCCGCACCCGGCTACCCGGCCTGCCCCGAACACAGCGAAAAAGCCGCATTGTTCGAAGTGCTCGATGCGACCGCCGCGATTGGTGTTCAACTCACGGAAAACTTCGCGATGTGGCCGGGCGCGGCGGTGTCAGGCTTTTTCCTGTCGCACCCCGACAGCCAGTATTTCGCGGTGGCGAAGATCGAGCGCGACCAGGTCGAGGATTACGCTCGCCGCAAGGGTTGGACGCTGACGGAAGCAGAACGCTGGCTGGCGCCGAATCTGGCGTATCAAGCCTGAGTCTTCGAGATCCAGTCTCAAAACCGGGCTGGCTCCCTCCCCAATTCGGTGGGAGGAGCCAGCCCCAAGATCACACTTGGCGCCTGCGCACCGCTGCGGCAACCAGCGGCAGGCCGACAGCGAGCAGCCAGAGGCTATTGGCTTCAGGCACAGGCGTGATCGTAATATTGGCCGGCATGATTTCCGAAGGATATGCCCCCTCGGAAATGGCCCAGAATGAAAATCCCATGCCATTACCCCAAACGCCAGACAAATACCCCGAAGCGTAGCTCACATTGTTGGCAACGATTTCAGCACGGCTATCCGGACTGCCGAACACCAGCCAGCTGAGGCTCTGCACATAAGTGATCCGCACCGAACTGGTGTCGTATAGATTCACCCAAGAGATGTCTCCCCCGACGACCTTACCAGTGCTGGAATCACCCAAGTTCAGGAACGAAATCGATCCGCCGGTCACTTGTACCGACGAGGTGTCATGAGCATCGAAATGGGCAATGTCTGCACCGGGCAGAACATTAGTATTCGTCGCCCCGAACGTGTCAACGAAGGGCGCGTAGTAATTAATGTCGACTGCGCTTGATAACGGCGAACATGCGAGCGCCATGGCTGCGAATAATATTCTGGAATTTAAAATCGTGTGCAAATACATATTGTCTCCCCCCTTAAAATTGGCACTTGCATTAGCCGGATTGCCGTGTGCCTAACGTCAATCCGAATCGAATTACCGAGCAGACTACTGCCTCATCAATCGTTTGACATCTACCATCCCTGCTCAAGCATCTTCTCCAGCCAGAACAGTCCGATCACGGTCTTGGTTTCGCAGATGCGGCCGTCCTTCACCCACTGCATCGCCTCGGCGAACGGCATCCGCAGGATTTCCAGGAACTCGTCCGGGTCGCGACCGTGGTTGCCCTCCGTGAGCCCTTTCGCCAGATAAAATGCCAGCCGCTCGTCCGAGTAGCCGATGCAGGGGTAGATGGTGGTGACTTCGCGCCACTCGACGGCGGTGTAGCCGGTTTCCTCTTCCAATTCGCGCTTGGCGCAGGTGAGGTCGCTCTCGCCCGCGTCGATCTTGCCGGCAGGCAGTTCGATGAAATCGCGATGCAAAGGGTAGCGGTGCTGGCGTTCCAGCAGCAGGTCGCCGTTCTCGAACACGGGGATGACGACGACGGCACCGGGATGAACGATGTATTCGCGGGTGGATTCGCCGCCATTGGGCAGGCGCACGCGGTCGCGCTTGACGTGCATGAGCCGGCCTTTGAAGACGGTTTCGCTGTCGAGTTCGGTTTCGGTGAGCACAGGAGTAAGGTCTGTCGGATCGTTTTTCATGCTCGACATGATATCGAGCGCAGGCAAAAAATAGTCAGGCCCTTGCGAACCTGACTGAATGAGGAGCCAAACCCCTCTATGCGGAGAACTTCCTTGCTTGCGGCGGAAACTGCAAGCCCGCTCATCCTACGGGGGGGTTTGAAAAAGGGATATACAACTTTAGTTGTAGATGGACATTAAATCATTGTTTAAATTGACTTAATAATTTCACGCAAGGCCGAATATTGCCGTCTGCTGACCATTAATCGCTCATCCAGGCCGTCCAGGCGCAGGAAATGGCCGTCATCGTCACCCGGTAATTTGCCAATTTCCCGGATCCGTTCACGCGCCACCAGACAGTTGCGATGGATGCGCAAAAAAGTGTCGTCGAACTCGCTTTCCAGGCGGGTGAGCGATTCCTCGATCAGGAATTCGCGTGACGACGTGCGCACAGTGACGTATTTAAGTTCGGCCTTGAGATACAGGATATCCGCCACCGGGATCAGCACGACACGGCCCTTTTCGTTGACGGACAAATGGGTGCGCGCCTTTGAGTGAGCTTCCCGCAAGTGTTCGAGCGTGGCGGCATTCAGGCTGTGTGCTCGCGACAGGGCGCGCACCAGACGGTCGGCCCGCACCGGCTTCAGCAGATAATCGACTGCGTTGAGATCAAATGCCTGGCACGCATACGCATCATAAGCCGTGCTGAAGATGATGGCCGGCGGGTTAGGCAAGCGGTTGAGGTGCGCCGCACATTCCAGCCCGTCCATCCCTGGCATGCGAATATCGAGCAGCACCACATCGACAGGCTGATCCTGCACCCAGTTCAGCGCATCCAGCCCATTGCTGACCTCGCCGACAATTTCGACGGCCAACTGGTCGGCGCAATCCGCCAGCACATCGCGCAGGCGACGGCGCGCGGGCGCCTCGTCATCGGCGATCAGAAGGCGCAGCGGGGCTTTGGGTGCGTTCACGAGTATAGGGAATCACGATATGCACTTGATAAACGGTGCCCAAGGGCTCCAACTTGAGCTGCGCGTCCAGGTCAAAATGCAGCAGCAAACGCTCACGGATGTTGGCCAGTGCAATGCGATTGCCTTTATGGTGGCCGGATTCCGTGGCAATCGGGTTGCGCACCACGATGTGCACCTTGTCCGAACTGCGATAAATATTCAGGCTGATTTCACCGCCTTCCGGCTGTGGCTCGATGCCGTGGTACACCGCGTTTTCCACCAGCGGCTGAATCACCAGCGGCGGAATCAGCGCATCTCCCGGCATGTTGCCAATGTGCCAGGCCACCTGCAGGCGATCCCCCAGGCGCAATTGTTCCAGTTCCAGATAGGCACGGGTGAGGGCGACTTCATCTTCCAGCGGCGCCAGTTGGCTGGCATTGCCCATCAGCGCACGGAACAGGTCGGCCATGTTTTCCAGCGCGTGCTCGGCGCGGCGCGGATCGCTTCGCACCAGTGACAGCACGGCATTCAGGCTATTGAACAGGAAGTGCGGGCGAATACGGGCTTGCAACGCTTGCAGGCGTGCCTCGGTAATAGCCGGTGAAAGGGCACGGGCGCGCAAATTGAAATAGGCCAGCAACCCGACGCCCAGCAAAAATGAAAGCACCGCCACCCCCGTCAGCGGATAAATTTCCAGTTCGGCCATCATGGGATTCAGCCACATCGTCGTCAGCAGCGGCACGGCCACGCCCAGCGCCAGCGTCAGGCCCACCCCCAGCCGATAAGGCTGGCTGCGCAACCAGCGCCCTGCCGCACACAGGGCCAGCAGGGTGAGCAGCAGTGCGGGTTGCGCCAAAGCCGACAGGGCGATGAACTCCGCCCAGAACGCCGCGCCATCCGATACACGCGCCACCACGCCGGCAATCAGCGCCGCTTCCACCGTCAGCGCGATACGCAGGTTCACCCCCAGATGGCAGAAGTTCGGCAATTCGACCTGCCGGTTGTTATGATTCTTTCTTTTCATTCCCCGTGATTTGCCTCATGAGCACGCCATCAACACCCTCGGACGGCACCGCTGCCGCCTGGTCCGGCCGGTTTTCCGAACCGGTTTCCGAAATCGTTAAACGCTACACCGCGTCGATTCCCTTTGATTATCGGCTGGCCGAGTTCGACATTCAGGGTTCGCTGGCGCACGCTGCCATGTTGCACCACGTCGGCATCCTCTCCAAGGACGATCTCACGGCGATTCAGCGCGGCATGGCCGAATTACAGACTGAAATTCGCGCCGGCCAGCTCGTCTGGTCACTGGACAAGGAAGACGTCCACCTCAACATCGAAGCCGCGCTAACCGCGAAAATCGGCGATGCCGGTAAGCGCTTGCACACCGGCCGCTCGCGCAACGATCAGGTAGCCACCGACATCCGTCTCTATCTACGCGATGCCATCGACCGCATTGCAGACGGCATCAAGGCCTGCCAGACCTCGCTCGTCGATCTGGCCGAACAGCACACCGACACCGTCATGCCCGGCTTCACTCACCTGCAGGTGGCACAGCCGGTCACCTTCGGCCACCATCTGATGGCCTATTTCGAAATGCTGGTGCGTGATGCCGAACGCATGGCCGACTGTCGCCTTCGCGTGAATCGACTGCCTTTGGGCGCGGCCGCACTGGCCGGCACCAGCTTCCCGATCGACCGCGCCTTTGTCGCGCGTGAATTGGGTTTCGACGGTATTTGTGAAAACTCGCTCGATGCCGTCTCCGACCGCGATTTCGCCATCGAATTCACCGCCGCTGCCTCGATCGTGATGATGCACTTGTCGCGTCTGTCGGAAGAACTGATCCTGTGGATGAGCCCGCGCGTCGGCTTCATCGACCTGGCCGACCGCTTTTGCACCGGTTCCAGCATCATGCCGCAGAAGAAGAATCCCGACGTCCCCGAGCTGGTGCGCGGCAAGACCGGGCGGGTGAACGGCCATCTGGTCGCCCTGCTCACCCTGATGAAAGGCCAGCCGCTGGCCTACAACAAGGACAATCAGGAAGACAAGGAGCCCCTGTTTGACACCGTCGACACGCTCACCGACACCCTGGCGATCTATGCCGACATGCTGCGCGGCATCACCGTCAAACCGGATGCAATGCGTGCGGCGGTAATGCAGGGCTTTGCCACGGCCACCGATCTGGCCGACTATCTGGTGAAAAAGGGCGTGCCGTTCCGCGATGCCCACGAAGTGGTGGCGCGCGCCGTGCGCGCGGCCGACGCCAGCGGGCGCGACCTGGCCGACCTGGCGCTAACCGAGTTGCAGGCGTTCAGCCCACTGATTACGGACGATGTGTATGACGTGCTGACCCTGGAAGGCTCGCTGGCAGCCCGCGATCATCTGGGGGGTACCGCGCCGACTCAGGTGCGTGCTGCGATTGCGCGGGCGCGCCAGAGAATTTAAGTCGGTTCAATCCGGATCACCGGAGCGTGTTCGCGGCAAATCCGCCTCACCTCCGGGCTGCTGAGCTTTTCCTGCTTTAACCCGCAAAAATAGCTGCGCGGCCCCAGTCGCTGATTGTGACGACAGGTCGAGCACACGCCAAAACTGCGCTTCCCGCTTTGCGCCTGAACATGAGCCAGCACCTGCCGCAGCACTACCATCGCTGACGTCACCCGCGCCGCACTGGCCGTTTGCACGATATCGCGCCAGGCCCCGCCGGCGCTCAGCGTCTTCAACAGGTTGGAACCGCCTTCGGTCAAAATCAGCCGCACCACCCGGCCGTCGCGCGGATCGCTATAGCGCGACACCAGCCTGCGGCGCGCCAGTACCAGTACGGTTTGCGACACCGTGCCCTTGGTCAGCCCGAGGTATTCGGTCAACGCCTGTGGGGTATTACTGAAGCGGTTGGCCTGATTCAGATAAAACAGCACTTGCAGATGGACCGGCTGCAGGCCCTGTGCCGAACCCGCTTGCCGCAAATCGGCCCGGGTCAGCAGCGATAGCCGCTCGACCAGATCAAACAGGGTGAGCGCCTGGCTTTTCAAGGGAAATTAAAAGCTGGCGGTGCCGCCGCCCTGCAGGGCGATCAGCGCAGTCAGTTTGGCGTAGAGGGGGGCGCCGTCCTTGGTATCAACCCAGCCGCCGTCCACCGGCATGAAATGAAAACCGCCCGAACGCGCCGCCACCCAGATTTCCCAGGCAACACCGTGGCGGTTGATGATGATCTTGCTGCCGTCGTCGAACTCAACCTCGATAATGCCATCCGCAGGCGTCTCAAAATCCAGGTCGGCATCCTCAAGAACCTGCTCGATATGCGCCAGTGTCGCGCTAGCAGCCTGGTTGAATCCGGCCTCGTCTAATTCAATTCTTGTCATAATCCTAGAAACCTCAGTTGGATGCACCCGATGGTGCGTCTGGTCGAGTGTCTGCCGCGAAGCAACGACGCGGCCTACCGGGGTAGGCAAGAAGGCGCGACAAAGGCAGGCGCGCGGCCAGGCGTGCCAGCGGGTGCATAGCGAATCCACCCGACAGGTGAATCCGATCGAAGGCAGATAATTCAGTATTCATGCGGTATCCATTGATGGTCATAAGCAGTCAACTAAGGTTTGTAGGATCATGTCCCGTGCTAACATTTCGCGCATGAAACTGCGCACCCTATATATAGTGTCCTTGTTGCTGTGCGGGCTGGGTCTGACTGCCTGCGGCTCCAAGGGCGACCTGTATCTTCCCGAAAAACCTGCTGTACCGCAACGGACTTCCAATTGAATACCCTGCATCGACTCGACGGCCGCCTCCATCTCGAAGAGGTGGCACTGGATACACTTGCCAACCGCTTTGGCACACCGCTCTATGTGTACTCCAAAGCTGCGCTGGAAAGCGCCCATCAAGCCTATGCCCATGCATTTGCCAAGACGCCGCACCTGATCTGCTATGCAGTGAAGGCCAATTCCAGCCTGGCGATTCTCAACCTGTTTGCGCGTCTCGGCACCGGCTTCGACATCGTCTCCGGCGGAGAACTGGCGCGTGTGCTGGCAGCAGGCGGCGACCCCGGCAAGATCGTTTTCTCCGGCGTCGGCAAAACGGCAGATGAAATGCGTGCAGCACTCAAGGCCGAAATCCTGTGTTTCAACGTCGAATCGGTCAGCGAACTGCATCGACTGAATCGCGTGGCAGGCGAAGCCGGCCAGATTGCGCCTGTGTCGTTTCGCGTCAATCCCGACGTCGATCCGAAAACGCACCCGTACATTTCCACGGGCCTGAAGGAAAACAAGTTCGGCGTGCCGATTGCCGATGCACCCGCGCTGTACCGCCTGGCTGCCGGCTTGCCCCACCTCAAAATCACCGGTATCGATTGCCACATCGGTTCGCAGTTGACTGATCTGTCACCACTCGTCGACGCAGCCAACCGGGTGCTGGCCTTGGTCGACACCCTGGCGAATGAAGGCATCACGCTCCATCACATCGACCTCGGTGGTGGTGTCGGCATTCGCTACAACGACGAAACCCCGCCTGATCTTGAGGCCTACGGCCAAACGCTGGCAGCACTTTTCTCCGGGCGCCGCGAGAAGCTGCTTCTGGAACCGGGGCGATCACTCGTCGGCAATGCCGGACTACTGCTGACTCGCGTCGAGTACTTGAAGCCCGGGGAAGACAAAAACTTCGCCATCGTCGATGCTGCCATGAACGATTTGATGCGGCCGGCACTGTACGAGGCGTATCACGACATCGTCGCCGTCAACCAGAAAGAATCGGCACCACAACGCTACGATATCGTCGGCCCAATCTGCGAAACCGGCGATTTCATTGGCTTTGCGCGTGATCTATCGATCGGTGAAGGCGACCTGCTCGCCATACTTTCAGCTGGTGCGTACGGCATGAGCATGGCTTCTAACTACAACTCCCGTCCTCGCGCGGCAGAAATCATGATCGACATGAATGAAATTCATGTCATTCGTGAGCGCGAAACACAAGATGGATTAATGGCCGGAGAACGGCTTATTTAGTCATCTGTAGCGCTTATAGCCAAATATTGAATTTTATGTTTTTTAGTATCGAATCAATACATTTTGCTTGACTGCTACATTTTTTCTCCAGTTATTCACACAACATCTTGACTATCCATTGAACCCCCCGGAAAAGTAACTAGAATGAAGCTCACCAAGCGGAGCCTCGGTATCGCCCGTTTTTTGAGGGTTTCGGGCAAGTCGTTCGCCTGTTGATACCACGCTTTGGAAGTGCAAATTCTGACTGCACGTGGCTTTAAGCTGTAGTGATGAGTGAATGTGTTCAACTTCTAAGGAGTGTTAAATGGCAACAGCAAAAAAACCCGCCGCTAAACCGGCGGCCAAGAAGGCGGCCCCCGCCAAAAAGGCAGTCGCCGCTAAAAAACCAGTAGCGAAAAAGCCCGTAGCCAAAAAAGCAGCTCCGGCTAAAAAGGCAGTCGCCGCTAAAAAACCAGTAGCGAAAAAGCCCGTAGCCAAAAAAGCAGCTCCGGCTAAAAAGGCAGTCGCCGCTAAAAAACCAGTAGCGAAAAAGCCTGTAGCCAAAAAGGTGGCTGCGAAACCGGTAGCAAAGAAAGCTGCTCCGGCAGTGAAGAAGCCTGTAGCAAAGAAAGCGGCTCCTGCCGCCAAACCTGCGCCGGCCTCTGCACCCGCACCGTCGGTACCGGTCATCAAGCCTTTCGGGCTCTAACAGGTCGGGCACTGCCCAATCTGAAACGGGGGCTTGTCCCCCGTTTTTTATCGTCCGCGTTTTACAGCCAAAAAATCAATCACGTCTTGCGCTACGGCTGGGCAGACACCCTGCGACTGCTACGAACCGCCTGCAGCGCATTGACGGCCCATGGCAAACGCAGCACCAACAGCAACGTGAGGACCACTGCGTAGATCAGCGGATCGGTCAGGTCTTTCTTCACCAGCCAGAGATAGTGGATCACGCCCAGCATGGCAATGGCGTAAACAAGGCGGTGCAGTTGCTGCCAACGACGACCCAGGCGCCGCATCATGGCGTGAGTCGAAGTCAGGGCGAGCGGAATAAGCAGAACGAAGGCCGTAAACCCGACTGTAATAAAAGGCCGCTTGACGATGTCCTTCACAATCGCAGCCGGGTCGAAAAACTGATCCAGCCAGATATACGTGACGAAATGCAGGCAGACATAGAAGAAAGTAAACAACCCCAGCATGCGCCGGTAACGAACCAGTTCGTTACGCCCGGTCAGACGCCGCAAGGGGGTGACTGACAGCGTCACCATCAGCCCCACTATCGTCCAGGTACCGGTAGAACGGGTGATGAACTCGATCGGATTGGCGCCCAGTCCGCCACCGAAGCCCAAAACCAGCAGCCGCATCAGCGGCAACAGGCAGACGGCAAACACCCAAAACTTGGGGTGTCGAAAAATACCACCCATCAAAAATATCTTTTCAGATCCAGGCCCCGATACATCTGCGCAACCTGCGCACCGTAGCCATTGAACATCAGGGTATCGCGCTTGAAGAACTCACCAATGCGACGTTCCTTGGCCTGGCTCCAGCGCGGATGGTCCACCTGCGGGTTCACATTGGAATAAAAACCATATTCGTCCGGCGTTGCCTTCATCCAGGCAGTAAGCGGCTGCTTCTCGACAAAGCGGATCTTGACGATGGATTTGGCGCTCTTGAAGCCATATTTCCACGGCACCACCAGCCGGATGGGTGCGCCATTCTGGTGGGGCAGCGCCTCACCGTACAGCCCCACCGCCAACAGCGTCAGCGGGTTCATCGCTTCATCCATCCGCAAGCCTTCGACATAGGGCCAGTCGAGCACGCGCGAGCGTTGCCCCGGCATCTGGCCGGGATCGTTCAGCGTGACGAACTCGACGTATTTGGCATTACCGGTTGGATTCGCGCGGCGGATGATCTCCTGTAGCGGAAACCCCACCCACGGAATCACCATCGACCAGCCTTCCACGCAACGCATCCGGTAAACGCGCTCTTCCAGCGGCGCGAGCTTCAGCAGTGAATCGATGTCATACACGCCGGGTTTGCCGACTTCGCCCTCGACCGTCACCGTCCACGGCCGAGTCTTAAAATGCCCCGCGTTCTCGGCCGGATCGCTCTTGCCAGTACCAAACTCATAGAAGTTGTTGTAAGTGGTCACTGACTTGTAGGGCGTTTTTTCCTCATTCAGCTTATAGGCACTACTGCGCACGCCCGCCAGTTTGACGCCGGCCTGCACATCGGTCGCAGCGCCCAGAGTGGCACCTGCTGCCAGTACACCCATGCCCTGCATGAAGCGACGACGCTCCCGATACACCTCGGGAGGCGTGATTTCGGACGACAAAATATCATTGGGTGGTTGGATCAGCATGATTCAGTCCTATCAGATTTAAAGTGCGCTCCCATGACAGTCGGAACAAGGGCATGATTCCTTACAAGCCATGACATAGCTGACCCATTCATACGGTTTTTGTTTCATTCCGGACCTGCTAAGGTGCAACCCTGTCGCACGCCCCCATTCTTTTGCGGAACCTGCCATGCGCGCCCTGCTCACCCTGCTATTTATACCCGCACTCGCTTTCGCCCAGGCGGGCGGCCCACCCTTCATCCCGGTCAACATGATGAAGGTGAGCGAGACCCCGGTCTCCAACACCGTCAATGCGGTTGGCGCCTTGATCGCCGAGGACAGCGTCATCCTGCGCCCGGAAATCGATGGCCGCATCGACAAACTGCTGTTCAAGGAAGGCCAACCGGTGAAAAAAGGCGCCGTGCTGGTGGTGCTTGATTCCGCCGAGCCGCGTACCCGTCTGGCCGCGGCCCAGGCCGATCTCAAACTGGCGGAAAGCCGCTACAGGCGCAGCGAAGAACTGGTCGCACAGAACTTCATTTCCCGGCAGGCGCTCGACGAAGCACGCGCCAACCTCGACATCCTGCGCGCACGACGCCAGCAGGAGCAGGTGGCGCTCGACAAGACGATGATTCGCGCGCCGTTCAATGCCGTGGCCGGATTACGCCAGGTCAGTCCCGGCGCCTATGTCAAAAAAGGCGACGATATCGTGCGGCTGGATGTGCTCGGCAATTTGAAACTTGAAGTGCCGGTTCCCGAAACCTATCTGTCACTGGTGCGCATAGGCCTACCCATCTCGCTGACCTTTGATGCCCTTCCCGGACAAACTTTCAGCGGCAAGGTCCACGCCATCGACCCGGTGGTCGATCCGGTGAGCCGCAATGTGCGGGTGCGCGCACGCATCGCCAACCCGGCAGGCAACCTCAAGCCCGGCATGTTCGCCCGCGCCACCGCCGACCTCGGCGGCAAGACCCGCGCCATCCTGCTGCCTGAACAGGTCATCGTGCCAAAGCCGGATGGCAGCTACGTCTTTCTGGCGGTCGACGGCAAGGCCGAACTGCGCAAGGTGGTGCTGGGCAAGCGCGAACCCGGCCGGGTCGAAATCGTCTCCGGCGTGCAGGTGGGCGACACTGTCGTGCTCGACGGCCAGATCAAGCTGCGCCCCGGCATACCGGTGGTGACGCTGGACCAGGCGGCGCAGATGATGAAGAAAATGCAGGCCGGCAAACCGCGCTGATCAGACAGTGCCCTATTCCGCGAAGACTGAGCCATGATCCTCTCCGACATTTCCATCCGTCGCCCGGTGCTGGCCACCGTGATGAGCCTGCTCATCATCCTGATCGGCCTGATTGCCTTCGACCGCCTGCCGGTGCGGGAATACCCCAACATCGACGCGCCGGTGGTGTCGGTACGCACGGTCTACCCCGGCGCCTCGGCCGAGGTGATGGAAAGCCAGATCACCAAGCCGCTGGAGGATTCGCTCTCCGGCATCGAAGGCATCCGCACCATCAAATCGGTCAGCCGCGAAGAAGTCAGCCAGATCACCGTGGAATTCGTGCAGTCGCGCGACCCGGAAGCGGCGGCCAACGATGCGCGCGACCGTGTGGCGCGGGTGCGCGGGGCACTCCCCAATGAGGCACAGGACCCGGTGGTGGCCAAGATCGAGGCCGACGCCCAGGCCATCATCTGGCTGGCTTTTTCCAGCGCAACCCAAACCCCGCTGGAAATCACCGACTACGCCGACCGCGTGGTGGCCGACCAGCTGAAAACCCTGCCGGGCGTAGCCTCGGTCATCGTTGGCGGCGGGCGCCGCTACGCTATGCGCCTGTGGCTTGATCCCAGCCGCATGGCTTCGCTGGGTGTGACGGTGCAGGACGTGGAGGCCGCTTTGCGCAGCCAGAACACCGAGCTGCCCTCAGGCCGCATCGAAAGCCAGATGCGCGAATTTTCCGTGCTGGCCAAAACCGACCTGCGCACGCCGGAAGAGTTTGAGCGCGTCATCATCCGTAACAGTGGCGGCGTGCTGGTGCGGCTGGCCGACATCGGCCGCGCCGAGATCGGCGCCGAGGACGCGCGCAACATCGTGCGCGTCAATGGCCGCGCCGCGGTCGGCTTGGGCATCGTCAAACAATCGACCGCCAACACCCTCGAAGTCGCGCGTGCGATCAAGGCCGAAGTGCCGCGCCTGGAAGCGGCGTTGCCTGAAGGCATGCAACTCAAGGTGGCTTTTGACAGCTCGATCTTCATCGAAAAATCGATCGATGCGGTGTACACCACCATGCTCGAAGCCATGGTGCTGGTGGTCGGCGTCATCTTCCTGTTCCTGCGCAACTGGCGCGCCACGCTGATTCCGTTTGTCACCATCCCGGTGTCGCTGATCGGTGCGTTCATCTTCCTCTCGGCCATGGGCTTCACCATCAACGTGCTGACCCTGCTCGGGCTGGTGCTGGCCATCGGCCTGGTGGTGGACGACGCCATCGTGATGCTGGAGAACATCTACCGCCACATCGAAGAAGGCATGCCGCCGTATGAAGCGGCGCTGAAAGGCTCAAAAGAGATCGGCTTCGCGGTACTGGCAATGACCTTGACGCTGGCCGCCGTGTTTGCGCCGCTGGCCTTTGCCGAAGGCAATACCGGCAAGCTGTTCACCGAGTTTGCGCTGACCGTGGCGGGTGCCGTGCTGGTATCCGGCTTTGTCGCGCTCACCCTGACGCCAATGATGGCGAGCCGCATCCTGCGCCACGAAACCCGCCACAGCGCCTTGTTCAACCTGGGCGAACGCGTGCTGAAAGGGATCAACACCGCCTACACCCGCGGCGTCACGCGCGTGGTCAAGCATCCGCTGATCATCACGCTGGTATTCGTGCTGGTCGCGGTGGCCGCATTCGGCTTGCTGAAATCACTCAAATCGGAACTGGCGCCGACCGAGGACCGCGGTTTCTTCATTGGCTTCATGCTCGCGCCCGAAGGCTCCACCCTGGAATACACCGACCAGTACGCACGCCAGCTTGAAGGCATGTATCAGGGCGTGCCCGAGGTGAATACCGCCTTCGTCGTGGTTGCCCCCGGCCTGGAGCGCCCCAACCCGGTCAACAGCGCGCTATCGTTCGTGATGCTGAAGCCGTGGGAAGAACGCAGCCGCAGCCAGATGGCGATCACCGAAGGCCTCGGCCCGCAGATGTTCATGGGCATGCCGGGCGTACTCGCCTTCCCGATCAACCCACCCTCGCTCGGCCAGAGCTTCCGCAATCCGCCGCTGCAGTTCGTGGTGCAGGCGCCCAGCTACGCCGAACTCGACACGGCAGTCGAAGCGCTGATGACCAAAGTGCGCGCCTATCCGGGTCTGCTCAACGCCGACAGCGACCTCAAGCTCAACAAGCCACAGCTCAAGGTCGACATCAACCGCGACAAGGCGGCGCAAATGGGCGTCGGCATCGACACCATCGGCCGCACGCTGGAAACCCTGCTCGGCGGGCGCGATGTCACCCGTTTCAAACAGGCGGGTGAACAATACGATGTCATCCTCCAGCTCGATCCTGCCGCACGCGCCACCCCACAGGATCTGACCGCCCTGTACGTGCGCGGCAGCGGCGGCAGCCTGACGCCACTGTCCAACCTGGTCGCGATCACCGAAACCGTTGCGCCGAAGGAGCTCAACCACTTTAACCGCCAGCGTGCCGCGCTGATCTCGGCCAATATCGCGCCCGGCTACACGCTGGGTGAAGCGCTCACCTTCATGGATCAGGCCGCCAGAGAGACGCTGCCGAAAAGCACGCACACCGCGCTCGACGGGCAGTCGCGCGAATTCGGCGAATCCGGGCAAACCCTGGTCATCACCTTTGCGCTGGCGTTGATCGTAATTTACCTGGTGCTGGCGGCACAGTTCGAGAGTTTTATCTCGCCCTTCATCATCATGCTCACCGTACCACTCGCCGCCACCGGTGCGCTGCTGGCGCTGAAACTCACCGGCGCCACGCTCAATGTCTATAGCCAGATCGGGCTGGTAATGCTGGTTGGCCTGATCACCAAGCACGGCATCCTGATTGTGGAATTCGCCAACCAGTTGCACGAGCGCGGCAAAACCAAGGTCGAAGCCGTGATTGAAGCGGCCAGTCTGCGTCTGCGGCCCATCCTGATGACCACCGCCGCCATGGTGCTGGGCGCCGTGCCATTGGCCATTGCCAGCGGTGCCGGGGCTGAATCGCGCTCGCCCATCGGCTGGGTCATTGTCGGCGGCCTGCTGCTTGGCACCCTGCTGACGCTGTTCGTGATCCCGGTTGCCTACACCTTGCTGACGCGCGACCATCCGGCCGTCGCCCATTCCTCACCCCAGCCTGCGCCCTCACTCTGAAAGTGACGATCTGGCCAGCCACTCTGACGAAGCCTCGTCAGAGTGGCTGGCCAGATGCACTTCATCAAGCTGCAATTTCCCCCTGATTTAATAAGGCTTTTCGGGTTTTCATCGAACCCGGAAGGTCTGGCATGAACCCTGCTCGATATCTAGTACAAAACACACAAGGAGATACCGGCATGATCGAACTGGAACCTGGCAACGCGCTGGACATTAATCTGCAAGAAGACGGCCAGGGCCGCGATCGTATCGTGCTGTCCCTGCAGGCCCACGGCTGTGCCCTCAATCTCACCCCGCACCAGGCACGTGTTCTCGCAACCGAACTGATCATGGCGGTGAACCGCGCCGAAGTCCGCAACAACCTCAAGAACAACCAGAACATGGTGCGTGGTGCCCAGTCGCTGGAACAAAAGCGCAGCCTGTTCAATCAGGCCTATGCCAAATAGTTTCTAGGCCAGTCGGTTTCGGCTGGACCAGGGGTAGCGGGCGATCGGGCTTGACCTACCCAATAAGAAACCTCCGCATTGTCGGAGGTCGGCCATCCGTGATAGGGTGGCAACTAGGCGCGAGGGACTTCGTCCTCGCGCCTTTTTATTTTCTTTTTTCGCAGGAAACAGCATGGCCGTCATCGAACTCACCAAGGACAATTTTGAACCCACCATCCAGAGCAACGACGTCGTCATTGTCGATTTCTGGGCACCATGGTGTGGCCCCTGTCGCGGTTTTGCACCGATTTACGACGCGGCGTCCGAAAAGCACGCCAACATCGTCTTCGCCAAGGTCAACACCGAAGTCGAACAGGAATTGGCCGGTTACTTTCAGATTCGCTCCATTCCCACGCTGATGGTGTTCCGCGAGCAGGTCATCCTCTATTCCGAATCCGGTTCGCTGCCCGCACCTGCGCTGGATTCGCTGATTGAGCAGGTGATGGCGCAGGACATGGCGCAAGTCCACAAAGACATCGCCGAACAACAAGCGCAAGCCCCGAAAGCTTAAATCCGCAATAGCTGCCGCAGCAACGGCAGCGTAATCGGACGCCGCGTTTCCAGACTGAAGCGGTCCAGCGCCTCCAGCACCCGCAGCAGACTTTGCATATCGCGCGCGGTGTGATTCAGCAGGTAATCTGCCACCTGGGGTTCCAGCCGGAACCCCAGGGTTTCGGCATGCTGCGCCAGCGCGGCGCCTTTCTCGGCGTCGCTCAACCCCTGCAGCTGGAACACCAGCCCCCAGCCCAGCCGGGTCTGCAATTCCGGCATCACCGGCAAATCGGCTGGCGCCACGTTCCCGGCCGCCAGCCACAACCCGCCCGCCTCACGCACCTGATTGAATGCGGCAAAGCAAGCATGCTGCTGTGCCGCATCCCAGGTCTCGACCTGATCGGCGATAACGGCCTGTGCGGCAACCAGTCCGGTGACATCCACCTCCAGCCCATGTGCCCGGCACGCATGCGCCCAGGCCGCCAGCAAATAGCTCTTGCCGCTGCCCGGCGCGCCCCACACGTACACCATGCGCTCATTTGCGCTGCCGTCGAGCATGGCGTGGAGTTGCGCCATCAACTCGACATTGCGCCCCGCCACAAAACGGGCGAGCTCAGGCCGGGCTGGCGGACGGATATCGAGAAGCAGTTGTTGCATAGGGCCGCAAGGATAAGGCAAAGCCCCAACGCGCTCCAGAAAAACCCCATGCAAGCGGGCTGAAAGCGTCTGCCACACGCAGCTATACTTGCGGTTTTCGCCTTGCACCCGAGTCGTCCCGATGAGCCTTGCCTTCCCCGTTTCCGTCAAACCCGTCATCCAGCCACCGCCCATGGTGGAGGAAGTGCTCGACGCCGATGAGCGCGAGTCGCTCAAGTCGCGTATCAAGACACTGATGAAACAGCAGGATGCGGTGCTGGTCGCGCATTACTACACCTCCGCCGACCTGCAGGACCTGGCCGAGGAAACCGGCGGCTGCGTGTCGGATTCGCTGGAGATGGCGCGCTTCGGCCATGCCCACCCGGCGAAGACGCTGATCGTCGCCGGGGTCAAGTTCATGGGCGAGACCGCCAAGATCCTGAATCCGGAAAAGCGCGTCATCATGCCCGACCTCGGCGCTGACTGTTCGCTCGACCTGGCCTGCCCGGCAGAAGAGTTTGCCGCGTTTTGCGACGCCCATCCAGATCGGCTCTCGGTCGTCTACGCCAACACCAGCGCGGCGGTGAAGGCGCGCGCCGACTGGGTCGTCACCTCGGGTATCGCCGCCAAAATCGTCAAATACCTGCATCGCCAGGGCCACAGGCTGCTGTGGGCGCCGGATCGCCATCTGGGTGATTACGTACAGCGCATCAGCGGTGCCGACATGCTGCTGTGGCAAGGCTCGTGCGTGGTGCATGAAGCCTTCAAGGCCGAAGCGCTGAAAAAGCTGCACGCAGAACATCCGCAAGCGGCCGTGCTGGTGCATCCCGAATCGCCCGAGTCAGTAATCGCGTTGGCCGACGTCGTCGGTTCGACCACGCAGCTGATCGAGGCGGTGCGCACTCTGCCCAACCCCGAATTCATCATCGCCACCGACAACGGCATCTTCCACAAGATGCACGAAGCCGCCCCCGGCAAGCTGCTGATCGAAGCGCCGACCGCGGGCGAAGGCGCTACCTGCACCTCGTGCGCACACTGCCCGTGGATGGCGATGAACGGCCTGCGCAACCTGGCCCATGTGCTGGAGAACGGCGGCAACGAAATTCACATCGAGGAATCCATTCGCGCCAAGGCACGCCTGTCGATCCAGAAAATGCTGGATTTCGCTGCAGCCGAAAAATCCGGCCAGATCCAGCTCGGCGACTGAGGCACACCCGCCATGGCCGGAGCCAGCCTGCTCGCCCTGCTCGACGACATCGCCACCATCCTCGACGATGTGTCGGTGATGACCCAGGTCGCCGCCAAGAAAACCGCCGGCGTGCTGGGCGACGATCTTGCGCTCAATGCCCAGCAGGTTGCCGGGGTGCGTGCCGAGCGCGAACTGCCGGTGGTATGGGCAGTCGCCAAAGGCTCATTCATCAATAAGGCGATTCTGGTGCCGACGGCCCTCGCCATCAGCGCGTTTGCACCATGGACAGTCACGCCGCTGTTGATGCTGGGCGGCGCGTTCCTGTGTTATGAAGGCTTCGAGAAACTGGCGCACAAAACCCTGCACAGCACCGCCGAAGACACCGCGCACCACGCCGAACTGATCCACGCGCTGGAAGACCCGACGGTTGATCTGGTCGCACTGGAAAAAGACAAGATCAAGGGCGCCATCCGCACCGATTTCATTCTCTCCGCCGAAATTATCGTCATCACCCTCGGCACCGTCGCCGCCGCGTCATTCGGCAAGCAGGTCGCCGTGCTTGCCGGCATCGCCATCATCATGACCGTCGGCGTGTATGGCCTGGTTGCCGGTATCGTCAAACTCGACGACATCGGGCTGTATCTGAGCCAACGCGCCAGCGCGGCGGCGCGCGCAGTCGGCCGCGTGTTGCTGGCGGCAGCGCCCAAGCTGATGAAATTGCTGACGGTGCTAGGCACCGCCGCGATGTTCCTCGTCGGCGGTGGCATTCTGGTGCATGGCCTACCTGCTGCGCATCACCCGATTGAAGTCGCTACCCACGCCGTTGCCACGCTTCCTGTAATCGGCGGCACGCTCGCTGTGCTCACGCCGTTGTTGATCGATGCGTTCGCAGGCATCGCGGCAGGCGCACTGGTGCTGGGTGTCGTCAGTCTGGGCAAGCGGCTGACCGGCAAATAGCCAGGCGCTTCAGCGCCCGGTCGTGGCGCCGTGACAGCAACGCTTGCGCAATCAGCGCGCCGATGAGCGCCAGAAACATATCCCACTGCGTATCCCACACGTCGCCCTGGGTGGCGAGAAACGCATCGGCGTCGCCCCCCATCGCCAGCGCTGCGCCCCATTCGGTGAATTCGTAGCAGGCGCTAAACGCCAGCACCACACACGTCGTCAGGAGAAACAGCCAGCCGCCGGGCCGCAAGGGCGTGGCGCGCAGCAAAATCTCGCGCGTCAGCATGGCCGGGATAAAGCCCTGTGCCAGATGCCCCAACCGGTCGTAATGGTTGCGCGCCAGATCGAACGCATCCTGCACCCAGAAGCCGAGAGGCACCCGGGCATAGGTATACGCGCCGCCGAGCATCAGGATCAGCCCGTGGATGAACAGCAGACGATACACCAGCGGCGTCAGCGGATAGCGGCGGCAGGTTGCGATCAGCAACGGCACCCCCAGCATCACCGGCGCGGTTTCAAGCACCCAGGTCAGCCGGTCAAACGGATCGATCCCCGACACGACCAGCGCCAATAAGGACAGCCCCACCAGCACCGGTTTCTCAATGTGTGCCACGCTCATTCCCATGCGCCATGCCCTCCTTGCTGTTCCAGTTCGGCAAAGCGCGCTTTCAGCGCCTGCATCGTCTCCGCACGCGTGCCCTGCCAGGTCAGTGCCTCGCCGACAAAACCATCGACAAAAAACGGGATCGGCAGCCAGTCACCCTTGGGCAAGGCCTTGCCCAGGCCGCGGAAATAAATCGGCACCACCGGTACCTCCGGCGCGTGCTCCATCAGGTGAGCAATTCCGGATTTCAGTTCACTGCGTTTTTCCGGCTCGCCGCGCGAGCCTTCGGGGAACAGAATCAGGATATCGCCTTGAACAAGGGCTTCCTCGATATGCGCAAGCGGGGCCACACCGGGTTTGGGCCGACGCGCCAGCGGCAGGATATGCATGACATTGAGCGCGAACCACGCGATAAAGCGGTTCTTCAGAAAGTAATCTGCTGCCGCCACCGGACGTACCCGATGCAGCTGCGACAACGGAAACAGGCTCATCAACAGCAGTGTGTCGAGATGGCTGTTGTGATTGGCCGCGAGGATCGCCGGGCCGGTCTTGGGCAGGCGCTCGGCGTGGCGCAGGTTGACACCCAGCACCAGTGCGAGGAAGGGGCGCACCAGCAGCAGGAAGAAAGCAGCTTGTAGCCAGCGCATTTAATAATGCAAGTAATACATAAAATGAAAAAACAACGGTGCCGTATAGGTCAGGCTATCCACCCGATCCAGGATTCCGCCGTGGCCGGGGATCAGGCTGCCGCTGTCCTTGATGCCCAGATCGCGCTTGAGCGCTGAAATGGTGACGTCGCCGACGAAGCCGCCGATGCCGATGATGAGTCCTGCCACAATTGGCTGCCAACCCACCAGCGGCGTAAGGTAAGGCGCGGCGAGCCAGGCGACGAGGGTGGTGGTGGCGACGCCGCCGAGGAAACCGCCCAGCGTTTTACCGGGGCTGACTTTGGGGATGACCTTGATGCGGCCGATGAGCTTGCCCCAGACGAACTGCATGACGTCGTTGAACTGGGTGAGAAACACCAGAAACAGCAGCAGGCCGGCGCTGCCCGCTGCCGGGTTGTTGGCATCGGGCAGCGCCAACAAAAATGCAGCATGCGACAGCGAAAACACGGTGGTCATCAAGCCCCAGTGCAGGGTGCCGGCGGCTTTCAAAAATCCTTGCGTTTCGCCGACGATGACCATTTTCAGCGGGATGAACAGGAACAGATAGACCGGGATGAAGATGATGAACATGCCGAACCAGGCTTCAGACACCCAGAAATACTGCACGGGGATGGCGAGGTAGGCCCAGAACAGGACGCGGCGGTCGGCGCGGCGGGTGGGAATGATGCTGAAGTATTCCTTGAGCGCGAGAAAACTCACCAGGGCGAAGAAGACAATAGATAGCTGGCGGTTGACCGCGATGGCGAAGATAAACAACCCCGCCATTACCCACCACGAGCGCATGCGCAGCCACAGTTCGTGGTCACCGGGGCCGGGTTTGAACTGCCGTTTCAAGCCAATGATGAGCGTGCCGAGCACCAGCAGGCCAAGGATGCCGTAGAGGGCATATTGCAGGTTAAGCGGCATCGGATTCCTTCGTGGCAGTTTCCCGCAGCGCGGCACGCGCCCGGTTGAAAATGGTCCAGCCCAGCAGGATCAACATCGCACCCAGCCCCCAGTTGATCCAGTTACCCGGCGCCACGCCCAGCCCCAGCACCAGCCCGAGCGCGCCAAACCACAGCGCACGGTCGCTCTTGCCCATCGGGCCCTGATACTGACGGCGCGCACCGATCTGTACCGCCACCACGCCGGTCATTTCCGACATCACCGCCAGCACCACGATGCCTTCGACCAGCGGCACATACACCATCGGCACCCAGGCCAGCGGCAGGTAGAGTGCGGTATCGGAAATCACGTCACCGAGTTCGTTGAGGATGGCGCCGAGTCTGGATTGCTGATGATGTTCGCGTGCCAGCATGCCATCGATGGCGTTGAGTCCCATGCGAAGCAGCAGGATCAGCGGCAGCAGCAACAGCGGCCAGGTTTCGAACGGTCGCCAGGCGATCAACCCGCCGCCGATCACCGACAGCACGATGGCAGCCATCGTTATCTGATTGGCGGTGACCCCGCACGCTGCAAGGGCATCGACCAACGGGCGCAGCAGCGCCTGAAAACGGGGTTTCAAATCATAAACAGAGGCCATGGTGTCATCCCTGAGCGTAGGTTGTTTTTATCGCACGGTGCCATTGTAATGGCGTAGCGGCTCACGGCTTATGCCCCTTATCCCGTAAAATACCGGCTTTGAAGCAAATGGAATCGGCATCGCCCCTGGCAACGCCCGAACACAACCCAGCATGACCGCACGCCTGCGCGAAATCCCCTACAACTACACCTCGTTTTCCGACCGCGAGATCGTCATCCGCCTGTTGGGTGCGGACGCGTGGGGCGTGCTCAACACGCTGCGTGGCGAACGTAAGACCGGCCGCTCGGCGCGCATGCTGTTCGAGGTGCTGGGCGATATCTGGGTGGTGCGGCGCAATCCCTATCTGGAAGACGATCTGCTCGACAACCCCAAGCGCCGGCAGATGCTGGTCGATGCGCTGCGGCACCGTTTGCACGAGATCGAAGTACGCCGCCAGGGCAACGAACTGGTGGGTCAGCTTCTGGCTGCCGCCTCGCGCGCGGTGCGCGAATTCGAAGCCTGGTTCGACGACACTGCCAGCCTGCGCGCGCGCATCCTGCGCCGCCTCGGCGGTGTCACCCGGCGCGACAACATTTCGTTTGATGGCCTGGCGCGCGTCTCGCACGTCACCGATGCCACCGACTGGCGGGTGGAATACCCGTTTGTGGTGCTAACCCCGGACACCGAAGCCGAAATGGCCCGGCTGGTGGCGGGGCTGATCGAACTGGGCCTGACCATCATCCCGCGCGGCGGTGGCACCGGCTACACCGGCGGTGCGGTTCCGCTCACCGACCGTGCCGCGGTCATCAACACCGAAAAGCTCGAAGCCTTGAGCGCGGTGGAGATGCGCCATTTGCCCGGTTGTGAATTCGAAGTCCCCACCATTCACTGCGGCGCGGGCGTCGTGACCAAGCGGGTGATGGACGCGGCCGATGCGGCCGGGCTGGTGTTTGCGGTCGATCCGACCTCGGCCGACGCCTCGACCATCGGCGGCAACGTATCGATGAACGCGGGCGGCAAGAAGGCCGTGCTGTGGGGCACGGCGCTGGACAACCTGGTGTCGTGGCGCATGGTCACGCCGGACGCCGAATGGATCGAGGTCAGCCGGGTAAACCACAACCTCGGCAAAATTCACGACGTGCCGTCGGCCACCTTCGAGATTCGGCGTTTTGCCGCCGATGGCAAAACGCCGAAAGGCTCGCCGGAAATCCTCATCATTCCCGGCACCCGTTTCCGCAAGACCGGACTCGGCAAGGATGTCACCGACAAATTTCTGGCGGGTCTGCCCGGCATCCAGAAGGAAGGCTGCGACGGCCTGATCACCTCGGCGCGTTTCATCCTGCACCGGCTGCCGGCGCACACCCGCACGGTATGCCTGGAATTTTTTGGCCACGCGTCCGAAGCCACGCCGGCGATAGTCGAAATCAAGGACTATTGCGACGCCCACGGCGACATCCTGCTCGCCGGGCTGGAGCATCTCGACGCGCGCTATGTCAAAGCCGTCGGCTACGCCACCAAGGCGCCGCGCACCACGCGGCCGAACATGGTGCTGCTGATCGACGTGGTGTCGGACAACGAAGTCGCCGTGGGCGAAGCTGCCTCGAACATCGTACGCTTCGCCAACGCGCGCGGCGGCGAAGGTTTCATTGCGGTATCGCCGGAAACGCGCAAGAAGTTCTGGCTCGACCGCGCCCGCACCGCCGCGATTGCCGCCCACACCAACGCGTTCAAGATCAACGAGGACGTGGTGATTCCGCTGCCGCGCCTGGGCGATTACACCGACGGCATCGAGCGCATCAACATCGAACAGTCGATTGCCAACAAGCTGGTCCTGCTCGATGCGCTGACCGTGTTTTTCAGCGCCGCACGCCTGCCGCTGCTGGAAGATGACGACACCGTGGCCGACCCGGAACAGGTGGAAGACAAGCGCCAGCGTGCGCTGGCGCTGATCGCCTCGGTGAAAGCCCAATGGCAGGCCTATGCTGACGATCTCGACGCGCCACACGAAGACGGCTCGGTCTTTACCGCGCTGCGCGACAAGCACATTTGGGTGTCGTGGAAACGTGAAGTGCGGCGCGAGCTACACCAGCTGTTCATCGGCCGCGAGTACACCAAGGTGCTCGAAGCCTGCGACCGCATCCACAAAGAGGTGCTGAAAAGCCGCGTGTTCGTGGCGCTGCACATGCACGCCGGCGACGGCAACGTGCACACCAACATCCCGGTCAACTCCGACAACTACGCCATGCTGCAAGCCGCCAACGCAGCGGTGGCACGCATCATGAAACTCGCCACCGATCTTGGCGGGGTGATTTCGGGCGAGCACGGCATCGGCCTGACCAAGCTGGAGTTTCTCGACGCGGCCACCATTGCCACCTTCGCCGCCTACAAGCAAAAGGTCGATCCCGCGAGCCATTTCAACAAGGGCAAACTGCTGCCCGGCGCGGACTTGCGCAATGCCTACACGCCGTCCTTCAGCCTGCTGGAATCCGAGTCGATCATCCTCGAAGCCTCGGAAACCGAAGCCATCGCCGACTCGATCAAGGACTGCCTGCGCTGCGGCAAGTGCAAGCCGGTGT
>JASJPE010000025.1:0-11651 GCA_031426895.1 Thiobacillus sp. | reverse complement strand
AGCACGGGGCGTTTTGTGCCCCGTGCCAGGGCGAGTTGGTGGAGCGCCCGCTCGCCCGAGCCAAATCGGGAACCCGCAGGGCAGCGATGTGGGGTCGCCTTTCTTTGGTTACTTTCTTTGGCGAAGCAAAGAAAGTAACTCGCCCAAAGGCGAAACAGAATGCCCGCATCCCACAGGCAAAACGCGAAGCCTCTGACTTCACGTGGAGGCCCTCATGAAATTCCGCCTCTACCGCTACAACCCCGAGTCCGGCGAAAAGCCCTTCATGCAGGACGTCGAACTCGACATCGAGCCGCAGGGCAAGATGCTGCTCGATGCCTTGCTGGCGATCAAAGCGCAGGATGAAAGCTTATCCCTGCGCCGGTCCTGCCGTGAGGGCGTGTGCGGGTCGGATGCAGTCAATGTGAACGGCAAGAACCGGCTGGCGTGTATTACGCCCTTGTCCGAGCTGAAGCAGCCCATCGAGGTGCGGCCATTGCCGGGCCTGCCGGTGATCCGCGACCTGATCGTGGACATGGAACCGTTCTTCAAGCAATACCGCTCGATCAAACCCTGGTTGATCAACGACGAACCCGAGCCTGAGGTGGAACGTCTGCAAGCACCTGAAGATCGTGCACTGCTTGATGGCGCATACGAATGTATTCTGTGCGCTTGCTGCACGACATCGTGCCCGTCTTTCTGGTGGAACCCGGACAAGTTCGTCGGTCCGGCAGGATTATTGCAGGCTTACCGCTTTATCGCTGATAGTCGTGATGAAGCGCTCGGTGAGCGTCTGAATAATCTGGAAGACCCGTATCGGCTGTACCGCTGCCGCGGCATCATGAATTGCGTGGATGCGTGCCCCAAGGGCCTGAACCCGACGCTGGCCATCGGCCGCATCAAGTCGTTGCTGGTGAAAAGGCGTGTCTGATGCGTTGAACTGGCGTTGCCGCCGGGGATTGCTGGAACTTGATCTCTGGCTGGGTGGCTTTTGGGATACGCACCGCGCTACACTTCAACCTTGCGAGAAAGCCGCTCTCGAGCGGCTCCTGATTTTATCGGACATGGAAATTGTAGACCGGCTTCAAGACCGCTTGCCTGCGGGCGACCCTGAGCTTGAAGCACTGATCAAGCGTCTACAGCATTATCGAACCGCATTAATTTTGGAATCACGATGAAAAAAACCGTCACCCTTACATTCAGCGACGGCAGTCCTTCGATCGAACTGCCAGTTGAGCAGGGCACCTATGGCAAGCCGGTAATTGATATCCGCACGCTGGGTACGCACGGCTATTTCACCCACGACCCCGGTTTTACGGCGACTTCAAGCTGTACGTCCGGCATGACTTATATCGATGGTGACGAGGGCCTGCTGTATTACCGCGGATATCCGATCGAACAACTGGCTTATCAGTCGGACTATATGGAGGTCTGTTACCTGCTGATTCATGGCGAATTGCCGACAGCCGAACAGAAAATGGTGTTTGAGCAATCGATCCGCCACCACACCCTGCTGCACGACCAGATGGAGAACGTGTTCCGCGGATTCCGTCGCGATGCGCACCCGATGGCGGTGATGATCAGCGTGACCGGCGCCATGTCGGCGTTTTATCACGAGGACATGAACATCTTTGATCCGCGCCAGCGCGAGATTGTGGCGCACCGGCTGATCGCGAAAGTACCGACGGTGGCAGCCTGGTCGTACAAGTACAACGAAGGCCAGCCCTTCGTGTATCCGCAGAATCGTTTGTCCTATGCCGAGAATTTCATGCACATGATGTTCTCGACGCCGTGCGAACCCTACGAGCCAAATCCGGTGCTGGCACGTGCGCTCGACCGTATTTTCATCCTGCATGCCGACCACGAACAGAATGCGTCGACCTCCACAGTGCGCCTGGCGGGCTCCAGCGGCGCCAATCCCTACGCCAGCATGGCGAGCGGTATGGCCTCGCTGTGGGGGCCGCTGCACGGTGGCGCCAACGAGGCGGTGCTGAAAATGCTCGACGAGATGGGCGACATTTCGCGTATCCCGGAATTCATCAAGCGCGCCAAGGACAAGACCAGCGGCTTTCGCCTGATGGGCTTCGGCCACCGCGTCTACAAGAACATGGACCCGCGCGCGCGCATCATCCGTGAGACCTGCTACGAGGTGCTGGACGAACTGGATTTGCGCGACGATCCGCAGTTCAAGATGGCGATGGAGCTTGAACGCATTGCACTTGAAGACGAATATTTCATCAACCGCAAGCTTTATCCCAACGTTGATTTTTATTCCGGCATCATCTTTCGCGCCATGGGTATTCCCACCAGCATGTTCACCGCGATGTTTGCTCTGGCGCGCACTGCAGGATGGGTGGCGCAGTGGCATGAAATGCTGTCCGACCCGGCGCACAAGATCGGTCGCCCACGCCAGCTCTATACGGGTTCGGCACGGCGCGAGTTTGTGCCATTGGACAAGCGCGGAGCCTGAATACGCAGAGCATGGCAGATCAACACAGCGGATTAAATTCATATGAGTGCATCTGACTGGAACCTGACTTCTCCGCTCTATGCAGGCAATGCGGCGTACCTGGCGCAATTTGATGACCAGGCGCTGGCGCCGTGGCTGAATCAGCCGATGCCCGGTGCGGCTGTGGCGTCGGATGTTGCCCAGGTGGCGGTATTGCGGCTGATCAATGCTTATCGCTACCTGGGGGTAGGCAAGGCCGAACTGGACCCGTTGCGTCGTTTTGAGCCGCCGCCCACCCCCGAACTCGACCCTGCGCACTATGGCTTGACCGATGCGGACCTGAGCCGCGAATTCGAGACCGGTTCGCTGTTTGGCGTCGACCGCACCACGCTGGCCGATATCCTGCAGCGGCTGAGAAATGCGTATTGCGGCCACGTCGGGGCCGAATACATGCACATCAGCGACGTGGCGCGAAAACGCTGGCTGCAGGAGCGCATCGAAAGCGCGCAGGGACGGTTTGGCGTGTCCAGGACGCTCAAATTGCAAATGCTGAAGCGGCTGACCGATGCCGAAACCCTTGAGAAATTCCTGCATACACGTCATGTAGGGCAAAAGCGTTTCTCGCTGGAAGGCGGCGAAAGCCTGATCCCGCTGCTCGACCAGGTGATTGCGCGCAGTGCGCGCCACGGTGCCAAGGAAATCGTGATGGGCATGGCGCATCGTGGACGGATCAACGTGCTGGCCAACATCATGGGCCGTTCGCTGAAGAGTCTCTATGAAGAGCCACTCAACGGTGAGCCCGGTTCGCCGCTGTCGGGCGACGTCAAATATCACCAGGGGTTTTCTACCGACATCGCGACGGAACATGGTCCGGTTCACCTGGCCCTGGCGTTCAATCCCTCACATCTTGAAATCGTTCACCCCGTGGTGCGCGGCTCGGTGCGTGCACGCCAGGACCGGCGTGGCGATGTGCTGGGCTACGAGGTGTTGCCGGTGATCCTGCACGGCGATGCGGCGCTGTCGGGGCAGGGCGTGGTGATGGAAAGTCTCAACATGTCGCAGACGCGCGGCTTCCGCAATGGCGGGGCGATTCATATTGTCATCAACAACCAGATTGGCTTTACCACGTCCGACCCGCGCGACGTACGCTCGACGCTGTACTGCACCGATGTCGCCAAAATGGTCGAAGCGCCGGTGCTGCACGTCAATGGCGATGACCCCGAGGCGGTGGCCTTTGCCGTGCAAACCGCAGTGGATTTCCGTTACACCTTCCATCGCAGCTGTTTCATCGATCTGGTGTGCTATCGCCGCCATGGCCACAACGAACAGGATGAGCCGCTGGCCACCCAGCCGATGATGTACCGGCGTATCCAGGCGCACCCCAGCACCCGCGTGCTGTATGCACAGAAACTGGTGGATGAGGACGTGCTGACCCAGGCGCAGGCGGACGATATGGTCGATGCCTGCCGCGAGCGCCTGGAGCATGGCGAATCGCTGAGCGCGCCGGCATTGTCCGATTTCAAGCAGATTTTCGGCACCCACTGGGGCCGTTTCAACAGCGGCCAGATAGACGAAGTGGACACGGCCGTACCGGCTGAGCGGCTGGATTTCCTGGGCGAGCGCATCACCACGCTGCAACACGAGATCGAATTGCATTCACGGGTGCAAAAGGTGCTGGATGATCGCCGCAAGATGCGCGCAGGTGAGTTGCCGGTGGACTGGGGCTATGCCGAGCATCTGGCCTATGCCAGTCTGCTCGATGCGGGGGTGAATGTACGGGTATCGGGGCAGGACTCCGCACGCGGCACCTTCTTCCATCGTCATGCCGTGTGGCACGACCAGAAACGCGAGCGACGCCAGAGCGGCGTCTATGTGCCGCTCGACCATATTCACGAACGGCAGGGCAACTTCACCATCATCGATTCGCTGCTGTCGGAAGAAGCGGTGCTGGCATTCGAGTATGGTTACGCCACCGCCGATCCGGACACCCTGGTGGTATGGGAAGCGCAGTTTGGAGACTTCGCCAATGGCGCACAGGTGGTGATCGACCAGTTCATCGCCAGCGGCGAGGCCAAATGGGGGCGCCAGTGCGGCCTGACCCTGCTGCTGCCGCATGCGTTTGAAGGGCAGGGGCCGGAGCATTCTTCCGCACGTCTCGAACGTTTTCTCCAACTGTGCGCGCAGGACAACATCCAGGTTTGCGTGCCGACGCTGCCCGCACAGATGTTCCACCTGCTGCGGCGACAAATCATTCGCCCAAGCCGAAAGCCGCTGGTGATCATGAGCCCCAAGGGCCTGCTGCGGCATCCATCGTCTACTTCCTCGCTGGAGGATCTCGCCACCGGGGCATTCCGGCCGGTCATCGACGATCCGCGCGCGCCGCGCACGGCCAGGCGCGTGGTGGCGTGCAGCGGTCGCGTATGGTTCGATCTCGAAGCAGCCCGTGGCTCACGTGGTCTGGACGATGAGATCGCGCTGGTTCGCGTGGAGCAGTTGTATCCTTTCCCCGAAGAAGCGTTCCGCCAGGTCCTGAGCAGCTATCCGGACGCGCATACCTTCGTCTGGGCTCAGGATGAGCCGATGAACCAGGGGGCGTGGTACCAAACCCAGCATCACCTTAATCATTGCGCGCCGAACTGGCTTCGTTTCCATTACGCGGGCCGGCCACCGGCCGCCGCACCCGCGTCGGGCTATGTGTCGCGCCACCGCGCCGAACTGGAAGCCCTGTTGAGCGACGCGCTGGAGACTCCGTATGAAAATTGAAGTGCGCGTGCCAACCCTGTCCGATTCGGTTGCCAGCGGCACCTTGCTGCCGTGGCGCAAGCAACTGGGTGAAATGGTTGCGCGTGACGAAACCCTGGTCGACCTGGAGACCGACAAGATCATCATGGAAATTCCATCGCCGGCATCCGGCACGCTGATCGAACTGCGCCATGCAGAAGGGGCGGTGGTCAAGGCGGATGAAATCGTGGCGGTGATTGAAACGGGCGAGCAAGCCGGTGAAGCCCCGCCCCCAGTCAAACCGGTACAGCCTGTCGTTACGCAGCCTGTTACGGCCAAGGCAACAACACCCACGCCCGTACACCGCCCCAAAGTATCGCCCTCGCAAACGCTCAAGCCCAGCCAGCCGCTTCCCGCTGAGCCCGCCCCCGTCGTGACTGCTGGCGAAAGCCGCCGCGAACCGATGTCGCGCCTGCGTCAGCGCGTGGCCGAGCGCCTTGTCGCCGCACAGCATACGGCCGCCATGCTCACCACCTTCAACGAGGTGAACATGCAACCGGTGAATGAACTGCGCCAGCGCTACAAGGCTGAATTCGAGACAAAGCACGGCGTCAAGCTGGGCTACATGTCGTTTTTTGTGCGTGCCGTATGCCAGGCCATGCAGCAGTTTCCGATCGTCAACGCGGCCATCGAGGGTGACGACATCGTCTGGCATGGCGATGTCGATATCGGGATCGCCATTTCCAGCCCCCGCGGACTGGTGGTACCGATCCTGCGCCGTGCCCAGACCCTGTCGTCAGCCGGGATCGAGTCGGCCATTGCCGACCTGGGCCAGCGTGCGCGCGAGGCCAAACTGGCGCTCGAAGACCTGTCGGGCGGCACGTTTTCCATCACCAATGGCGGAGTGTTCGGCTCCCTGCTGTCCACGCCCATACTCAATCCGCCCCAGTCGGCCATACTCGGCATGCACACCATCCAGGAACGCCCCGTCGCCGAAAATGGCCAGGTGGTGATACGCCCCATGATGTATCTGGCGTTGACCTACGATCATCGTTTGATCGACGGCCGCGAAGCGGTGCAGTTTCTTGTGGCGGTCAAAACGGCGCTGGAGGCCCCGGATGGGCTTCTGTCAGTGAACGGATAAATAAACCCGGTTGAATCATGACAGCTGAATCCAAAAAGAATCCCGCAGACCGGCCAATGGACAATCTGGTCGAAGTCAGCGACCTGCATTTTTCGTATGACAACAACCCGGTGCTCAAGGGCGTCAATCTCGTCATTCCACGCGGCAAGATCGTGGGCATTCTGGGCGTGAGCGGGTGCGGTAAAACGACGCTGCTGCGACAGATGGGAGGACAGCTCCGGCCCTCGCGCGGCCGCGTGACATTCAATGGCGACGTGATCCACGAACTGAGCAATAAAGCGCTCTACGCGATGCGGCGCAAGATGGGCATGATGTTCCAGGTCAGCGGCCTGTTCACCGACCTGTCGGTGTTCGACAACATTGCCTATCCCATGCGCGAACATACCGATCTGCCGGAAGACGTGATTCATGATCTGGTGCTGATGAAGCTTCATGCCGTGGGCTTGCGCGGTGCCCACTCGTTTCAAACCGGTGAACTGTCTGGCGGGATGGAACGTCGGGTCGCGCTTGCGCGGGCGATTGCACTCGACCCCGCGCTGATCATGTACGACGAGCCCTTTGCCGGACTCGACCCGATTTCGCTCAATACCGTTGCCAATCTGATCCGGCGTCTCAATGACACGCTCGGATTGACGTCGGTTGTGGTGACGTATGACGTATCGGAATCGCTCAAGGTTGCCGATTATATTTACTTCATCCATGACGGCGTGGTGGTCGCCGAGGGGGATGCCGCCACGATGCAGGACGCGACCGATCCGTTCGTGCATCAGTTCGTTCATGCAGAACCCGACGGCCCCGTCGCGTTCCAGTACCCGAGCCGGCCGTTTCCGGATGAGTTGGGCATCCCGCCAGCCGCACCTTAAGCCGCACGCCATATCCTCCTTGCGGCAAGGCTAGTACGGCAACCCATAAGTTTCGCTATGTTCGACGCGCCCCGCATCGCCGATTGCTTTGTCGCTCATCCTCGCCATAGAACGACTATGGCTGCGGTTCGCTTCGCGCACTCGGCGCGCGGATGCGCGTCTCGGCATGTACGCAAACTTATGGGTTGCCGTACTAGGTTCAGTTAGAAGGAAAATCACCGTTATTGAACTGAATCAAGCCGGATCCAATTCAGGGACGGTTAAATGAAGTATATGGTGAGCACGCGTGAGTCAACCCTCAGTTCAAATCAGTGATGCCTTTATCGACTACGGTGAGTTGCGCGCGCTGGTCGTGGATGATTACCCGGGTATGCGGAATGCCCTGCGCCTGACCCTGAGCAACTTTGGCATTAAAAAAATCCAGCTGGCAGGCAATGCAGCTGAGGCCATCTATCAGGTCAAAAGCAAACCGTGTGATTTTATTCTGTGTGACTACAACCTGGGCGATGGCCGCGATGGCCAGCAATTGTTAGAAGAGCTCCGTCATAGCAACCTGATTTCGCCCGAAACCGTTTTCATGATGGTGACAGCCGAATCCTTTTATGAAAAAGTGGCTGCCACGGCTGAACTCGCTCCTGACGATTACATGATCAAGCCCTTCAGCGCAGAGGTGCTGCACAGCCGTCTCGAGAGTGTGCTGCAGCGTAAACGGGCTTTTCGTGACGTTCACAGTCACCTTTTTGCTCATAATCTGGAAGCAGCCATTCTGGCCTGCGATGAAATCATCCGTAATCGTCCAAGGTACATGGTGGATGCGCTGCGTTTCAAGGGTGAGTTACTCGTGACATTGGAACGCTTTACCGAGGCAGAAGCCCTCTACCAACAAGTCATCAAGATGCGCGCCATACCCTGGGCACGACTTGGCCTGGCCCGGACCATGCATATGCAAAAGAAAGACGAGGCCGCCGAGGAAGAGTTGCGTGATGTGCTGGAGCATGCCCCGGAAATGGTGGCCGCGTATGACCTTCTGTCGGATGTTTGCCTGGCCAGGAAAGATGTGGCTGCGGCCCAGGTTGCGTTGCAGCAAGGCGTTGCCATTTCCGGAAAAACCGTTCGCCGCCAGCAGAAGCTGGGAGAGGTCGCGCTCGCCAATGGCGATCTCGACACGGCACGGACCGCATTTACCCATGCACTGGAAAAAGGCCGCCATTCCATTTTTATTACACCCAGTGATTTTGGAAACCTGTGTCGGGTGCAACTGGAGCAGGGCGATCTGAAAGCCGTTTCCGATACCCTGAGGCGAAATAAAAGCACGCTGCAGAGTAGCCCGGAAGGACAGCTGGTTGTGGCTGTCACACAGGGAATGTCCTACATTCAGGACGGCAAGCTACAGGAAGCCACCAAGGTTCTGGACGCTGCAGGGGCCTTGCGTGCTACGGGTACGCGTGGTGATGATCAACTGGTCCTGGACATGGCCCGTGTCTGCATGGCAACTGGCCGCCTGGATGAAGCCGATGGCCTGGTGTCAGAGGTTGCCCGAAACTCGCATGACAGTGAGGCCCTCCTGGCCAAGGCCAAACGTATCTATGAAGAAGCCGGACGTAGCGATGCCGGGACGGCGGTATTGTCCAGTGCCACCTCAGGAGTACGTAAACTGAACAACGAAGGAGTGGTGCTGGCGCAACGGGGCGATTATCAATCTGCGGTTGAGAAGCTGCTGACTGCTTGCGATGAGGCTCCCTACAATCCACGCATCATGATGAACACCGTGTGGGTGATACTCAAATATCTCGACGAATCTGGCATGGACGAAAAGCGGCTTGAGCATGCCCGGCATTATCTGGCAGAGGCCACTCGCCAGGCGCCTGATCATCCGCGTCTATCCGGGCTGCGTCTTCAACTCAAGGAAGTCGAGAAGCGTTTCGGTATTCAGAGGGCGGCCCAGGAATGAAACTTGATGACACCGATTTTTATGCCGCCCTGATTCATGAACTGAAAAACAATCTCGGGTTGCTGGCGATGACCATCGAGCGCATTCCAGTGCAGAACGAGGCCGTGCACGATGAGCCACTAGATGCGGCGCGCCTGCTTTGCCAGGGCGTGATCGGGCGCTTGCAGCAGGCCTTGTTCATCTACAAGGTCGATCATCAACAGATGCACCCGGCAATCAATGCCTACTCGCCACATGACCTTGTTCAGGGAATCAGCGATCAGGCTGTTGCCCTGTCGCGGGGGCATCTCAGGATCGAGGTCGAGATACAGCCCGAGGTGCCGGCGATCTGGTTTCTGGATCGCGACCTGATCGAAATGGCCCTGATCAACGCCATCCACAATTCCCTGGCCTATGCGCACTCGACCATCCGTATCGAAGCCACTATGCTGGACGAATGTTTGGCGCTGATGGTGCGTGACGATTCAGACGGCTACCCGGAACATGTCCTCAACAGCGTGGCAACCAACACGCCGTATCGTTCAACCGGGACAGGTTTGGGGCTGCAGTTCGCCAGGCTGATAGCGCAAAGTCACGACAATCAGGGCCGTGTCGGTGAACTCCGCTTGCACAACGACCAGGGTGCGGTTTTTTGTTTGATCCTGCCGTAAGGACATGCTGAACGAATTGGTTTGCTTTGTGGTTCGACTAACTCACCACGAATGAAATCAACCGCTTGCCATTCGTCCTGAGATTCGAAGGATTTATTCAGAGTGTCCCCAAGACCCACTTTTATTCTGCAAGCAACGTAACCGACGCTTCGGCCGACAGCCTGTCGATCAGAAACTGCACCACGCAGTGCTCATTTTGCTCGTCGATGGGAGAGGGGTCGTCTGCACAATTGCAGCCCGCTATCACCCCGCTGTAAAAAATCCCGGCCTTGACCCGGACTACCCCGGCTTCTTCGGCCACATTCAGGATCACGGCCTGGATCGGGCTGTCTGAAACACGACTGCTGGCAGTCAAACTTTGTTGCAAGGGAAGGTGCTGCTCATCCAGCGCTGCAATCTCCTGCTTCAGGGTTTCCTGAAATGCCGGCGTGTTCCACGCAGCCATCGATTTCGTAAAGCGGATCATAATTTCAGTGTGCGTTTGAGCGGCTCAAGATACACCAGTAGCAGTACCGGGCGCGAAGTCGGCTTGCCGGCGTTAGTCCCGCTTGACCGAAATTCAGTGTGCGGCGTCCCCTGCACCGCAGGCTTGGGCGTCGGCGCCACAGCGGACATTCAACTGCCAGAAGTAGCACGGCGTTTTGTCGCTGGACGGCTTGATTGCTTGGTTGTGCGCGGCTCGGCCAGACGGCCCGTAACGTACTTGTGAAGAACGCTGGCGATAAGCGTTTGGTACGGCACACCTTCCTCAAGTGCCTTTACTTGAATGTCGCTCAAATCGCCAGAAGACAGGCGGATGTTGACCCGGCGGTCCTTAATAGCCGTAGCGCGCGCAGCTGCCTTGAATTTCGCTAGCTCGGCTTTCGTGGCAACGGACTTCAGTTGGCCTTTCTCAAAGGCGGTGAGGACTTCATGTTCGTAGGCATCAATTTTCGGCATCTGTTTCACCTTGATTCAAATAGTCCCGCGTTGCCTTGCGGCTCGGGATTACGGTCTTGAAGAAGAAATAGTCTTCCTCTTCGACAAACGGCACCAAATAGACGTAGTTGTCGCACGCGACTAACGGGCGCCCAAACAGCTTGCGAAGCCGGCTGTTTGGGCGTCCCTGTTGACCGCAGTGTTATCCGTCATATTGGCCCCAATCCCATACGTCTTGCGAGATCGCGCACATACTCAGGGTGACGAGGATTATGCGTCTCTTGGGTTTGCGCAGAGAGTAAAGCGCGAGCCTGATCTGTCTCTTTACGTTCTGCCAAAATGATGGCGCTTACGATTCGTGGAACGGAACAGTAAGGCAAATTTGTGCCATGAACTTTTAGTTCAGCAAGGATGCGATCTCGCGTGGAAAATCGTTCTAGAAACGGAATGCCGAAGTTAACCAAACGGGACTGAATATCTTGGACTATGGCAATGTCTACCCGTGCGGGCCACCAAATGTCTTTTTCGCTGCCGCTAACCGGGCCAAGACGCTCGCGGATGGAGCAATGATAGTCCTGCACCCAAGCTTTTGCCTTCCCCCCACCTTGCAGCGCCGCTACCTCAGGAATGTAAACACCTAGATTGATGGTAAAGAGGCCATACAGGTTTTCTCTTAGCCCTGGAATGTAGGTTGTCCCAGGCGGATCAGATGCCCCCATTTGTAGGTTTACGACCTGCGTAAGTCCATCCTCTGTGATGCGGTTGAAAGTTCTGCCGCGAACCTTGTAGCCATGCTCCTTAAGCAGCGGACGAAGGCTGCTTTGTATGGAATCGACGGCTTTTACGAATTCCGAACGGATCATAGGCTAGGTTGACGGATAACGTAAAAGTAACCGGCGCTGCGCGGCCTTATCGCGCAGCGGAATCTTCCCCCGATTTAATTGACACCGGGTTATTGAGCCAGCAGTTGTTCATA